>NZ_JAVQNR010000051.1:0-587038 GCF_031799005.1 Acinetobacter sp. V102_4 | reverse complement strand
GATGACGATCGTGGCCGTTCAGGTGGTCGAGGACGTGGCCGCAGCCGTGATGATGACGACGATGACGATGATCGCGGCCGTTCAAGTGGTCGAGGTCGAGGCCGCAACCGTGATGATGACGAAGATGATGATCGTGGCCGCTCAAGTAGTCGAGGACGTGGTCGTAGCCGTGATGAAGATGATGATGACGATCGTGGCCGTACAAGTGGTCGAGGCCGAGGTCGTAGCCGTGATGACGACGACGATGATGACGATCGTGGCCGCTCAGGTGGCCGAGGTCGTGGTCGTAGCCGTGACGACGATGATGATGACGATCGCGGAGGCCGCTCAGGTGGTCGAGGCCGAGGTCGTAGTCGTGATGACGACGATGATGACGATCGTGGCCGTTCAGGTGGTCGAGGACGTGGCCGCAGCCGTGATGATGACGACGATGACGATGATCGCGGAGGCCGCTCAGGTGGTCGAGGTCGAGGCCGCAACCGTGATGATGACGACGATGATGATCGTGGACGCTCAGGTGGCCGAGGTCGTAGCCGCAGCCGTGATGACGACGATCGTGGTCGGTCAAGTGGTCGAGGCCTTGGTCGCAGTCGTGATGACGATGATTATGATGGTCGTGGACAAAATTCACGAAATCAGAAACGCGATGCCTCTGGACGGTTTACGTCTTAAGCATAGTGTTGTAAAAACAAAGGGGGCTTTTGCCTCCTTTGTTTTTTAATTTATTTACTTTACTGTGGGAGTGGTTGTAGCCCTTTTACAATATCAAGATATTCAGAGCCATTTAACCAAAAAGATTTTTTTAAAAATAGGGTGGTCATAATACTTTCTGCTGCTTCACTTTCCGGATTTTCACAGAAAATTCCATAGCTTTCGCCTAATACCGCATCATTTTCAATGAGGCGGATATAGTAAGCATGTTGCTCATTTGCATAACCTAAAACTGCATCACGTTGATTTTTCATTTCGCATGTCTCCATACCAAAAAACTGAATTTAACCAGAATGTTAAATGTTCAGAATCTCATTTGATAAAAATCATAAAACAGTCAGTAATCAGGACTATCCCATAATAGGTTTTGATTTTCTTCAAATTGCCATTTTGATTTAAACATCCCTGTTAAAAGCAAAATGGATTAAAATCTGATCATGGGATTTATTGTTATGCAAAAAAAAAAATTTCGTCAACTTGAAAATGTAACTTTTTCAAGTTACATTGTCTGTGTAGGATTTGAACGGTGAAATGGAGGCGAGATGTCAAAGAAAAACGAGTTTGAGCATGGCGGTGCCCGTGAAAATGCCGGTCGTAAAGCACAGTTCAATGAACCCACAAAAGTGATTCGTGTTCCTGAGTCTCAAGTGAACTTTATCAAAAATTGGTTACTGAATAATGTCAAAACCGACAACCGGACAGATTTTAGCTCAAAATTGAAGGTTCAACAGGTCCATGCAAACAACGATAAAATTTACCATATTCCTTTAGCTACTGAACGTGTTGCTGCGGGTTTTCCTTCGCCAGCGCAAGATGATATTGAGCAAGCACTCGATTTAAATGAATATTTAATTAGAAATGAAAATGCCACATTTATTGTCAAAGCAAATTCTTTGTCAATGCTAGACGCTGGAATTGATATTGATGATCCGCTTATTGTGGACCGTAGTCTTCCCGCTAAATCTGGTGATATTGTAATTGCGCTTATTGATAATGATTTTACCGTTAAACGTTTAATGATCGATAATAATTACCACCCACCTAAAATTTGGCTAAAAGCAGAGAACTCTGATTATCAAAATATTTATATTGAAGAAGGGCAAGAACTGGTTATTTGGGGAGTCGTGACTTATAACCTCAAACGAATGAGATAAGGCGTTGCTTTCATATTTTATGGTTTTAGTTACTGATCCGAGATAGGGACCAGTAACTCTAAGCTAAGTAATATTTTTAAATTTGCCCAATCAATAAACATGTGGCGATGATTACCATAAGACCACCTGAAAACCGTCCTACTAAGCGTGCTGCCTGTGGTCTGCTTTTTAGAATAGCTTGTGAACCGTAACCTACCATTAAGTAAATAATCGCGCAGCTAATCATGTGGACAACACCAAAAGCAATAATTTGCGTAGTCACCGTCCATGAAGCAGTAGTGTCAATAAATTGAGGAAGCAAGGCTAAAAAGAGTAGAAAAACTTTTGGGTTTAAGCCACTCACATAAATGCCTTTTGTTGCCCAGCTCAACCATGATTGAGCTTTTTCAGACTCAGACTGATTTGGAGTAGGAGGGGTAAGTAATAAATTTATTCCCATCCATAATAAATAAGCAGAACCCGCAACAGTAAGAATCATCAGAGCCGTCGGGTTATTTGCTACAAGCAGACCAACACCAGCTGCTACCAATAAAATCGTAATAAAGTGCCCCAATAGCATACCTGCAACGGCAGGTACGACGACTTTGCCTTTAATTCCTGCCGAGATGGCATAGGCCCAGTCTGCCCCAGGAGTAATAATAAAAAGAATGGAGACACTCCAAAATGCAATAAAAATGTTAAAAGCCATATGCTTATCTCGGCAAAATATTTTCCAAAGGTTTCGCTCGTGGTTTAGAAAAAATTCCTATTCATTCGAACTTGTTGAAAATAATATGCTCATGTATTTAGAATGTGCTTTTAAATGTTTGCTCATATCACACTCATTTGGGGTAAATTTTTCTAAATGGATCGCACAGATAAAAAGATTCTTGCTGAATTGCAGTTAAATGGCCGATTATCTATTACTGAATTGGCAGAAAAAGTAGGCTTAAGCATTTCACCATGTCATCGACGAGTGAAGGCTTTAGAGGAGTCAGGAGCCATCAAAGGCTACAGGGCGGAACTCGACCCAAACTTAGTGGGATTTGAGTTTTCAGCGATTGTTTTTATTACGCTTAAAGAAGGTGATAAGCAGGCAGTTGAGAAGTTTGAAAATGCCGTGATTGATATTCCGCAAATCATTCAGGCTCAGCGCTTATTTGGTGAGCCAGACTATTTGCTGCATGTGGTGGCTAAAGATTTACCCGCTTTCCAACGGCTATATGATGAAAAGTTATCGGCTATTCCGAGCGTACAGCGGCTCATCTCAACCATTGTGATGAAAGATGTCGTGCCTGAACGTTTATTTCCGATTGGCTAAAATTTTTAGGGATAAAAAAAGAAGCTTTTTAAAGCTTCTTTTTTAGTCTTAAGGATATTTTAGGTATCAAGTGTTTTACACAAAGAGCAGATGGTGCCGTTATGTTTATGAGAGAACATAATATCTGGACGCTCGTAACCTTCTTCACATACACGGCAGTGGTAAACTGTTGCAACTGGTGTACCTTCAGCGTCAAAACGTGGTTCTTTAATGCCGTCATCATGTGACTTGATGTAGTATTTTCCTTTGGTTAATAAGCCCATGATTGGTGTTAATACAAAGGCAAGTACAAGCGCGATAAGCGGTGAGTAAGGAGCCAAGAAACTACCAAGTAATCCGAAGAATGCGGCAATCGATAGTCCTGCTGACACAAGGAATGCAACCATACCAACAGGGTTTACGTTGTATAGCATGTCACGACGATATTCTGGTTCTTTTGGTGAAAGCTTTAAAACATATTTGTTGATTGAAATGTCTGTTGCAACAACCACAACCCACGCAATCGCAAAGTTTGAATAGAACCCTAAGATTTTACCGAGTACTGCAAACATGTTGCCTTCCATTAAGGCAAGGGCAATTGCCAAGTTCACCATCACAAAGACAATACGACCCGGATAATGTTTGCTAATACGAGTGTAGGCACTTGTCCAAGCAAGGGAACCAGAGTAAGCATTGGTCACGTTAATTTTAATTTGAGAAATGACCACCAAAATAACCGCAAGTGTTAGAGCAGCCCAGCCCGGAAGCATGTCATGAAAGGCTGCATTAAATTGTTGAACAGGCTCAGTACTGTTTACACCCGGTAATTTTGTTAATAAGTAGAAACCTAAAAATGCCCCAATAATTTGTTTGATTGCCCCTAAAATTACCCAACCTGGACCTGCTGAAATCACAGCTGCCCACCATGCTTTACTATTTTCTTTTGTTTTAGCCGGCATGAAGCGCAAGTAGTCAATTTGCTCACCGATTTGCATAATCAAAGACAGGCATATACCAGCACCTAACATGATCGCGGCCATATCTACAGTCGCAAAACCCTCTTTACCTGTAAAAGTAGCAAACTGGCTGACTAAGGTTGGTTCTTGGTAAATCAGATAGGCCACAGGACCAATCATGAGAATGAGCCAAAGGGGAGTTGTCCATACTTGTAATTTACTCAAGGCTTTCATGCCGTAAATCACCAACGGAATCACCATAACGGTCGAGATGAGGTAGCCTGCCCAAAGCGGAATACCTAAACCGAGTAATAACCCTTGCGCCATGATTGAACCTTCAAGGGCAAAGAAAATAAATGTGAAACTGGCGAAAATGATACTGGTGAGGACTGATCCGATATAACCGAAACCTGCGCCACGGGTAATCAAGTCGAGGTCGATGTTATAACGTGCTGCGTAGTAGGCAAGAGGAATACCAGTTAAGAAGATAATAATTGCTGCAAATAAAATGGAGAAAACCGCATTGGTTGTTCCATAAGACATACCAATACTGGCGCCAATAGAAAAGTCAGCAAGATAGGCAATACCACCAAGTGCAGTAATAGCAACAACTTTGGGGCTCCAGCGCCGAAAGCTATGTGGAGCATAACGTAAAGTATAATCTTCTAAGGTTTCATTCACTGCTTTTTGTGAATCTGTACCTTGCACAGTGTCCAGATTTGGATGTTCAGATACACTCATAACATCAATCTCCCAATCATTTTCGGTCAATCAACACAAATATTGATCATTGTTTTTTGATGGTTTTGAGTGTGTGATTTTTGGGAAAAATTGAAAATACGTTATTTTGCGTATATGTACGTATTAGAAGAAATTGCGATGATAATTGACTTTTGGCATAAGGATTGCTGGGTTTAATGCAGCCACAAGCCAAACATGAGTGTTATGCCAGATTCTTCACGCCCCCAACAAGCCCCACAACGTGTGATCAAAACGCGCCGTGAATATAATATTTGGGTGGCAGATGAAAGTATCGAAGATTATGCGCTCCGTTATGCGCCCACATCAGTACGTAAATGGTCGCCTTGGACCGTTACCAATACCGCAATTTCGACAGTTAGCTTCTTGGCTATGGAAGCCATTGGAGCGACCATGCTTTGGCAGTATGGCTTTAGCAACGCACTGTGGGCGGCAATAGTCGTATGTACCATCATATTTTTAACCAGTTGGCCGATTAGTTACTACGCTGCAAAATATAATGTTGATGTCGATTTGCTTACTCGTGGTGCAGGTTTTGGCTACATTGGCTCGACCATTACTTCTCTGATTTATGCCAGTTTTACCTTTATTTTACTTGCATTTGAAGCCGCAATCATGGCGATGGCACTTGAGCTTGCACTTGGCATTCCACAAGTTATTGGTTACTTAATTTCTGCATTAGTGATTTTGCCTTTAGTGGTCAAAGGTATTGGTTTTATTAATAAAGTTCAGGCAATCACACAACCAATTTGGCTCTTGTTGCTGTTGTTACCTTGGTTTTTTGTACTTTGGAAACAGCCACAAATTTTAAGTAGTAGCTTGCATTTTGTTGGTGCGGTTTCAAACTCGACCGATTTTAATCTGTATTACTTTGGTGCAGCGTGCACCCTTATTTTTTCATTTGTGATCCAAATTGGTGAGCAAGCCGACTATTTACGCTTCTTACCGCAACAAGAACAGAATAGAACCGCATGGCTTTTTGCCGTTTTTTTAGGTGGTCCATCTTGGATTATTTTTGGGTTTCTCAAAGTTTTAATGGGCATGTTGCTGATGGTTTTGGCTTTTCAGCTGTTTATTCCTGTCTCTGAACTAGACAATCCGACGTATCTGTATTGGGTTGCCTATCAACAATTTATTCCAAATCCGCAGCTTGCTTTAATTCTCACGTTGGCACTTGTTTGCTTGGCACAAATTAAAATTAATATGACCAATGCCTACGCTGGCTCATTGGCATGGTCAAACTTTTTTGCCCGTTTGACTCATAGCCATCCGGGGCGAATTGTCTGGCTTCTTTTTAACGTTTTTATTGCCATTGTTTTGATGGAAATGGGTATTAGCCATGCGGTCGAGCGCATTTTGGGACTATATAGCAATATCGCTTTGGCATGGATTGGCGCTGTTGTTGCCGATTTAATTATTTGTAAACCTTTAGGTCTAAGCCCTAAGGGAATTGAATTTCGCCGTGCTTATTTATATGACATCAATCCTGTAGGTGTGGGTGCCTTACTGATTGCTTCAGTGCTATCGATGCTTAGCTATTTGGGCTTTTTCGGATTAATGGCGAAAGGTTTGGCGAGTTTTATTGCGCTGGGAAGTGCGATGTTATGTGTTCCTATCATTGCTTACTTAACCAAAGGTAAATATTACATTGCACGCCAGCCTGAAAAAATTCAGGCAACTTTGGTTGCAAACTGTGTTGTATGTGAAAGGGACTATGAACTTGCCGATATGGCGGGCTGTCCAGCCTATAGCGGTACGATTTGCTCTCTATGCTGTTCACTTGAAGCACGCTGCCACGATTTATGTAAACCCGATGGACGTTGGTCGGTGCAACTTAAAAAAGCCATCTGGCATTATTTACCAGAACGTTGGGCCAGTCGTTTAAATAGTCGGGTCAGTTTATATTTATTAATGACTTTAGGACTTTCTATTGTTTTGGCGGTGAGTTTAAGTCTGGTTTATATCCAAGAAAAAGCTTATTTAGAAACGATTAATGCTGAAGGAGTTCCTCAGCTATTTACGCTATTTGTCAAAATTTACACCATCTTGTTTTTATTAATGAGCGTTGCGGCATGGTGGTTGGTACTAAACGATGAAAGCCGCCGTAATGCTGAAATCGAGACACATCAACAAACAGCATTATTGATTGATGAAATTGCTGCGCATGAAGTCACTTCGAAAGACCTGCAAGATGCCCGAATTTCAGCAGAACGAGCAAATGATGCAAAAAGCCGTTATGTCATTGGAATTAGCCACGAACTACGAACACCTCTAAATAGTATTTTGGGCTATAGCCAATTACTTCAAAAACAAGAGCAGCTCTCGGAACAAGGCAAAATGGCGCTCGGGGTGATTAGCCGTAGTGGGCAACATCTAACTTCACTGATTGACGGTTTACTAGATTTAGCACGAATTGAAACGGGCAAAATTTCTTTAAATGGGGTGGATGTGCATTTTCCAAATTTTATAGAACAGATTATTCAAATGTTTCAGCCACAGTTTGAACAGAAGAATTTACAGTTTGTTTATGAAATTGGAGAAAACCTACCGCACTATGTTCGTACCGATAAAAAACGCTTAGAGCAAGTACTCATTAATTTGCTGGGCAATGCTTTAAAGTTTACGACGAGCGGCACAATTACTTTGAAAGTCGAATATCGTTTTCAAACGGCCTATTTTGAAATTAGAGATACAGGTTGTGGCATTGCAGAAGCGGATTTAGAGCGAATATTTAATCCGTTTGAACGAGGCAGTAATGTGGTTCAGGGTGGCTTTACTGGAACAGGGCTCGGACTACCGATTGTAAAATTATTGGTCGATTTACTTGGCGGGCAGCTATCTGTGAGTAGCCAACTCAATCAAGGTTCACAGTTTAAAATTAAATTTTATTTGCCTTCAAAAGAGGTGGTTCATCCAATTTCTAATGTTTATTCCAACCAGATTACGGGCTATCAAGGCGAGCGAAAACGAATTTTGGTTGTCGATAATGAAGCAGTTGACCGCGGCTTAGTTGCTAATTTTCTAAAACCTTTGGGTTTTATTATTGAAGAAGCCGAGTCGGGCATTGATTGTTTAAGACGTGTTCCTATTTTTCAGCCTAACCTGATTTTAATGGATTTGAATATGCCCTTGATGGGCGGGTGGGAAACTGCACGGTTATTACGTCAAAATAATATTACCAATGTGCCTATTTTAATTATTTCAGCCAATGCAGGCGAACGTGAGGTCAATCCACAAGATGCGGTGTTAAGTGAAGACTTTATGCTAAAACCAATCGACCTCAATTTGTTGCTGAGTAAAATTGGAGACAAGTTAGGGCTAGTGTGGATTGATTCCAAATCAGCTTCATCAGAAGAAAATAATGTGGTTCAAGCACTGGATGTAAAGACGTATAAGCAAGAAAAAGTCACTGTTTATACACCAACAAGACTACCAGAAAACAATGGCCCACAAGATTTAACTCAAGCCTTGCAGCAACTAGATGACTTGATTGGGCAAGGCTATATTCGAGGTATTCAACAGACTTTAACGCATTGTTGTCAAGATTTTCCGGAGCATGACGAGTTATGGGAACAGCTTGAACAGGCTATTCAAAAATTTGATTTAAAACACGCCCAACGATTAATTCAGGATAAGCAATGAGTACGCAACAAGTTTCTTTTCAGCAAGCTTCAACAACTGAGCAGGCTGTTATTCTGATTGTGGATGATGTGCCGGAAAATCTGGGCTTGTTACATGAAAGTCTGGATCAGGCAGGGTATCGTGTGCTTGTAACAACGGATGGGTTAAGTGCAATTGAAATCGCGCACCGATGCTTACCCGATATGATTTTGCTTGATGGAAATATGCCACATATGGATGGTTTTGAAAGTTGTATACAACTTAAAGCAAGTCCAATTACTCAGTTTATTCCCGTCATTTTTATGACAGGCTTATCCGAAACAGAGCATATTGTGCGTGGTTTTCAGGTCGGTGGGGTAGACTACGTAACAAAGCCACTGAATATTGAAGAAGTATTAGCAAGAGTAAAAACGCATTTGGCGCATGCCAAACTATTGCAGCAACAAAAACAGGTCATTGACGCAACTGAAACTGCCATTCTTGCTCTAGATGTTCAAGGTAAAATTGTTTGGAAAACCCAAAAAGCCAGCGATTTATTGAATCAATATTTGCCGGAAATAGAAGGCTTTGAGGCAGGTTTAAAAGCTTGGTTTTCAGACTTGGAACATGAAAAAGACCCAAAAAAATTAACCAGCTGTTCTTATTCAACGCCATCTCAGCAATTACAGCTTTTATTACTCACACCGTGGCAATCTGAACCAAGTGTGGCGAAAAATTATCTTATACAGATTAAGACTTCTACGCCTGCATTAGACGTCGCTGATATCTTAAAATATTGCCCACAGTTGACTCAGCGTGAAGCAGAAGTCATGCACTGGTTATTGTTGGGGAAAACCAATAAAGATATTGCGGAAATTTTGGAGCTTAGCCCGAGGACGGTAAATAAACATTTAGAGCATGTTTTTGAAAAACTTTGCGTTGAAAACCGAACCGCTGCCGTGGCGCATATTAATAGTCTGGTACAAGAGTTTCATTAAGTTAATTAAAAAGCTAGAGGCCCGTGCTGAGCCTCTATCATGCCTCTTATTTCAAGTTTTGTTTAAAGAAACTAGTTAATCTATCAAATGGAATGAGATCGACACGATCGTATAAATCAACATGTCCCGCACCTTTAACATAGTAAAGTTCTTTAGGTTGGCCTGCGAGTTTATAAGCTTCTTCACTAAACTCTTTTGAATGAGCCTGATCACCTGTAATAAACAGCATTGGGCGTGGTGAGATGGTTTCGATATCGTTAAATGGATAGAAGTTTAAAAATTTGACATTACTTGTTAGTGTTGGGTGGGTTGTAAGGTCTTTTGATGAACTTTTCGGCGTATATTCTCCGCGTGGAGTACGATAAAAATCATAAAATTCACGTTGGATCGGATGTGTATCTGCCGTTAACTCATGCGTAGTGCCGCTGGTATATTTTTTTTCACCGCCTGTGAACTCGACATAACGTTGCGCAGCCGCTTCAGCAATAATTTGCTTTCTTTGCTCTAAGGTTTGTGAGTGACGTAAGCCATTGCGGTTCGCAGCTCCCATATCATACATACTGACAGTGGCAATTGCCTTCATACGAGGGTCAATTTTTGCTGCGCTAATAACGAAACTTCCACTTCCACAAATGCCGAGTACGCCAATACGTTCACGGTTAATAAAGGATTGTGTTCCTAAATAATCTACAGCCGTACTAAATGCTTCTGCGTAAATGTCAGGTGCAACTACATTTCTGGGTTGGCCCGCGCTTTCACCCCAAAATGATTGATCAATTGCCAAGGTTACAAAACCTTGTTCAGCCAGTTTCTGTGCATAAAGCATAGAACTTTGTTCTTTCACGGCTCCCATTGGGTGACCAATTACAATAGCGGGGGCTTTTAGTTTTTTATTTAAGTTCTTGGGGATAACCAGATTACCGACTATATCCATGTTGTATTGATTTTTAAAAGTGACTTTCTGAATAGTCACTTGCTGACTTTGATAAAAGTTATTCGCGCCGTTAGTCATGTCTGCTGCCATAGCTGAGGTTGAGGAGAATAAACCAATTGTTGCAGCGCAAATTGCCGCTGCTGTATGGGTTTTAAGCTTTTTAAATAAGGGAGATGTAGTCATGGATACCTCAATTTAAATAATTTGAATGGGTGAATTTGCTCATGCTTATTTCATTTGGGAAATTGAAATTTTGATGGGTTGTTTTTGCTTGAACTCTTGGGGAATAGCCTCAAGTTTCCCAAGCAAAATAAGACCATTTGCATACCCAACAGTTGAGTCTTTATAGAAAAAAGCCAGATTACCCCAAGGGGCGTAATAGGTAAGATCACCAGCTTGTCCTGCATAGCCATTGGGTGCATTCTGTGTAGTTAGCTTGGTATGTAGGTTGGCTATTTTTTCAGTAGAGTCATAATCTTTAAGGGTTAATGTCAACGGAAGCTGCTTGGCAAAATCTTGAACTGTCGGTGTCATGGGTAATGTTGCAAATAGTGGTTGCTTTGATCCCTCAATATCAATACGGATTTTCATCATCGATAACCTTTGTTGATTGTCGCCCGTAGGCCTTGTGGCATAAGAGATAGATATGGCTGAAAACGAGAAAAAGATGCTGAGTAAAGCGAGAAAAAACTTCTGAGTAGCCATATCGAAGAACCTCATTTCTTTAAGAGAGCGCACTTAAATGCAGAGAAGTTATTCAATTTCTAGCGTAAAGGTATGAGCTGAATTTATTAATTTTTGATAATAATAAAATCAGGTACTTTTTATGCTTGAGCTCCTCTAAATCTTGATACTCACTGCTTGATATAGAGTTTAATAAATCCTCTTTATAATGATTAGCCTAAAAAACAAACATGGACTTATGAGCAATATTCATAAATAGTTTTATCATTTATAATTAAATTAAACCGTGAAAAGAGATAAAAGCAGATGATAAACAAAGAAAACTATAATGATCTTTATGCTTTTTTAATGGTGGCTCGAGAAGGGAGTTTTACGAAGGCCGCAGGAAAAATGGGAATTTCGCAGTCTGCGCTAAGCCATACCATTCGTGGTTTAGAAGAGCGTTTAGGGATGCTACTTCTGACCCGAACCACACGAAGTGTTTCGCCGACAGCCGCGGGTGAAAGGTTAAAGCAAACCATTAGCGCCAGCTTTGACCAGATTGATAATGAATTATCGCTTTTAACATCATTTCGGGATCAACCCGCTGGTACGGTTCGTATTAATGCCAGTAGCCATGCAATACGGGAAGTGCTTATTCCAAAACTTGAAAAGATTGCTGGTGATTATCCTGATGTGCAAGTTGAGCTAGCGGCCAATAGCGGCATGGTGGATATTGTTGCAGAGCGATTTGATGCAGGAGTTCGTTTTGGAAGTCGTGTAGCAGATGGCATGATTGCGGTACGTATTAGCGCAGATGTCAAAATGGCGGTGATTGCAACGCCACAATATTTTGAGAAATATGGGATCCCTACAACCCCCAAAGATCTGGTTAATCATCAATGTATTGCCTTTCGTTTAACGACCCAAGGCAGTGTGTATGCATGGGAGTTTTTGAAGGATGGACAAGAAACAAAAATCAAAATTCAAGGACAATGGATATTTAATGAAAGCTACGATATTGTCGAGGCGGTTAGAGCGGGATTTGGATTGGCTTACATTCCGCAAGAGCTGATCCAACAAGATCTCGATCAAGGCAAACTTGTTCAGGTATTGGAAGAGTACAGTATCCAGTTTCCTGGATACCACCTGTACTATCCACATCGTAGACAGCTTTCGCCTGCATTAAGGTTGGTTATTGATGTGTTGCGTGAGTAGCACTTCGCCATGTAATAAAAGCAATGATAGCACCCAATAACAACATAATAGCGCTCATATAAAACGTAGCACTATAGCCATGCGAGTCATATAACAAGCCGCCTAAAGTTGCACCTAAAGTAATTGCAAATTGGATAATCGCAACCATCAAACCGCCACCAACCTCAGTATCTTGATGCAACGTCTGTGCAAGCCATGTGTTCCATGCGACAGGCGCCGAAGTTCCAATAAAGCCCCATAAACCCATTAATATTGCAACCAACCACAAGTGCTGACCACCAAGCACGAAGGCATAAGCAGTGCTTGCCATCATTAAAGGAATAAGGATGAGGTAGCGATAGACATGTTGATGAAGAATAAAACTAATCACGAATGTACCAACTAAACCCGCGATACCTAATATGAGTAATAAAATGGATAACATGGCCGCATCGACATGACTGACGGTTTCTAGAAATGGGCGTAAGTAGGTAAATAGCGCAAATTGCCCCATAAATAGCAATAAAATCCCTGTCATGCCATAAAACACAATCGGACGTTTGAGTAGTCCAAAGGGATTTTTTGACTTTTCAACAGACATCATTGCTGGAAGAGCGGGCATACTTTTAAATTGCCATACAAGCGCAATAATCGCGATAGGAACGATACAGAAGAACGCACCGCGCCAGCCAATGATTGAACCTAGAAAACTTCCTAAAGGTGCTGCAATTGTGGTGGCTAGAGCATTGCCACCATTTAACAGACCGAGTGCTTTGGGTACTGACAGAGGTGGAACAAGTCTCATCACAATCGAAGTCGACATGGCCCAAAAACCACCAATCACTGCACCTAAAATTGCACGACCCACCATGAATAATGCAGCAGAGTGAGCAAATGTAATCAGCATGCCAGAAACGATCATGAGTAGGGTAAGTAACAGCATGATATGACGGCGATCCCATGTCTTAAATACACGGCTAATAGTTAAGCTGGTTACCACAGCAAAAATGCCTGAAATTGCGATTGCCTGACCGACTTGGCCTTCACTCATATTTAAATCTGAAGAGATTGGTGTGAGTAAACTTACGGGCATGAATTCTGAGGCAATTAATACTGCACAGCATAGTGACATTACAAATACAGCACCCCATGCTGGTGTGCTATTCTCATGTGTATCTTGCTCAATTTGATGAAAAGAAGACATAAAAGTTCCGACTTTAAAACCGTTAAATGTTCATAAAAGAAACGAACAAATCTGGTTGCAGAGCTTATCAGCAAGGGTTTGAAAGGATTAGGCCTAGAATTACGAATAGAATTATGAGTTTTATGCATGAATTGTCTTTAAAAAGCATACAGACTCGCTGCTAAAAACAGGCTATTTTTTTACACTTAGATTTGTTCTTATAGTTCAAGATATACAAAGTCATTTTTAAATAAATATGAGTCGTAAGAAGAGGAATTTATTGTGAATATTCAACAAAAAGATGATACAAAACACGGTAGCTTTAGTTTACTTGATGGTGAAACCGTTGCAGGTGAAATGACTTATACATGGGCAGGCGAAGGCATGCTGATTATTGATGCCACAGATGTGAATGAAAATTATCGGGGACAGGGAGTAGGTCGCCAATTACTGGATGCTTTAGTTGCTTTTGTTCGCGAAAAAGAAGTGAAAGTGATTCCGCTTTGTCCATATGCAAAATCGGTATTTGATAAAGATCCAAGCATTGGTGATGTCCTCAGAAAATAAGCTATACACTGAGAGTTATTTCATAAAAATCGGACGTTGGTGTCCGATTTTTTTTATGGGTTTTTTTATTATATAGACTGTGATGAACATGTTTTAAGCGGTTATATTCAACTGATTTGAATGCTTTCGATTGCCAAATCAAATTTATCAAACTTATAGAAAAGCTTATCTAATAAAAATAGTTTTAGACCACTTGGGAAAAAAATAAACTCGGTACACAAATATTTGATCGCTGATTAGAGCTAAATATTTATAACGTTTTAATATTATTTTTTGGAATTTTCCTTGAACTGGCAGTATATCCATAGTGTGTTGCCGCAATTTTTCTCTGCAACTTTGACCACGCTGAAAATTTCAATTATCAGCATTATTCTGGCCATTATTGTAGGACTAATTTGCAGCATTTTAATCACATATCGCGTGCGGGTACTAAATAGAATTGCCCAGTTCTATATTGAGTTATCTCGAAATACCCCTCTATTAATTCAACTATTCTTTTTGTATTACGGTTTGCCAAAACTTGGCATCAAAATCGATGGTTTTGCTTGTGGTGTGATTGGGCTGACATTTTTAGGCGGAAGCTATATGGCAGAAGCTTTTCGAGCGGGGCTACAGTCTGTTGCAAAAGGGCAGATTGACTCTGCAAAAAGTATTGGTCTGCAACCGATTCAAATTTTTAGATATGTCATTTTTCCTCAAGCGCTTGCTATTTCAATTCCAGCAATTGGAGCAAATTGTCTATTTTTAATTAAAGAAAGTTCTGTGGTGAGTGCGATTGCTGTCGTTGAGCTGCTTTTTGTCACCAAAGACTTAATTGGCATGGATTATAAAACAACAGAAGCTTTGTTCTTATTAATCATGGCTTATCTGATTATTTTATTGCCCGTTTCTATTCTAACCAGTTATCTGGAACACAGAAGCCGGAAGGTGAGCCATGGAACTTGATTATTTATTTCAGGCGAGTCATCTCGAACGTTTAATGTGGGGACTCTGGGCAACCGCAAAAATTGCTTTTATTTCAGTATTTTTCTCTGCGATTTTAGGCACGGTTTTAGGCGTTATTATGACTTCTAAAAACATAGTCGTTAAAGCACTGTGCCGTGTTTATTTAGAAGCGATTCGAATTATTCCGATTTTGGTTTTGCTTTTTGTTTTTTATTTCGGTTTTGCCACATGGTTTAACTGGCAGTTTTCTGCGATGTGGGTGTGTGTTGTTGTATTTGTTTTGTGGGGCACGGCTGAAATGGGCGATTTGGTCCGTGCAGCCATTACCTCGATCGATCAGCATCAACGCGATTCTGCCTATACGCTTGGACTGACTAATGTTCAAGCATTGGTCTACGTTATTTTTCCGCAAAGTCTAAAACGAGTAACACCAGGCGCGATTAATTTATTTACCCGAATGGTGAAAACCAGCTCTTTGGCAGTTCTGATTGGGGTGGTTGAGGTCATTAAAGTGGGCCAGCAAATTATTGAAAATTCGCTTCTGACTGTGCCGAGCGCCTCGCTTTGGATTTATGGCTTTATTTTTATTTTGTATTTTCTGATTTGCTATCCCTTATCTCGTTTGGCGGCACATCTAGAAAAGGTCTGGGAGTAATTATGCCTTTGTTATCGATACAACAATTACAGAAATCATTTGCACAAAGTCATATTTTACAGGGCATTGATCTGGATGTAGAACAAGGAGAGGTGGTTGTTATTTTAGGCCCATCGGGCTGCGGTAAAAGTACCTTACTGCGCTGTATTAATGGATTAGAACCAATTCAAGGTGGTGAGATTCGATTAACAGGTTCGGGTGTGTTGGGTAAAGATGTTGACTGGACTAATGCTCGTCAAAAAATTGGCATGGTTTTTCAAAACTATGAGCTGTTTGGGCATATGAACGTCATTGACAATATTTTGCTTGGACCACTCAAAGTGCAAAAACGCCGACGTGATGAAGCTGAACAAGTTGCAGATGAGTTGTTAAAGCGCGTCGGACTCTTTGAACGAAAACTTGATTATCCGCGACAACTTTCCGGTGGACAAAAGCAGCGTATCGCCATCGTCCGTTCACTGGTCATGCAACCTAAAGTCATTTTGCTCGATGAAATTACCGCTGCGCTTGACCCAGAAATGGTCAGAGAGGTGCTTGATGTAGTACTCAAGTTAGCGAATGAAGGAATGACCATGTTGATTGTGACTCATGAAATGTCTTTTGCCCGAAAGGTTGCCGACCGCATTATTTTTATGGATAAGGGCAAAATTATTGAACAGGCATCACCTGAAGAATTTTTTGAACAGCCGAAAACAGAACGAGCTAAAACCTTTTTAAATATTTTGTCGTACTAAATTTTTATTATTTGAATCATGAGGAAGTGAATGTTTAAACGTAATTCAATAAAAATATTAAGCAGTATTGCTGTTGCTGGGGTGTTATTAACGGCATGTAGTAAAACGCCATCAACTGAGCAAGCAAGTAATACTCAAGAAGACCAGTCTTTAGAGCAAGTCAAAAAAAATGGGGTGTTGCGAGTTGCCGTTTTTGCTGATGATCCGCCGTTTGGTTATGTAGATAGTGCTGGCAATAATCAGGGCTTTGATGTTGCTTTAGCAAAACGAGTCACTAAAGATTTGCTTGGCGATGAAAAAAAAGTTGAGTTTATTGTGACGGAAGCTTCAAATCGGGTGGAGTTTTTAAAATCAAACCGTGCCGATGTTGTGTTTGCGACATTTACAGTAACGCCTGAACGTAAGGAGGTTGTAGATTTTGCCGAGCCTTATTTAAAAGGTGCTTTTGGTATTGTCTCTCCTAAAGCCAAACCAATTACTGACATTGCTCAATTAGAAGGTAAAACGTTAATTGTAAATAAAGGCACCAGTTCAGATACCTATTTTACTAAGCACTATCCGAAAGTGAATTTACTGAAGTTTGAAAGAAACTCCGATGCGTTCAAAGCCTTGACCGACGGTCGTGGTGACGCAATTTCACAAGATAGTACTTATGCTTTGGCGTGGGCCGCGAAGAACCCAAGTTATGTGGCGGGTATCCAGTCTATTGGTGATCAAGAGTTTATTGCACCAGCAGTTAAAAAGGGCAATACCCAATTATTGAATTGGCTCAATACTGAAATTAAGCAGCTAAGAACAAGCGGTGAAATTAAGAAAATTTATGATGAAACCTTAAAACCAATTTATGGTGAATCGGTTAATCCTAATGTGTTTTTAGATGTAGGCCAGTAATTTTCGATATCGCTGGAACAGTGTCTAAAAGTAGGCACTGTGATTTTAAATAAGACTTTTACAAGAACGATAGGGTGAAATAATGACAACACTAACTTTACAAAATATAAAGCATGTCCTCGCTGCATCTTTGCTGAGTTTAGGTTTGGTTGCATGTGATAAAGGCACGCAATCTAATGAAAAAACAGCTGACAGCACTCAAACTGTGTCGAGTATTGAGCAGATTAAAAAGAATGGAGTCGTGCGTATTGGTGTATTTAGCGATAAACCGCCGTTTGGATATTTAGATGCTCAAGGTAAAAATCAGGGCTTCGATGTTGAGATTGCCAAGCATGTTGCTAAAGACTTATTGGGTGATGAAAACAAGGTAGAGTTTGTTTTAACTGAAGCTGCAAATCGTGTCGAATATTTAAAAGCCAATAAAGTGGATATTATTTTTGCAAACTTTACGGTTACACCAGAACGTAAAGAAGTAGTCGATTTTGCTAAACCTTATTTAAAAGTTGCTTTGGGTGTGGTGTCTCCTAAAACTCATCCAATTACAGATATTGCTCAACTCAAAGATAAAACTTTGTTGGTGAACAAGGGCACGACGGCTGATTCATTCTTCACCAAGACTCATCCTGAAATTAAACTGCAAAAGTATGAGCAAAACACTGAAACCTTTGATGCTTTAAAAGACGGTCGTGGTGCTGCTTTAGCACATGACAACTTGCTGGTTTTAGCTTGGGCTAAAGAAAATCCAAATTACACAGTAGGCATCACAAGTTTAGGTGAGCAGGACTTAATCGCACCGGCAGTGAAAAAGGGTGATAAAGAGCTATTGGACTGGTTGAATCAAGATTTAGAAAAATTGGCAAAAGAAGGTGTAATTCATCAAGCTTATGAAAAAACTTTAAAACCAGTGTATGGCGATACGATTAATCCAAAAGATTTATTGGTTGAATAATTCTAATAAAGAGGACTCTAGATAGTATTTGCTTGAGCTAGAAGTCATCTACAGCCTGCCCATAATTTATAAAGATAATGTGTTTGCAATATTTTTATAGATGGAAACAGTGGACAGGTTCTGTAGGTGAAGAAGTTTTTTGGTTACTTTTTTCAAAAAAAGTAAAAGAATTAGCTGTCTGTTTTAGAGATAGAAAGGCAGGATTCTATCGTGTTAATTCCTTGATTCTATATCATTTGAACTTAAATAAAGTCGGCTCTGCTGCCAATTTATCTGCCAAATATTGAATAAATACACTTAATTTAGGCGGTACGTGGCGTGTTGGCGGATAGAGTAACCACAGCCCACCGCTGTAATAGGTCTTAAAATCCCAGTCGGGTAAAACTTGAACCAAAGTCTGTTGTTGTAAAGCATGGCGCGCAACAAAGTAGGGTAAGCTGGCTACTCCTAAATGCTGTAGGGCTGCGCTTAAACGAACACCTGTATGATTTGCAGCATAGCGGCCACGCACACCAACGTTAATGGACTTATTCCCTTGTTGAAATTTCCATTTTGAATCACTGATTTGTTCACCCAAATAGATACATTCATGCTGTTTTAAGTCATGAGGATGGGTTGGTATGCCATGTTTTTCTAAATATTCAGGAGTAGCACAAATCAAGTGATCGATATCAATGAGTTTTCGTCCCATTAAGCCGCCAGAGGGTTGCTCGGTAATTCGAAGCGCTAAATCAACTTCATCATCAATTAAGTCAACGTAACGGTCTTCTAAAAGCATTTGAATATCAATTTTTGGATAACGTTCTAAAAACTCTGGTAAATGTGGGTGAATCATAAAATGTCCAACGGCTTTTGGAACACTCAGACGAATGATTCCTTGCGGTTCGACATGAAATTGGCCCGAACTTTCCATGACCGCTTGTGCAGCATTCACCATATCTAAACAACGTTGATAGACCTGTTGCCCACTTTCACTTAAACGAAGTTTCCTTGTAGTCCGATAGAGTAAGCGGGTGCCTAAAGCACGTTCTAAACGGGCAATCGCACGACTAACAGCGGAAGGCGTAGTACCAAGTTGCCTTGCAGTTTCAGAAAAACTCCCTGACTCGACCACTTTAACAAAAGTCGCCATTTCATTTAAAAGAACTAAACTTTGATTTGTGCTCATGAGGCAAAAGTTATTTGGATTTTGATTGGATTATCGCGTCTAAAAAATCGCAATACAATCTTTTTCATCGTAAGGTATGTAGGAAAGAGTATGACACAAGCATTGTATTTAACAGGTGTTCTTGCCGCTGAGGTTGAAGTTCTAGCGTGTAATTCTTGTGAAGATGGGCGTTTTGCCGTGCATTTATCGGCAACCCCATTTCATCCTCAAGGTGGCGGTCAACCGAGTGATACGGGCAAAATCGCAGAAGTTGATGTAGTGCATGTAGCGATTGAACAAGGGGAAATCATTCATTACTGCACACAACCTGTTGAGTTGGGAGTGGCTTTTGCACAAGTGGATGAAGCAGTACGTCGTTATCATAGCCGCTTACATTCAGCAGGACATTTGCTTGGACATGTAATGCATCTATTTGGCTGGCAAGCTGTAAAAGCACAACACTGGCCACATGATGCGCGAGTTCAGTTCATTGCTTTGGACACAGCTCAGCAGTTAGATGCTCACATGCTTGAACAGCATTGTTTACAATATATTCAGGCTAATTTACCAGCCAATCTTCAGCAACGTGCAGATGGTTTTCGTGAAATCGGGTTTGGTGAGTTTTCTGCATTTCCATGCGGTGGGACTCATGTTGCAGCGTTGGGGGATATTGGTTTTATAGAAATTCAGTCCTATCAGATTAAGAAAGGAAAGCTCAGTGTTAGCTATAGCGTTGCCAAGGAGGCTGAATAAATGTGGCAGTTGTATGGGCATGAGTTTTTAACACTGGCACTCATTCACTTTTTGGCAGTGATTTTACCGGGACCAGATTTTGTGGTTACGGTAAGACAAAGTGTACGTTATGGCTACTTAATTGGATGTCTGACTGCGATTGGTATTGGTGTTGGAATTTCGGTCCATGTGTTTTATACGCTTGTTGGCATTGGTTTTTTGATTCAACAAAGCGAATGGCTCATGTCACTCATCAGAACAGCGGGAGCAGCTTATTTGCTTTATTTAGGATGGCAGTGTTTGCGTAGTCAGCCGAATACTAATATTGAGATTAATGACCAAGCAGACAGTGATACTCCGAGTTTATTTAAAGCCTTTACGATGGGTTTTCTCACCAATGCATTGAATCCAAAAGCTACCATCTTTTTTCTGGCAATTTTTACAACGATTGTGAGTGTAACAACTCCCATGAAAGTTCAGATCTTTTATGGCGTATGGATGTGTATGGTTAATGCGATCTGGTTTATGGTGGTGAGTGTAATGTTTGCTCATCCAATAGTACGTAAACGATTTTTGGAGTTTGGTGTTTATTTTGAGAGGGTGATGGGGCTGTTGTTAATTGGGATTGCATTGAGATTGATTTGGGGATTGTTTGTTTAATTGCCGAGAGTATTTAGTGGGGTTGCAGAAGTACGATTTTAGATTGCTTATATTGTTCAAGGCGGAGTCTTATCGTTTATATACCAATAGAAAGTAGCTAATTCTGTTACTTTTTTTGGAAAAAGTAACCAAAAAACTTTGTCATTTACAGAACCTGTTAACTGTTTTCATCTATCAGGAAATGTTACGAAAACATTATTTTTATAAATTATGGGCAGGCTGTAGATGACTCTTAGCACGAGCCGAAGGTTAATCTAGGAATCGAAATTAAAATAACAAGACTCCGCCGTGATAACCGCTTTGCGTTGTCCGAACTATTGATGACTCTTAATTCGAGCTAAAATCATCTGCAACCTGCGTGGTATTAAACAGTTTATGTTTCTGCGATATATCGATTAGATATAAGAAGAGGACAGGTTTTGCAGATGAAAATGCTTTTGCTTACTTTGGGCGAAACCAAAGTAAGTCTAGCCGAAGGCTAATTCAGAAATTGAATTTAAAATAATAAGACTCCTCTGTGATAGCTACTTTGACTTGTTCGTATATATGAAGTTGAGCTAAAGTAGTTTTAAGAAATAATCCATAAAAAAGACCGCCCAAAAGCAGTCTTTTTTAAATAAATTTAATTGCTACGCCTATTACGCGTCAGTTGATGTAATACCGAAACCAATAAATCAATTTCTTCCGTTGTATTATAAAAAGCCAAAGATGGACGCACGGTTTGTTCCACACCAAAACGACGTAAAATTGGCTGTGCACAATGGTGACCAGAACGTACGGCAATACCATGTTGGTTTAAAGCCTTACCGACCTGTTCGGTTGAATAGCCTTGTAAGGTAAACGACATGACACTGGCTTTGTGATGCGCAGTTCCAATCAAACGTAAACCAGACACACTGCTAAGCGCATTTTGACCATATTCAAGCAAATCATGTTCATAGCGTGCAATGTTATGAATACCTAGACTTTCGACATATTCAAGAGCCGCACCTAAACCGACTGCATCGGCAATGTTTCCAGTTCCAGCTTCAAACTTGTTTGGTGCAGGTTGGTAAACCACCTGTTCGAAGGTAACGTCCTGAATCATGTTACCGCCACCTTCCCAAACCGGCATGGTGTCTAGCAGTTCTGGTTTTGCATAGACGGCGCCAATGCCTGTTGGTCCAAACACTTTATGTCCAGAGAACACAAAAAAGTCGGCATCGAGGGCTTGAACATTGGTTGGTATATGCGAAACAGATTGAGCGCCGTCAACCAATACACGTACCCCTTTGGCATGGGCAATTTTAATGACTTCAGCAACCGGGGTAACTGTTCCCAAAGCATTAGAAACTTGAGTAATAGACAGCAGTTTAGTGCGTTCATTAATCAGTTTTGGCAACTCTTCTAAAATAATTTGCCCCGTGTCATCAACAGGAATGACTCGTAATTTTGCTCCAGTTTTTTTAGTGAGTTGATACCAAGGCACAATATTGGCATGGTGTTCTAAGTGAGAAACAATAATTTCATCACCTTCACCAATATTTTGCTCGCCCCATGTTTTTGCAATTAGGTTAATGCCTTCAGTGGTTCCTCGAACAAAGATAATTTCTTTGGAAGAAGGCGCACCGATAAAACGGGCAACTACATTTCGCGCATGTTCATAGGCGTCGGTCGCACGAGCTGCTAGCTCATGGGCAGCACGGTGAATATTTGAGTTTTCATGCTGGTAAAAATAAGCAATCCGATCAATCACGCGCTGCGGTTTTTGTGTAGTGGCAGCATTATCCAACCAGATTAGAGGTCGACCGTTGACGCGTTCCTGTAAAATTGGGAAATCGCGACGTATGGCATGCACATCGAGTGGTTGAGCACTACTTGCTACAAAGGTAGGTTGAGATGGTTGATAGTGACTATAACTTTGCCCGCTTTGTGGTAAGTCTAAGAAATAAAATCCAGAGCTTGGTGAGGTTTTTGTTGGTGTGTCAGCTGCAAAACGATCTTCAATGAGTAAAGACTTTAGCTGGTCTCCATGCGGCAACTGAAAAGACTGCGCAACCGAATAATTATCTTCAACACCTTTAACAGATGGCTCTGCTGCATTTGGAGCAGAAAAATCATTTAAAAAATAATAAGGTGATTCACCTGCACCCGTTGGTAAGTTTGGTTCAATGCGTGGCACATTGGGTTCACTATGAGCAGCTTGTGGCAAATGTGGCTCAAATGGTGGGCGTGGCAAATTAGCTCCACCAACCACAGGTGCAGACGCTACAATTCGACGTTCAGGGTAGTCTGGCAAATTTGGAATATGCTCAGGATATTCTGGATTGAGACTTTTCTGAAACGCGATATTGGGCGCACGACCACTCAGTGCAGAAAATGGTTCACCCGGTTGCGGTGGGTGCGGTGGCGCTCCGACAGGTAAGTCCAAGTTAAGGCCCGATGGAGAAGCAGAACTGCTTGAACTTGGCAATGCTGAAAAAAACTCATTAGCAAGACGAGCAATGGTGGACTCATCAGGGAAGTTGGCTGGTGGGTTAACACCAGTCACTTCCGATCCTGTTGGACTACCTTGCAGATTACTTGTAGTTAACTGGGTAGTCATGATATTTGTCCACCTCTACATCATCTAATACTGCCAAAGCATCATCAGTCAATACTGCAAGTGAGCAATATAATGAGATGAGATACGACGCAATCGCGTTACGGTTGATTCCCATAAAGCGTACTGAAAGCCCCGGTGACTGTTCACCAGCAAGCCCCGGTTGGAACAAACCAACAATCCCTTGACGCTTTTCACCAACACGAAGCAGCAAGATTTTAGTTTTGCCATCTTCTACAGGAATTTTATTAGATGGAATGAGTGGAATACCGCGCCATGTAATGAATTGCGAACCAAATAAGCTAACCGTTGGAGGTGGTACACCACGGCGTGTACATTCACGGCCAAATGCTGCAATTGCATCTGGATGTGCTAGGAAAAATCCTGGTTCTTTCCAGACTTTACGTAATAAATCATCTAAATCATCTGGAGTTGGTGGGCCATTTAAAGTTGGTATACGTTGGTCATCTGTCACACTCGCCAATAAGCCATATTCAGGGTTATTGATGAGCTCACTTTCTTGACGTTCTTTAATGGTTTCAATGGTTAAACGCAGCTGTTCCTTAATTTGATCGTGGGGGCTGCTGTAAAGGTCAGCAACACGTGTATGTACATCTAAAACAGTCGATACACCATTCAAAAAGTATTCGCGTGGCTCTGGGTCATAATCAACAAAAGTTTGGGGTAAAGTTGCTTCATCACGTTGTGTGCAAGCCACTTGAATATCATCGGTATTATTTACACGGTTTAGGCGATAAATACCTGCTTCAACAGGAAGCCATTGAAGTAAGTGAGTCAGCCATCGGGGAGTAATCGTAGAAAGTTGAGGAGCTGTCTTGGTTGCATTGGCCAGTTGGCGAGCCGCATGGTCCCCAAGCGCAAGTTGGGCTTTATCAGTATTTTTCGCCATGAATCATTTTTCCTTATTACAGTGGCTTGGTAAAATCAAAAAATTAAAAACTCTAGTATTGCTATAAACTAGAATTAGTTCTGGTTTTAAAAAAATAAAAAGGTTTTATAAACTTTTAATAGATGGCTTATTAATTTAAAATCTATCTTTAAAATAAAAATATATTTAAATGAGAAATAAGCATTAATTTAATTCAGCTCTTACTATTTATTTGTCTCCTTATCTATTTATTTCACATCTATAGTTTTTAACCGGGAATATGATTTTTTTGATAAGACTCATTTGGTGACTGTAAAATCTGGCTACCTGCGGCAATACTATGTGTCAGCCAGACATTTCCCCCAATAATGGACCCTCGACCAATCGTAATACGGCCTAAAATAGTGGCACCTGCATAGATCACAACGTCATCTTCAACAATTGGATGGCGTGTATAATCTTTTTTCAAAGCACCATCATCATTGGTTTCAAAGCGTTTTGCTCCAAGCGTTACTGCCTGATAAATACGGACACGTTCCCCAATGACACTGGTTTCACCAATCACTACGCCAGTACCATGATCTATAAAAAATCCTTTACCAATTTGTGCACCCGGATGAATATCAATTCCCGTTGCAGAGTGGGCTAACTCAGAAATAATGCGAGACAGTAGAGGTACTTGGGCATATAACTGATGCGCAATTCGGTGATGAATAATCGCAAATATGCCCGGATAGCAGAGTAGTACCTCATCCACACTATGTGCTGCCGGATCGCCTTCGTAGGCCGCACGCACATCGCCATCTAAAAGACGACGTATAGAAGGCAAGGTATTAGCAAAATCCTGCACAATGTTTTGAGCAAGCTCTTGTGGCTGTTGGGCTGTGCTTGAATGACCCAAATGACGCTTTGCCTCATAATTTAAAGCCAGTTGTACTTGAGCATGTAAGGCTGTGAGTACCCGATTTAAAGTATAGGCAATATAAGAATCTTCAGTTTCCTGACGTAAGTCGGCAGGGCCTAAACGCATTGGAAATAAAATCCCGCAGAGATCATCTAAAATAGCTTTCAAAGCTTCTTTAGATGGAAGTTCACGGCCCCCAAATTCTTTGATTCTGTGCTGTTGCTGACGCCAGTCATGCCTTGCTTGTTGTAAACCCTGTACAACAGCATTAATGTTCCATTGAGTCACAAGCTTTCCTTGATTCACTGAAAATGTGTTGAAGTTTTAGTCTTGTTGCCAAGGGAGTTGATGAATACGCCAGCCGTTTTTTTGATTACGCTGCTGTTTGTCATCTAAGTCACCTTCGAAGCCTTCAAGAACGTTATAAATGTGCTCAAAACCCGCATTAAATGCGGCTTCGGCTGCTAATGCTGAGCGGTTTCCGCTACGACATAACAAAAGAATGGTTTTATCTTTACCCGTCTTGGTTTCGAGTTCTTTTAAAAAACGTGGGTTGCGATTGAAAGAGGTGCCTGTTGCCCATGCAACATGAATACTTTCAGGAACATATCCTACAAATTTGCGCTCTTCGTTAGTGCGTACATCAACTAAAACGGCCTGTCCTTGTTGTACGAGATGCCATGCATCAGTGGGTGATAAACTTCCACTAAAATTAAGTTCATGGTCTTGAGCATATTGTTGTGCTTTAGAAAGAATCTCTTCATTTGACAAGGATGTATTTGAACCCGATGAAATAAAACCAGAACGGTTTTCTGTATTTAATTTGGCATTCATTAAAAATATCCTTTATCTTCTATCTAGATTGTTATTATTGAATTTACGCTGATTTAAATATAAGCAGAAATAATGAATATCTATTTATATATATTTTTTTATAAATAGAGCATGTGGGGATTTTTTAGAAATATTATTAATTAATCTTATTAACTATTATTAAAATTAGATAAGTATAAAAATTAAATAAGTTGATTGTTTAATGTCACCTCATATTTAACAATCAGAGGATTCACTGCTAAAGCGAATAACTGGTTGCTTTGTAAAATAAATGCTTAGCGTCTAAGCTATAACTTGTATACTCAATGGTGTTTAGAAATATAAGAGTTTGGTGACGATGTGATTGAACTGCCCAATGCAAATGATTGGATTGTTAGAAATTCTGATCCAAATAGTCTGGAACGAATCGAAGCATTTTTTAATAATCATGCTTATGAGTCGCATCGCCATGATACATTTGCAATCGGTCGGACATTAACTGGAGTTCAAAGTTTTCATTATCGGGGAGAGATGAAACATAGCTTGCCAGGAATGACCATGGTTTTACATCCTGATGAAAAACATGATGGAGAGTCCGGTACGCGAGACGGCTTCAGATATAGGATGGTGTACGTAGAGCCTGCAACCCTACAGGAAATTATGAAGGGTAAGCCTTTACCATTTTTTGAGAATGGATTAAGCCAAGATATCCGATTATTTAAGGCAACAGATGTTTTATTGCAAGGGATAGACCAGCATATCGACCCTTTAGAAAAGCAAGATGCTTTATATGATTTAGCCACTACACTTTACGAAATTTCAGATAAAAAACAGCGAACTTCTCATTCTTATGACTATGTCGCAGCGGAACGTGCCAGAGAGTTTATACATGCATCTTTATTTGAGAATATTTCTTTAGATGATATTGAAAAAAATATTGGGCGTGACCGTTGGAGTCTTTCACGCGACTTTCGACTGCTATTTGGTACAAGTCCACATCGATATATGACCATGCGTAGGTTAGAGGTTGTGAAGTCTTGTCTAATGTATGGAGAGTCATTGACTCAAGCTTCCTTAATTGCAGGATTCTTTGATCAGAGCCACATGACTCGTCATTTTCTAAAAGCATTTGGATTGACTCCAGCCAGATGGCGGATGATCAACAAGTTATCTTCCTAAACCGATTATTTAAAAGTCAGCCTGTTTAGACTGACATAGACTTTGTCTTAAATGAGATTCATGCCTTCCAAGAAATCGTAAAGCATAAATATGCCAGAAATGATCAGCATCATTGCCATGGTTTTATTTAAGCGATTAAACCAAATTTTATTTTTAATTTTTTTGCCTAACACTGCACCAGCCCACGAATAAAGACAGGGTGCACCTGCTGCACCCATCGAAATGAGCAACGATACTAAGAAGATTTGAATGCCAGTAATGTGCGCTGTCGGGTACATAATCGTTGTAACAGGCAAAATAACCAAAATCCCTTTTGGATTTAATGTTTGTATCCAAAAGCCATTCCAGAAAGAAAGTGTCTGAATTTCAGTGGCTTCATCATTAATATCGATATCCGCCTTTAACATCTGAAACGCAAGATAAAATGTATAACATGCGCCGAGCAAGGCAATATAGTGCAGGGCATTTTGTGGAATGATAGCCGCACCTGCATATCCAAAAATCATGAATAACATCAGCATCGCACAGCCGACACCCATAAAAAAATAAATGGTTTTTTTGAACTGTCCTGTAAGTCCCGCATTCAAACCCATAAAATTTACTGGGCCAGGGCTATACATCACACTTAAGGTATAAAGAAAGATTTCCATAACGCATCTACTGAATCAAAAACAACCCAGCATACTGACTCGTAAATTTAGGGTCTTGTACGTTTGTGATTGCGCTTGCACAAACGTACAAGACGAGAAAAATCGGGATTAGGCATGATGACTGACTTGAGATAAATGATTCAGGATAGAGCTTTATGTTCGACACAAAAATTGCGTTGATTGTCCGTAATGATCTTGCGACTTGGCAAAGGCTAAATGTGGTGGCTTTTTTGGCAACGGGAGTAGCCTCGGCTGTACCTGAAATGTTGGGTAAACCTTATATCGATGCAAATGGTTATGAATATGGCAATATGCTAGGGCAGCCAATGTTGGTATTTGAGGGTGATTTATCAGGACTACAAAAAGCGCATCTTAAAGGAATTGAGCAAGATTTAACGATTATTCCATATGTACATGCCATGTTTTCTACAGGCAATGATGAGGATAATCGAGCGGCTTTTTTGGCCGAAGATGCAAATCAATTAAATTTGGTCGGGGTAGCGTTAAGAGGACCTAAAAAAGCTGTTGATAAGGCAATTAAAGGACTTTCGTTACATCAATAGATTAAATAATTTTTAATATTGAAGATTAATAAAACCCACTATTTGAGCAAAAGTGGGTTTTATTTAAAAAATGACGATTAAATTTTATCTTGCGTTTTAGTCTCAAAATCACTTGCATCATGACGTTCATGTAACTGTGTTTCTAAATCGCCAAAAGTTCGGTTGACCATTCGTCCACGTTGAACAGCAGGGCGCGCCAAAATCGCATCTGCCCAGCGTTTTACGTGTTTATATTCATCAACACCTAAAAACTCCGCGCCGTTATAGACCCAGTTTTTAACAAGACCACCATACCAAGGGAATGCGGCAATGTCGGCGATGGTATATTCAGAACCAGCCAAATATTCATGCTTTGCTAAATGCTGATCTAACACATCAAGTAATCGTTTTGTTTCCATGGCAAAGCGATTGATCGCATATTCAATTTTGACAGGTGCATAGGCATAAAAATGTCCAAAACCACCACCTAAATAAGGCGCGCTGCCCATTTGCCAAAATAACCAATTGAGACATTCAGTACGCGCAGCAATATCGGTCGGAATGAAAGCTTTAAACTTTTCAGCTAAGTAAAGCAAAATTGAACCAGACTCGAAAACCCTCAATGGTGGATTTTGGCTATGGTCAACCAATGCTGGAATTTTAGAGTTAGGGTTAACTTCTACAAAGCCACTGCCAAATTGCTGGCCTTCACCAATTTTAATGAGCCAAGCATCATATTCAGCATCTTGATGACCTAATGCTAAAAGCTCTTCAAGCAAAATAGTGACTTTTTGACCATTAGGGGTTGCTAAAGAATAGAGTTGGAGCGGGTGTTTTCCGACAGGGAGTGTGTGTTCGTATCGAGCGCCTGAAGTAGGCTGGTTTAAATCGGTTTTTTCTCCAGTCCATTGCCAAACTTGTGGAGGAATATAGTTTGAATCACTCATTTTTTTATCTCATGTTTGGTTGAAATATAGGATTTAGTTATGTCGCAAGGCAAGCCATTTTTGAACGCTCGGGCGTTGCCATTGTTGCAGTGCATAATTTTTTAGTCGTTCTGGTACAGCATCACCATTTTGGATGAGGCGTTGTAACATCAGTGCGAGTTCAGCATCCACAATGCTCCATGAATCAAACAGAAATTCGGTATCAGGCGCTAGAAGTTTTTCTGCAACAAAGAAAAGTTTCTCAGCCGCTTTTTGGCCTTCTTCTGAAAGTGGGGTAGATGTGGGGTCAATAAAAATAACATCAGTTGGACGTTCAGTTCTTAAAGCAACCAAGTCTGATCTGAGCCATGCCTGAATTTGTCGAGCTCTTGCACGTGCCTGAATATCTGTTGGATAAATTGGTGTATTTGGATAGAGCTCTTCTAGATATTCCAAAATGGCAGATGATTCTGATAGAGCAAAATCATTGTGTTCAAGTACAGGAACTTTTGCTGTTAATGACTTTTCGAGATAAGATTTTTCAAACTGGCCTTGTTGTGCCAGATTAATCGTATCTATTTCAAATGGAATTTCTTTTTCATGTAGCCCGACAAAAACTGTAAAAGCGTAAGGGCTTAAAAATTGTGAATCTGTGTACAGCTTAAAATGTTCATTATTCATTGTTATTGTCCATGTCATAAAACGGATGGCATCTAGTCTAAGTGAGCTGTTCCAAGATTGGGTAGCTTTTTTGTGGAAAAGCTTTATCGATTTCTGAATTAAGCAATTTCATTGTTCATTACGGTTTAATGTGCTGAAAATGCTGACGAACAATGCTCAGCCACGCTTGTACCGCTGGTGAGACAGGAAGATTCTTTTTCCAAGCCATGACTAAGTGCCATTGAATATTTGGTTTTTCAAGCGGTACTGCTGCAAATAAAGTAGGGTCCAGCATGTCGGTATAGTATTGAGGGAGCAGCGCAATCCCCATACGTTGTAAAACCATATCTGCCAAGAGGTGCCATTGACTGGTACGACAAGCGATAGTTGGATAGAACCCACGCTGTTTACAGGCATCGAGAATAATACTATTTAGAGAGAAGTTTTCTGGAAACATTAAGAACGATTGGTGTTGTAGTTCTTCTAGATTTATTTTTTTGCGAGTTGCCCAAGTGGCATCACGACGTAAAAGTACCATTAAAGGGTAGTTACATAGCTCAATGCTATTAAAAGTTTGTTTATCAAAGGGCTGCAATAAAACGCCAACGTCTAGTTCGTTGTTGAGTAAAGCTTGTTCAATACCGCGCGAACCAACCTCCATAAAAGCCAATTCAATATCTGGCCACTGTTGGTGATAATCAAACAGTGCAGTCGTTAGGAGCTGCGAACCTAAAGGCGGTACGCCAAGTTTTAAAGTACCTGTTTTTAATTGTTGAAAGTTTTCAATTTCAAGAAAGATGTTTTGTTCTGCCTGAAGAAGTTCAATCGCATGTTGATAAATACGCTCTCCAATTGCAGTTAATTCAATTTGTCTTTTCCGTCCGTGATCAGGTTTAACCAAAAGCTGTACCTGAAGCTGCTCTTCGAGCTGTTGTAAGATTTTACTAATCGTCGGTTGAGTCAGATACAACTCTTCAGCGGTACGGGTAAAGCTTTTTGTTTTTACCAAGGTAACGAAACACTGTAATGATTTTAAAGAGAGCATAACGAAGAGTAAATTATTCCATTTTGGAATAATATTAACATGAATAATTCATATTTAGCGGTTTTAATCAAGATAGCATAATGGTGTAGTTAACCATTTAATTTCGCAAAATGAGTACTGAATCTGCTTCTGCAACACCCACACAACCTTCATTTTTAGTTTTAGGTAAACAAATTCTAATTTTGGCTGGATTTTGGTGGGTGGGATATCTCTTACATCAAAAACTTGGCGTACCTGTGTCAGCAGGCATTTTAGGTATGTTTTTATTGCTTTTATGCCTGTTCTTTAAAATTATCAAAATGGATCAGGTAGCAATGGGGGCAACCGTTGTTTTAGGTGAGCTATTACTGTTTTTTGTGCCTGTGGTGGTTGCCGTAGTTCAATATAAAACCTTGTTTATGACTGAAGGTTGGCAAATTGTCTTGAGCATTGCAGTTGGGACTATTTCAGTCATGCTCAGTACGTGTTTGACCATTCATTATTACAATCGTTTGAAGGCTTATTTACAGGCTCGAAAACGTCTTCAACATAAGCATATCTAAGAGAAAATGACATGAATATCTGGTCAATTCTTTGCCTCATCTGGACTTTGGTAGCTTATGTCGTGGCAAAGAAAATCTATCAAAAGCATCCAAAACTTTGGTTGTCACCCGCGATTAGTGTGCCTGTACTCACCATCATTTTGATGACGATTTTTGGAATTTCATATCAAACTTATGTCGAAGATACGCAGTGGATTGTTAATTTATTAGGTCCAGCTACGGTCGCTTTTGCTGTACCGATTTATCGTTATCGGGAAACGATTCGTAAAAACTTAGGTGTTTTATCTATCGCGATTATTGTGGGAATGAGTGTGGGCGTGATGTCTGCCTATGAAATGGCACAGTGGTTCCATTTTAGTCCTGAAGTCACCAATAGTTTGATGGCACGTTCGATTTCAACACCATTTGCCATGATTTTAGCTGAAGATATTCATGGTTCGGCGGCTTTGGTTTCATTATTCACCGTCATTACCGGTTTGGTTGGAATGATTTGTGGCGATGCAATTTTAGCGATTACTAAAATTCGTTCTAATGTGGCAAATGGAGCCGCCTTTGGGAACGCAGCCCATGGTTTTGGTACAGTCCGAGCTCAGCAGCGCAATAGTGAAGAGGGCGTGATTGCAAGTTTAACCATGGTAATTGCAGGTATTTTAATGGTACTGATTGGCCCGTTTGCCATTCATCTATGGTTGCTGTTGTAGGTTTTGTCTACGTTGGCTTGTCATGTTGTTGAATGATTTTTGATAGTTTTTTTATGGCTTGTTCCATAAGTTCGAGTTCAAAGTCGCCCAAGCCAACAATTAAACCCGAACGTTGCTGTTCTTTTGAAAATGTCGGTGAAATTGCTTTAATGGCAATGCCTGCATTGACTGCTGTGCTTGCGACTTCAACGTCATTAATATGTTGAGCAAGCCATAACACCATATGCATGCCTTGATCGCCCGGTTGTAACCAAGCCAGCTCTTGAGGTATGTATTTTTCAATCAAACCAATAATGTGCTCTCGAACTTCTGAGTAAACATTTCGAATACGTCGAATATGCCGCTCTAAATAGCCTTCTTGAATAAAAGCAGCCAAAACATGTTGGTCGGCTGTAGGTGGATGTCTATCTATTAATACCCTCAGTCCACAAAAAGGTGCCACTAGTTCCTTAGGTAACACTGCATAGCCAAGTCTAAGTGACGGAAATAATACTTTGCTGAAAGTACCGAGATAAATCACTTGATCGGGTGCCATGCCTTGCAAAGATGGAAAGGGCTGACCGTTATAGCGGAGTTCACTGTCATAGTCATCTTCAATGATCCATGCATTTTGCTGTTTTGCCCAAGCTAATAAGGCAGTGCGTCTTGCTAGACTCATCGGCATGCCAAGTGGATATTGGTGAGACGGGGTTACAAAAGCTGCACGGGCATTTGGAGAAAGTTTAATTCCAGCTTCAACCTGAATACCTTCTTCATCAACCGGAACACGGACCATACCAATGTTTTGTACAGCATGCTCAAAAATGGCTGTAGTACCACGATATGCCGGATCTTCGATCCAGACCTCATCTTTGGCTTCAAATAAAATCTGGCTGCAAATATAAAGCGCTTGTTGAATGCCGGGCGTAATCACGATTTGTTCAGGTTCGCAGTGTACAGAGCGCGAACGACGCACGTAGTCTGCTATTGCAATTCTTAGTGATAATACACCTTGTGGTTCACCATACCCAGAAGGTGCACCTGCGCCTCGCGATCTAAATTTATTGCCAAACTTACGCCAAATATCACTGGGTTGAGTGCGGCCAACCGGTACAGATACAGCAAATGGAACATGGGGAAGTGGTTTAAATTCCTTCAGCACTTGGGCATAAGAAAGAGCAGATTTGGTCAAAGGTATTGAGCTTGGTTTAATCGATTCTTTTTGAAAATGTTGCTGCGCAGGTGTTTTAACCAAAGCATGAGATACATAAGTTCCAGTTCTTGCTTGAGAATCAAAAACACCTTCAGCTAAAAGCTGATCATAAGCTTCAATAATGGTTCCGCGAGCTACATCAAGGGTTTGAGCCAGTTCACGGGAAGATGGCAAAGGGTCGCCCGGCTGCAAATCGCCACTTTGTACAGCTTCTCGTAAAGCTTGGGTCAGTTGAGCACTAATCTTTCCTTGGCTTTTATCAATCTTTGCAATAGACGGAAGTTCAACAACTTTTGCCATTCTTGCCATAATTCTGGTCTACTTAAAAAAATACAAAGTGGTTCTTTTTAATAAACCACATAAACCAGAAAATTTACAACACAAAATATAAATAACCCTGATATTTACAACGAGGTTCTTAGCCATGTATATCCCTGATGATTTTGCAGAAAACCGTTTGGACGTATTACATTCTCTTATTTTGGAGCATCCGTTTGGTGTGCTTCTTAGTCATGGGAGCAATGGTTTAGATGCAAATCATCTTCCGTTTGAGTTACAGACAAATGAAGGGAACTTAGGGGTGTTGCATGCGCATGTATCTAGGATTAATCCTGTCTGGCAGGTCGTTAAAAATGGAGATGAAGTGCTAGTCGTGTTTCAGGCGGGTGATGCTTATATTTCCCCAAACTGGTATCCCTCCAAACATGAACAGCACAAACAAGTGCCAACATGGAACTATAGAGTTGTACATGCTTACGGTAAAGTGACGATTCGAGATGATGAGCGTTATGTTCGAGGTGTCGTGGCTCGTTTAACCCGTACACATGAAGCATCTCAACCTGAACCATGGAAAATGTCTGATGCACCAAAAGACTATCTAGAACCCATGCTAAAAGCTATTGTCGGTATAGAAATTGAAATTACCAAGCTTCAAGGAAAATCAAAACTTGGACAAAACAAAGATCGTCGAGATATTTTAGGTGCGGCGGATGGTCTATCGAAATCTGGTCATAAAACTATAGCGGATGCTATGTACAGTGTGGCTGAGTTAAACAAATAGTTTTGAAAATATAAAATTTTAATATTCATTAAGGAGAAAAACATGTCTTGGACTACACCTGTTGAGTTGGTAGGCGAACACGTTATTTTAAAGCCGCTAGATGTAACTCAAGCTGAATCGCTCGCAGAAGCAGTTTGCGATGGTGAGCTCTACAATCTTTGGTATACCCGTGTTCCAAGACCTGAACAGATGACTGCTGAAATTGAAAGACGTCTTGGTTTGCAACAATCTGGAAGCATGTTGCCATTTTATATTGAAGACCGAAAAACAGGGCAAGCGGTGGGTATGACGACCTTAATGCATATTGAAGCAGCTCATCGCCGTGCAGAGATTGGTTCGACTTGGTATCGTAAATCTGCACAGCGCACGCCTGTGAACACTGAGTGTAAAAAACTATTGTTGGCTCATGCATTTGAGTCTTTAGACTGCATTGCGGTTGAGTTACGAACATCTTCTTTAAATGTGCAAAGCCAAGCCGCAATTGTACGTTTAGGTGCAAAGCTCGATGGCGTGCTCAGAAGCCATCAAATTGTAAAAGATGATATTTTACGGGACACACATGTTTATAGCATTTTAAAACATGAATGGCCTGCGGTTCGTCAAAACTTGGAATGGCTATTAAGCAAACCGCGTTAGAAATAAGTCGTAGGTTAAAAGTCCTAAAACTCGTTCATTAATAGCTGTTCTTTATTTCAACCATTAACTTCAGGTTAATAACTACCGATGTAGGTTGATTGATCAAAATTCCATAAAGCGTTTTTATAGATTCAGAACAAAACTGCGATCTATATAGGTAAACACATGGAAGGATCAGTTCAGAATAAAGAACGGTTATGGACAAAGCGGCGTCATGCCAAACAGCTAAAACTGGAGATGGCAAGCCAATATACCGACGGAGTTGTCATTCCAACTCAAGATATTATTAAAGTCTTAGAAACGCTGATTACCCCGGGTGACAGAGTCGTACTCGAAGGGAATAACCAAAAGCAAGCAGATTTCTTATCTCGATCTTTGGCACAAACCAATCCAGATGTTTTGCATGATTTACATATGATCATGCCAAGTGTTGGACGCTCAGAACATCTTGATCTGTTTGAAAAAGGCATTGCACGTAAACTCGATTTCTCTTTTGCTGGCCCGCAAAGTTTGCGTATTAGTCAGTTAATTGAAGATGGCCTGTTAGAGATTGGTGCTATCCATACCTATATCGAGTTGTATTCACGTCTTGTGGTCGATCTTATTCCAAATGTGGTGCTTTCGGCCGGTTTTATGGCAGACCGCCAAGGCAATATTTATACAGGTCCAAGTACTGAAGATTCTCCTGCACTCATTGAACCTGCGGCTTTTAGTGACGGCATTGTGATTGTTCAGGTTAATGAATTGGTCGATGACGTAACTGATTTACCACGTGTCGATATTCCTGCTTCTTGGGTTGATTTTGTGGTTGTGGCAGACCAGCCTTTTTATATTGAGCCTTTATTTACTCGCGACCCGAAACATATCAAACCTGTTCATGTGCTTATGGCCATGATGGCAATTCGCGGAATTTATGAAAAGCATAATGTGCAATCGTTAAATCATGGGATTGGTTTTAACACTGCGGCAATTGAACTGATTTTACCGACCTATGGTGAGTCTTTAGGTTTAAAAGGAAAAATTTGCCGAAACTGGACTCTTAACCCACATCCAACCTTAATTCCTGCCATTGAGACAGGTTGGGTTGAAAGCGTGCATTGTTTTGGTACCGAACTCGGTATGGAAAAATATGTTGCAGCTCGTCCCGATGTTTTCTTTACAGGACGTGATGGGGCGCTGCGTTCTAACCGCATGATGTGTCAGCTTGCAGGTCAGTACGCCGTTGATTTGTTTATTGGTGCAACTTTGCAAGTTGATGGTATGGGACATTCTTCGACTGTCACTAAAGGTCGTTTAGCTGGTTTCGGTGGTGCACCGAACATGGGGCATGATCCGCGCGGACGCCGCCATGATACGCCAGCATGGCTAGATATGCGCTTGCAAGGTGCCAATGAAACAGAAACCTATTTGGCCCGCGGTAAAAAACTAGTTGTGCAAATGGTGGAAACCTTTCAAGAAGGCGGTAAGCCGACTTTTGTGGATCGTCTTGATGCGATTGATGTTGCAAAAACGGCAGGTCTGCCTTTAGCACCGATCATGATTTATGGCGATGATGTCACCCATTTACTCACCGAAGAAGGCATTGCTTATTTATATAAAGCAAGCAGCCAAGAAGAGCGTCAAGCCATGATTGCTGCGGTGGCAGGTGTGACCAGTATTGGTTTAAGCCAAGACCCTAAAACCACAGCATGTTTAAGACGAGAAGGTTTAGTGGTGTTCCCTGAGGATTTAGGCATTCGTCGTACCGATGCAACACGTGAACTTTTAGCTGCAAAAAATATTGCCGACTTGGTGACATGGTCAGATGGTTTATATCAACCCCCTGCAAAATTCAGGAGTTGGTAATGATGGCTCAAATTCAATATCAAACACTCAGCGATAGCCAGCTTTTAGCAGATTTAGCAGTAGAGGCTTTAATTGATGAAGTGAATCTGACACCAAAGCCCGCCTTGGTCGACCGTCGTGGCAGTGGTGCACATGATGATCTGACTTTGGAATTAATGGAGCGTTCTGCGAAAAGTCTAGGCCCAATGTTTGATGCGATGGCGCAAGCAGCAATCCAGCACGGAACAGTGTGTCAGGCCTTGCGTGAAGACATTGGTGAAATTGGTCGCCAAGGTGAAAAGGTCATGATGTTGGCAACAGATGGAGTCAACACACACCGCGGTGCAATTTGGGCCTTGGGTTTAATGGTCACGGCAGCAGCATTGGCACGCACAAATCAACAGTACTTATCGGCGGTTGAGCTATGTCAGTTAGCAGGTCAGATTGCCCAGCTAGAAGATCGATTTATTCCCAAACATGCTTTGAGTCATGGTCAGCAAGTACAGAAAAAAATAGCTGTCTTAGGTGCAAAAGAGCAGGCACAACAAGGCTTCCCAACTATTGTGAATTTTGGTTTAAAGCAGCTTTATCAAAGTCGCAGTAAACCCATGAAAGAAGAGTTTGCTCGCTTAGATGCTTTGCTTGCCATCATGACTGATTTGACAGATACCTGTGTGCTCTATCGCTCTGGAACAAATGGCTTAAAGCGTATGCAACAAGGGGCTCAGCAAGTGCTCGATTTGGGCGGTAGTTCAAGCTTAGAAGGCCGACGTGCTTTGCATTTGTTAGAGATTGACCTACTTAGGATGAAGGCATCCGCTGGCGGAGCAGCCGATTTGTTGGCAGCAACATTGTTTATAGATCGTGTTGAGCAGTCATCTTCAAAAAATAAAGAGGGATTTTGATTATGGAAACACTTCATTTTGAGTTTTTGGCGACAGAGCCACCTGTAAAAAAAGCATTAGTCGGATGTGTGGGTTCGGGTGATTTAGAAATTTTGATGGAACCTGGTGAGGTGGGGAAAACTACTATTCAGGTGGTGACTTCGGTGGATGGTAGTGTTGCACGTTGGAAAAATCTTTTTGAACGGATTTTTACAGTGCAAATACCACCAGCCGTCAATATTGATATTCATGACTTTGGTGCAACCCCCGGTGTTGTTCGCTTACGTCTGGAACAAGCCTTGGAGGAGATTGCGCATGACTGATATCCAAAGTTTATTAAATAAACAAGATTTTATTGAACTCAGTGCAAGAGAACGTGCCAAGGCATTATTGGATGAAGGGACTTTTCGTGAGTTACTCGATCCATTTGCACGCGTCATGTCACCTTGGCTTGTTAAGCAAAATATTGTGCCACAAGCAGATGATGGCGTGGTGATTGCAAAAGGAACTATTGAAGAACGACCAGTAGTTTTGATTTCAATTGAAGGCTTATTTCAGGGTGGAAGCTTAGGCGAGGTTGGTGGTGCCAAAATTGCTGGTGCATTAGAGCTTGCGGTTGAAGACAATCTTAAAGGTATTCCAACGGCTGCAATCTTATTACTAGAAACTGGTGGGGTTCGCTTGCAAGAAGCAAATCTGGGTTTGGCTGCAATTGCTGAAATTCAGGCTGCAATTGTGAACTTACGGCAGTATCAACCCGTGATTGCTGTGGTTGCAGGCAGTGTAGGGTGCTTTGGTGGCATGTCGATAGTAGCTGGTCTATGTAGCTATATTATAATGACACAAGAAGGACGTTTAGGCTTAAACGGCCCGCAAGTGATTGAACAAGAAGCTGGTGTACAAGAATATAACGCCAAAGATCGTCCATTTATTTGGAGCATAACTGGGGGAAATCAGCGTTTTGCCAGTGGCTTAGCAGATGCCTATGTTGACGATGATCGCCAGAAAATTCGTCAGCAAGTGGTCGACTATTTAACCCAAGGCGTGCCTCAGCAGCATCGTAGTTCAAACTACTCATTCTATTTAGCGCAGCTACAACAAATCGATACTGCTGAGCAGATTACCCCAGCACAGGTTCAAGCTTTGTATCAAGGAGAGCAAGCATGAATATCGCCGTTGATACATTAAAAGCATCTACTCGTGGCGCACATTGGTTTAAAGCACTTACGCAGGGCTTTAAGACAGTTGAAGGTTTTCCAGCTTCGGTTTGGGTGGCTGATGGTCAGATTGATCAGCAAGCAGTACGCGTGATTGCCGTTGTTCAGGACAGCAATAATTTGTTCCCGCGAGCGAGGCAAGGTGAAGTTGGCCTTTTGGAAGGTTGGAGTTTGGCAAAGGCTGTAGATGACGTGATTCAAGCTGATGCGCATGCCGAGACTAAACGCGGCATTTTATGTCTGGTTGATGTACCTAGTCAGGCCTATGGTCGCCGTGAAGAATTACTAGGTATTCATCAAGCTTTAGCGGGTGCAGTAGACAGCTATGCCAGAGCCAGATTAGCAGGTCATCCTATTGTCAGTTTATTGGTGGGTAAGTCGATGTCGGGTGCTTTCTTAGCGCATGGTTACCAAGCCAATCGTATTATTGCCTTAAAAGATTCTGGTGTTATGGTGCATGCGATGGGTAAAGAATCTGCTGCACGCGTTACCCAACGGTCGGTTGATGAGTTAGAACAATTAGCTGCAAGCATTCCTCCAATGGCTTATGACATCGAAAGTTATGCAACGCTTGGTTTGTTATCTGAACTGTTATCGGTTGAAAACCCTGAACAACCAACAAATGATGATCTTTCATTAGCGAAGCAGGTAGTTGCTCAAGCATTTAAAGAAATTAATGCTGAGCAGTCTAGAGGATTGGAACAAAGACTTCACGGCCAAAACAGACAGATGTCTAAAAAAGTCCGTGAATTATTGCGCGAGCAATGGTCATGAAACTTAAGCTCGAAGCCCATGATTTGCTGTGGGGCATGACAGCCGACTGCTTGGCTGATGATGCTCCGCTTTGGGTGAAAGAGGTGTTACATCGCGGCGATCCTGTTGTGGTTCGGCGGGCAATCACTCCTCTAGATCAGGTGGCTGTGGGTGTAAGAGGACAATTCCGTCATCAACGATATGCCACGCAAATGCCAAGATCTGCTATTACCAAACAACTTAAGCCAGAAGTACTGACTCACGTTAATACACAGCAGTTTGAGCATTTGGCAGAGCGTTTGCAGAGTATTTCTAACATCATGAAAAGTTTTTCAGGATGTTGGGGCTATACAGGAAGTTTCGGGTTTGAGTTGGCAACTGGTATTGAAACAGTCACCCAGCAAAGTGACATAGATTTGTTGATCCGAGCTGAACAGCCTTTTGCCAAAAAGCAAGCAGTCGAGCTACTCGAAAATTTTCAGCAAGCAGGGCTGAATGTGGATATACAGCTACAACTGCCACAGGGTGGTATGGCTTTAAAAGAATGGGCTAGGAATAGCGGAAAAGTTCTATTAAAACGTGCAGATGGTGCTGTTTTAGTAGAAAACCCATGGAATTAGGGAGAATAGATATCATGGCTTCGATTTGGGTATATCCGGGACAAGGTGTGCAACGAAGCAATATGTTGCACGACTTACCTCAAAGCGCTCTGGTTAAAGAATACCTTGAGCGTGCATCGGATGCACTCAAAGAAGATGTCTTGATGCTAGACAGTTCGGCTGCATTGCAATCGACGCGAGCCGTACAACTTTGTTTGCTCATTTCAGGCGTGGTGAGTTCAGCATTATTAGCTGCTGAAAACTTAAAACCTGATTATGTAGCGGGTCTATCGATTGGCGCATGGTCGGCAGCGGTTGTGGCAGGGGTTTTAACCTATGAAGATGCCATTCGCTTGGTTGCCTATCGAGGGGAACTCATGCAAACCGCCTACCCAATTGGCTATGGCATGACTGCGCTAATTGGTACAGACCGTACAGCTGTCGAAGCATGGGTGAAACAAATTTATCAAATAACGCCTGAGGTGTTTGTCGCAAATATTAATGCACATAACCAAATCGTTATTTCAGGAAGTTTTGAAGCCATGAACCAAGTTGCTGTTTTGGCAAAACAACATGGAGTAGTGGCAAAAAAATTAGATGTATCGGTGCCATCGCACTGTGAATTACTAAGTCAGCAAGCAGAGCAACTTGCAGCATCTATGGAGGGACTCACTTTTAAGCAGCCTAAAATTCGATATTTAAGTGGTACAACGGCTCGTACTTTAGGCAAAGCTGAACAGATTAGGGATGACTTGGCTTTTAATATGAGCCGAATGGTGGATTGGGAAAGTACCGTTCAAGCTGCATGGGAGCGAGGTGTTAGGTTGCAGATCGAAGCTTTACCAGGAACGGTGCTTACTACACTTGCACGTCGAACATTTAAAGAAGGAACCGTGTTGTCTTTTCAAGGAACACGCATAGACAGCATTCAGATAGCAATGCAAAAAGAACAGGACAATAGTTTTTCTTTTTGAATCTGATTTTACAAAAGCATAAATGATCCAAGGATATGAGGGATTGTCATGATTATATATGGAGTTGGTTTACTCGCACTTTGCACCTTGGTGGGTGTGATTGTCGGTGATCTGTTGGGCATTTTATTGGGCGTAAAGTCCAACGTTGGTGGCGTGGGTATCGCCATGATTTTACTCATTTGCATACGGTTATGGATGGAAAAACGTGGTGTTATGACAGTTGAAACCGAAAAAGGCGTTTCATTCTGGGGCACCATGTATATCCCTGTTGTTGTTGCTATGGCAGCACAACAAAATGTGGTTTCAGCTTTATCTAGTGGACATATGGCACTCTTTGCCGCTGTGGTTTCAGTTATCGTTTGTACGCTCACGATTGCGGGTTTAAGTCATTATAACAAAGCAACCCCTTTACCTAAGGAAGAAGACACCACATTAAACCGCATTGGAGGCAAAGTTCATGGTTGATCTATTATTAAAAGACTTAACCCATTTAGGTTTAATTACAGCTTTCGCCTTAATTGCTTTAATTATGTGGTTGTCGACCAAGTTATCTAAATATTTAACCAATGGACGAGTGCATGCTTCAGCAATTGCGATTGTGATTGGTTTAATTTTGGCATGGTTTGGCGGAAAAATGACGGGTGGTGAAAAAGGCATAACTGATCTTGCACTCTTCACAGGTGTAGGGCTCATGGGCGGTGCAATGCTCCGTGACTTTACAATTGTAGCAACGGCATTTGAAGTACAAGCCACTGAAGCGAAAAAAGCTGGGTTTATTGGCGCATTCTCTTTATTCCTTGGAACTATTCTGCCATTTATTGTTGGTTGTATGTTTGCTTGGATTTTTGGTTATCGAGATGCGGTGAGTATTACCACAATCGGTGCAGGTGCGGTGACTTATATTGTGGGACCAGTTACGGGCGCTGCAATTGGTGCAAGCTCAGAAGTAATGGCATTGTCGATTGCAACGGGTTTAGTTAAAGCAATTTGTGTGATGGTCTCAACACCGCTCACGGCTAAATTTATGGGGCTCGATAATCCACGTTCTGCCATGATTTTTGGTGGCTTGGCTGGAACTGTCAGTGGTGTATCAGCAGGCTTGGCTGCGACAGATCGCCGTTTAGTACCTTATGGTGCACTGACAGCAACGTTCCATACGGGACTTGGCTGTTTAATGGGACCAACAGTTTTATTCTTTGCGGTTAAAGCATTGGTAGGTGGCTAAGCATCCACGGCTTAAATAAAAAGGGCTGTTGTTATACAAAACAACGGCCCTTATTTTTATCTTTTAAAATTAGAAGCAAACATACGACACTCAGCAATCAGTGCGAGTAAGTTTGGATCTCGTTCTTTACTTTTCAAGAAAACCAAACCAATTTCTTGTTGCATATGATATTGCTGTTTTAGGGGAATAAGCTTAACAGAGCTTTCATAAACCGCAGAAATACGACCCGGTAAAAGGGCAAAACCAACGCCTGAACTGACCATACTAATTAAGGTAAAAATATCGTTCACTTGCAAAGCAACTTTAGGGGAAAAACCTGCTTTCTTAAAAATAACATCACTATCGTTATGGGTTGCAAAGCCTTTGGTTAAAGTGAGGAAGGTCTCTTCTTTTAATAAACTTAAATCAATGTCTTTAAACTCTGCATATTTAGAATCTTTGTTTACCGCCAGAAAAATATCATCTGAAAACATCGGCAAAATTTCAAAGTCATCATCTTGAGTGGTTTCATTGAGTGCCACAATAATCGCATCCAGCTCCGTTGCTTTAAGCTTTTTAACTAAATCCTGATTTGAGCTCAGTAACAATTGAATATCTAGTTCACTACGTCTGAGCTTAAGACCACTAATCACATTTGGAATTGTTTTGACAGTCAAAGAATAAAGAGAGCCTAAATGTAAAACTTTTGCCGCAAAGCCAGCAGCTTCTCTCGTTTTATTAACGGTTATAAAAATGTCCTGTACGATTTTTTGCGCCCGTTCTTCAAATACATAGGCACTTTTTAAAGGGATTAGATTACGTCCTTCATTTTTAAAAAGCGGGCAACGTAAAGCACTTTCTAAAGAGTGCAATGCTTTATGAACACTAACATTGCTAAGCTCCATTTCTGTCGCTGTTTTAGATAAATTGCCACAGCGCATAAATGCTAAAAAAATCTGTATCTTTTTAAGGGTGAGTTCTTCATCAATTTCCATATTAATTCCTTGAACCTGTTTCCTTTAAAAAATATAGATTTAAGCTATAAAGTTACCACAAAATCACCACTATAAAATTGTGCTTAGGTCGAAGTACTTTATTTAAGAAACAGCTTCAACTCTTTGTTGAATTGTCTTAATGATTTGTTCTAATGCACTTTGAATTTTAGGTGTTGATTCAAAAGAACAGTTGATTCTTAAATAATGCTGCTGCGCGGGTAAAACACTAAACAATGGGCTTGGAGCTACTCCAATGTTTTGTTGAATTAACTCTTCATAAATTTGCATACTATCTAAACTATTCGGCAGCTTAACCCAAAGAAAATAACCACTTGGGTAATAATACACTTCGCAAGATGGTGGCAGATTTTGCTTTAAATAATGATAAAACTGCTTTTTATAACGCTCAAGTGAAAGCCTGAGAGTACGTAAGTGCTTTTCATAGTGATGATGAGACAAAAACTCGACCAAGGCATTTTGAATGAGTGCATTCACTGAAATGGTACTCATGAGTTGTAAGTGTTGAATATGGTCTGAAAACTTCCCCGCATAGACCCAACCCACCCGAAAACCTGCACCTAGAGTTTTAGAAAACGAAGAGCAGTGAAGCACCAGATTTTGTTGATCAAAATACTTCATTGAAAGAGGCTTTTGCCCGCCATAAAACAGCTCTTCATAGACATCATCTTCAATCAAATAAATCTGGTGCTCATGAAGCAATTTGGCAATTTTATATTTAATCTCATCGCTGACTGTAAACCCAATTGGATTATGGCTATTGAGCATGAGCCAACATACTTTAATTGGATAATTGTTAATGACCTGTTCAAAAGCTTCTAGATCAAAACCATGTTGAGGATGTTCAGGAATGGTAATAACTTTTAGCCCTAAACGTTCTGCTGCTTGCCAAGCTCCATAAAATACGTTTTGCTGTAATAAAATATAGTCGCCTGGTTGGGCAACTGTTTGTAAAGAAAGATTGAGCGCATCCAATCCTCCAGATGTAATGACAATGTCATCTGGATCGGTCTGTATGCCTTGCATACAGTAGCGTTGAGCAATGAGTTTTCGTAAAGCTAAATTACCCGGAGGTAGGCTCGTAGTCTGGTCGTAACTTTGTTTCTGGCGGGCAAGCTGCCCCATAATCTGAATGAGTTTAGGTGCATATAAAAGCTGACTATCGGGAAAGGCCGAACCAAAAGGGATGACAGACTCATGTTGAATTGACTTAAGATATTTAAAAACCAAAGAGTTAATTTCAATTTTAGAATTGAGTGAAACAACAGAATATTGTTCTAAAGGTTTAAGCGTAATTTGCTCGGCAACGAAGTATCCCGATTTTTCTTTGGAATAGATCAAGCCTTGTGATTCAAGCTCTTGGTAAGCATTCATTACCGTCATTAAACTAAAACCAGAGCGTTGAACCTGATCTCTTAAAGAAGGTAACTTCTCGTGTGCATTTAAAGTACCGCTCTCAATGAGTTGGCGAATGCTATGGGCAAGTTGTTCTGATTTATACATGTATTGGCTGCACGAAATGACAAAATGAAAGATGCACTTAATCAATAATAAATGCCGTTTGTAGAATCCACAAACGGCATTTGCTTATAAAAATAAGTTTACTTTAGGTAAGGGGCTGCATAAATCAATATCACTTTAAACAAACCAGCAATAACAGCTAATGCTAAAAAACCACCTAGCCATAGCAAAATAAACCATTGGGTTTGAGACAGTTTAGAAGATAAATTTTTCATAAAACCCTCCTAACTTTAATGATAGCCTTCATCACCTACACGTACTTTGTCTCTAAATACCCAGTAAGACACAATAGTGTAAGCAATAATGATTGGAATCAGAATGAGCGCACCGACTAAAGCAAACAGTTGGCTTGAATGTGGAGCTGCGGCTTGCCAGATGGTGACTGATGGCGGAATAATATAAGGCCACAAACTAATCACAAAACCTGTAAATGCAAGAAAAACGAGGGCTAGCGTATATATAAATGGCTTAAGGTCATGTTGCTGCTTTTTACACGCCGATAAAATCAGGCCAACAAACAATAAAACCAAAATAGGTACAGGACTAAAATAGAACAGATTCGGTAAAGAGAACCAGCGATCTGCAATTTCAGGATGAGTCAACGGAGTATATAAACTCACTCCACCAAAAATAATGAGCAGTGCAATAATCAGCTTTGGCATAAGCTCATACATACGTTGCTGCAAGCCTTTTTCGGTTTTTAAAATAAGCCATCCACATCCTAAAGTGGCATACATGGCAACTACACCAATACCAGTAAAGAAGGTAAATGGTGTCAACCAATCAAGCGATCCGCCAGAAAAAATACCATTGGTGGTTTTAATGCCTTGAATATAGGCACCCAAGATGATGCCTTGAAGGAAGCTAGTTAACACTGAACCCCAAATAAAAGCTAAGTCCCAAAGGTATTTGGTGCGATGAGCTTTAAAGCGGAATTCAAATGCGACTCCACGGAAAATTAAGGCAATTACCATAAAAATAATAGGTAAATACAGTGCCGATAAAACCGTTGAGTAAACTAGTGGAAATGCAGCATAGAGACCAGCACCACCCAGTACCATCCATGTTTCGTTACCATCCCAGACAGGGGCTACAGTATTCATCATCACGTCACGTTCTTGGCTGTTCTTAATGAAAGGGAACATGATCCCGATTCCTAAGTCAAAGCCATCCATCACGACATAAATCATGACACCTAAACCGATAATACCGACCCATATTAAAGAAAGATCAATCATGACGGTTCTCCCCGGAATTTTGTTTACTGTCAATGTTTTCATCGACAGCACTGAGTGGGCGCATGGGTGTTTTAAAGTGTCCAACACCGCCTGCTTCCATATTTGGCGTATCGATAAATACAGGGCCCTTATTAATCAATTTTAAGGTGTAGTAGATGCCGCTGCCAAAAACGATGGTATATACCACTACAAAAATAAACAGGCTAAGGCCGACTTGTTCTGCCGACACAGTATGAGATAAACCATCTTTAGTTCGTAGGATGCCATATACCACCCATGGTTGACGGCCGACTTCAGTGGTTACCCAACCTGCAAGCATGGCGATATAACCAGATGGCCCCATCACTAAAGCAAACTTATGGAACCATGAAGTTTCATAAAGTTTTCCACGCTTACGTAACCAAAGAGCAATTAAAGACAGCGTGACCATGAGTACGCCAAGCCCGACCATCACACGGAAGCTCCAGAAAACGATGGTTGAGTTTGGTCGATCTTCAGGTGCGAAGTCTTTTAAACCTGTAACTTGGCCATCTAAACTGTGAGTTAAAATTAAACTACCTAAATATGGAACACCCACTTCAAAATGGTTTCGTTCTTCTTTCATATCTGGAATTGCAAAGAGTAACAGTGGCATAGGTTCATTGTGATTCGTTTCCCAATGACCTTCCATCGCTGCTAGTTTGGCAGGTTGATGCTCACGGGTATTTAAACCATGGTTATCACCAATTACGACTTGCAAACATGAAGTCACAAGCACCATCCATAGACCCATCGAGAACGATTTTTTTACCAATTCATCACGACGGCCTTTCACTAAGTGCCATGCAGAAGTTCCTACCACTAATAAAGAAGAAACTAAAAAGGCTGCTGCACCCATGTGGGCAAAGCGGTAAGGGAAGGATGGGTTAAAGACAATTGCAAACCAGTCTTTTGGCACAATAATGCCATTTTCTATAGCGAAGCCTTGAGGGGTCTGCATCCAGCTATTGGATGATAAAATCCAGAACATGGAAATACAGGTACCAATCGCAACCATTAGTGTGGCAAAGAAATGGGCTCTGGGACCGACACGTCCCCAACCAAATAACATAATGCCTAAGAAACCAGCTTCTAAAAAGAAGGCACTCAAGACTTCATAGGTAAGTAAAGGACCGGTAATACTTCCTGCAATACGAGAAAACTCACTCCAGTTGGTACCGAACTGATAACTCATGACCACGCCCGAGACCACACCCATACCAAAGGCAACGGCAAAGATCTTAATCCAGTATTTAAATAGATCTTTATAAATCGGGTTTTGGGTTCTTAACCACTTCCACTCTAAAACTGCTAAAAAGCAGGCAAGACCAATGGAGGTGGCTGGAAAAATAATATGAAAGGATACTGTGAAAGCAAATTGTATTCGTGCTAATTCTAAAGCGGTTAGACCGAGGCTCATATACATTCCCCCTGTGAACTAGCTGATGATGATTGATTGTGTTAAATACTTATTTTCAGGCAATAAAGTATTCTGACGATTGAACTTACTTCTGTGATAAATGTTCTTAGCAAGTAAAATGCCAGAAGGGCGAAGTAATATAATTGCTTGATATTTCAATAGAATAGATCGATTGATTGTTCTCAATCTGTTAACAAAGCTCATGCTTGATGTTGCATTTGTAAAAATGCATGTTGCATTGAAACATTGATGAAATATCTGACGATGAACCATAGATCGTTTCATGAAAACTACCTACCTTAAGAAGTTTTCTTAATCATGCACTCACTCATTTTGTATATGTAGATACAGAAATTTTTTATAAAACTATAACAGTCCGAAGTCATTATTATGGGTGCTATAGTTTTTTTTCAATTATCTGTAGCTATATATCCATTCATCTAAAGTCCAAAATAAAAATGAACAAGATTTATGGCTAACCAAAATCAATCTTCAAAAATACCATGAATGCGACTTTGGGGTTACATATGAGCACAGGATAAATTTCTTCTTGTCTATTCCCTTGTTGTTTTGTATGAGGTCTGGTTGTTACGTAGGTTATTAAAGACCTTGGTTTAAGTGTAGCTCTTCTAAAATAGCTTGGATATTAAAAAATGTTTATTACTTCTCAACTCAATATCCTAAATAAAATTATTAAAAATCAGGCTATTCCAGCACCTATAATGGCTCAATTAGAGCAGGCCTATGTTAATCTTGAAGCAACTTTATTAAGAGCAAAAGTCTTAAGAGACTTTTCTAAATCTCAAACTGTTTATTTAATTCAATCACATATTCATCCAAAGCAAAGCAGTTTGGCTTATCTATTTTCACCTTTTGTTTTTGCTAACCTCAATAAGCCTGCTATTTATACAACACCAGCGACAAAGCCCGTTCTTGCTATTCTCAATAAATATTATCAAGCCGAAAAGAAAGTTTTGTTTAAAGTAGATGAAGTTCTTGAAAGTCTAAAAATATATCTAGATTTAGAATTATCAGAGTTGAGTGAAGTTGGGTTTATTTATTTAAGCTTAATCAAAGCGCTGTGCCGAAGTGATATCTCCACAATTTTTTTAATTACAAATTTAGATATAGACCTAGAGCATTTAGAAGAGCTTGCATTGTTTTTAAAAGTCAAAATTTATTGGATTAATCCTCAACAAAATACTGGTTTAAACGATCTAAATGATTTAGATATGCGTCAATTATTATTTAAAAATAAAGATGAAACCTATGTGAAATTGTGTGCCCAATTTGCCCAGCTAAATGCACAGCTTGTAGGCTTATGCGATACTTTCACCGCCTCTCAAATGACCCATTTAATTGATGATATGTTTTATTCGGAACATATTTTTGAGAAGTTATCTGTCTATTCAGAATATATGCAAACCTTATTGCAAAGTCAGCATAGTCTTCAAAAGAAAGAGATCGCTTAATGTTGGTAGGCATTTTCTGGCGTTATATGAAGAATGAATACTGTTATAAAAAAATAATCGTTTTCATGTGAAATAAATATTTTATGGTAAAAGCAAAGCAATATTGGTTTTACATAAATGACAAATCTAAATTTTGAGCATCATCTCGGTTCATTAACTCACGCTGCACTTAGTCAGGCCTCAATCATTTCTCGGGTATGGGGTGAAGGGCCTTCTGAACGTTATGATGAATTGGCAAAAAATTTCAGACCAACTTTTGCCCGTATTAAAGAAGGGGCTTTAATCCGTGAGCAACAGCATATTTTGCCATATGAACAACTTCAGTGGCTCAAAGATATTGGTTTTACACGGTTAAGACTTCCTAAAGCACATGGTGGCTTTGAGGCAACTATTCCTGAATTATTTGCATTGTTAATTGAACTTGCTGAAGCAGACTCAAATTTACCGCAAGCGTTGCGTGTGCACTTTGGTTTTACTGAAGATGTCTTGGTCAGCAAAAATAAAGAATTTCAACAGCGCTGGTTAAGCCGGATTGCAAATGGTGAAACCGTTGGTAGTGCTTGGTCTGAAGGTGGGAAAGAGTCAATCGATCAATTCGAAACTCATTTGTATCGGGATGCTGACGGAAAAATTCGAGTTAAAGGTCAAAAATACTACACCACAGGTAGCCTATATGCGGACTGGGTTGACGTTGGTGTAACAGATTTAAATAGAGAGTCTGGCTCAGTCGTTGTCCGCCGTGAAGATGAAGGCGTTGAAATTGTAGATGACTGGAATGGCTTTGGTCAGCAACTTACCGCAAGTGGCACGGCATATTTCCACGATGTATTAGTGGATGAAACCGAAATCTTACCTGATGATGATCGTTTTAAATATTCGGCTGCCTATTATCAACTTGTGCAACTGGCAATCATTACTGGTTTAGGACGAGCTGCGACATATGAGGTTTCACAAGCTGTTGCTAAACGTACCCGAAACTACACTCATGCGAATGCCCAATTTGTAAAACAGGACCCGCAAATTTTACAAGTAGTGGGACAAATTCGTGGTGCGGCTTACAGTGCAGGGGCGATTGTTGAAAAAGTTGCACGCAGCTTACAGCGCGCTTACTTGGCAGCATTTCAAAATAATGAGCAGCTTGAAGAAGAGCAAAATGCACTTGCCGAGCTTGAAAGTGCGCAGTCTCAAACAGTTATTACCGATTTAATCTTAAACGCATCTACAATTTTATTTGACGCATTAGGTGCTTCAGCGACAGACAAAGATTTAGGCCTAGATCGATACTGGCGTAATGTACGAACCTTATCTTCACATAACCCAAGAGTGTTTAAAAATCGAATAGTAGGTGATTTTAGTGTGAATGGAACATTACCGCCTTATCAGTGGCGAATTGGTAACGTAGCTAAACAATAATTTTAGAGTTTAGATATTAAGCTGCTATTTTTAGCGGCTTAATATTATTTTTGTTTTTAAAGTAATTTATAAAAATCTATTAGAATAAAATCATATTTTGTTTGGGGTTTATATTATAAAGAATAGATGAAAATTGTTTTAGTATAAAAGTAATTAAAATGTTGGTTGATATTTTATGACTAAGAAGATTAGTTTTAATGCTTTTGAAATGAATTGTATTGCACATCAATCTCCGGGATTATGGCGACATCCCCAAGATCGCTCTGTTGAATATAAAGATTTAGAATATTGGACAGATTTAGCCCAAATTTTGGAACGCGGTTTTTTTGACGGTATTTTTATTGCAGATGTGTTGGGGATTTATGACGTTTACCATCAGAATGCTGAACATGCCTTAACAGGCGCAGTGCAGGTTCCGGTCAATGATCCTTTGCAGATTGTGCCAGCCATGGCGGCAGTCACAAAGCACTTGGGCTTTGGCGTCACGACTTCTATTTCCTTTGAGCATCCTTATCCTTTTGCTAGACGTATTAGTACCCTAGACCATTTAACCAAAGGACGAGTTGGATGGAATATCGTGACTTCTTATTTGGAAAGTGGCTCGAAAAACTTAGGTTTAAAAACTCAGGTCAATCATGACAATCGTTATGATATTGCTGATGAATACTTAGAAGTCCTTTACAAACTTTGGGAAGGTTCTTGGGAAGAAGGTTCGGTACTTCGTGACCGTGAAAGCGGTATCTTTGCTGACCATAAAAAAGTGCATCCAATTCAGCATGAAGGTAAATACTTTACTGTACCGGGCATCCATATTTGTGAGCCATCACCACAGCGGACGCCTGTACTTTATCAAGCAGGTGCTTCCTCACGCGGGCAGAAGTTTGCCAGCCAAAATGCCGAATGCGTATTCATTGCAGCGCCGTCTAAAATTGCCACAAAAAAAGTGGTACAGGGCATTCGCCAAAAATTGGCTCAAGAAGGCCGTGACCCGTACTCTGTCAAAATTTATGCACTTTTGTCGATTGTCACTGATGAAACAGATGCAAAAGCTCAGGCTAAGTTTAAAGAATATCAAAGCTATGGAAGCTATGATGGTGCTTTAACGTTGCTGTCTGGCTGGTCAGGTGTGGACTTCTCACAATATCAACCGACTGACAAAGTTGAATATATTCAAACCAATGCGATTCAATCTTTATTAGATTCTTATGTAAATGCAGATCCAGAGCGTGTTTGGACGATTGAAGAAATTGCAAACTGGAACAGCTTAGGTGGTAATGGTCCAGTATTGGTGGGTTCGGCAGAAACAGTTTCCGATGCTTTACAGCAATGGGTTGAAGATACCGATATCGATGGCTTTAATCTTGCCTATATTTTGGCTCATCAAACCTTTGCAGACGTAGTTGAGTTTATTGTTCCAGAGTTGCAAAAACGTGGGGTATATCAAACCTCATATGCACAAGGAACATTAAGAGAAAAATTATTTGGTGCAGGTCCTTATTTACCTGAAAATCACCGCGGTGCTAAATATCGCAATCTAAAAGAATTAAAACTTGCTGAGGCGAGTTAATGTTGTAAATAGTACTTAAATAAAGGCTGGTTAAATATCAGCTTTTATTTTGTCTTTTATATCGATTTTACTGCTGAGTTAATAATGAAAATATAATTCTATAATTCAGATTAAAACATCAGATTAATTTGTTTTTGTATTATGTGAATAATCATTATTTTGTTTCTGTGATTAAAATACAGGAATTATTAAGTGGGCACACAAGAACTTGATCATAACCACCGTTATGAAATTAAATCTCCCGATGATGTTTCACAATTAATTTCCAAGTTTGCAGGGAAGGGTAAGTCGAATAAAGTCATTTGGTTGGCGCTGATTGGCGTGTTTATTGATGCCTATGATTTGACCACGCTCTCTTTTGGTATTGAGCAAGTCATATCAGAGTTTTCTTTAAGTCCCGTTATGACGGGTGTGGTGGCTTCAGCCATTGTCTGTGGAACCATTGTAGGTAATTTAATTGGCGGTTGGCTAACGGATAAAATTGGTCGTTATCGAGTGTTTATGGCTGACATGGTGTTGTTCGTCATTGCGGCAATTGTCGCAGGCTTTGCACCAAATGTATGGGTTTTAATTTTAGCCAGGTTTATTATGGGAATTAGTGTCGGGATCGATTTACCCGTCGCAATGTCTTACTTATCTGAATTTTCCAAATTTAACGGCAGTAGCAATAAAGCAGCCCGTTTAGCGGCATGGTGCCCAATGTGGTATGCGGCTTCTTCTGTCTGTTTTGGTTTGGTTCTGGCACTTTATTTTCTTTTACCACCTGAACATAGCAACTGGTTATGGCGAGCATCTTTAATTTTTGGAGCAGTGCCTGCGCTATTCATTATTTTCATTCGCGGTAAATATTTAACTGAATCACCAATCTGGCTTGCAAACCAAGGTGATTTAAAAGGGGCGGCTAAAGTTTTACAAGAGTCCTATGCAATTAATGCAGTGGCTACAGTTGAAAAAGTAGAAAGAACCGCTGAAAAGAAAAAGCGTGAGGGTTTTGCAGTTTTATTTAATAAAACCTATTTGCCAAGAACTATTGTGGCCATTGTGATTCATATTTCGGTGGCGTTTCAGTACACCACCATTGCCTTCTTTTTACCTTCTATTTTGACACGGTTCTTTCATACAGATGTTTTGACGACCATTACTACAACGCTCGGACTCAATTTACTGTTTGCATTTACGGGTGGGCTATTAGGTGTATTTGTCGCCAGCAGATTTAAATCTCGGCATGTGCTGCTTACAGGTTTTTTACTTCAGTTTATTGCCCTCATTGCATTGGCATTGATTGGTGAACCGGGTAATAGCTTTTTACTCTATACCGCAATTGGCATGCTAGGTTTATGGCTTTTTGCTGAAGGTTTTGGGCCAGGTGCGCAAATGATGGTTTATCCAACCATGGCTTATCCAGCTTCGATTCGTGGCGTTGGTGTCGGCTTTAACCGTGCAGTAACGGGTGTTGCTCAAGCAATTGCTTTGTTTGTGTTGCCAATTTGGATGGCGGGTTATAAAACTGATGTTTATCTGATTATTTCTGTGTTTGCCTTTATTCCTTTAATTGTGATTGGACTACTTATTAAATTTGAGCCTACTGCCCAAGATGTAGATGTGATTGATGAAAACAGTCCAGAACTTCCACTCAATAATTCACCTGTAATTGATTAGTTAAATCTAAATTTTTAGATAAAAAATAAAGGCCAACATGTGTTGGCCTTTATTTTGTGGGTTAGAAATAATAAGCAAAAATCACAAACGCTTTTTTATTCCATTTATCATTGGTTCCACCAGCTGCCAGACCTTCGCTATCGCCTAAATATGGATCATGTTTGCCAACTAGCAACTCGGCTTGTACTGTCAATTTTTGATAATTAAACGCAATGCCGGGTATAAAACGGGTTGAGTCTTTAAAGCCATCTTGTTCTTTTCGATAAGAACTATAGTTTAGGTACGGGCGAACTGAAGTAATCGGGCCAAACTGCTGAGGAAATAAATAGCTGAGTTCGGCTGAATAAATTTGACCTTTGGTTGCAGAGTTAAATGAATAATCGAAACCGCCCAGAGTCAGATGATCTTTATATTCAGTGTCGGCATTATCAATGTCTTGATAACCAGCCAAAAGCTGTAAATTCCATTGGTTATAATTGGTATTGCTAAAAATTGAATACACTTGGCGATCGCCATCTTGTCCTGAACGTTTGTTTTCAATGGTGGAATACCACGCAGAGGCACCAAGTTGGGTAGAGAAATTTTCTTGGCCTAGAACATTTTTAAAGGTATGAGCACCGCGAACAACAATGGAGTTCTTTTCTTTGGTATTGGTGCCTTGCGGTACAGAGTCATCTGCATTGACAGGGTTGATACTAAATCGGCTTGAGTCTTTGCTTTTACCTCTATAGGTACCACCATCGGTCGGGTAAAAGGCGAGTTGTGCTTCATTGATTCCATCATTGAAGTCATATTTCACCCCAAGGTTATGCACATCTTCCCAACCTGCACTATTGGCAATCCCTAAGTAATAAGTATTTCCCCAAAAGCGACCCAAGCCAAAAGGAACGGGGTTTAAGCCAGCAATAATTTTACTGTTGTCATTAATTTTATAACCCATCCATGCATCGGTCAGCCAATTGGCATCGCCTAGACGCCCGTAATATTCATAAACCCGATAATCTAAACGACCAATCCATTTCGGGGAGTTGTAGTCCAACCATAATACTGCGTCGTTAAAGGAAAATTTGCTCGTAGAAGGTTCAGAGTCAAAATCATAAACATATTTAGCCCGAACAGTACCACTCACTTTAAGTTGGCCTTCTTCAGCATTACCAAAGGTAAGGGCTGCATGACTTGAAAGGCTGAATGTAATTAAAGTCGTTGCGATGAATATTTTTTTGAAAGTTGTGGGATGTTTAAACAAAAGATTCTTTCTCCTCTTAAAAAATAAAAATTAAATTTGCCTCATGTATAAACCAGAAAAAGATTTGTCCAAATCTCAATATTTGCAGAAGATTAAAGATAAAAAGATAATAAAATCTGTACTTTATATAAAAGAATGAAAATTAATTAGATGCAAAACTCTGGTTGCGATAAGCAAAAACAAAAATGATGAAATGAGTAGGATAAAATAATTAGAGGGTGTGTGTCAGGTGTTCATCATCATGTATTTTTTGAATATCGTTTTTAATTATTGATATATAAGTATTTTAATTTTACCTCTAACCTGTAAGTTTGTTTGATATTTTCTTTTTACCAAAAGATAAAAACTTATAAGGAAAAGTTATTTATAAAAACCTGATAAGCAACTCATATTTTTTTATTTTTCATTATAAAGGCGGCTGCATACCATGGGCTTATATTATTGAAAGATCATGAAATTATGAGCACAAAGACCAAACCGTTGATTATCACGGCAATTGTGGTTGTAGCAATTGTTGCATTTATCGTATGGCAAAATAAGAAAGACAATAATACAAGTGCTTCAGTTGGTGACAGCAAACCAGTCATCATTGCTTATCAAACTGGGGTTGACCCAAGCAAAGTGGCACAAGCAAATGGGGAATATGAAAAGCATAGTCAACGTACCATTCAATGGAAAAAATTTGATGCCGGCTCAGACGTTGTAAACGCTCTGGCTTCAGGTGATGTTGTGCTTGGAAATATTGGATCAAGCCCACTTGCAGCTGCGGCAAGCCGTGATTTACCGATTGAAGTATTTTTAATTACTTCAAAACTTGGTGCATCTGAAGCATTGGTAGTAAGTAATAAATCAGGCATTAAAACCCCTCAAGATTTAATTGGTAAAACCATTGCAGTACCTTTTGTTTCAACTACGCATTACAGCCTATTGTCTGCGCTTAAACATTGGAATATTCCAGAAGATAAAGTAAAAATTATTAACTTGCGTCCACCTGAAATTTCAGCTGCTTGGGAACGTGGTGATATTGATGCTGCCTATGTATGGGAACCAGCTTTAAGTAAAGCTAAAGCATCTGGCACGGTTTTAACTGATTCAAAACAAGTGGGTGAATGGGGTGCTCCAACCTACGATTTATGGGTGGTACGTAAAGACTTTGCAGAGAAAAACCCTGATTTCTTAAAAGCTTTTGTTAAAACCACACTTGAGCAACTCGAAAAATATAATCAAGACCCAGCTACTTACGTTAAAAATGCCGATAACGTTGAGAAAATTGCTCAGTTAACAGGTTCTGATCCAAAAGATATCCCGCTTTTATTAAGTGGAAATATTTACCTTGACCACGCTCAGCAAAAACAAACTTTAGATGGTGAATTTGCGCAAAATATTTTTGATACTGCGAAGTTCTTAAAAGGTCAGGGCAAAGTCGACCAACTTAAAGCCGATTATAAAGGCAATGTGAACTCTTCATTTTTGCAGCCTTAAGGAGTTGTCATGAGTGTATTAGAAGCCAAACATATTCATCTGACTTTTCCTAAACAGCAAAAGCCAGTTTTACAAGACATTAACCTAACGATTGAAGAAGGTTCTTTAACTGTCATTTTAGGTGAGTCGGGTTGTGGCAAAACAACTTTGCTTAATATCTTGGCTGGTTTTCAAAAGCCAAGTTCCGGTGATGTGCTTGTAAATCATGAAGTCGTAAATGGACCAGATGTAACCCGCGCTGTGGTGTTTCAGGATCATGCATTACTTCCTTGGTTGAATGTTGCAGATAATGTTGGCTTCGCTTTGCAGTTAAAAGGTTCAAAGCGTGCGGATATCGAAGCGCAAGTGGGCGCAATTTTAAAAATTGTGGGTTTAAGTCACGTTGAAAAAGCCAATATCTGGGAGCTTTCCGGTGGTATGAAACAACGTGTCGGCATTGCAAGAGCTTTGATTAGTCACGCGCCATTTATTTTATTAGATGAACCTTTTGCAGCACTCGATGCTTTTACACGTGAAAACATGCAGCAGTTAGTGCTCGATTTATGGATTCAGCAAAATAAAAGCTTCTTTTTAATTACCCATGACATTGAAGAAGCATTGTTGCTCAGCAATCAGTTAGTTCTGATGACAGCTCATCCAGGCAAAATTGTAGAAACTCTACATCTCGATTTTGCGAAGCGATATCGTCAGGGCGAGTCTATTCGCTCGATTAAATCTGACCCTCAATTTATTCAGCTTAGAGAACAGCTATTTGAAAGTTTAAGGGCACAAAAGCAAAGCGGTAAGGAGGCGTTAACCACATGAGCACTAAAGATAACGTCTATGAATATGACAAAGCAGGGCTAAAACTTAAGCCAGATGTGCAAACAGAAAATCCTTCATTTTTATCGTCATTTTTTGAGAAACATCGAACTCTGGTGGTAAGCATAATCAGTGTGGGAAGCGTTGTTGCGCTCTGGTTTCTCATTACTGCTTTGCATATCGTACCTGAACTGTTTTTACCTAGCCCACAGGCAGTATGGCAAAAATTTATATCGGTAAGCCAAGAAGGCTTTATGAAGGCAACCTTGTGGCAACACTTAGCAGCCAGTATCTCTCGTGTATTTTTAGCTTTGATTGCTGCTGTGGTGATTGGTGTTCCCTTAGGTTTATGGATGGGGTTGAACAAATGGGTACGTGCAGTTTTAGATCCTTTGGTTGAATTATTACGTCCAATTCCACCGTTAGCTTATTTGCCATTACTCGTAATTTGGTTCGGTATTGGCGAAACCACAAAAGTACTTTTGATTTTCTTCTCGATTTTGGCGCCTGTCATTATTAGTAGTGCGCATGGTGTGTTGAGCCATCAGCTTAATCGTGAACGAGCTGCCTTGTCGCTAGGAGCAAGTCAGTCACAAGTCTTTTGGCATGTCATTTTGCCAACAGCTTTACCTCATATTATTACCGGTATCCGTATTGGTCTCGGGGTAGGTTGGTCAACATTGGTTGCAGCGGAGTTGGTTGCAGCGGACCGCGGTATTGGGTTTATGGTGCAGTCGGCAGCACAGTTCTTAATTACCGATACGGTGATTTTGGGCATTATTGTGATTGCGATTGTCGCAGTTAGTTTTGAGCTGTTTTTACGTTGGTTACAAAAACAGTTTTCTCCTTGGTATGGTCAGCAGTTGTAGTAAAGAAGATGAATACAGTAGTAGCAAACTTAAATATTGAAGTGATCAAGCCTACCATTGGCGCAATTATTCACGATATTGATTTGAATGCGTTAAATGAACAGATGACGCAACAAATCCAGCAGGCTTTGCTTGATCATCAGGTCATTTTTTTTCGAAAGCAACAATTAGCGCCTCAAGCACAAGCAGATTTGGCACGTAGTTTTGGCACCTTACATGTGCACCCGATTTATCCTTCTATTGAAGATGTACCAGAAGTCATGGTGCTCGACAGTTGGAAACAAGATTTGCGTGACAATGAACTCTGGCACACAGACGTGACTTTTAGCAAAAACCCACCATTAGGGTGCGTGTTGCAAGCCATTAAAATTCCACCTGTAGGTGGCGATACATTATGGTCGAGTAATACAGCAGCTTTTAAAGGCCTTCCGCTTGAATTACAGCAAAAATTACGTGGTTTAACGGCAACACACGATATTCGTAAATCTTTTCCACTTGAGCGTTTTGCCCATAACGATGAAGAACGTGAAAAGCTTTTACAAACCTTTAAGCGTAACCCGCCAGTGGTTCACCCAGTGGTGCGTACTCATCCGGTTACAGGTGAGCCTTTGTTGTTCGTAAGTGAAGGCTTTACCACTCGCATTAATGAGTTACCTGAACAAGAAAGTGAGCAATTACTTAATTTCTTGTTTGAACATGCGACCCAAGAGCAATTTCATTTGCGTTGGAAGTGGCAAGATGGTGATATCGCGATTTGGGATAACCGTTGCACACAACATAAAGCATTATTTGATTATGGCGATGCTCATCGCATCATGCACCGTGCAACTATTAACGGTGATGTGCCATTTTATAAAGAAGAACAACAGCCAGAGTTAGCCGAGGTTTAATTCTTTGGTTTTCAGCCGTTTCAATTCCAACGCAGCGTTTTGAGTTGGAATTGAAACAATAACTCTTTAGCGCATTCCAAATCCTGATAATATGCCTGTGTAACTCTTTACAGGAGGTGAGGCCCAATCACCAACTTTGCTGGTTTTTAAATTTAACTGAACTAACATTTCTGCTTGTTTAACTGCTGCTGCAACGCCATCAATAACAATCACTCCCAACTCATTTTGTAGCTTTAGATACAAATCACTCATGCCTGCGCAGCCTAAAACAATCGCATCGCTTTTATCTTCTACTAGTGCTTTTTTGCACTCATCTCGTACAATTCGGTAGGCGTCTGAGTCAGGAAGCTCCAACTCTGCAACTGCGATATCACAAGCTCGAACATTTTTACAAAATGGCGTAGCGCCATAGCGATGAGCCAGATGCCAACTCATATTCACTGTCCGCTGTAATGTAGTGACTACACTAAACCCAGTACTCACATAACTTGCAGTTCGCATGGCTGCTTCAGCAATCCCAATTACAGGTGCTGAAGTAATTTCACGGGCAGCATAAAGCGCAGGGTCACCAAAACAGGCAATAATATAGGCATCTACATTTAGCTGTTCACCTTGTCGGATTTCCTCCAGCACACCTACTGCACTTAATACTTCATCATAATAACTTTCAATCGTTGCAGGGCCCATTTGAGGACTCACTGCAATAATTTGAGTATCAGCCCCCGCGACTATCTTTGCAGAAGCAGCAATTTTGTCTGTCATGCTTTGAGTGGTATTGGGGTTAATAATTTTAATTTTCATTGTACTTATACCTTAGTCATTACAGATTTTGCATGAGTAAGCGGTTGGTTAAGAAATCGGTAAATCACAAAACCAAGCCCCATGCCAATAAACCAAGTGAAATTAGCAAGCGCGGATAATTGCGGTAAAAGCACGCACAAAACAGGAATTAATGAAGCTGGAATTAAGGCATAAAAAGCAGAACGGTTATAACCATTTTTATACCAATACAAACCCTTAGCGTCTAAGGTATATAAGTCATCTACTAAGATTTTTTGTTTTTTCACGAGGTAAAAATCAGCTAGCAATACGCCAAAAAGTGGGCCGATAAATGCGCCTAAAATATCAATGGTGTAGTGAATCACTTGAGGATTATTAAACAGATTCCATGGGGTGATGAAAATTGAACCTACTGCTGCAATCATTCCACCCATACGCCAGCTAATTTTGCTCGGTGAAACATTCGAAAAATCAAAGGCAGGCGAAACAAAGTTAGCGACAATATTAATCCCGATGGTCGCAATCATTAAGGTCAAGCTGCCTAAAATGACTACAAAAGTGTTATCCAATTTGCCCACCATTTCGACAGGGTCGGTAATGAGTTTGCCGTAAACAGGTAGTGTTGCTGCAATACAAACCACGGTAAGTAAAGAAAAGCCTAAAAAATTAATGGGTAAACCAAGAAAGTTACCCATTTTAATGGCACTAAAACTTTTGCCGTAACGAGCGAAGTCGCCAAAGTTCAGCATAGGCCCTGAAAAATATGAAACAACAAGAGCAATAGCACCAATCATGACAGGTACAACTGCGAAACCGTCGTATTGAACACCACTCAAGTTTAAATCAATATTTTGCCATCCAGCTTTCCAGATGAGCCATACTGCCATAGCAAACATCACGATATAAACCGCGGGGCCAGCCCAGTCTATGAACTTACGAATGCTGTCCATGCCAGACCAAAAAACAATAGCTTGTAGTAGCCAAAGCAGCATGAAGCCGATCCATCCTAAAACAGACAGTCCAAGAAATCCATAATTTGAAACATCTGCATAGACTGACCATTCCGGAAAGAACTTTAAAATGACCAATAAGAATGCACTTGAGGCCAAATAGGTTTGAATGCCATACCATGCAACAGCAATAAGGCCACGAATAATGGCAGGAATATTTGCACCAAGCACACCGAAAGTGGCACGACAAATAACAGGATAGGGAGTACCTGTTTGTTGGCTAGACTTGGCAATCAGATTTGTAAAAAACTGAACAATTGCAATACCGATGAGTAAAGATAAAAGTACCTGCCAGCTATTCAGCCCAAGTGCAAAAAGGCTTCCAGCCATAACATAACCACCGACACTATGAACGTCAGACATCCAGAAGGCAAAAATATTGTAAGCACCCCATGTTTGCTTTTTTAAAGGGGCTAAGTCTTGATTTGTCAGTTTTGCATCATAAGAAGGTTTAATTATTGCTTCGCTATTATTCATCTTGAACGCTCACTTCCCTAAGATGGTGGGTACTTTCAGCAGCTTTGGACTTCTGTCTAAAAGAATGAAATTAAGATTGTGTGCAATCTGATATTTAAATTGTGCACAATCTTAATTGAGCAAAAGTTATGCCAAATTCTGAAATCAAAGCTTGTGAGTTTTTCCGTTCAACTAATAGTTTGTGTATTTAGAGGTAAATGAATGAAAGTTGGTTTGCTTAATCTGTTATAAAAAAATGAGTAAATTTAAAGGAATGGAACAATCTTATAATGTTAAATCTTGAATAGATCTTCCAGCATAGATATTGTTCTTATGAGAGAAATATTTCCAAATGGTTAAGTTGGACATACACTGTTCAAATTAAATAATGTTTTAAAAAAGAGAGGGCGTTAATAAAAATGGAGAAATCAATGCCATCGAATGCACCAAAAAAAGCCCTAGAAATGAGCAATGATGAAATTGATGACCATATATATAACGCTATTGTAGATGCCATTTTAAATAGGCAACTTACACATGGAGCACGCTTGGTTGAAGCGCCATTATGTGAAGCATTTGGTGTGACACGGGGAGTCTTAAGACGCGTTTTTGTTAAACTCGCCCATGATAGAGTCATCGAAATACAGCCCAATCGTGGGGCACTCATAGCAGAACATAGCCTTGATGAAACAAAAGAGGTCTTTGAAGCACGCAGCATGCTTGAAATCGCCACGGTAAAAAAACTTGCACAAAAGTCTCATCACTTAGATTTTAGTGAGCTTAGAGCTTTAGTCGATCAAGAATCTCATGAGCGTTTAGCTGGAAATTGGGCTGAGTGGATTAAGCTATCAGGTAAATTTCACCTAAAGCTTGTTGAAGCAAATCAGAATACGATTATGACCAGTTATTTGCAGACACTTATTGCGAGAACATCATTGTTAATTGGTTTGTATGAAATTCCAAAACATAATAATTGTTCGGCAGATGAACATCGTGCAATTTTAGATGCTATTGAACAAGGCGATGAAAAACGAGCCACACAACTGATGGAAAAACATTTAGAACACTACGCGACGACATTTATTGAAGAAAACAGCGTAGTAACAGCAGAGCAAAATTTATTAAATTTATTTAAAAATAAGAAGATTGAAGCTACTCAAACCAACTAAAAAAGTGGGCCAATTCTTATAGAAAAGGCCCAGACCACTTATTTTATAGGAGCGATTTGATGTGTTAAAAAATCGATAAATAGTTTTACTTTCTTCGACAAAATTTTACGGTTTGGCCATGTCACATATAAGTGAAGTGGCTGACTGGTGTAGTCCTCCAAACATTTCTGTAATTTACCTTCCTTGTAGTAAGGCTCTGCAATAAACTCTGGAAGAAAGACAATACCGTGATCTTTTAGGCACATATCTAATAATAATTCACCATTATTACAGGTCATCACAGGGAAACAATTAAAGGACACTTCTTTTTGATCTTTTTGGAAAATCAACTTCTTATGACGGCTATCTTGATAATAAATTAAAAATTTATGATCTTTGAGTTCCTCTAAAGAGGCGGGTAATCCATGCTGATTAAAATACTCAGGCGTTGCATATAAATATCGTTGATAGGTATTTAATATTTTACTATTTGCCAAATTTGGAGGAGAGCCATCTACACGAATTGTTAAATCAAATTTATTATTATTCATGTCTAATAACTGATCGGTCATGAACAAATCAATTTTGATACTGGGGTATTTTTCAATAAAGTCTGAAATTATATTTTGAAGAAAAATGTTGCTAAAAGACATTGGTGTATTGAGCTTGAGTTCTCCTTCAGGGTACTGCTGGTTGTAGCTAATTTCATAGGCAGCCCATTCAAACTCACTTAAAATGACTTTGCTATGTTGATAAAACTTTTCTCCACAAGAGGTGAGGTTCATCTGTCTTGTAGTTCTGGTTAATAGCGTGGTTTTTAGGTCATTTTCGAGGTAGCAAACGCGTTTGGCAACCAAGTCACGAGAGATATCGAGTGCTCTGGCTGCACTACTAAAATTACCATGTTCTACGACACTTACAAAAGTGGAAATACAGTCTAATCGATCCATGGATAAGCGAAAGTTAAAAAAAATATATATCAATGATTAAACTATAAAAATTAAAAAGCAATCATTGTTTTTATTGTATTCGTACAGGATACAGATTCGTGCTGATTTGCTGTCTATGCTTTTACATTTTTATCTGTTTTGATAGTGACCAGTAAGCAATTTTAATGCACTACTCATAAGGAATAATGGAGTTTACCCATGAATAAATCACTTTTAGAACAACTATCACCAACGAATTGTCAGGTTATTTTTATTGATCACCAGCCACAAATGGCTTTTGGGGTACAGTCAATAGACCGCCAAGTATTGAAAAATAATACGGTAGGGTTAGCAAAAGCAGCTAAAACTTTCAATATTCCTGTCACTATTACCACGGTTGAAACTGAAAGCTTCTCTGGTCATACCTATCCTGAGCTTTTAGATGTATTTCCCGATGCTCCATTATTAGAACGTACTTCAATGAATTCATGGGATGATCAAAAAGTACGTGATTCACTTGCAAAAAATAACCGTAAGAAAGTGATTGTTTCGGGTTTGTGGACTGAAGTGTGCAATAACACTTTTGCTTTTGGTGCCATGCTTGAAGGTGATTATGAAATTTATATGGTTGCGGATGCTTCTGGTGGTACATCGAAAGAAGCACATGACTATGCCATGCAACGTATGATTCAAGCAGGTGTTGTTCCAGTAACTTGGCAACAAGTATTACTTGAATGGCAACGTGATTGGGCACACCGTGATACCTATGATGCAGTTATGGCAATTGTACGTGAGCATTCTGGTGCTTATGGTATGGGCGTTGATTATGCTTATACGATGGTACATAAGGCACCTGAACGTACCACATCAAAACACGAAGTACTTGCACCAGTTCCTGCAAAATAAAATAGTACTTATTTAGGTAAAGGCATGTCTAGTATTCAATATTGAAGTGATATTAATACGGATATGCCTTTATTTTTTAGAACGATAATTCACAAGAATGGAGTTCAGAATGACCGAAATAAACCTCATACTTATAAACGGTAAAATCACCACACTAGATCTTAAAAATCCAGAAGTACAAGCAATTGCTATAGCAGATGGTAAAGTCGTACGCACCGGCACAAATGATGAGATCATGAAGCTGGCATCAGCGACGAGCAAAGTTGTAGATTTAAATGGTCGTCGCGTTATACCGGGTCTAAATGACAGTCATCTACATATTATTCGTGGTGGCCTAAATTACAATATGGAACTGCGCTGGGAAGGTGTACCTTCTGTAGCGGATGCACTACGCTTACTCAAGGAACAAGCCGATAATACTCCAGCTCCGCAATGGGTACGTGTGGTTGGTGGTTGGACTGAATTCCAGTTTGCCGAAAAGCGTTTACCGACTTTAGAAGAAATTAATAAAGCCGCTCCTGATACTCCAGTATTTGTTTTACATTTATATGCTAGCGCCTTGTTGAACCGAGCTGCGCTTGATGTATTGGGCTTTAATAAAGACACGCCAGACCCGCCCGGCGGCAAGATTGTACGAGATGAAAAGGGTGAGCCAACAGGTCTATTGCTCGCAACTCCATCCGCTATGATTTTATATTCGACCTTGGGCAAAGCACCGAAATTGCCAGTTGAAGATCAAGTCAATTCAACTCGTCATTTCATGCGTGAACTCAATCGATTAGGTATTACTTCTGCAATCGATGCGGGTGGCGGCGGGCAAAACTATCCTGAAGATTATGATGTGATTAAGCAATTGCATGATCAAAATCAAATGACGGTGCGAATTGCTTACAATTTATTTGCTCAAAAGGCAGGTCAGGAGCTTGATGATTATCGTCGCTGGACAGAAATGACATTCCCAGGCGATGGTGATGAACTATTTAGAATGAATGGAGCGGGTGAGAACCTGACTTGGTCGGCGGGTGACTTTGAAGATTTCTATGAGCCGCGTCCAGATTTACCAGAAAAAATGGAAGGTGAACTCGAAGCCATTGTAGAGCATTTATCTGAAAAGAAATGGCCATTTCGTATTCATGCAACCTATGATGAAAGTATTAACCGATTACTCAATGTATTTGAAAAAGTAAATTCAAAACAGCCATTTGCAACTCGATTTATTATTGACCATGCCGAAACCGTATCTGAACGTAATATTGAGCGTATTGGCGCGTTGGGCGGTGGTATCGCCATTCAACACCGTATGGCATATCAAGGTGAGATTTTCGTAAAACGCTATGGTGCAGAAGCTGCTCAAGCAACGCCACCAGTTAAGAAAATGTTAGAGCTCGGTGTTCCTGTAGGTGCGGGAACAGATGCAACACGTGTTGCATCTTATAACCCTTGGGTTTGCTTATATTGGTTGAGCACAGGTAAAACTGTTGGTGGTTTACCTTTGTATGATGAAAAAAATCTGTTAGATCGCCAAACAGCGCTTATGCTCTGGACCAAAGGTTCGGCTTGGTTTTCAGGTGAAAAAGATGTCAAAGGCTCACTAACAGCAGGCGAACTTGCCGATCTGGTTGTATTGTCTGATGACTACTTCAAAGTTGAGGCAGATGATATTCAGTGGATTGAGTCTGTGCTCACTGTTTTAGGTGGAAACGTTGTGTATGCCGGAGCAGAGTTTAAGCAAGATGATCCACCATTACCACCAGCATCACCAACATGGTCGCCAGTAAAACGCTTTGGTGGACAATGGCGTTTATCTGAAAACCGTAATGCACCTTCGAATCAATCATTACAGTCACAAAGTGCATTGTGTGAATGTGCTAGCAGTTGTGGCATGCATGGACATAGCCACTCATGGATGCTTGATGTTCCTGTAAATGATAAAGATAAAAAATCTTTCTGGGGCGCACTGGGTTGTTCGTGTTTTGCATTTTAAATAAAACAGTATGGGAACCTGCTGCTTTAAATGGCTTGGTTCTCTAAGGTATGTACCATGAAAATGTACTTATTATCTTTGGCTGTAGGGTTGCTCGTTGGTGTCTTATATTATGTTTTAAATGTGAAGTCGCCAGCTCCACCTCTTGTTGCATTAGTCGGTTTATTAGGCATGGTGATAGGAGAACAACTCCTTCCTTTTATTAAGTCCTACTTTTAACCGTTTTCATTTAACAAAAAAGCTAAATGGTATTGCGCCATTTAGCTTTTTATATTGATGAGAATCTTAAATTATTTTACTCGTTGACCTTGTTCATTAATGATTACTTCACCATCTTCTTTTGCAAAAAAGCCTAAGTTTTCTGAATCTAAAATATCAAGGACAATTTCAGAAGGGCGGCACAGACGTGTACCTTTTGACGTCACCACAAACGGGCGATTGATTAAAATTGGGTACTGAATCATAAAATCAATTAACTGTTCATCTGTCCAGCGGTCTTGTCCCAAATCTAAATCTTTATATGGATCAACATTTTTACGAATTGCATCACGAACAGTTAATCCAGCTTGTGAAATGAGTTGAGTAAGCTCATCTTTACTAGGAGGTGTCTGTAAATATTCAATAACAATGGGTTCAATCCCAGCGTGACGAATAAGTGCCAGCGTATTACGTGAGGTTCCGCAAACAGGGTTATGGTAAATCTTCACTAGCTCAGTCATGACAAATTTATCGCCGAATTAAGATATTGCATTTATATATGGATATCCGTATATTTGCAATAACGAATATGAATTGTTGCTGACATGATCACTCAAGTCGATTTTTTTAAATGTCTTTCGGACCCTACTCGGTTAAGCATTCTTAAATTGGTTTTAAGCAAACAAAACATATGTGTTTGTGAACTGACCGAGCAACTTGATTTAAGCCAACCAAAAATTTCCCGACATTTAGCGCTATTACGTACTCATGGCATTTTACTTGACTCAAGACAAGGGCAATGGGTGTATTACAGCGTCAACCCAGATTTACCAAGTTGGGCCGTTGAAGTTTTGAAAATTATAGGAAACCAAGATGAAAGTTTAGTGAATCAATCATCTTCACAGTTTTCTTCTATTTCAACTTATTGTGAGTAAGATCATGAAATTCTTATTTTTGTGTACAGGAAACAGTTGTCGTAGCATTTTGTCGGAAGTTTTATTTAATAGCCGTGCGCCAGAAAGTTGGAAAGCATATAGCGCAGGCAGTAAACCATCAGGACAGGTACATCCATTAACCATTGAAACTGTTGAAAACTTAGGCCTTTCAACAGATGGGCTATGGAGCAAAACCATTGATGACTGCGAGCAGTATCAACCAGATGTTGTGATTACAGTCTGTGATTCTGCTGCACAAGAAGCATGCCCACTTTATTTAGGCGGTGCAATCAAAGCACACTGGGGCTTAAGTGATCCATCTCATTTGGACTTGCCAAAAGAAGAAAAATTAAAAGCTTTCCAAGAGACTGTAGATCATATCAACCGTCGTTTAGATGCATTGTTTGCACTTGATGTTGCGAACTTAAACCGTTCACATTTGATTACTGAGATTAATAAAATCTCTCATATTGAGTAAGAGAGCCGAGATGACTAAGCAAAAGCTTTCTTTTTTAGACCGGAATCTGACGCTATGGATTTTTATTGCCATGGGTTTAGGGGTGGCAATAGGTGTTTTCTTTCCTCAAGCCTCGGTTTCTTTGAATCAACTCAGTGTAGATAACGTCAATATTCCGATTGCAATTGGTTTAATTTTAATGATGTATCCACCTTTGGCAAAGGTAGATTACGCAGCTTTACCGGAAGTATTTAAAGATAAAAAAACGTTGGCTTTGTCTTTAGTACAAAACTGGTTAATTGCTCCAATTTTGATGTTTGCTTTAGCGATTATTTTTCTGCATAACTATCCGGAATATATGACAGGTCTAATCTTGATAGGCTTGGCACGATGTATTGCAATGGTATTGGTCTGGAACGGTTTGGCATGTGGGGATAACCAATATGTTGCTGCTTTAGTTGCTTTTAACAGTATCTTCCAGATTTTATTCTTTAGTACTTATGCATGGCTTTTCTTAACTTTCTTGCCGCCTTATTTTGGTGTGGCAGGACAAGTCATTGATGTGAATTTCTGGACCATTACCCATGCTGTGTTGGTGTATTTAGGTATTCCATTTTTAATGGGTTTTCTAACGCGACTCATTTTAGTGAAAGCAAAAGGATTAGATTGGTATCAAACTAAATTCTTGCCAAAAATCAGTCCGATTAGTTTGATTGCATTACTTTTTACCATTGTGGCGATGTTCAGCTTAAAAGGTGGTGAGGTGGTGAGCTTACCTTTAGATGTACTGCGAATTGCGATTCCACTGACGATTTACTTTGTGGTGATGTTCTTCATTAGCTTCTTTATGAGTAAACGTATGGGAAATAACTACCCACGTACCACTGCTATTTCATTTACCGCTGCGGGTAACAACTTTGAGCTCGCTTTAGCCGTTGCGATTGCAACATTTGGTTTAGCGTCACCTGTAGCATTTACTACAGTCATAGGACCATTAGTTGAGGTTCCGGTTTTAATTTCACTCGTTTCAGTTTCTCTTTGGCTAAAGAAAAAGTATTTCTCACATGAACAGTCTTAACAATGATTTATCCAATGTGGCATTAAATCTTTTAGATAAGCCTACTTTGGAACAAGTGCAAGCACAGCAACTTGAACATCCACCACGCATTTTACTGCTATATGGGTCTAATCGTGAGCGTTCTTACAGTCGTTTTGCTGTGTTGACGGCTGGACGAATTCTTGAATATTTAGGTGTCGAGGTTAAAATCTTTCATCCTAAAGGTTTACCTTTACCAGAGGATGCAGAAACAGATCATCCTAAAGTGCAAGAGTTGCATGAGCTTTTGGCTTGGGCAGAAGGTATGGTTTGGTGTTCACCAGAACGTCATGGTGCAATGAGTTCGATTTTAAAAGCTCAGATTGATTGGATTCCCTTAGCTGGTGGAGCAATTCGTGCAACACAAGGTAAAACCTTAGCAGTTATGCAAGTTAGTGGAGGTTCTCAATCTTTCAATGCTGTGAATCAAATGCGCATTTTAGGGCGCTGGATGCGTATGATTACGATCCCAAATCAGTCCTCAGTTGCTAAAGCTTTTTTAGAATTTGAAGAAGATGGAAGTATGAAACCATCCTCTTACTATGACCGAATTGTCGATGTAATGGAGGAACTCTATAAGTTCACTTTATTAACACGTGGACAAAAACAATATCTGACAGATCGCTATTCGGAACGTAAAGAATCGGCAGAAGAATTATCTAAACGAGTGAACCAAAAATAGACTGTTTTACTCAATAAAAAGTGCTCCGATAGGGGCATTTTTTATTGAGTAATTTTTTGCTTACGTAATTGTTGGTAATAATTTTTGTAATAAATTAATAAAGTTTGAAACTTTGGCTGAATTTTCATTTTCTCTTGTAATCAAGTAAAGAGGAGCATTAAGTTTTATTGAACTATCAAATTCGCGATAAATAATTTCATGGTCCCAGAAGTTATGCATTGAGGCTGGTACAATAGTTATACCAATTCCAGCAGCAACTAAATTTAATGTTGCGGTAGGTCGAGGTGCTTCCTGAATAATACGTGGGCTAAAACCCGCTTGGTAGCAGCTATATAAAATGTTGTCATATAAACCTTGTCCCGAAGAACGACGGTATAAAACAAAATTTTCATCTGATAAGTCACTTGAACTAATTTTTTCTTTTTGCGTAAGTGGATGCCCTATAGGCAATGCCACCATCATTGGCTCATCTAATATATGAAGATGTTTTAACCCAATATCACGACTAATCGGAGCTCTTAAAAAGGCGATATCAAGTTTTTCCGAGATTAACCGATCTAATTGCTTTTGGCTGCCTGCTTCTTCAAGTTTGGTTTGTACCCCTGGATATATTTCTCGATAGGAGCGCAATACTAATGAAATCAGTGGATGCAAGCCTGCAGAACTTGTAAAACCAATATTGAGTTGTCCTGTTTTACCTTGGCTGACATCTTGAACTAATTTAGGAATATGCTTGGCATGCTCTAATAAAATTTGTGCTTCTTTAAATAATGCTAAACCTGCTTCGGTCGGTTCAATCCCTCGTGGTTGTCGAACAAGTAATTGTGTACCGAGTTCTTCTTCCAGTTTTTTGAGTAAACGCGTTAAAGGCGGCTGTTGAATAAATAATCGGTTTGCCGCGTGGGTAATATTTCTTTCTTCAACAACCACAACAAAGGCATGAAGCTTGTGCAAATCTAGCATAGGAATACCTTTAGGGTATGGTTAAAGAAAATAAAAGCATTTGTAGATATGTCATAAAAGTATCATTCTATCTTGGTCAGATAAAGTGAAAAGTAACGAAAATGAACCATGTTGAGATTGCCGTGCAGAAGGAGAGTGTACCGAGCTGCACAGAACTATTTTTAGGTTTTTTAACATTAGGTTTAATTGGATTTGGCGGCGTGTTGCCTTTAGCACGAAAAGTCGTTGTAGAGCAGAGACAGTGGCTAAGTCCTGAAAAATTCACTGAATTACTTGGTCTGTGTCAATTTTTACCGGGTGGCAATATTATTAATTTATCTGTTGCGATTGGCATGGAGTTTCGTGGTATTCGTGGTGCAGTGAGCTCACTGATTGGCTTAATCTTTGCACCGACGGTAATTGTTGTACTTTTACATTATGTCTATGAGCAGTTCCAAGATAACCTCATGGTTAAGCATCTTTTTGAAGGACTAGCAGCAGCAGCAGCTGGACTACTGGTTGCAACAGGGTTGAAAATGCTCAAGCCTTTATTACGTAATCCATTAGCGATGTGTGTAGTTGTAGTGGCAATTGTCAGCATCGCTTTTCTGAAAATCTCCTTGCTTTTGACCATGCTGGTTTTGTTGTCATTTTATTCAGCTGTTATTTGGAGACGTGTGTAATGGGCGCAGTTCTACTTACTTTAGCCATCATTTTTACCCAGTTATCACTTATTGCTTTTGGTGGCGGCAATACAATTTTGCCTGAAATGCAACGTCAAGTGGTCGATATTCATCACTGGATGACTGCGCAAGAATTTAGTGCCTTATTCGCAATAGCCCAAGCTGCCCCTGGTCCAAACATGATGATTGTACCGCTCGTTGGTTGGCATGTAGCAGGTCTATCGGGTTTACTTGTGACATCAACCGCCAAATTTCTACCTTCATCCATTATTACTGTATTTGTAATGAGAGGTTGGTCAAAATTTAAAGATAAGAAATGGCGCCGTGTTTTACAGCTTGCTTTACAACCCGTCACTGTGGGAACTGTGCTTGCCAGTGCGTGGATTATTTCTGAGGCGGCTGCAATAAATACTTTACTTGTCATTATGGTAGTCATTGCAACTTTATTATCTTTAATTAAAAAGGTTCATCCCTTACATGTCCTGATTGCTGGGGCTGTATTTGGCGTGGTGTTACTCTAGTTTAACCAGTTTGCCGACCTGCGCTGGATGAGTTCAGGTCGGCTTTTTTTGATTGAAGTAAATAATAATTAAATCTAAAAAACCGATTAAATCTATAAAAACATACTGTTTCACCTATTTTATGTTTTGACGTACTATGCATCTATTGAAAGAATTTGGATGCATTGGAGTAAAAACAGATGTTAGATCAAAACATTAAAACTCAATTAAAAGCTTACTTAGAACGTTTAGAAAGTCCAATCGAATTAGTTGCTGCTTTAGATGAATCAGATAAAGCTGCTCAAATTAAAGAGCTGGTTACCGAAATTGCTGAACTTTCTGACAAGGTGACTGCCCGTTTTGATGGCAACAATACACGTCGTCCAAGCTTTGGTGTGGCTAAAGCAGGTGAACAACCACGTGTGTTCTTTGCTGGCTTACCGATGGGCCATGAGTTTACATCTTTGATCTTGGCGCTGTTACAGGTGTCTGGCTATGCTCCTAAAGTGTCTGATGAAGTATTGAACCAGATTAAAGGTTTAAACCTCAAAGCGGACTTTGATGTGTTTGTATCGCTAAGCTGTCATAACTGTCCGGACGTAGTACAGGCGCTTAACCTGATTGCGATTTATAACCCGAACACCACTGCAACCATGATTGATGGTTCATTCTTCCAAGATGAAGTAGAACAACGCAAAATCATGGCGGTTCCAATGGTGTTCCAAGACAATGAACACATTGGTCAAGGTCGTATGACACTTGAAGAAATTGTGGCAAAACTCGACACCAACTCAGCTGAAAAAGATGCAGCGGCATTGAATGCCAAAGATACGTTTGATGTGTTAGTGATTGGTGGTGGACCTGCGGGTGCAACAGCTGCCATCTATGCAGCACGTAAAGGCATTAACACAGGTATCGTGGCTGAACGCTTCGGTGGTCAGGTGATGGACACCATGGACATTGAAAACTTCACCTCTGTGCAAAAGACCCAAGGTCCTAAGTTTGCTGCCGAAATGGAAGCACATGTTCGTGAATATGATGTTGATATCATGAACCTGCAACGTGTGAGCAAAATCGTTGGTGCAGATCAAACCGTAAATGGCTTGGTTGAAGTTGAACTTGAAAATGGTGCAAAGCTTGAATCGAAAACAGTAATCCTTTCAACAGGTGCACGTTGGAGAGAAATGAATGTACCGGGTGAGCAAGAATACCGTACCCGTGGTGTCGCGTACTGCCCACACTGTGATGGTCCATTGTTCAAAGGCAAACGTGTTGCAGTGATTGGTGGTGGTAACTCAGGTGTAGAAGCTGCGATTGACCTTGCAGGGATTGTTGAGCATGTGACTCTGGTTGAGTTCGACACTAAACTACGTGCAGACCAAGTCTTGCAAAACAAACTGCATAGCTTGCCAAACACCACTGTGATTATGAATGCCTTAAGTACTGAAGTTTTGGGTGATGGTTCACAAGTGACAGGTCTTAAATATAAAGACCGTGCCACTGATGAAGAGCATGTGGTTGAACTTGCAGGGATCTTTGTCCAGATTGGTTTACTCCCAAACACTGACTTCTTGAAAGACAGTGAGCTTGAGTTAACCAATCGTGGCGAGATCATTGTGAATGACCGCAACGAAACCAATGTAAAAGGTGTATTTGCTGCGGGTGACTGTACTACAGTTCCGTACAAACAAATCATTATTGCCACAGGTGAAGGTGCTAAAGCATCACTCTCTGCATTTGATTACATTATCCGTTCTGGACAATAAGATTTCCATCCAGAAACAAAAGAGCCAAAGGTTATCCTTTGGCTCTTTTTATTTTTATGGTTTATATAAACCATGTTCGACTAAATGCTCTCGTAAAATACGACGCAGTTCTAAAACGGCTTGCGGCGTTAACTGAATTGAATGTCCACCTGGAAGAACCTTCTCAGATTTGGCACCCTCTAAGTGAGCACTTTTATACGGAACAATACCATCAGTAATTACATTTGGATCATCGCTCTTGGTGATATTTCCCATAATTGAGTGAAAAACCAAGCCTTTATGAGGATTAATATTTTCTGTGAGCTCCATAAATTTGGACTGATGACTCAAATCGCTTGGACCATTTTGAATCAAACCACTATCAATATTACTCAAGAAATCTTTAACATCTAAATTTTCGGTGGTGAGTGAAGTTGCTACAGCTGATAAAAAAGCACCAGGTAGACGAATAACTTTACGCGCTGCTAATGTAAACCAGCGATCTGCATAATCTGTACCTCGATGAGGAGAAGCCAAGAAAATTGCACGATCAAAATTATTAATTGAATGCATTTGCAATCGTTCAGTAACCATTGGATGTTTCTTAAAGCGATTTTGCTGACGTGTCGTCATTAGCTCTAAAGCAGGCTTGGTAATATCTCCATCACTTACCAGTAAACGGCTAATAATACCTCCCATACTATGTCCAACCAGTACGGCATCATGTGCAGCAGGATCATTAGGGTTCAAAGAACCAAAAGCTTGCTTAAGAAGGGCATAAGTTTGGAAACGGCTTTCCAGAATCGGCATATTAGTCGAATAGAAAACTTGCCAAACTTGATAATTATCTCTTAAAACCGTGTCACCCATAACATCATTAGTCAAAGCAATCCATGCCTCAGGACTACTTGCGAGCCCATGGATTAACACAATAATTTTCTTATTTGGGTTGTATGGTTCAAGCATATATAGGTGTGGCATGGTCAAGTGTTGATCACGATCAATCAGACTTAAATAAGCCGCGACACCTAAATTATTCTCGGCTAACCATAGGCCGTAAGGCGCGGAAAAGTTGGCCGCTAGAGGATATTGTTTTCCTGCTACACTAATATTATCGGTCCGATATGGATCGTAAACCCGAATCACGAATTCAGGATTATTAATAATTTCTTCAACAGTGGTCGCATGTTTTGGTTCAGCTACAATAGTTGCAGCTAAATAACGTGCATTGTGAATATTTGGATTGATACCATTTTTATAACTGTAATGGAGAGGGTCTAAAATATATTCATTGATATCTTCTTTTCCTGAACCCGGAAAAACAGCTACAAATTCAGATCCAAAACCATCACGACGGTTAATGGTTCTTAAGCCTGAAAAATTTAAATTATAACTAGAAATTAACTTCTCTAATTTTTGCCCAGCAAGCTGCTGGTGAAATTCGAAATCAATCGAATAGACACTTTTACCAATATGTATTTGAGGTTCTACTACATTTTTTTTAGGGTAGCGTAAATCATAAACACTCACCATTTTTGCGATGGCTTGATTATAAAAGTCTCGAATTTGAACTTGTCTATTATCAAAAATACGGTCATTAGGCTGACGTTTTGTTGAGAATAGGTAGGCATAGCTATAACGAATACTTTTATCCAGTAAATTCAATTGCTGGTCTAAGCAATCATCATATTTACTCTGAATATTCGTTTGTTCTTCTTCGGACTTATGTTTAGTAAATCTACTAATTTTACAATTAGACGAATCTGACAAGGCCATTGCTTTTGCCAAATACATTTCACTTGCAGCAGATAAGAACTGTTCATCTAAAATTTGAGGTAAATTTTTGAGTTGATTTACACAGGTATCAGGTGTGTCAGTACAAACTTTAGCTTCCTGACCAGACATTGATAAAACGTTCAGACTGGCTTCGCTGAGTTTATCTTGTGTAAGAATGCTATTACGTTCATTTGCAATAGTTACATTCAAAGCTTGCTGTTTAACATTGACGACCTGGCATCCACTCAGAATTGAACCGAGGAGTATGACCGTCAATACTGTTTTGCTTCTTTTTATTGAAAACATTATGGTCAAAATATAGTGGCTCAATGGTAGGTAGATCATACAAATTTTAAAATATTTTTCAAATGATCAAATAAAAAAAAGGGCTGTCAAAACAGCCCTTTTTTATAAAATTAAGCTTATTTTTTTGATGTTGTACTAGGAGCTGTTGTACTAGGAGTAGTTGCAGACATTGCAGGGTTCGTTAAAACTTGCCATACGTTCCAACGGCCTTGTTTTTCAATTTCTTGAATTAAACGATCAGCAATTTCCGCTTCATCTGGATATTTAACTTTATAGTTTTTAAGTGTTTGGATCGCATTTTTCTTCTGCTCCATTGCAATATAGTTATTTGCAGCAGCTAGATATGCTTCTTGAACATTACCTTTAATTGCTTTATCTAAATAGGGAATGGCTTCACGTTGACCACCACCTTCAGATAAGCCAAAACCGAACCAGAAGTTTGCTTCCGCATCATCTGGATTAATTTTTAAAAGTCTTTGAGCATAATCTAAAGATTTAGTGGTATGAACAGTACCTAAATCAAGGTTACGTGCAAGAACACTTGCTTTAAACGCGCGAAGTAAAATATCAAATGATGCATTTTCATTTGCAGCAAGTGTATCAAGCTGCTGTGTTACTTCTTTTAGTTTACTTTCAAAGCCCTTACGTTCTTGGCGATCAGTAAAGCGAGGTGGGTAGTGACGTGCTTTGCCTTCTACTAACTGTAAGAAGTCATCAATACTTGTAACGTCAATTTCATTCTCACCTGCCAAAACTGCGTATTTCATTGAGCGCTGTGAATTATTTACAGTCGGAACAATCAGTTTATTGGTATCGAGAGTAAGCTGTTTGGTTGGGTCATCTTGACGGTTAACCACCATTTTCGTTACCGGCTGTGCAGCAGCTTCTTTTAACGCAACTTCAAATGCTGGCGGTTGATCATAGTTAAAAGGATTTAGTGCATAAAAAGGAGGAGTAAGCTCTGGTTCCTTGAAAACAAAAGGCTCAATTTTTTGTTCTTTTACGGGTGCCATTGTACAAGCTGTTAAACTTGAGGTCGCAAGGATGATATATGCCAAAGGCTTAAAATTCATAGGATCTTCCGTTCATTTTAGTAAAGTCAGATTTGGTACTGGTAAGTCTAGGAAAAGCTAAACCGACATGCAAGGGTAAGCGTGTTACATTATGAATCAAGAATATTACGTTTTTGATATCTTGTTTTGTGCGCCACATTCACGACGAACTTCTTCAAGTATTTTTAGCTCTTCATCACTAAAAGGCTGTTCATCTTGGCTTTCTTTTTTGAAGCTAGGGTCTAGCTCTGATAAACGCTGGCATAAATTATTCATACGCGTTTCATTGTGCTGAATACGATCAAGCAAAACGCGCATACCTTCTAAAATAGGGTCTGACTGATCAGCAGTTGTCGCATATGGGGCAAAACCAATACTTTGTGCATAATCACGGCGACGTTCTTCATCTTTATCTTGGTTCTTGTCGGTATCTTTATAGATATAGCGAGCAGGATTTCCAACAGCAGTCACCCCCGCAGGAACAGCTTTAGTCACTACAGCATTTGAACCGACTTTAGCACCTTTACCTACCGTAAATGGACCCAAAATTTTCGCACCGGCACCGACAACAACACCATCTTCTAAAGTTGGATGACGTTTGCCTGTCTTCCATGTTGTACCCCCTAAGGTAACACCATGATAAAGCGTAACATCATCGCCAATTTCAGCAGTTTCACCAATCACAACACCCATGCCATGATCAATAAAAAAACGCTTACCGATTTTAGCACCCGGATGAATTTCGATTCCTGTGGCAAAACGGCTAAATGACGAAAGTAGGCGAGCTGCACCTTTACAATCTTTTTGCCATAATTCATGTGCAACACGATGCATCATAATTGCATGAATGCCAGGATAAGTCGTAAGAACTTCGAGCGTATTGCGGGCAGCAGGATCTCGCGCAAATACAGCCTTTATATCTTCTTTAAGCTGTTTAAGCATTGGTTTGATCCTCCTTGTCAGATAATGCTTTTTTCCATTTACCACTGGTTAGAGCTTGTACACGACTAAAAATACCGCGAAGTAAATGATATTCCATACGATCTAAGTGTATACGACCAAACAAACGACGCAAGCGCAAAGGCAATAAACGTGGATTCTCTGGATCTAAAAATTCAATTTCAGTCAGCATTTTTTCTAGATGAGGATAAAACTCTTCCATTTGTTGCTGAGTAACCAAAGGTTCATCCCATTGCATGCTTTGACCTTGCACTAATGGCATTTCATCTACATTCTGATCGACTTGGTCTTGTTCCAGAGCAGACATTCGAAGCTCATAACATACGACTTGAATCGCTTGAGCTACATTTAACACGCCATAGTCTGGATTTACAGGAATCGTTAAATGGTAATTTGCTAGTGCTAATTCTTCGTTAGTTAAACCACGGTCTTCGCGACCAAAGACAATCGCAATTTGTTGTCCTTGAGCCGTTGCTTTAATGGCTTCTTTAGCTGCAGGTCGCACATCCAGTAAAGGCCAAGGAATGGTGCGACTACGTGCACTTGTTCCAAAAACCAAATGGCAATCTTTAATCGCATCTTCTAAGGTGTCTACAATCTCAAGGTGCTCAAATAAATCTTGGGCCCCGGCAGCAAGTGCTTGTATATCTGGATGAGGATATGTTTTGGGTGCTACGAGAACTAATTTAATGAGTCCCATTGTTTTCATGGCACGTAAAGCACTGCCAATATTAGCAGGCAAAGTTGTATTTACCATGACAATACGCACTTGTGCTAATTGTTTTGACACGGTGTTGTGGTCAAACGAACTCATAAGATTTCCAGAAATTACGAATATTGAGAAACTTCGCTTTGGTATAAATCCAATGCATCGTCCATAGACATACCCGCAGGAGGAGAGGCAACAGCATGTGGACGAACAGGGTCTGCTGCTTTAGCCGCTTTCGACTTTACTTGATATTCAATATAAATATTATCTTTACCAAAATAATCTCTGAGCTTAGCAAGTAATTCATCTAGAGGAGCGACTTTCCATTGCGGACCAAACAGAAGCTCGGCTTGAGCATAGGGCTGATCAATCTGTAACTGTAGAGCGATATGTTGATGCATATCTACATTGCAAAATGGCAAGATCATGTTTTGCAAATCTTTTGCCAATGTTGGTTGCATGAACTCTTCTGTTAATTTGATTTGAATACTGTTAGCACGTTTTTGTCTTATTTCATTTAAGGTGAAAGCTTTGGTTAAACGTCCCATTGGACGATCAAAGCCTTCTCGCTCATAGATTTCGCCTTCGAAAACTACAACACGTTCCACTTGAACGATATCTTTAAAACGTTGAAAGCGCTCATGGTTACAGCTGACTTCAATACGTGCCGTACCATCATCAAGTACAATAACCACTCGGTTCGGGAAGTTTGCGACATCAATGACCAAACCTGCATAAACCGTAGTAACGCCACGACGCGTAGCTGTAATTTCATTTAGTTTTACAGGAATAAATGCTTTGAGTTCTTGTCGGTAAACATCAATTGGATGGCCCGTTAAATATAAACCAAGCGTATCTTTTTCGCCTTTGAGACGAACTTCATCGCTCCACGGTTTTACAGGTTTAGCTGGCTTACGCTGAACTTCTTCAACCTCACCAAATAAATCCATAATACCGCTTTCACGGTTACTTCGAGCTTGTTCAGCAGCTTGAACAGCTTCAGGCAATTGAGCCATTAAGCTTGCACGTTCAATACCTAAGCAATCGAGTGCACCCGCACGAATTAAAGCTTCAAGAGTACGCTTATTGATTTTCTTTAAATCAATACGGTGGCAAAAATCGAATAGATCTGTATAAGGGCCATATTGTCGACGAGAGTCAATAACTGACTGCATTGCTTGTTCGCCGACGCCTTTAATTGCACCTAAACCGTAAACAATCGTTTTATCATTACTCGCATGGAAGTGATAAGTCGACATGTTGACCGATGGTGGTAAGACATCAAGATTATTATTTCGACAGTCATCAATCAAGAATACAACACTGTCCGTGTTTTGCATTTCCGATGTCATGACGGCTGCCATAAACTCAGCAGGGTAATGAGCTTTCAACCATGCTGTATGGTAGGCAACGAGTGCATAAGCAGCGGCGTGAGATTTGTTAAAACCATAGCCTGCAAACTTTTCCATATAGTCAAAGATATGGTTGGCTGTGCTTTCGTCAATACCTTTTTCAGCAGCACCTTCTAGGAAAATTTGGCGTTGTTTAACCATTTCCTCAGGTTTCTTTTTACCCATTGCACGGCGTAATAAGTCTGCGCCGCCTAACGTGTAACCTGCACAGATCTGTGCAGCCTGCATAACTTGTTCCTGATAAACCATAATCCCGTATGTTGGCTCTAATACACCTTCAAGAAGGGGGTGAAGATATTCAAAATCTCCACCATGCATACGGTGAATAAAGTCAGGAATAAGGTCCATTGGACCTGGACGATACAATGATACGAACGCAATAATTTCTTCGAATTTGCTTGGACGTGCTTCTTTAAGCATCCGTTTCATGCCGACGGATTCAAACTGGAATACCGCTGTTGTATTTGCATCGGCAAAGACAGAATATGCTTTAGCGTCGTCTAGAGGAACATGCAAGATATTGAGCTGATCATTACTGTCGCGGTTTTTATTAATATTTTGGATCGCGTCTTCGATAACGGTTAAGTTACGTAAACCCAAGAAGTCGAACTTGACCAGACCTGCTGCTTCTACATCGTCTTTATCATATTGAGCAACACGGTTTGTTCCATCTGCATCACAAAGTACAGCCGAGAAATCGGTAATTTTACCTGGTGCAATGACTACACCACCGGCATGTTTACCAGTATTTCGGGTTACACCTTCTAATTTTAATGCCATTTCCCAGATTTCACTTGCATCGTCGTTATCTGGGTTAGATGGGTTGGTCACAATATCTTTAAGCTGAGGTTCCATATCAATAGCGGTGGCTAAGTCCACACCGAGCGGTTTGGTAGGCACCATTTTTGAAATACGGTCAGCTAAACCGTAAGATTTACCTAATACACGCGCAACGTCACGGATTGCACCTTTTGCTGCCATGGTTCCGAAAGTTGCAATTTGTGAAACGGCTTCGCGACCATAAGTACGCGATACGTAATCAATGACGCGGTCACGTCCAGCAATACAGAAATCGACGTCAAAGTCAGGCATCGATACACGTTCTGGGTTCAAGAAACGTTCGAAGAGTAGATCGTAACGAAGTGGATCAAGGTCTGTAATTTTTAAGCTATATGCGACTAAAGAACCCGCACCTGAACCACGGCCTGGTCCTACAGGAACACCATTATTTTTTGCCCATTGAATAAAGTCCATGACGATGAGGAAGTATCCTGGGAAACCCATTTTTAGGATAATACCGACTTCATAATCAATTCGTTCATCGTAAGGCTTACGAATCTCTGCCCAGTCCTCGCCACGTTTTTCAACTGGGTAAAGATAATTTAAGCGCTCTTCCAAACCTACTTTTGATAAATGTTCAAAATAAGTGTCAATGGTAAAACCATCTGGAATTGGATAGTCAGGTAAAAAGTAAGTGCCGAGTTGTAATTTAACGTTGCAGCGTTTGGCAATATGATAGGTGTTCTCGATAGCACTAGGAATATCGGAAAACAACTCGATCATTTCATCTGAGGTTTTAAAGTGCTGCTCAGGGCTATATGTCCGTGGACGGCGATTATCTGCTAATACATAACCATCAGCGATACAAACACGTGCTTCGTGTGCCTCGAAATCTTCTTTTTCTACAAAGTGCACATCATTATGTGCAACTACACCAATATTATATTGTGCAGCAAGCTTAGCTGCTTCTTGAATAAAGTCTTCTTCACCGGGGCGGTCAGTACGTGTTAAAGCAAGATAAACACGGTTACCAAACTTTTCGAGCCATGCTTCTAAAAGGGGAGCAGCTTTTTGAGGGTTAGATGAGCAAAGCATCTGACCAACATCACTATGCTGGCCAAGTAAAACGATAATGTCTTGATGCTGTTCAAGTACCCATTCTTTTTGTACACATGGAATACTGAGCTGTTGTCCTTCAATAAAACCGCGTGAAACGATTTCGGTCAGACTTTTCCACCCAATATCACTCATTGCAAGTAAGGTGACACGATGTTGAGCATCATCAAGGCGAATTGTGCTACCTAAAAGCGGCTTAATTCCTTTTTTCAAACAAGAATTATAAAACTTTACCGCCGCATGGAGGTTAGAGAGATCAGTTAATGCCAATGCAGGCATTTGGTCTTTAACCGCAGCATTGACCAAGTCAGGTATGCGAACTATCGACTCTGTAATCGAAAATTCTGTATAAATACCTAGATGAACAAACTGCATAAACCAATCCTTAATGCGACCGCAGCATAGTTTAACACGCAAAGTTAAAAGGAAATGGTTAATATTTTGGCAAACTGTTAAGGATTTTATTATTTAAGAAGAATGAGTTGAACATCTATTGTACAGATTTAATATAAAAGACATTATTTTTATAAAATATGACCAGCCCAAACTTCTAGGTTTGAGCTGGTTGAAAAACTTAGTACTGCCAGAACATGCGTTGAATTTCTTTAGCATCGGTAGTCTTGGTAAGAGCTAATGCTGCAAGAAGACGCGCTTTCTGAGGATTTAAATCATGTGCTGCTACCCAGCCATATTTAGAGTCAGGTTGTTCTGCATCACGCACTACAAAACCTTGTTGAACACGTGATGAACGGATAATTTGAATACCATTCTTGTCGTGAAGATTTTGTAAAGTTGGTACGATATAGTTCGCAACTGAACCGTTACCAGTACCTGCATGGATAATCGCTTTAGCGCCAGCTTTTGCATATGCTTCATAAGCATCTGGAAGCATAGAGTCTGAGCCATAAACGATCTGTACCATTGGAAGTGCATCACCTTTAATATTTTCAATATTAAATTCTGAAGCATTTGTAAAACGTTTTACAGACTGTCTGAACCAGTATGGCTTGCCTTCAACTAATGTACCTAAAGCGCCCCATTGGCTAACAAAAGCATTTGTATGAATGTTAATGCCTTTAGTTACATCACGCGCAGCAAAAATAGAGTCGTTCATAAGAACCATAACGCCTTTATTTTTTGCATCATCAGAAGCTGCTAAAGCAACTGCACTATAAAGGTTAAGTGGGCCATCTGCTGAAAGAGCAGTTGAAGGGCGCATTGAACCAACAATAACAATCGGCTTATCAGTGTGAACAACCAGATTTAAGAAAAATGCTGTTTCTTCTAAAGTATCTGTACCGTGAGTAATCACAACACCATTAACAGATGGTTTTTTTACCAGCTCATTTACTTGACGAGCAATTTGTAATAATTCCTTGTCAGTAATACTTTCAGAAGCGACCTGTAATGCCTGAATACCAGTTACATTCGCCAAATCTTTGATTTGTGGAACTGCATTAATTAAGGCATCAACTGGGACTTTCGCAGCAGTGTAAGTTGCACTGTTTGCTGAACTTGCACCAGCACCTGCGATAGTACCGCCAGTGGCAACAACAACTACATTGTTTTTTGCGTAAAGTGGGAGAGAGCAGGCCAATAAGCCCATCGCTAAACCTAAAGATTTAACAGTTTTAGTCAACATCGAAAATATCCTTATGAAGTGACGAAAGTAAAAAAAGTTTGTCGAATATGTCTGCTTTTCCTAAGCAAAATACATACCATGTAAAACATATTCGTAACTTGCTGAATAAGAAGCATCCCTGAATAGCATTTTGTTTCACCAACAATTACTTAGTCATTGCTTTTATTCAGCGTTAATAAATATCATGAATAAAATAAAAAATCTATTAAGTTTTTCTAATTTATCTCGATTTGTTTACTTTTTAATATAAAGAAAACAAATGATTTTTCTATCTTTATAAAATTAAAAAATAATGGGTGTGATGGGGTTTTTATTTACCATTTGGTATTTATATAGTGTTGATTATAAAAAATATTATTTGTAAATAAAATTATATAATTTTTTTAGTAGAGAAGCTAAATAATTATTACAATAGTTTAATATAATTAAGTTGTAATAAAATGAATTAAAATTTAATCACTTGATGTTTGTTTCTAAGAATATAAATTCTATTTGGGTGATTTTTATTCTCTTTTTAAGGTTTACTTTAAGAAAATTTAATAGGAGTTAAAAGCTGTTATTTGGTTCATTATTTAATATGAAAATACAGATAAATTTTTATTATTTAATTTTAGAATAAAAAGAAGAGCAATTTTATAAGGTCATATAAAATTGCTCTTAAGTTGGGAGAGTGGGAGAAAAGAGAAACTTAAGCGGTCGTTTGTTCTTGAGTTGATTTAATTAATACAGGCTCTGGTAGTTCTTCAGTGTCAGCTACTTTATCACCTTCAAGTTTGGCAACTACGGCAGTAGCAATACTGTTGCCTACTACGTTTGTTGCAGTACGACCCATATCAAGGAACTGATCGATACCAAGCAATAAGAGAATGCCTGCTTCAGGTAAATGGAACATGGTAAGTGTTGCTGAAATAACGACGATAGAAGCTCGTGATACACCCGCAATACCTTTACTTGTTACCATAAGCGTTAACAGAATTAAGATTTGTTGAGTGAAGCTAAGATCGATGTTGTAAGCTTGAGCAATAAACAGTACTGCAAACGTGGTGTACATCATTGAACCATCTAGGTTGAATGAATAACCCAAAGGTAATACAAAGCTAGTCACTTTTTTAGGTACACCAAATTTATTTAGTGCATCCATTACTTTAGGGTAGGCAGATTCACTTGAAGCTGTAGCAAAAGCAAGCGTTACAGGTTCGCGAATTAATTTGCCTAAGCGGAAAATATCTTTTTTAAGTACGATTGCACCAACAGAGAACAAAATAATCCAAAGCAACAGAAGACCGAAGTAGAACTCTGCGATTAGAATACCGTAGTCAACAATCAAGCCTAAACCCTGTACCGTAATTGCTGAAGCGATTGCAGCAAATACTGCAAAAGGGGCAAACATCATGACGTAATCGGTAATACGGAACATGATCTTGCTAAGTTCTTCAGTCAAACGGATAATGACAGAGTCTTTTTCTTTACCTTGATTTACAAAAGCAAGAGCTGAACCAAAGAAGATTGAGAAAACGAGCACTTGTAGGATGTCATTGTTGGCCATTGCTTCTGCAATGCTGCGTGGGAAAACATGGCTTAAGAATGATTGTAGTGTAAAGCCAGTGGTCGCTGGGAGAGAAGCGCCACTAAGTTGTTGAGCTGTTGGTAATGCTAAATCTAAAGCTGCACCAGGTTGGAAAAAGTTAGCTAATCCCATACCGATTGCAAGCGATACAAACGAAGCAGTAATAAACCAAGTCATTGACTTAAGTGTAATACTTCCAATTGATGTAGATTTCCCCATTGATACAATGCCTGCAACAATTGTGGCAAATACCAATGGAGCAATAATCATTTTGATTAAGCGTAAAAAGATGTCTGAAATAATGCTGAAATAAGAAGCGATTTGCTTCAATTGTTCACCTTCATTAAAGAAGTGGTGACAAATCCAACCTGTCAGTATGCCAAGTAAAATAGCAACAACAATATACTTGAGCAATTTCTTTTGCTTCATATGAACCTCTATCCATTTGATTCAATCATCCTTTGATGGGATTTGAATGATTGAAAGCTTTCCTTGTTAGTTCAGTCCGGTCGTTTTAACGATTTTATCTTCCTAGATATCTGTTTAAACCGAATCGAATATGGTGATGTTGTTATGGAAGGGGATTGTTGCTCGATTTTGAAGCAGTGTGAAATGCAAAAATATATTGATCCATGCATTTTTTGCATAATGAAGATTGAGGAAAATGCGAAATTACATACAAATTTAAACTTATGGTAAAAAATATATAAATGAATTATTAAAGTTAATTTAAAGATAAAAGAATTAAATTTCCAATGAAAAACATTTAACTTCAAAGTGTTGTTATTGAATGGGTAGAAAGGTGAAAGTATTTGCGATAATTATTTTTTTTAAATAATAAAGTGGAATTATCAAAAAAGGCATCCAATTTAAGATGCCTTCTTTGATATGCATTTTTTTAACGACGGTTGGCTAAGAAGCGACCTAAACGGGTAATTGCTTCTCGTAATTCATTTTCAGCAGGTAAGAAAACCACGCGGAAATGATCTGGAGTTGGCCAATTAAAGCCCGTACCTTGCACCAATAACACTTTTTCTGCACGTAACAAATCAAGCATTAACTTTTCATCATCTTCAATTGGATAGATGTTCGGATCGAGGCGAGGGAAACAGTACATTGCTCCCTCTGGTTTCACGCAGCTTACCCCTGGAATTTCATTTAGCATTTCCCAAGCAATATTACGCTGTTCGTATAAACGGCCACCCGGACGAATCAAGTCATTAATTGATTGATATCCTCCGAGGGCGGTTTGAATCGCATATTGAGCTTGAACGTTTGCACATAGGCGCATAGATGCCAACATATCTAAACCTTCGATATAGTCAGCAGCACGGCTTTTATCACCAGTAATTGCCATCCAGCCTGAACGGAAACCTGCAATACGATAAGCTTTTGATAAGCCATTAAAAGATACACAAAGCTGGTCACCAGCTAATGATGCCACTGAAACATGTTCAATGCCGTCATAAATAATTTTGTCGTAAATTTCATCAGCAAATAAAATTAAGTCATGTTTCTTTGCAAGTGCGACAATTTGTTCAAGCACATGACGTGGATATACTGAACCAGTCGGGTTGTTCGGGTTAATAATGACAATGCCGCGTGTGTTCGGCGTAATTTTACTTTCAATATCAGCAATATCTGGATACCAGCTATTTTCTTCATCACATTTATAGTGGACTGCTGTACCACCTGAAAGATTAACCGCTGCTGTCCAGAGAGGGTAATCTGGCATCGGAATTAGCATTTCATCGCCATCATCTAATAGGCCTTGCATAGCCATGACAATAAGTTCAGATACCCCATTACCGATATACACGTCATTCACGTGCATATTTAGAATGCCTTTTTGTTGGTAATACTGACAAATTGCTTTACGTGCTGGAAAGATACCTTTTGAGTCAACATAACCAATTGCATTTGGTAGGTTTAAAGCAACGTCATTAATAATTTCTTGTGGGGCTTCAAAACCAAATGGAGCAGGGTTGCCGATATTTAGCTTAATGATTTTATGTCCTTGCTCTTCCATTTCATTGGCGGCTCGTAATACTGGTCCGCGAATGTCATAACAAACGTGCTCAAGCTTCGATGATTTCTTTATTTCTCGAGAAGTTGGCATGGATTGGAGGGTAGCAGTATTTTTAGACATAGCTGGATTCACTTTTGCATATCGGTATAAATAACTTTTAAATGTTTTAACTGTTACCAAATTCAGATCGTGTTGATCTTTTAGTAATTCAACAATTTTTTCATGGGTAAAGCCCGATTGCTGATACTGTTTGATAACTGGTAATAGTTGCTGGAAAAGCACACTTTTTTTCTGAGACATGTTTTGTCCTATACAACCGTGCCAAACAAGAATAGCACCATCTTTGCTTCCTTGGAAGAAAATAAAACATAAATTTGCTTACTTTTGATTTTGAGTTTCGCTTACTTTTTGCTTTCTATTGCTTAGATGATTAAATTCCAACAAATTTTACGTTCAGAGACTAGTGTTTTTGTGATGAATGGCGTAAATATAAAAACTCAATCATCAGAAATGTTTACATCAGAATAAAGGTGCATGTCATGGGAAAAGTCAATAAAACAGACCGGGAATGGCAAAGAGAGTTATCACCAGAAGAGTATCGGATTACACGACAAAAGGGCACTGAACCTGCATTTACGGGGCAATACTGGAATACTAAGCAACATGGTACCTATGTCTGCCGTTGCTGCGGCGCAGAATTGTTCTCATCAGATACTAAATATGACAGTGGTTGTGGTTGGCCTAGCTTCTTTAAACCGATTGAGGCAACCGCAATTGAAGAACATGACGATTTATCGCATGGTATGGTCAGAACAGAAATTGTTTGTCATGATTGCGAAGCCCATTTAGGGCATGTTTTTGAAGATGGACCACAGCCGACTGGTTTGCGCTATTGTGTAAACTCGGCATCATTACAACTGAAATCACAAGAAAAAAATGATGAGGAAACCTATCCATGAGTAATATTTATCAGTTTGAAGCTGAACTGTTAGAGGGTGAAGTTAAGCAATTAGCTGATTACAAAGGTAAAGTTTTACTAATTGTAAATACTGCGAGTAAATGTGGTTTTACACCACAATTTGCTGGCCTTGAAAAACTTTATGAGAAATATAAAGATCAAGGTTTGGAAGTTTTAGGGTTTCCCTGCAACCAGTTTGGGGGGCAAGATCCAGGTAACAATAAAGAAATCGGTACGTTCTGTCAGCGCAACTATGGGGTGAAATTCCCGATGTTTGCAAAAGTTGATGTAAAAGGACCGGAAGCTCATGTGATTTTTAGATACTTAACACGTGAAGCTAAAGGTATTTTAGGCAGTAGCACGATTAAATGGAACTTTACTAAATTTTTGGTGGGAAGAGATGGCGCTGTGTTAAATCGCTATGCTCCCACGACTAAACCAGAAGCTTTAGAAGCTGATATTGAAAAAGCATTAGCAAGTTAGTGAATTCAATGAACGCTATTCCCCAAGATTTTGAGTTTTGGCAAGATGGGCGAATGCCTTATGTTGAAACCAGAAGATCTTGTTTTAGCCGAACATGTTATAAGTCTCATAGTCATCCAACATTTTCAATTGGAGCTATAGACGAAGGGAATAGCGTTTTTCAAAGCTCATTTGGTACAGCACAAAAGATTTCTGCCGGCACATTAGTGATTGTGCCTGCCCACATTGAACATTCTTGTAACCCGGTTCCTGATCAGGCTTGGAGTTACCAGATGCTGCATCTGGATATATCTTGGCTTAATCAATGGTACGCCGAGTTTCAAAAAGAGGGCTTTGATTTAAATTTGCCCCAGCATAGACCTCTCATTATTAAAGATGAAAATTTATATCAGGCTTTTTCTGATATGAATGAAACTTTATTTGATTCTCAAAAATTAATTCTCGAAAAAGAACAGTCGCTGATCTATTGCCTTACACAGTTGTTATTACCTCATTTTATATTAGAAGAAATACAGAAAACTCAATATTTGTATGAAAGCTTTTTGGACTTAATTCATATTATTAAATCATCCGAACGATTTATTTCTTTAGAAGAGCTTGCCCAACAGGTGGGTCTTAGTCGATATGCAATCATTCGCCTATTTAAAGCCAATGTGGGCTTAACACCGCATGCATTTCAAATTAATTTAAAGATTAATCAGGCCAGAGCACAATTAAAACAAGGCATTCCACTCGCAGAGCTGGCTGTAAATTTAGGCTTTAGTGATCAGAGCCATTTTCATAAAGCTTTCAAAGCCCATACAGGAATCACTCCTCGTCAGTTCCAACTCGTTGCCGCGCAATAATTTACAAGAAATTATTTTTCTCTATTTTTAAGCTATTCCATACTGTTTTACAGATGAAGCCGTTATGGAAGTTTTTTTAGTTATTGCCTTTACCCATTTTTTAGCTTTGTTATCTCCTGGACCTGACTTCTTTCTGATTCTCACCAGCCTTTTGCAAAAAGGTTTGCGCTATACATATGGTGTCATTGTGGGAATTACTTTTGGTAATGCCTTGATTTTGATGGCGTGTATGTTTGGATTTATGTTGCTTGGAAATTTGAGTACAAACATTCTTTTAGTACTTAAATGGCTTGGGGCTGGGTATTTGGTTTATTTGAGTTACCATTGTTTTAGTGCTGCTCGGTCTGGCACCTTAACTTTTGCTATTGAAAAAAATGGTTTGATAGATCAAGAGCATCGACAGCAGGATAAAGTTAAGAGCTTAATGTTAGGAATACAATCTAGTCTTCTTAATCCGAAAAATATTATGTTTTATAGCAGCTTAATGTTGCTCATTCAGCATGACTTTAGTCTGTTTCAAAAATTACTGATGAGTACGTGGATGACTGGAGTGGTTCTTGCTTGGAACTTATTATTGGTTCGCTTATTGCTTCAAAATCGGGTTCTAGAACAGATTAAACGTTCTGCTAAGGGCCTATATTATTGCTCTAGTTTGGCTTTTATATTTTTCGCAGTACTGCTGGTTATTTATAGTTAATGTAGTGTACAGCCTTTAATATTACTAAAAGCTGTACAATTTACTTATGCTTAGAGAATTGCTTTTAAACGCTTAACCACTTCTTCGCATTGCGCTAAATCGGCAACTAAAGCCATACGCACATGATTTTCCCCAGGGTTACCTTGATCTGTGTCACGAGATAAATAACGGCCAGGTAAAACCTTAATATGTGCTTTTTCCATTAACATCTTGGCAAAAGTTTCATCGTTATCAACTTTTAACCAATAATAAAAACCAGCATCTGGCTTTTGCAGAGGTAATAAGTGACCTAATTCGTTTTGGAATAAATCAAATTTTGCACGATATTGCTTACGGTTTTCTTCAACATGGTTTTCATCATTCCATGCTGCAATTGATGCAAGCTGATGTTGAACAGGCATTGCTGCACCATGATAAGTACGATACTGCAAATATGGTTTTAATAATTCTGCATCACCAGCAACAAAACCTGAGCGTAAACCCGGTAAGTTTGAGCGTTTAGAAAGTGAATGGAATACGACACAGTTTTTATAGTCATCACGACCAAGTTCTGCACAAACTTCTAGCAAACCTGTAGGTGCTTGATCGAACCAAAGTTCTGAATAGCATTCGTCAGAAGCAATAACAAAATTATATTGATCAGACAAGGCAATTAACTTTTTGAATTGCTCTTTAGAAAGCACAGTACCTGTTGGGTTACCTGGTGTACATACGAAAAGAAGGGCTGTTTTTTCCCATACTTCTGCTGGTACAGCATCAAAATCACCTAAATAGCCATTTTCTTCGGTGCAATTGATGAAATAAGGTTTTGCACCAGCGAGTAGAGCTGCACCTTCATAAATTTGATAAAACGGATTCGGCATTACTACATACGGCGCGTCTTCACGGTTAATGAGTGCCTGAACAAATGAGAAAATCCCTTCACGAGTACCTGATACAGGTAAAATATGATTTTCTGCACTAATGCTATTCAGTTTGAAGCGTTTGGTTAACCACTCTGCAATACTTTGGCGAAGCTCTGGCAAACCCTTACTATTCGGATAAGTTGATAGATGGTTAAAGTTGTCAATGATTGCCTGTTTAACAAACTCTGGTGCTGGGTGCTTAGGTTCACCAATTGATAGTGGAATCAATGGAAGATTAGCAGGAGTGATATCCTTAAAAAGCTGGTTTAACTTTTCAAATGGATACGGGTGCAATAACGACAAGCTAGAGTTCATTAAACAGTTACCAATTAGTTGAGTTTCAGTGCTGACAAATTTGATTAGATGCTTCATCTAATGCAGCTTTAAGCTTTTCCGAGAAGAGTTTGACCTCTTCGTTATTTAACGGTTTTCCATCTTTTTTCGTGACAAAGAAAATATCTTCGGCACGTTCACCTAAAGTTGCAATTCTAGCTGAATGGATGTCTAAACCTTGCATCATAAATAAGCCACCTACGCGTGCAAGTAGGCCAGGGTGATCAAGTGTTGAAATTTCGACCATGTTTTGCTGTAACGCTTCATTCAATGTAACGTCGACTGTGTTTTCAATATCAAAATGACGCAGTTGACGTGGAATTCGGCGTTGCATGAGTCCTGGATATTGATCTGGCTGACTAAGCGCTTTTACTAATGCAGTTTTAACGGTTTCTTCGCGTTCAGGGTCGGTCAGCAATGTACCGAAACGATCAAGCACAACATAGGTGTCTAAGCTAAATGCCGTACTTGCCGTGATAATTTTTGCATCTTGAACGTCTAAATTCATTTTGTCCAAAACTGCAACAGTGGTGGCAAAAAGGTTAGGTTGGTCACGTGTATATATAAAGATTTGCACTGCATCTTGGGCAGCTTTACGGTGAGCACGCAACAGTACTAATGGCTCTGGATTATCACCGTGTTTCAAAATTGCTTGAGTGTGCCATGCAATTTCATCTGCTGATTCTTTAATGAAGTATTCATCACCAAGTTCTTGCCATACTTTTTCGACGTCTGCCAACGAGAAGTTATTTACCAGTAATTCACTCGCTGCAAATTTGGTATCTTCGATCAGCATTTGATAATCAACAGGACGACTTAAACCTGTACGAATTACATCACGGGCATGCGTATAAAGTTGACGCATAAGTGAAGCACGCCATGTGTTCCATAGTTTTGGATTTGTTGCATTAATATCGGCAACCGTTAAGGTATATAGATAATCGAGATGTTCCATATCGCCAAGTTTTTCAGCAAAATCTTTAACAACATCCGGATCGGAAATATCCTTTTTCTGAGCGGTCAGTGACATGAGCAAATGGTTGTGGATGAGCCATGCAATTAGTTTGCATTCACGCTCTGTAAAACCGTGCGCACGTCCAAATTCGATTGCATCTTCTGCACCGAGTTCACTATGGTCTCCACCGCGGCCTTTAGCAATGTCATGAAATAACGCAGCGATAAATACAATATCTTGACGTGCAAGACGTTGGAAAACAGAGCTTACAACAGGGAACTCTTTAGCAAACTCAGGTTCTTTAAAACGGTTTAAGTTGCGCAGCAATAATAATGTGTGAGCATCGACCGTATAAATATGGAATAGGTCATATTGCATAAGACCCATAATTTGGCCAAATGCTGGAATATAGTTTCCTAAAACACCATAGCGCTTCATCGCAACCAAAGTATCGTATAGACGATAGGGTGAGCGAATAATCGACATAAATAGCGCTTGATGCTCGGGATTATCTCGATAATTTTGATTAATGCGTTTTGCAGCAAGAATAAGTAAGCGTAGAGTGCGAGCGCGGATCCCTTCAATATCTGGTCGATTAGCCAAAATATAGAACAATTCTAAAATAGCACTTGGGTGTTCTGCGAATATTTTGTGGTGCTGTACGGCAAGCTTGTTATCCACAATTTTAAAATGATTATTAACTTCTTCAATTTTACGTTCGTAATTTGGTAAGCGCGGAGTAATGACCGATTCGCTAAAATAGGCCAACAACATTTCATTCAGTGTTGAAACCTGTTGAGCAGTACGGTAGTAGCGTTTCATGAATTGCTCAACACCGTAATTTACAGGTTGACCTTCTTGACGGACATAACCAAATTGAGCCGCAATTTCTCTTTGATGATCGAACAGAAGACGGTTTTCATCACGTTTCGCTAAGCGGTGTAAGTGGTGGCGAATTTCCCAAAGAAAACTTTCAGCTTCTTCTAAAACTGTTAATTCAAACTCTGAAATAAAACCTAAATGTACTAAGTCATAAATGCGGTTTACGCGGAAATGACGCTTGGCAATCCAGCCAATCTGGTTAATGTCACGAATGCCACCCGGTGCATTTTTAATATCGGGTTCTAAATTGCTTTCAGTATTGTTGTGTTGGTGGTAACGCTTAGCTTGTTCAGCCATTTTTGCATCAAAAAATGTTTTGTCTGTCCACGTTTGCGAAACAATACGACGCGGCCATTTTGCAAGTTGACTATTACCGGTAATTAAACGAGCTTCAATGAGTGTAGTTGCAACAGTTAAATCGGTAGCAGCTTGTTCAACACAGCTTTGGATGGTACGAACGCTAATGCCGGGTTTAAAATTACCAACGTCCCATAAAGAGGAAATAAATGTAGAAATACGCTTTTCGTTTTCTTCGTTAATTTCATGTTCTGACAAAATCATGATATCAACGTCGGAATAGGGCAACATTTCACGGCGCCCATAACCACCTACAGCAAAAAGACCTAATCCTGTCTGGTCGAGTTCGGCATGTTTCCATAAAAAGATCAGTGCTTCATCAACGAGGTCTGAGCGCGCTTTAATGACTTCTCGAATCGATTGCCCATTTTCATATGAATCCTGCAATTGCTTTTCTACATCCGTTCGCCATTGATTAATGGCTTTAATATCATGATGGCTTGTAACGTAGTTCAGCAATGGCGATGTATTGATCATGAAAATGGGTCTACCAATAAGTAAATATTAAGAGTTGGTTTTTACGCTTACTTGATCAGCGGTTTCTTTCGCTAAAGTACGAGCAAGATCAGTATTTTCTGCACGAGCAGTTGCTACACCCATACGACGTCGTTTGAAACCTTCTGGTTTACCAAACAGGCGTAGGTCAGTATTTGGATTGGCTAACGCCGTATTTAAGCCACTGTAGCTTAAGTTGTTGGCATCCACTCCTGCATAAATAACTGCACTCGCAGCAACACTATGACGAGCTGTGTTCACTGGTAATCCTAAAATTGCACGAGCATGCAGTTCAAATTCGCTTTGAAATTGCGATGCTAGAGTCACTAGACCTGTATCATGTGGGCGAGGTGATACTTCACTGAACCAGACTTTATCGCCTTTAATAAACAGTTCTACACCGAAAATACCACAGCCACCCAGTGCTGTTGTCACTTTATTTGCAATACGTTTTGCTTCTTCAAGTGCAGCAAGTGTCATTGGTTGAGGTTGCCAGCTTTCTACATAATCACCTGCATCTTGACGGTGACCAATTGGGTCGCAGTAGTGAGTTTCGATTTCACCAGTTTCAGGGTTTTTAGCGCGAACGGTAAGTAATGTAATTTCAAAGTCAAAATCAATTTGAGATTCAATGATGACCGTACCTTGGTTAACACGACCACCTTGCATCGCATATTCCCAAGCAGCATCGACTTCATCGAAACTTTTTACACGAGATTGGCCTTTACCTGAAGATGACATCACTGGTTTTACAAAATTTGGATAACCAATATCATCAGAAGCGGCGCGGAAGCTTTCTAGTGAGTCGGCAAAGCGATAAGCAGAGGTAGGTAAACCAAGTTCTTCAGCAGCAAGACGACGAATACCTTCACGGTTCATTGTCAGGTTTACAGCTTTAGCTGAAGGAATGACAGTTGCAGTTTGGCTCGCTTCAATTTCAACAAGAACTTCTGTAGCGATGGCTTCAATTTCTGGAACAATTAAATTCGGTTTAATTTTTTCGATGAGTTGTTTTAATTGAGTAGGATCAGCCATATTTAGCACATAAGAAAAATGCGCAACTTGCATGGCTGGCGCATGATCATAACGGTCGGCTGCATGTACTTCTACACCAAGGCGTTGTAGTGAAATCACAACTTCTTTGCCAAGCTCTCCTGAACCTAACAATAAAACTTTAAATGCAGAAGATTGAAGTGGGGTACCGAGTGTCACGCTCATGCGAATCATCCTGACAAAATTATTTTTTTAAGCATAGCAGAACTTATGGTGGAGTTAAGCCTTATAACGCATAAAAAATGAATTTTGTCGGACAATTAAGAATGTACTTTATTTAGACATTAACTTGATAGTTTAAAAGTAGCTCATCTGCATTTTTACCGCGAATACCCCAATTTTCTTTAGGTGTTTCAAAAATTGTAATTTCGATATCTTGAGGTGCTATTTTGCATTGTTCTTCAATATTGCGAAATAATGTTTGGATAAGTCTCTTTTTCGTTTCTGTATTACGACCTATAAACATTGAAAGCTCAATGATGATGTAGTGTTGGCTACGGTCCGAAGGATAGATAAAGTTTCCTGGTTTAAGGCTAATAAAACGTTGAAATCTTTTCTCAACAGGGTATTTCAATTCTTCAATGAGTGCTTGATGTATGGCATGAGAAAGTAATTCTCGATATTGCATAATCGTTTGTTCATTTGCGTAAATTTTAACTTGTGACATTTTTATCTCTAATGGGTAGATGAAGTTATCTTTTTAATCAATTTAAAAAATTAGTTTTTACGCCAGAAGTTTCAATCTTAAACGCTTCTGGTTGTGATTTATTTTATATAAGGAAAATGAGTTTATCTATTTATAAAGGTAAATAAGTATAGATCAGGCCATAAACAATTGCGGCAGTTAACGTTGCTGGAACAATTTTTTTAAATTTAAAATAAAGTCCTGCTAAAACTAAAAAGCCGATAAGCATGGCGAAACTCTTATCTGGATTTTCAAGAAGTGGTGGAAGAGTGGCAACGACAAGCATGGCGCTAATTGCAGATATACCAATGCTTCCCAAAGCAATTTTTAACCAGACTGAACCGCGTCTTTGCTGTGTACCTTGTAGCTTTTGTATAACAAAGAATGGTCCAAAACGTGAGGCGAAATTAGCAATACCCACAATTATGCCGACCAGAATAATCTCTAGGTTCATTTTAAACTTCGACCTCTTCTTGTTGTCTTAAAACATAATGTTTAAACAGGCCTGCTAAAATGCCTGAAAGAATGCCAATAAAAATGGCAGCAGATAAGTTAATCCAATAGCAGGCTAAAGCTGAAACGACTAAAGATACAGCGACTACAAGGCTATGTTTTCGCTCAAAAGCCGCTAACAAGAAACTCAAAAATAAAGCTGGAAGTAAAAAGTCTAATGCTGCTTGTAAAAACTTTGGAAGATGAGACACCTGATCTGCAAATAATCCGCCTAACAATGAGCCAGTTGCCCAAGCCATCCAACTAAATAGGCTAAGTCCTAACATCCAAGACTCAGACCATTGCTGACGACGTTGTGAAAGTTGGATCATGCCACTTGCAAAAACTTCATCGGTTAATCCCCAAGCCCAAAGTGCTGTTTTCTTAAGATTGAGTTTACTTGGAATAAGGTTATATAGGGCTGGCCCATAAAGCACATGACGAATATCAAGTGCAATCACTGTTAATGCCGTTAACCAGATAGATGAACCACTGGCCAAAAGTGCGACAACCAAGAACTGGCTGGCTCCAGCATACATTGAGCAAGATAGGAAAAAAGCTTCCCATGGTGTAAAACCAAACTGAGATGCAGAAACACCGAAGGCAAAAGAAACGGGTAAATAGGTGAGTACGATAGCTTGACTATCTTTGGCACCTTGCCAAAAAGTTGCCGTTTGATCAGCTATCAATTGTTGTTTGGACACAATGCACCTTGGCAATAAACCAAATGATAAAAATACTTGAAAGATTGAGTATTGTAGCCGAATTTAATAGCATAGTGCCGAAATGTTTAATCGGCAGTTTGATATGTTCAACGCAAAGATTCGTTTAGTTTATATCGCCATGTTGGGTGCAGGTATTTTTATATTGCAGGGCTGTGACAATGGTAATCAGGGTGCAGAAAAAAAAGTAGAAATTAAGCCAGCACCAAAACTAACCAATGATGCAACTGTTTATGCTCAAAAAGCATGGACATTAATTAATACGGTTGAGCATTTGGTTTATGAAAAGCAACTGAGTCAAATCGATGACGAAGTTCGTAAACCTTTACGTCAATTGAGTACGGACTGGCGTATTAATGTGAAAATGACGGACTCAGTGACAGAAGGAAAATATGCGCTTTGTCGTAAAGCTCTTACTAGTCTAGATGTGTGGGCTCGCGAAACGCTTGAAAATAATGATTCGGTTGCTAAGAAGCAGGCAGATTATGAGCGAGATAAAGCTCAATGTAAGGATGCAATTGAGAAGCCAAGCCTTGGAAATACTTCTCCAAAATAAAGCAGACAAATATAAAAAGCGAGATGATCAATCTCGCTTTTTTGCTTTTAAACGATAATGAGTGAATGTTAATTACGGTTTTGTCGCAGCTTTAGCGGTGTTTGCAGTTTTCACAGCATCCTGTTTCATTTGATGAGCCATTTGTTGCGACTTATGTTGAGCATGAGTCGCGCTGGTCATTGCATCATGTTTTTGCGTGGTTAAATCCTTTTTCACATCCTGTTTAGTTTTAGTTGCTTCTTTCTTCACTTTTTGAGCGGCAGTTTTTCCATGTACCGCTACACATTTTCCACCTTTATGATTTGGTCCTGTACCGCCTTGTAATTGAGTTCCTTTAGGACATGCAAATGCCGAAACACTTAACATAGCCAATACGCCTGCTGTAAGAATTGTTGATAATTTTTTCATGTTAATCAGTGCCTTGTTGAGTATTATTGCTCAGCTTGAGTGTAGGGTGAAAATATCTGCTTTAACACATTTATTTTGTGGAAATAGAGTTTGAACAATGTTTTGATTTGCAGTGTTATCTAATTTTTTAATTTAATTTTAAGTTTTTATTATTTAGCCGCTTTTAAAAAATTAGGATTGTGCTTGAGCAACTACTTTCAATTTCTCAATATCTAGAATCTCAATTTTTCTAAAAGCAATTTTGATGATTTTCTGTTTTTCGAGCAGGCTCAGCTCATGGTTGATAGTCTGTCTAGATGTGGTCAGCATATTTGCCAATTGTTCTTGAGAAATATGGATGTGATGATCTTGAATGAGAATATGATTACCATAACCTTCTAAAATAAATAGAAGACGCTGAGCAAGCCTTTGAGAAATACTGCGTGTTTGTATAGCAATCTGTTCTAAGAAGACATACCTGAGTTTTTGACTAGTTAAACGTGCAAAATAATACCAGTAATAGGGATTTTCTTTGAGTAGCTCATTTAAGGGCCTTGCAGGAATATGCAGAACCGTACTTTTTTTCAAAGCAATCGCATCGTGCGAGCGCGGTTCATGGTCAATGAGGGATATTTCACCAAACCACATGATTGGCTCAGCAATAGCAGAAAGTGCTTCATTACCATTTACATCGACATAACCTAAGCTAATTGAGCCTTCAAGCACGGTATAAATGCCATCAAACACATCTTGGGCACGGAAAACATAACTATTTTTTTCAAAGGTTCTTTGCTTACCATGTTCTAGAATAAAGTTTTGGAATGCTTCTGGAAGCACACTAAACCATGTGTTTTCTTTTAGTCGGTTAATATAAATAATGTCCAATATTGGGCCATCCATGAAAAAAATCATTAATTTGTCAAATAGCTGACAACTTTAAGTTTTCCTTATTTGTACAGTATGACTATATGTTGATGAATAGGGAATAACTCATGTCAAATCTGGAGCAACAGCTTAGCAAATATGCGGCTTACCACTTAAATCATAAAAATATTTTGACGCATTTTATTGGTATTCCACTCATCGTGTTTTCAATTTTATGTTTAACAGCAAGAGCTGGGATAGATATTAGTGATTTTAAACTTACTTTAGCCATTGTGTTGATTGCAGCTAGTACGATTTATTATTTTATTTTAGATAAAGTATTTGGTTTACTCATGCTAGCTCTTTTAGTCGCTGTCTATCCACTCGCGAGCCAAATTGCTCAATTATCTTGGGGAGAATGGTTAGCAGCAAGTATTGGCTTCTTTGTGGTGGGATGGGTCTTTCAGTTTGTTGGGCATTATTTTGAAAAGAAAAAACCAGCTTTTGTTGATGACATGATTGGACTTGCGATAGGGCCGTTATTTGTATTGGCAGAATTTATATTTATGCTGGGTTTTAGAAAGCCATTGCATGAGCGAATTTTGAAAGAAGCACGTAGTAAACGAGAGATGATGGATCTGAATCATTCCTTATAAATATAAAAAAGCCCCAATATGAAGGGGCTTTTTTTATATTTAAACTTAAACGTTAAAACGGAAGTGCATTACATCGCCATCTTGAACGATGTAAGTTTTACCTTCTAAACGCCATTTACCAGCTTCTTTAGCGCCGTTTTCACCGTTGTATTGTACGAAGTCATCATATGCAACAACTTCAGCACGGATAAAGCCTTTTTCGAAGTCAGTGTGAATAACACCAGCTGCTTGAGGAGCAGTTGCACCAACTTTTACTGTCCATGCACGTACTTCTTGTACACCAGCAGTGAAATAAGTCTGTAAACCTAAAAGTGCATAACCTGCACGAATAACCACATTTAAGCCTGGTTCTTCCATGCCCATTGCTTCTAGGAACTCAGCACGATCTTCATCTTCTAATAATGAAATTTCAGCTTCGATCTGGTTGCAAAGAGGAACAACAATTGCATTTTCTTCAGCAGCAAGTTTTTTTACTGCATCTAAATGCGGGTTATTTTCAAAACCGTCTTCAGCAACATTTGCAATATACATCGTTGGTTTTAAAGTCATTAAACCAAAACCACGAACTAATTTACGTTCGTCATCAGACAAATCAGCCGCACGAGCTGGTTTACCTTCGTCTAGTAATGGTTGGATTTTTTCTAAAACTGCTTTAGTTGCAACAGCTTCTTTGTCACCGCCTTTAGCAACTTTAGTTAAGCGTAAAATTGCTTTAGCAACAGTTTCAAGGTCTGCAAGTGCAAGTTCAGTATTGATGGTTGCGATGTCATCTAATGGATCAATTTTACCATTTACGTGAATCACGTTTTCATCTTCGAAACAACGTACCACGTGAGCAATTGCATCAGTTTCACGAATGTTAGCAAGGAATTGGTTACCCAAGCCTTCACCTTTTGATGCACCAGCAACAAGACCTGCAATATCTACAAATTCCATTGTAGTTGGCAAAATACGTTGCGGTTTAACAATCGCAGCAAGTTTGTCTAGACGTGGATCTGGTACAGGAACAATACCTGTGTTTGGTTCAATGGTACAGAAAGGGAAGTTTTCCGCTGCAATTGCTGCTTTCGTTAATGCATTGAAAAGGGTAGATTTCCCTACGTTTGGCAGACCAACAATACCGCAATTAAAACCCATGAAAACCACTCACAAATGTGTAAATTAAAAATTGTCGCTGATTTTACATGAAAGCCATGACAAAGTCATGGCTAGAGCAGGGTTCTCTTGCGTTTAAACTTTACGTTTATCAAGTTGCTGGGCTAATGCATCACCAGTCGCTTGCACTAACATGACTAAAACAATCAACACTAAAATTACAGCGACCATAATTTGCATATCAAAACGTTGATAGCCATAACGATAAGCAATGTCTCCTAGGCCACCTGCACCAATAGCACCAGCAATCGCAGAGGAGTTAATCATGGTAACAATTGTGACAGTAAAGCCCGCAACAATACCTGGCAAAGCCTCTGGTAAAAGCACATGCCAAATAATTTGTTTACGGTTACAACCCATCGCTTGTGCAGCTTCAATTAAGCCTTGATCGACTTCACGTAAGCTGACTTCTGCAATACGGGCAAAGAAAGGAATTGCAGCAATCGTTAATGGAACAACGGCTGCCCATACACCGTAACTTGTACCTACAATCCAGCGAGTAAGCGGAATCAGGGCAACCATTAAAATAAGAAAAGGTACAGAACGAGTAATGTTGATTACCCAGCCCAAAGCCTGATTAATCTTTTGTGATGGGTGAATGCCATGCTCAGAAGTACTTACTAAAACTACTGCAATGGGTAAGCCAATTAAAAAAGCAATCAATGCAGATGCACCCACCATCAGCAAGGTATCTACAGTTCCACTAATTAATAGATCAATGAGCTGGTCGGGCATAGCCAAGTACCTCAAATTGTGCAATTGCTGTTAATGCGTCTTGTTGGATGGATGAAATATCAATTTCTACATTAGGAATACCGACTAAAAGTGAACCAATAATGTGCCCTTGAATGGTATCGACCTGACTTTGATATAAATTGACTGGTGCTTTAAACTTAGCAAGTAGTTCTTGAATATCTGGAACCTGATGAGCTTCAGACTCATATTTAAGTTTTATAATAATATGAGTCGAATTTTCATCCGGTAACGGACTGATCTTAAAAGGCAGGGTGATCTGTTCAAGATTCAGCAATTCTTGAGTAATTTGTTGCTCTGGCCGTGAAAACACGGACCAAACTTGTCCAGCCTCTACAATCTCACCTTGATCAATCACTACGACTTGATCACATATTTCTCGAATAACCTGCATTTCATGAGTAATTAATACAATAGTTAAGCCAAGCTCCTGATTAATCTTTTTAAGCAAAGCCAAAATAGTGGCTGTGCTTTCTGGATCAAGTGCTGAAGTCGCTTCATCACAAAGTAAAATTTCAGGGTGATGAACAAGTGCACGTGCAATACCGACACGTTGCTTTTGCCCACCAGAAAGTTGTGATGGATAATAGCTAGATTTATCTGCTAGCCCGACTAAAGCCAAAACTTCATTTACACGTTGGTCGATATCTGCTTTGTTGTAATTGGAAACTTTTAAGGGCAATGCCACATTTTCCCAAACTGTTTTTGCAGACATTAAATTGAAATGTTGGAAAATCATTCCAATGCGTTGACGGGTTTGAATGAGTTCGGCATGACTCAATTCAGCAATGTTTTGTTGATGAATATGAATACTGCCAGTATTCACTTGTTCCAAGCCATTTAAAGTACGGAGCAAGGAAGATTTGCCTGCACCGCTTTTCCCAATAATGCCTAAGATTTTACCTTGGGGAACATCAAGGTTAATTTCTTTTAAGGCATGCAGTTTTTGACCCTGCGATTGATAAAATTTATTTAAACCGCGAATTTTGATATGGGGTAGAGAAAAATCAACTTGTGATCCAAAACTCACCATCGTCATTCTCCTTATTTCCAGCCTTGAAACCACATACCTTGGCCAAAGTCTTTATCCAGAATATCCTGCGCTTGTTTTGAGTTCTGGAATGCTTTAACAAAGGTTGCTAGTTTTTGGTTTTTATCTTGGTAATCGCGACGGGTCACAAACAAAATTGCATATTTTTTATCAATTGGATCTAAAAATAATGCGCTATGCGGGTCGGTTACCTTTGCCATTTTTAAGTAGTGAGGGAAGCCGAAAATTAAATCGACATCGTTATATGCATGTGCTGTCTGCGGGCCTTCAACCTCAACAAAATTTAGCTGTTTAGGATTAGCAATAATGTCTTGGGTGGTCGAAAGTTCATTGTTGCTGTCTTTTAGCTGAATTAAGCCAGCACGGTGCAATAAAATTAAAGCGCGAGCTAAATTGACTGGGTCGTTTGGAATAGCAACGCGTGCCTGTGAAGGTAAATCATCAAATGTTTTATATTTTTTTGAATATAAACCTACGTGACTTCCTGAACCCACAGCAAATGCGTGTAAGTCATATCCTGCTTCTTTAACGGCATTGCGTAGAAATACACTTTGCTGGAAAAAGTTTGCATCAATATCACCGTTTTGTACGGCAACATTCGGTGCTCGCCAGTCAGAAAATTCAACAAGCTTGACGTGAACACCTTGCTTTTCAACTTCATTGGCAACGCTTTGTAATAGCTCAGCATAAGGTGGGCTAATGCCAATCGTTAAAACATCATCGGTTTGCTTATTTTTAATATAGCGATAACCGATGAGACCCAGAATCACGATTAAAATCGTAATTCCGAGTAACCAAGGCTTATATTGTTTGAACTGAATAGCCATAATCTTTCCGTTATTACTTCCAGCCTGGGAACCAAAGTGTTGGCCCAATCTCAGCGTCTAAGACAGCTTTAACTTTTGGCGAGTTCTGATAAATCTCAACAAATTTCTTCAATTTGTCGCCCTTGTCCTGATAGTCATCACGTACTACAAACAAGATGGCATAACGTTTATTGGTATTGTCATCAAGTAAAAGTGCACTCTCAGGGTCAGCTGTTTTTGCTAAGCGTAAGTAATGTGGGTAGCCAAAAGCCAAGTCAACATCGTCAATTGCACGAGCAGTCTGTGGTCCTTCAACTTCGATGAATTTCAAGTTTTTAGGGTTTGAAACAACATCTTTGAGTGCAGATAAATGATTGTTTGAATCTTTAAGCGTAATTAATTTAGCTTGCTGTAAGAGTAGCAGGGCACGACCTTGATTCACTGGATCATTTGGAATGACTACACGTGCGTTTTGTGGCAATTCATCTAAGCTTTTATATTTCTTTGAATAAAGCCCCACATGTGATGCTGCACCCACTGCAAATGCCTTTAATTTAAAGCCTGTTTCTTTAATTGCATTGTCTAAGAAAGGTTGGTGCTGGAAAAAGTTCGCATCAATATCCCCATGATTTAAAGTAATGTTTGGTGTATTCCAGTCAGAAAATTCAACCAGTTTCACATTTAAACCCTGTAGCTTTGCTTCATCGGCAGCAGCTTGTAAAGTTTTTGCAAATGGTGGACTAATGCCAATTACAAGTTCATTTGAGCCACTTTGACGGTGTTTATTCCAAAAGAATAAAGCAACAAAAAGGACTACAACGACTAAGCCTACGCCTAGCCATTTTTTAGAGGCTGTTTGAGCCATGTCTATCTCCAAATTTAAGCAGTTATTTCTTCAATTTTTGTTAAGTTTTTGCTGTTGTTATAGGGACTACATCGGAACGCTTGAACAGGGTGCTGTTTCGGTAATTGATCACCCCGATTAAAGATTTTGTTCCGTAGTGAACCCGTTTTATATGCAGTTTTATAGCGACCACGTTGTTGCAGCTCAGGAATGACCAAGCGAATAAAGTCGTGGTGAGACTCAGGTGCAACAGTACGCGTCAAATTAAAGCCATCAATATCGGTTTCATCTAAAAGATGAATTAAATATTCAGCAACTTCTTCGCCACTACCGACAATGAGTGGATAACGACCACCCAAAACATGTTGAGCTTTTAAATCATTTTTAGTGATTTGCTGTTCTTTAAATTTTTCGGTAATGGAAACAATGCTGTTACTTTTTTGGTAAGGAATCGCTTCATCATCGTCAAACTTACTTAGGTCAATACCTGTTGAACTCGCATAATGAGCTAAGCCTGCTTCAGGACTTGCGTACTGACGATATTCATTAAGTTTTTGTACAGCTAAATCATGTGTTTCAGCAACAACAACGGTTATACCGACAAAGACTTTAATGTCATCCGCTGAACGACCTTGTTGTTCGGCAAGCGCACGAATCTTTTTCACTTGTTCGCGTATTTTGTCGGGTTTGTCGCCGCCAATAAATACACACTCAGCATGACGAGTAGCGAACTGCATACCTTTGGGTGAAGCACCAGCTTGAAACAATGTTGGGGTGCGTTGCACAGAAGGAGACACCTGAAATACACCTTCACTTTGGTAATATTTTCCGTGGTGGTGAATGGTGTGAACTTTAGATGGGTCTGTAAAAACACGTTGGACTTTATCTTTTTTGACTGCGTCGTTTTCCCATGAACCTTCCCAATATTTATAGCAAAGTTCTAAAAACTCCTCGGCTTGTTCATAACGTGCATCGTGATCTTTTAAACCTTTTTGACCAATTAGGCGTTCTGCACTATCTAGATAACCGGTAACGATATTCCAGCCAATACGACCTTGAGTTAAATGATCAAGACTCGCAAAGCGACGAGCAAACTGATACGGATGCTCATAGCTCAAATTAACAGTAACCCCAAAACTCAAGTTTTGAGTGACTGCCGCCATAGCTGAAATGAGTGTGGACGGATCATGACTCGGAAGCTGAATTGACTCTTTTAAAGTCAGATCAATGCCATTTTGATAGACGTCATACACACCTGTAATATCGGCAATAAACAAACCATCAAATAAGCCACTTTCTAAGGTCTTAGCTTGTTCTGTCCAATAGCTCAATTCATTAAAACGGTGTGATTCATCACGTGGATGTGTCCATAGACCATGATTAATATGCCCAACACAGTTCATATCAAAGGCATTCAGCAAAATCTCTTTAGCTTTAAAGTCTGTCATTACAATGTCCCCCGACGAGGTGGTAGAACACCATTCAGAACATAGTTGCCGATAAAGTAATATTTCCAACGTGCAGCATCATGCAACGTATGCACGCGTGCATTGCGCCAGAAACGGTCTAAGCCATCTTGTGCTTGACTACCACGGCTACCAGCAAGTTCAATCAGCTTCGATGACGCTTTTAATGCGATATCGCTACTATGAGCACGTACTTTGGCAACATCAATTGAAGCCTTAGCAATCCTTTCAGGTGTGGTTTCAATTTTTGCGGCATCAATTGATTGAGCAGCTTGTTTTAATAGAACTTCACTTGCTCGTACATCTACGGCAATGCGTCCTAATTCATAAATCGTTAAAGGATCTTGGCTTGCCGTTTCTACTTGTGAATCAATCCATGGGCGAGCTTGATGTACTCTTTGCAAGCTTTCTTCAAAGGCTGCTCGTGCAATACCAACTTCAATCGATGCATGCATAATTTGAGCAAAAGGGCCCACTAAGGTCGGTTGTAAAAATGCAGTATCAAAAGGAATAACATCGTCTGCATCTACAAAAACCTGATCAAACTTAACTGTGCCGCTACCTGTGGTTTTCTGTCCAAAGCCAGACCAGTCATCGACAAGTTTTAATCCTTGCGAACCACTTTTTACAAACGCCAGATATTCTCGGCCTGCATCATCTAAAACTAACGTTGGAATACGGTGAGCAAATAAACTTCCTGTGCAGTAAAATTTTTCACCCTGAATCAAGTATCCATTTTCATGAGGACGGATATTGGTTTGTTTGTGAGTCGAAGTTTTTGTTTTAAATTCAGCAAGCGCATTACCAAAGCGCGTGCCATTTAAGACTTCGCCATATAAGCGTTGTTTTTGAGCTTCTGTTCCCGTATTGCGCAATACTTCTAAAGCATAAAAATGGTTTTGTGGAATTTGACCAATTGAACCATCTGCACCACTTAAAAGGGCAATTACTTTAGCTACTGTATGGCTTGAAACTTCGGCACCACCATATTGCTTTGGCACTGTAATTGCCCATAGCCCAGACTGGCTCAAAGCATCAATTTCGGTATACGGTAAAATTCGCTTGGTATCGCGTTCTACTGCGGTTTTTTTAAATTGCTCAGCAAATTGTTTAGCAATTTCCAAAGCTTCAGCATCATTTTGAATAATGTGTGCTTGGTTTGATGCCGATGTTTGTTTAGTTTGAACCGATTGATATGAAGTCATGACAATTTCTCCTTAAATCCAGGCATGGCGGGCAGGGAAATGACCATTAAGGTAATAATTGCCAATGGCATGTAATTTCCAGCGAACAGGGTCGTGTAATGTATGTACACGGGCATTTCGCCAATGTTGATCTAAATTGTGCTGGCTTAAACTTGAACGGCTACCGCCAAGTTCCAGCAGTTTTTCAGAGATTTGTAGAGCGGCATCATTGGCATAGACTTTCGCTTCAGCAACCAAAATTGAAGCTTTCGCTACTTGTTCATCAGTCACATTTTCAAGTTGATCCAGTTCATCTAAATATTCAGCAGCTTCATCAAGCAATAAAATTGCAGCATCGAGCACAATATTTAACTTACCAACTTCTTGCAGGATGTAATGCTCAAAGCTGGCTTTTTCAACATTTGCATCAATAATCGGTCGTGCTTTATGAATGGTCGATAAGGTATCTTCAAAAGCGGCTTCTGCAATTCCAACATCAATTGCAACTTGTAGTAACTGCGAATAAGCACCGCGATAAGTTGGGACTTGTGTTAATAAGCGTTCATCAAAAATAAGTTCAGGATTAACTTCAACATCATTTAATTTAACTGTACCGCTCGCAGTTGTACGTTGACCAAAGCCATTCCAGTCATTAATGACTTCAATGCCTTGAGTATCTCGGTTAACAATCACTAAAACGACATGGCCTTCAGGATGAACAGCCTTAATTGCAAGCCAGTGAGCAAAACTTGTTCCAGTCGAATAAAATTTCTCACCGTTTAAAATATATTTACCATTTTCAATGGTGAGCGTGGTTTTTAGTGTTTTTGAGTCATGTGTATTACGTTCTGGGCCACCATTGGCAAGACGTTTTCCTGCTAATATTTCTGAAAAGATAAATTGTTTTTGTTGTTCTGTACCCAAGATTTCGATCAGGTTTAAAAGGCTAATCTGATTTTGTGGAATCTGACCAACATTTGCATCGCCTTTACTTAAAATACGGAAAACTTGTGCCAAGGTTTTATTGGACACAAAAGCTCCGCCATATTTTTTTGCAATTCGGATTCCGCCTAAGCCTTTTTGGCTAAAGCTTTCGATTTGCTCATGAGGTAATAAGCGTTGTTGATCACGTGTATTACGACCCTCTAAAGCATAATCCGCCACTTGATAAGCGGCATTAATGGCTTGTTGATCATTTTGAATGACTTGGACGTATGCCGTCGTTTTAGATAGAGAATTAGACATAATGACACCTTGTATTGCTGTCATTACCTTACAAAAGAAATATTTTTCCACTAAACGAGGACTTATGCTCAGCTTATGAAATAAAGTGCAAAGCATTTTTTTTGATTTTTAAAGGATAAATAAAGATATATAAAGTTTATATTAATCAATACTTTATATTTTTAATGCAAAAAAGTAATAACAAAACTCGTTTTAATATGAAAAAGAGCAATAAGTACGGTAAAAAAAGATATAAAAAAATAGACTTAACTGTCAGCAAAAATGAGCACAATATCCATTGTTTTCACTAAAAATAGCTTCTAAAGTATCTACTTACCATCGACCATTTTTGTACAAATAGTCAAATAAAAATAAACGTGGAGATTTTATGCGGGTTTTGTATCAGTTTCCTTTGTCCCATTATTGTGAAAAAGCTCGCTGGTTGTTAGACCATAAAGAACTTGATTATGTGGCTCATAACTTGATTCCAGGGTTTCATCGTGCTTTCGCACAACTCAAAACAGGGCAAAATTTGCTGCCAATTTTGAAAGATGATCATCAATGGATTGCTGAATCAACCAAAATTGCACTTTATTTGGATGATACCTACCCAGAACACGCGCTTTTGCGCCGTGATGAGCAACTTAGGCAACAAATACTGAAAATTGATAGTTTGGCTGATGATCTTGGGATACATGTGCGCCGTTGGGCATTAGCACATAATTTAGCCCAAGGGGACCATGCTCTAGAAATTATGATGGGTGAACAAGGCTATTTACGTCAGTTTGAAAAAATATCAAAACCTTTTCTCAAAACACTCGTAAAAAAGAACTATAAGCTTGAAGAAGAGTTGGTGAGCCAGTCCAAAAAGCAGATGGACGAACTCATAAATGAATTAAACCAGTATCTAATAGAAAATCAAGCGCGCTATATGGTGGGCGATCGATTAAGTCTTGCTGATATTTCTGTCTGTTCGATGCTTGCACCACTATTAGAGGTGAAAGGTACGCCATGGGAGCGTGAAGAAGCAGAAGAAGTGTCTGAGGAATGGAGCAACTATCAAAAATATTTGCTTGATTTACCTCTAGGCCAATATGTTTTAAGAATATATCAAACCGAAAGAAACGCACGTGTAGATTGGCGAGGAATTTAAAATTTATAAAATGCCCTGATTTTCTCAGGGCATTTTTGTAATATTTCTAAGTTCAGTCATTAACTTAAATATTACTATCAATTTTCTAAATGATTTTTATTAAAACATTTATATATATTATTTTGCTATAGGAATTTCTTTATTTACCTCATTATTCAACTTTAGTCTAAATACTTAATAATTTTAATTTTTATGATTTTCACAAAATACAATTTTTCTAAAAACAGTTTTTAGCTCAAGTTAAGCCTCTTTATTGTGCATGTGTTTACATTGTAATCAATAATTGCCACATTAAAGTGTAAATAGATGAGCTTAATAATAGACAGAAGATTAAAACATAGATTAAAGTAGAAACATGTTAGCAGTTTTAAAGGTATTAACTCTGCAAAACAGACTGAATAAAATAAGTGAAGCAAATGGATGTGTCCTACTTGGAAAAGTTGGCGCGATAATTGCAATTTAATAATAAATCACTCTATTGCTCTATATGAATGATTCTATAGATAAATAGAGAGAATGATCATCAAGGAGTTCTTATGAAACGTTCTGCAACCTCTCTCATTATTTCAACATTTATGCTTTGTACGGTTGGTGCTACTTCTCAAATTCAGGCAGCAGATACATTAGCTAAAATTAAAAGCAGCGGAAAAATCATCATTGGCCACCGAGAATCTTCTGACCCAATTTCATATGTTGTTGCAGGTAAACCAGTAGGTTATGCAGTCGATATCTGTAACCAGTTTGCAAATGACATTAAAAAAGAATTGAAAATGCCTGGGCTAAAAGTTGAGTACAAGGCAGTAACTTCATCAACTCGTATTCCTGAACTTTTAGCAGGCAATATCGATATGGAATGTGGTACGACCACAAACTCTAAGCAACGCCAAGAACAAGTTGGTTTCTCAACAAACTACTATGCGACTGAAGTACGTATGGCAGTTAAAGCGAACTCTGGCATTAAGAGTTTGGCAGATTTAAATGGCAAGGCTGTTGTAACAACTCAAGGTACAACATCTGATAAATACATCAAGATGAATGAAAAAGGCCAAGCGCTTAATATCCAAAACATCTATGGTAAAGATCACTCTGACTCTTTTGCAATGATGGCATCAGGCCGTGCTGCTGCATTTGTCATGGACGATAATATTTTAGCTGGCTTAGTTGCCAAGTCTTCTACACCTAAAGCTTTCGCAATTGTTGGTCCGGTACTTTCATCAGAGCCTTATGGCATTATGCTTGCTAAAGGTGATACAAAGTTTAAAGCGATTGCTGACCGTACTGTAAATAATCTATGGAAAACTGGTCAAATGGACGCTTTATATAAGAAGTGGTTCTTATCGCCAATTCCACCAAAAAATACAAATTTGAACATGCCACAAAGTTCATCTTATAAAAAATTAAAAGCTCACCCAACAGATGCAGGGATCTAACAAGATCTTTTTGTCCTAAATTTACTTAAGCAAGTGAGACCTCACTTGCTTAAGCGGTCTATTTTCCTAAAGATATTCATTTAAGGGGCAAACATGTCAGTCGGCTCGCTAAACTGGACTATATTCTGTGCGGAGTCTAATGAATATGGTGTCGATAAAGCCGCATGGGCAGAATCAGTCTGTAGAGTAATTGGTAGCTCAAGCTACAATGCTCATGCTGAAGCGCCCACATGGTTACAAATGTTAGGTTCAGGCGTCTTTACTATGGTTTGGACAGCTGTTATAGCCTTTCTTATCGCATTTTTATTAGGTTCTCTCCTAGGGGTAATTCGTACATTACCCAACAAACCTCTCGCATTTATTGGCAATTGTTACGTTGAAATTTTCCGTAATATTCCACTTATTGTGCAGCTATTCTTCTGGGCATTTGTTTTTCCGGAATTTTTACCGGATAGCATAAGTGCAGGCAGTGGAGATGTTGTTGCTGGTGGATGGTGGAAAAATCTTTTAAATCAGCAACCTGCGGTTATTGGTGTTTTTGCATTAGGTCTCTACACAGCTGCGCGTGTATCTGAGCACATACGTGCTGGTATTAATACTGTTTCAACAGGACAAAAATTTGCTGCTTCCGCAGTAGGTTTTACCACTGCACAAAGCTATCGTTATGTCATTTTACCTGTTGCATATCGTACTGTGTGGCCCACGATTACTTCTGAAGCAATGAACGTTTTCAAAAACTCAGCTGTTTTATATGCATTAAGTGTTTTGAACTTCTTCGCTTATACAAAAACCATGCGGGAAGAAACTTCTCAGGACATCATCATTCTTATTCTCTCTACACCTGTTTATTTGATTATCACTTATAGCATTAAGTTTGTGATGGCATGGATTGAGAAACGAATGGCTGTACCTGGCTTAGGTTCAGGAGGGAAGTAATTATGGATTTTTCTTTATTACAAAATCCTGACGTGATCGCGGCACTCAAAGAAGGTTTCATTTTTACCCTTACCGTGACTGTATTGGCGATGCTGGGTGGTATCCTGATCGGAACTCCATTGGCAATGATGCGTTTATCAAGCAATGCCATCGCAAGTAATTTCGCAAAATTTTACGTCGATCTGTTTCGTGGTATTCCATTGATTCAGGTAATCTTTATTTTCTACTTTTTGTTGCCAAAAATATTTGAGTTTCAATCTGATACATATTGGGGACCGTTGTTTTCGAGTGTTGTGACTTTTGCTATTTTTGAGGCTGCATTTTTCTCGGAAATTGTACGTTCCGGAATTCAGTCTATTTCAAGAGGTCAGGTAAATGCAGGTTACGCGCTAGGTTTTACGTATGGTCAATCAATGCGCTACGTGGTTTTACCTCAAGCTTTTCGTAACATGCTCCCAGTATTGTTAACTCAAACAATTATTTTATTTCAGGATATCTCATTAGTGTATGTGATTAGTGCGCCAGACTTTTTAGGTCGTGCAGATACCTTGGCTAATACTTATGGTCCTGAAACGAAAGCAACATTCTATTTAATCGTCGCTGTAGTGTACTTCTGTAGTTCGTTTGTGCTGTCGCAATTAGTCAAACGCTTACAGCAAAAAATTGCCATCATTCGCTAATTGGAGATTTTAAATGCCAATGATAGACATCCAACATATCTCTAAATGGTATGGTGATTTTCAGGTTTTAACAGATTGCACGACGAGTATTGAAAAAGGTGATGTCGTTGTTGTTTGCGGACCATCTGGTTCAGGAAAATCAACACTCATTAAAACAGTAAATGCGTTAGAACCATTTCAACAAGGTGACATTATTGTTGATGGAGTTTCTCTGAAAGATTCAAAAACGGATCTTGCTAAATTCCGTTCACGGGTGGGAATGGTCTTTCAGCACTTTGAACTTTTCCCGCACATGACTGTTTTGGAAAATTTAACAATTGCTCAAGTTAAAGTGTTAAAGCGTTCAGTTGCCGATGCTCGTGAAAAAGGTCTGAAATATTTAGAGCGTGTAGGTTTGCTTGCGCATAAAGATAAATTTCCGGGCCAATTGTCTGGTGGACAACAGCAACGTGTAGCGATTGCGCGTGGCTTGTCCATGGACCCAATCTGTATGTTGTTTGATGAACCAACTTCTGCACTTGACCCTGAAATGGTCGGTGAAGTACTTGAAGTGATGGTACAACTTGCACATGAAGGTATGACCATGATGTGTGTTACACATGAAATGGGTTTTGCTAAAAGAGTATCTAACCGTTTAATTTTTATGGATGAAGGTAAGATTTTAGAAGACTGCCCAACGCATGAATTTTTTGATAATTTAGATGCTCGCCACGAACGTGCGAAGCTTTTCTTAGAAAAAATTCAAGCCATGCATTAATACCGCTAATAAAAAAGAGCCTTTTGAAAGGCTCTTTTTTTACATCCAATTTTTAGAAACTATATTTTGCTAATAAATTAATACGAGAGTAATCACCCTTATCGCCTGCGAAAGTTTCTCGTTGGCCATAAGTATATTCTGCACCTAAATCAATACTTTTAACTGGATTCCAGATTAAATTGACCAAGGCATTATAAATTTCTTTGTTATAACTGGTACTGGTTAAATTGCTATTTGCGTAAATGCTATCATCTTTATATTGAATACCGCCTATTGCAAAAGTAGAGCGGAGGATAGGGCTCCATTTTCGTTGATAGCCAATAACGGCACTATCAAATTCACCTAAATTAATATCTTGTGTTGTTGTGTCATAGGCATAAGCAGAATTGCTATAAGATAAATAGCGGCCATCTCCTTTAACATGATAGTAGTTAGCAACTAAGCTATCCTGAGGAGTTAAATCATATTTACCACCAACCCCAACACCCCAACCAAATTTTTCTTCAGAAGAGCTATCTTTGGGCGCCACTCGATTTTCATGTGCAAGACCATGCAATTGTAATAGGCCTTTATTATCTGCAGTTTTAAAATCATATCGTGCTGTTAAAGCAGGAAAGCGGCTTCCCCCAGCAGCATTACTCACTTTTTCAACATCACCCCCTTCTAAGGCAACTAATATTTTCTGTTGTGCATTAATTGGCTGAGTGTAACGAACCTGTACCGTACGTGTAGTGCCTGTACCAACAGCTCCAGTGAAATCTAGTGTTTCTGGTGAGGTATCAGTATTTACAAAAGGTGAAGTCGTTTGACCTGCTAACCATTTACCTAAAGACATGTAGGCATGGCGAACACGGAAGGTTCCATTGCCATTATCACCATTTCCACCCATGAAATCGGCTTCAATTTTACCCGTTAAATCTCCGTATTGAGTAGGCCGAGTAATATCTAGACCAATTCGTGAGGTCGCAGCAGATACATTTAACGAATCTTGTCTTGGATCATCTTTATTTAAAGGGTAGTTGGCTGCATTTGAAATGCTTCCATTTGAACCTTTAAAGTCGTAGGTAGCATCTACTCGGACATTACCATAAAGTTTAACTTGGGTTTGCCCATCAGCCATTGCCATCCAACCCGGTTTTGATACAGGAGAGGTAGAAGCAGCAGGTGTTGCGGGAGGTGCTGGTGGAGTACTGACTGACAAAGCTGTTTTTTGTTGATCAGATAGTTTCTGGACGAGTTGTTTTAAATCATTTACTTCATTACGCAACGCATTAACTTCAGCATCTGTAGCTGCATGCACAGGCATTGTCACGCTAATTACACCTAAAGAACTCATTGCTAGCACTAGTGTTTTGATCTTATTCACAGGCATTCCCCGACATGGATAAAAATTTTCCTGTAAATACATAACAATAATAATGCCAACTTTAAGAATTTAGAAAAATAGTCAAATTTCTATTCTTATCATTGCTTTATGTCAAAATAGAAGTGTAAATAGGACCTTTAATTAAAAAAAATAAATGAGAGCATGAAATTGACTCTCTAAAATGAGTCATATGCTCCACTATTTGCACGGTTAAAATGCATAACTGCAATAAAATATGTAAAAGAAATAAATGTTTTAGCTATTTTTAAACCTTCGTATTTTTCAATGCGTGGGAGTTGTATAGGGTATACTGTCCTCATTGTAAAATTCTGGCTGGAGATAGGAATGGAGTTAGATCGTTTTGATAAACAAATTCTAGAAATTTTGTCTCATGAAGACTTAAATTTGAATGAACTTTCAGAACGGATCAATCTGTCAGTCAGTTCTGTGCATCGCCGGATTAAGCACCTGATTGAAGCCAACGTTATGGGTCAGCTCAAAAGGGAAATTAATTTTAGTAAACTTGGCTTTACCTTGCACATCTTATTGCAAGTTTCATTGAGTAAGCATGACACTGAAACATTTGACAAGTTTCTTTCCGAAATAGAAGCAATTCCAGAAGTGACCAATGCATTTTTAGTGACAGGGCAAAGTGCCGATTTTATTTTGGAACTTGTAGCACGCAACATGGATGACTACAGCGAAATTTTATTAAGACGTATTGGAAAAATTGACAATGTGGTTGCTTTGCATTCCAGCTTTGTTATTAAAAAATATAATGTTTTTAACTGCTATAACTTACTAAATAAACTATAAAAAAACGCACCCAATGGTGCGTTTTTTAATTCAAATGTTTGATTTAGGCATCAAGTTGAGCCAAAACCTCATCTGTAAACTCAACGTTGGTATAAACGTTTTGCACATCATCGAGATCTTCAAACATATCAATCATTTTAAGAATTTGTTTTGCTTGGTCGACATCAGTAATTTCAGCTTTGGTTGATGGACTCATAACCACTTCTGCATTGTCAGATTTTAAACCAGCAGCAGTCAGAGCATCTTGAACTTCACCAAAAGTTTCTGGTGAAGTGATTACCAAAATTTCATCTTCTGAAACTTCAATATCTTCAGCGCCAGCTTCTAAAGCAACTTCCATGATTTTGTCTTCTAAAGAAATATCTTCAAAAGTAATTTCACCACGTTTAGTAAATAGATAAGCTACAGAACCCGCAGTTCCTAGGTTACCATTTGTTTTACTAAAACAGTGACGTACATCTGGTACTGTACGGTTCAAGTTATCTGTCATTGTTTCAACAAGAACAGCAACACCGCCAACACCATAACCTTCGTAAGTTACTTCTTTTAAATCATCATTATCTTCACCACCGGCACCACGTTGGATTGCACGGTTGATGGTGTCACGTGTCATATTAACTGAAAGAGCTTTTTCAACTACTGCACGCAGACGAGGGTTGCTAGCAGCATCTCCACCGCCAAGTCTGGCAGCAGTCACAATTTCACGAATATATTTAGTAAAAACTTTACCGCGACTTGCATCTTGTTTCGCTTTACGATGCTTAATATTGGCCCATTTAGAATGACCCGCCATGGACGTGAACTCCAAAAAAGAAAATGCAAAAGTGCTGGAATATTAGCATAGGCTTGGTTTTGTTGAAAACTGTTGCCCTGCGTTTTGTTAGCCGATTGAATAAGAATAATAAGCTTAAGGCCTAATGAGTGAGATTAGGCCGAATCAAGTCCAATTTGATTTAGCTAATTTTGATGTCTATGTCAAACTGTGCATATAGCTCTTTAATCGTTTCCAAATCTTTTTGTAAGTCTGTTGGGTAAATTTTGCCTAGAATTCCGCCTTGTTTGCTTCGGGCGTTGGCATACATAAGTACAATAGGAACATTGGCTGCTTTTGCAATATGCCAAAAACCTGTACGGATAGGTTTACGTTCAGAGCCATCTTTGGCACGAGTAGCTTCAGGAGCAATCACCAAGTTAAAAGTTTCATGAGTTTGAAATTGTTCAACCATTTGAGAAACAATATCTTTACTCGCTTTGCGGTCAACGGGAATGCCACCAAGTTTTTCTAGAATTGGCTTAAGGGGACCCTTAAAAAGTTCTTTCTTTATTAAAGTATGAATCTTAATGTCTAAAATTTGAAAGAGGGCAATAGATAGCACTGCATCTAGATTAGAGGTATGTTCAAAGCCAATAATAACTTGTTTTTTCTCAAGAATTTCTGGATCTACATTATAGGTCCAGCCAGCAGCTTTAAAGATAGAGTTACCTAGAAATTTTTTCATAGATCAGTGCAAGGTGATAAATTTTCAGGATTCTAATATGAGTTTGTAAAAAAGCCTAGAAAAATTATGAAAGCTAAAGTAGCGCATTCAAAATTAAGATTATCTAAGCTATAAAAGATTTAAAATGTTTATTTATTTTTCTTTTAAACTTAATATTAAAAATAATAAACTTAGATAATTTTAAAATTTAAGATACCTGCTGAGGTATCTCTTCATTAATCAAATATTCAATATATTGCCAAATTTTTTCAGAGTTAATAAGCGTTTTATCTGTTGTTCCATCAATAATCATCCCATCAATAATAGAAATAATGATGTGAGTAAGTGGAGTAGGGTTTTCTATCCCTAATCGAGTAAGTTGTTCTTGTAATAAATGAGTCAACCACTTCGTATATTCATAAAATGGTTCACGAATTGAAGTATATTGTTTAGACACTTCAATAAATGCTTTTTTAAATAAACATCCATTAAATGTTTCACTATTGATCCATTCAATATACCAATTAAAAATAATATGAATTTTCTCAAGTGGGTTAGCATCTTGATGTAAACTTAGTTGTTCATTAATTGAGTTTTGAATATTTAAATTTCGATGTTGCAAACACTCCATAATTAAATTTTCTTTCGAAGGAAAATATTTATAAAATGTCATCTTTGCAACGTTAGATTCAGCAATAATACGGTCAACACCAGTAGCATTGTAACCAATCTGATTAAATAAATTTAAAGCAGTATTTATAATATCTTCTTTTTTTGACATTACTATTCCATATAGTTAGCACTAATTATAACGTAATCTAAAAAATTAAAATTTTAATATGAATTATCATAATAAAAAAAGGGATTAGATACAAGTTTATATTGTGATAATGATTATCATTAACTAAGTTTTTTTAAAATTTTCTATTTGATTTCGTATGATTTTAATTCTAATATTGATTGATAAAGGAACATATTTAAATATTAATTTAAGTCATTGTTTTTATAATAAAAGATGTAAAAAATCGATCAGGCTTCAATAAGTTTAATGAGAGTGGATATGCCTAAGAAATTTGAGAATTTTAATAATCCTAGAAAGAAAGCACTCGCAGGGATGAAGCAAAGCATTTCAGCCGAACTATGGAAAAAAAATTCAGACTTTTTGATCCGTTTAAGAGCAAAAATTGCTAACCATGCCGTCTCAAATCATCCAGCAATTAATATTTTAAATGACGGAAAAATTAATAAAGAAAATTTAAAAAAAATTCACTTAGAATATCGTCATGCAATTGTGCAAACTTTTACTGATGCACTGCTTATGGCCCAATTTCAAACTAAACAATTAGAGCCAAGATTGCATGCTGGCGCAAAAATGTTTCCACGTTTTCTTTTAAGCCTAAATATTTTTGATGAGTTTGGATTTCGACCCGGTTTAGATAAAGATGGTTATTATCAGGGAAATCCAGAATATGCTCACTATCCTTTATTTGAAGATGTATTAAATGATTTCGGTATTACGGAAGAAGATCGTCTGACTTATCAACCCAGTGACATTGCAGATCAAGTTAGAGTATTTTTAGAAAATGCTTATCATGACTATAAAGCTGTTTCAGCCTTATTAGCAGTCGCGGAAGAAGAGGTTATCCTTTACAGTCCACCTTTACGTAAAGCAACTAAAGCCGTCGGTTTGGAGGTGGAGGGTGGTGGTTATTATCATGTACATGGTATTTCTGAGGATGAGAGTGCCGAAGCCGCGGATGATGATCATGAAGAAGACTTATGGTATGTCTTGATGCAAGCTTGTACAGAAGAAGATTATAACTATATTGAAAAGATATGCTTAGAGTATTGTGATTTATGGGAAAAGTTCTGGGATACTCAATTAGAACATTCGGAACCTATGCGGAAACAAATCTTAGCCTAATAGATGAAGCAGAAATATTCAGTGCACAAAGAAAATTTATTTTAAAAAAGCTGAAGTTTGGGAATAAAAATAAATTTTAAAATTTGATAATTAAATTTTAAGTATTGTTTATAACGGTGAACCAAATTCTATTTGAATACATATTAAAAACCCCCATAAACTTTTTAGTTTATGGGGTTTGGTATTTGGTGGGCCCACACAGACTTGAACTGTGGACCAACGGATTATGAGTCCGCTGCTCTAACCAACTGAGCTATAGGCCCTATAAGCAAGAAAAGCTTTTAATCTCAAGGCTTTTCAGTGCGTGCAATACTAATCAATTTTTTAATTAAACACAAGTCATTTTCTAAAGTTGGCGCATAGTAGCCCAAAAAATATTGTGTTGTTTTGGTTAAATATTACAAGCGATAGTGATTCTAGCGTATGAGGACTTCGCGAGTAAAGTGAACTAAGTTATTTATCGATCAATTAGAACTTATTCCAGCCAGCAACTTATTGTGGTAGAGGCTTAATTATCTTTTCGATTCGAATTATTAATTCTTTTTAAATATATATTGTTTGAAATACAACCAATTTGTGGGAGGTTATTTGAATAATGCTGACAAGATTAGGTTAGATAAGTTTACCGAAAAATAGTAGAGTACAAGCAGATTTGTGCATGTATGTATCGTGTGCAATTTATAAATTTTCGATCGAAAATTATTTTAATAAAACTATGAGAATGTTTAGAATAAAACTAATTCATAAAATTATATTTATAGAGTCAATCACTTCTTATCCTAGTCAAGTTTACATCTTACTAATGGTAATTATTCTTTGGATTTTGCTGAAAAACTGTAATAAATATATTGATGATGAGTAAATTTTCTTCTAAGTAATCTAAGTCAGGATACATAATTAATATTTAAAAAGTTAAGAATAAAAAATGATAATATTTATAGGATTAATTTTTTAGAACTTGTAAAGGACTTGTCCTTTGATTTTTGTAAGTCTGGATATAATCGAAAAATTACTTATAAAATATTGAGAGTCAAAGTATTTCAAAATAAATAAGCTAATATAAGATGGATATAGCTTTAAAGATGAAAAGAGAAAAGAGATGAATAAAGGCCAGCTTATTTTTAAAATTAAGCAATTTATCTCATTTTATTAAAAAAAATAGAACTTTTAAGTGGAAAAGTTGGAAATTTTTATCATTGAAATTTCTTTCTTTTTCTAATGTGTTTTCTATATAAAACTTAAAGTGTGACTGCTTTCACGTGGAATACAAATGATTGTATTTTATTGATTTTATTCTTGACTAAAATGCTAGGTTTTAATAAAGTATAAATGTATTTTTCCAAAATAAAAAACTATTGCTTAGTCCTGAAATACAGTAAGAAGCCTGCTTTTTAAGTAGGCTTCTTGCTTTGTATAATATTTATGGAAATAGGGGTTGAACAATAAGCTAAATTTTTAAAGCAAGTATATTTAATCTGAAGTAAAACTATAAAAGAGATTAGATGTACTCAGAACTAAAGTATAAAAAAATTATAAATTTTCTTGAATAATTTGGATGAGTTCTCGAGCCGCTTTAGATAATGGGCGGTCTTGAAGCCAAATTAAGTAAATGGATAGAGGTAAATGATTTTTGGTATTTTTAAAATCTAAAAGAACTAAATGACCTTGATCGATTTTTTCTTGTACTAATGATAAAGGGAAATTTCCCCAGCCGAGTCCTGCTTCAACCATATTAATTGCTGTTTGTAGACTATTCGTTTTCCAGTACATTGCACCAATAATTGAACGAGAATCTGTCATTTCATGGTCACTACTCGCTACTACAATTTGCCTAATATTGATTAACTCTTCAATAGAAAACTGCTTTGTTTTTTCTTGTAGAAGACTATGTCTAGACGAAATAGTGGCAACTACTGTTTCAGTCATTACCAATTGCAGATTTTCACGCATTTTTATATTTAGGTCTGAACCTGCTAAGCAAAGACTAATTTCTTCCTTATAAAGTAAATTGACGATGTCATCTTGAGGGGCAGTAATAACTTCTATATTAAGTAATGGGAATTTATCGGCTAATTTTTTTATTGAATAGAATAATAATTTTGTATTTACATCAGAGACAACACCAATACGTAATTTACTTTCAAGCCCTAAAGAAAGTTCATGAGCATGAGTACTAAATAGCCTAAGCTGTTCAGAAATAATGCGAGCCTGTGGTTCTAAAGCTAATGCTGTAGAAGTTGGAATGACCTTTCGATGGGTTCGTTCAAATAAGATATAACCCAATTCTGCTTCCAAATTAGCAATGGCCATGCTGACTGCTGAGGGGACCCGATTTAGTTTACGAGCGGCCGCAGAGAAAGATCCCGTATCTAGTACGGTGATGAAGAGTTCAATATTTTCACTGTTAAAATTCATTTTGATATCAGTCAAACTGAAAGCTATTAACTTTATATATGATTTTAACTGAAATTAAAATATAAAGAATTAAGCAGAGTTTATTGATTATGCAAGGTGTAAAGCGTCGAATCGTATATGTTTCTTCTTATGAAGTGATCGGAATGATTATTTCATCAGTAGGATTAGCTATCTTGGCCGGCGATAGTGTGGAACATACTGGGCCTCTATCTGTCATGATTACGACCATCGCTGTAACTTGGAATTTTATTTACAATGTTATATATGAGAAGTGGGAAGCTAGGCAAAGCAGTAATATTCGTACAGTCAAACGTAGGGTTGGGCATGCAATTGGTTTTCAGCTTACCTTAGTTTTATTTTTGATTCCTCTTATTGCATGGTGGATGGATATTTCTCTGATTGCAGCTTTTTGGCTAGATGTAGCTTTTATTATCATTATTCCTATCTACACTTTTATATTTAATTGGAGTTTTGATAAGTTGTTTGGGCTTCCTGCTTCAGCACAGGTTAAAGCATTACAAGAATAGCTTTTTATCAATTTCAGTAAGATATCAAAGTCATACTTTGATATCTTATGTTTGGGCTTTACTTAACTTGTTCGATAGGTAACTGTTTTACAAACTTTAGTTGAGCTCTTTTAGCAAAAAAATAGTAGATCAAAGCTGTAGAGATAAGTCCCACTAGCCATGATAGATCTATGCCTCCCAACATTGCCGCGATTTGACCTGTATAGAATTTGCTATCAATAAATGGTAGTTGAATTAAAATACCTAAAAAGTAGCAAGTAATACCAATTCGATTCCAGCGACCATACTTGCCATTTGGATCATAGAGTGCATCTACATCACATTCTTCTTTGGAGATAAAGTAGTAATCAACCAGATTAATTGCGCTCCATGGAATAAAAAAAGTGAGTAAAAACAAAATAAATGCTTTAAAAGCACTTAAGAAAGTGTGCTCGCCAATAATTGCTATAAAGGTCGAAATCACAACCATAGCAAGGACAATGAGCAATCTTGTTATTTTTGAGATTTGATTTGTCGATTTGAAACTGTTCCAAACCGTAGCAACACACATAAAACTACCGTAAGCATTTAAGGTCGTCAGAGTAACTTTGCCAAAAGCAATACTAAAATATAAGAAGGTAACAACTAAGGCAATAGGGTTCATTCCAACCACATATTGAACCTCATTTCCAACAAAATTCCCGTTTGCAACCTGAGCAATCAAAACGCCTAAGCTCATAGAAATTTGTGAACCCACTAAAGAACCTAAGCCAACGGCCCAGAAAACGCGAGATGAAGACGTTTTAGTTGGAAGATAACGAGAGTAGTCTGCAACATACGGTCCAAAAGAGATTTGCCAAGAAGCAGAAAGTGAAACTGCTAACAAAAATGAAGACCAACTGAAATGACGTACTGCTAAGAGTTCGGAGAAATCAGAAAGAGCTAAAATTTGAGTTAGAATAATAACAAAAGCAATCAAGCCAATAATACTGGCTACTTTGCCTACCACATGAATTAAACGATATCCAATCGTTGCAAATAAGATAATAAAGCAGGCATAAATTAAGATGCCAGTTGTATTGCTGACATGTGCTAGATGTGCAATAGCTTTACCCGCGAGTACCTCACCAGTTGCAGTAAACCCCAGATACATGAGACAGACGAGTATGATTGGAATACACGCACCATATACCCCAAATTGAACACGACTTGAAATCATTTGTGGAAGGCCAAGTTTTGGACCTTGAGCAGCGTGTAGAGCCATGACAGCAGCACCAAAACACTGTCCCACAAATAAACCAATAATCGACCAAAAAACATCCCCGCCTAATACAACTGCTAGTGCCCCCGTCACAATGGCCGTGATTTGCAAATTGGCACCAAACCAGAGGGTGAATTGGGCAAACACTCCGCCATGTCTTTCATTCTCTGGAATAAAATCAATGCTTCGGTTTTCAATAAAACTACTATTTGGTTTCTCAGCCGATGAGTCCATTACACTCTCCTTGTCCTTTAAGAGTCCACTCTATTTTTATTAAGTCTGCATTTGTACAAACAAATACAAACATGTATATACAAGTAATTTTAAAAAGAATCAAATACTTTTTGAGGCTGTAGAACCTAAAAGTGGCTTAAATATTTCATAGATAAATAAAAAAATAATTAGACTGATATTATTTTTTAATAGATTTAAATGATATAAAAATAATATATAAAAAAGCCCTCTATTGAGGGCCTGACTTTATACATCCGTGTCTAAGATAGCTTGAAAGAAAGTTGGAAGTTCAGAAAATTGGACGAGCTTGGTTTTATCTTCTTGTTTATAATAATACTGATAGTTTGGAGCTTCTGAATGATTATCGAGATATTGAGTTGCATCGGTAAATTGTGCTTTTGCAACTGGTTTGTCTTTTTTAAATTTCACAATAATAGGATTTACTGAGTTTAATTTTACCGGTACACCATTCTCAAATTTAGCAGTTTCAATTAATAAAGAAATTTTAAAATTTCCGAATGTTACGCAACAATGACCTCCATTTTCTGTTTTAATTTCTTGATCATGAAAAAGCTCTTTAAATAAATTCTTTAAAGATTCTCTATGCTTATCTAAAGCGATCTGAAAATCATGATCTTGTTGTCCAATTTTTTCTTGCTCTTCTTGCAGCAATTGGGCTTGCTTTTCAATGGTGGTGAAATCCAGCTTCATTTTAATATCTCCTTAGGTTGTTTTAAAACTATATATGGCAATCTTTTATTAAGTTTTAAAGAAACATATATTATTTGTTACAACGCAATAATTAAGATGAGCTTTTGTGATAAATAATTGAAAATGTAAAAATATATTTTTAAAAGTAAAACTTATAAAATTAAAGAATTTATTAAGTAAATATTTTTTCTATTTTTTATTTGAAAATGCTGCTACATGATAAACATATGATTTTTAATGTAGCAGCATATTTCCTATTTTGTACAATGTTTTACTATAAGTGGCGTGCCTTTAATTTTAAAAAAACCTCCGCTACTCATTACACCAAACATCACTAAAGCTGTTCCTATTAATTGCCAGATATTGAGAGACTGCCCTGTAAGTAGGGCGATGAGCATACTAAATACAGGTACAAAGTTAAAAAAGACGGAAGCACGTCCGGCTCCTAACTTTTGTATGCCATTAAACCAGAATAGATAAGCAATCATTGTAGAGCAGATAATGACATAACCCATGGCCAGATGTGCATTCACAGGCGCAGAAGTAATGGCTGTAAGAGGATCTTCAAATATCATACTTAACACGCCAAGTGTTATTGCCCCGAACATCATAGAAAAAGTCGTTGTTTCTAAAGGCGTGGCATTTTTTACATAGCGACGAGATAGAACATTTGCTAAGCAAAATCCAAAAGCCCCTAATAATATAAATAGATCTCCAATGTCTATTTTTAGGTGAAGTAAAGTTGTTATATGCCCCTGACTAATGACGAGTAACACACCACTTAAGCCGAATAAAACACCTAAAAATTTACTAGGGGTAAGTTTTTCACCGTCCAAAATAATTGTCATTAATAGAGTCATCAACGGTGTGGTTGCCATAATTAAAGCACCATTCACAGCAGATGTAGTCTGTAAGCCATAAAAACAACCTATGTTGAATCCTGCAATGCCGACAACCCCAATAATAAGATAGATAAATAAATTTTGACTTAAGGCTGCCCATCTTAGTTTGCCTGTTATTGAAAAGATCAGAAGTAAGCTTAGGCTTGCAATTGAAAACCGTTCAGATGCGGCAGATAGCGGAGGCATATGTTGAATAATATAAGACATTGCATTAAATGCTGATCCCCAAAAAAACATCGTTAATACAACACCAGCATAGGCATAAGCCACCGTTCTGTTCATCGACAGGCTCCCACTAAGAAAGGTTTTATTCTGGGCAATTATATAAAGGTGTACAATTCCGTATTAATACACTTCTAATGTGAAAATTTGCACAATGATTGATTGGGAAAATTTACATTACTTTTCAGTTTTTACCGAAGAGAAGTCACTGTCAGCTGCCGCAAGAAAGTTGGGGGTAGACCATGTAACTGTATCCAGAAGAATTGCTCAACTAGAACAAAATTTAAAACTCAAATTAGTTGATCGTAGACCACGCACATACATACTTACCCCAGATGGGGAACGTCTTGCACAAGTAGTTGCTCGTATGATGGAAGAAACATTTTCTATTGAACGTTTAACTCAGGCTGGTCAGCAAGAAGTGATGGGTAGTGTTTCTATTAGTATGCCTCCTTTAACGGCTGCGCATCTTATCATGCCTCATCTGGGAAGGTTTTATCGTCATTATCCCCAATTAAAATTACGTGTACTCGGCGACGTTCATTATGTTTCTTTGCAGCATAGTGAGGCTGATATTGCTGTACGATTTGGTCGTCCTAAAGATGAAAACTTAGTTGCTCGTAAAGTAGGCGAAATTCCTTTTGGAATATATGCTGCTCCAAATTATTTAGCTTCAACTGATTCTGAAAGTTATGAATGGATTAGCGTAGAGGTCGGGGGTGTACATGGTCAAAAACAACAGAAGTTAAAAGAAAGATTAGGCGATAAAGAACCTGTAATGGTTACAAATCATCCTGAACTTCAGTGGAGAGCAGCATGTGGCGAAGTTGGGTTAGCTGTGTTACCTGATTTTTTAGGCACACTGAGTAACTTGGTCAGATTGCAAGATGATCATCCTATGAGTGCTGAAATCTGGTTGGTAACCCATGAAGATCTACGACATAGTCCTGCAATACGTGTAGTAATGGATTTTCTGGTGAGTTGTTTCGAGTCTTTTAGAACTTAAACTTGGTTAGTTAAATGCTAACGCTTAGACGTCTGTTTAAAGAAGCTGCCATTTTTCCGCAGCTTCTTTTGAATTTAGTTAGATCAATACACTAGGTCAGACTAACTTCTATGCCTTCACGTAAATTAGATTGATCTTGACGAGAGTTTAAATCAATTTTGGCAAAAGACTTAGCAAGTAAACGTCTAGCAGCTGAATTAATAGGTTTTTCTACCCATTTAGGTAATTTTATCCCTAAAGGATTAGTTTCGGTTTTAGATACTTCGGTGGTTACTCTTGTTCCCATAATATAGTCAAACCAAGGTCTGGTAACGCACCAATTAGCATTCTGATTACTTGTCATATGGTGATCATAATGCCAAGGAATACGTTTTTTTGCATATTCTGGGTCTAAATGAGATTTAGCATGTACACGCCAATAATTCCATAAACCATAATAGAGTCCAGCTGTAAAAAAAGGAGCTACAGGTAAAAAAATGGTAGCAGCACCTGCTAATCCAATTAAGGCTGTTTTTTCATTATAAATTTCAGCATTTTTAAGCATAGATTCGGCATAGCCTTCGTCATGGAAGCCATTTAAACGGGCACGTTTATGATGGGCGATATGGGTGAAAAATGGGCTATTACGATACTGGCTTGGAAACTCATGCAGCCAAACTTTATGAAAGTACCATTCCAAGCCATTTGCTACAAAAACACCTACAGGGAATCCAAGCATATGTGTCACTTCTTCTTAATTGCAATTTAAAGCCATTTTAAAAGAAGAATGTTTTATCCCTTTGACCTAATAGGCAGTAGACCAATTGCCTTTAGAATCAATTTGATTGTTTTTGTTTACGTTGTCGATAAGCACTTGGAGTTTCATTGGTCCATCGTTTGAATGCACGTGTGAACGCAGAGGGCTCTGAAAAACCGGTTAAATAAACAATTTGATCAATAGTTTCTTGTGTATTAGCAAGCAAACGTCTGGCAAGTTTTTCTCGATGTTGATTTAGAATCTTTTCATAATTTGTATTAATAGCTTGTAAATCAGCGCGAAGAGTACGAGGGTTGCGGTTTAATCGTTCTGCAATCAATTTTTGATCAAATTTCCTAGATTCAAGTAATCCATTACTAAGTAAACGTTCAATTGCATGAATCAGTTGATGCTTTTCTAATGTTAATAACTGCTGTTCCGCAAGAGTTTCATGGATTTTTAATAATTCTGGCTCAGCAGCTGGCGAGGTCTTATTTAATAGTACACTAGGAAAAACTATAGCACCTTTTGTTTGGCCTAAAATGACGGGGCATTCCCACATCTCTTGATAAGTTTCAGCCGAGGCACCTTGTTGATAAGGTAGAGTAATATGACTAGGTCTGAACTCATTATTAGTAATATATTTAAAAAAATTAAGAAAAACACCAATTCCACATTCTAGATAATGCCTTACGGGGTGCTCAAAACCCGATAATATTGCTTGATCTTCATTAATGGTTAAGGAAAGGCTAAATACATCTGTAAGTAGGGCTTGATATCTTATAGTACGTTGTAATCCTTCACAAAATGTAGAGCTGCTCAAAAATAAATATTCAATGACCAAACCTCGGAAAGGGGGCATTTGCTTACCTACATGTAAGCCAATATCAGGATATTGGCTAATTTCTTCAGCGGCTGTCCAAAACCGTTGTTGGGTAGAATTATCTCTACGAATATTTTTATCGGGTGGTTGATTGGGCAAATTTACACTTGCAAAAATAGATGCTGCATCTAAGCCCATCTTTTGCATAGTCTGGTAAGTCATCCATAAAAAAATTCCAGCGTCTGAAGAATTTTTAGACATGATTTGATGACAACCCTATAAACTATAGCGCATATTCAATCATGATTTTATTACTGATTCTATATCTCAGAAACTTATATTAGTTTAATTATCAGGAAAGAAACCCGCATCTTCACGTGCTTGCTTTAAAGCTAAGATAAAGGAGGTTAATAAAAGCAAACCTATAAAAAAAAGAAAAAGATCGATGTTACTAATCGCAAAACCTATACTTGTAGCACCTAGACTTAGTAATAAGATACATAATATTTTCCAAAAAATGAGCATGTTACGTTCTGATAAAAAGTCTAAAACATATTATTTGCAATTGAAGGGGATTTCTAAATTTATTTATGTTTTTTTTATTATAAATTATGTAATTCTTTAAAGTTTAAATTTTTATGATTTTAGTCTAAATATTTGAAGTTAAACTAAATTTAAGTTTATCCGACTTGACGAGTGTCTTTTAATTTTTCTTAAAATTAAGTTTTTATTAATTAATAGAATGATAATTCTTTAGAAGCACTATAAAATAGCGGTTATAAATTAAATTTATTTTTTTAATTTATTTAAAACAATATGTTATGATGGTTTTTTAAATTTTTGTTAAAAAAAAGACTTGATCTTTAAGCCGAATTTTGAAATTATACCCATGCAAATTGTGATCTATTTCCCACAATTTGTATTTCAGGTTAAGTGGTTATCACTAATGCTCATTTGCTATTTTTGCTTATGAGCATTTTTTTATGTGATTTTTTAATAGAACTACAAAGTTTGAAAAAAATTAGTTTTTTGAGTTCTTTTGGTAGCATTGAGCTTATTTGTTTTTAGTAATTTTATAGAGAATAGTTAATCATATTGAATCGTCACCGTCGCTGTTGCTTTAACCTCACCTGCGGTCACATTAGTGGCAGTCTGATAGTAACGAGCAGTTAAAGGTATATCATATTCAACAGTTTGGTTGGAACTCACCATACCTATACTTAGTTTGCTTGCTTTTTGAATCGGCTGATTTGCTCCATTCATATTCCATAACAGTTCGACACCCACACCGTTGGCTTTGATTGAATTCGCGGCACTGTTGTTAATCACCTGATTATTGGAGGTATCAGAATTATAATCAAAACTTAAGCTGATCGTATTGCTCGTAGCGATACCAGAGTTGTTTTCGCCACCATTACATAAGATTGATAGATTAAAATTCTGTTCCCCTTGGGTTGACCCAATCGCTCTAAAGCCTGATTTCATCACGGTTGGAAGTTGAACTGGTGAATCTACACCATTTTGAATTTCACAAGATGAAGACGCAATAAGAATAGGGGTATTACTTAATACGGTCGTTGTTAAAAATGGGCGATTTTGTTGTCCTGATACATAATAGGTGCTGTAACGGCCTGCGACTAGTGCTCCGGAGCCTGTTGTCATGGCAGTTTTAATAACCTCCATAACAAAATACCCTGGGGAAAGCGTATATGCTTTATTTGGGGTTAATGTACGTCTATAGGGGTAATATCCTGAAAAATCTGAAGCATCGGCAGCTTCACGATAAAGACGAATACCAATACCAGGAATATTAGTCGCATAAACATTATTACCTATAGGACTAATTGGATAATTTAAGGGGAGAGCTGCAATAATTTGATCACTCGCGCGATTACAAGTTGCAGTTGAATTATTAGGAGATATTGTAAAAGTATTCTTTTGTAAGATCGTTCCTATTGGATCATTTGGTTTTACTACGATTTTACCTATATTCATTGGAATATCGACGGTAGTAAATCCTTTACTTAAATTACAATTTGCATTTGTATGGCTATAAGCAAATAGACTCGCTGCCAAAAATCCAATTTTTTTTAAAATATTATTCATTTACAGACTGCCTTTGTCATAATAATTGGTTGGTTGTTATGCTTTATTTGATCCGCTATATCGTATTCAATTTCGCATTTTTCAGTACTCGTATTTCCCCATTTCACATATAAACGGTCATGGGTTAGGGGTGTTCGTAAATAAATGCGACTGCCTTGTGCGACAATTCCTATTACTTCGTTATTCTGGTTGTATACCTGTGCGGCAAAAGGTAGATGTGAGCCATCTAATGTTGTTGTACTAATAAAAAGTGCATAACCTTTTTTTGTTGAGAATTGAACTTTAGTGATTGAACCTGCATAGGGGGCAATCCGTAAACTGCTCTCACCAAGTTCAACTTGTGTAGACATGTCTTGCGGGTCAAGACTAATGTCATTCATACGGTAAGGCGTAACATAGGGAATAACTGCATATCCCTTTTTGTTAATACTGAGCCCTGGTGTATTGCCGACTTGTGCTCCAGTAGCATCTGGTGCATAGACCAGCACCATGGTTTGAGCCTGATCTGGCCCAAACAGAATTCCTTGGGAATGTGCAACAACATTGCCACTGAAGTTAAGCATTTCTTGTTGGTATGAATCTGCGTGACTGAATGAAGCACCAAGTGTTGTATAGTTTGTTTTATAGGTACCATTAATATTCAGGTTGGTTTGACCATGGTCCTGATTAGAAATTGATGCGCCGTAGTTTAAGCGACTTCCTGTAAAGCCACTGAAGCTTAAAGTCTGGCTATCCTCACCAATAACACTATTAAAAGTTAGAGAATTTTTCTTAAAATCCAATGGAAAAGATAAAGAAGCAAGGTACTGCGTATCTTGACCTGTGCGGGTGCCGCCTTCATTAATTTCGCTGCTAATTGCGGATAAACTATAAGTTAAATCTTTAAATTGATTGCTATAACCTACTTGGAACTGTTTATTGGTCTTGGGTTGATTCCAATAGTTTGTCCATGAACCCACTAAATAAAAATTTCCCCATTGCTTTGGAAGAACTTGATTTAAAGTAATCTGGAATTCACTTTTTTGTTTTCCTACAGGAAAGCTATCAATATTTTGTTGTTGTAAATCTTGAATTAAAATTGCATCACGCAATTTGAGGTAGTTCTCTGTTGAATAGCGATAAGTAGCTAATGTTAAATTAGTATTTGTTGGAGAAAATAGTCTACTGTAACTTAAGCGATAACTTTGCCCTGTCATTTTAGATTGATGATCAAACTCAGCTTTTGATTGAGTGGCATCAAAAGAGACAGCTCCAATTGGTGTTGAAAAAGCTGTGCCTAGTAAGAAGGAGAGATACTGCTGGGTCGCTTGAACCGCACTGTAAGCTGTGAGGTAATTATTAATTCCCCGTTGATATTTACCCTGTATTAGCCATGGAGTTAGGCTAAGGTGTGAATCTCGAAACTGCCCTAAAGTAAAAGAGTATCGACTCATTTGAGGGCGTAGCATTTCGACTACAGAAGCATAGGGAATAGAGAATTTTTGAATTACTCCATTAGATTCAATTACCGAAACTTGTAGCTCGCCTCCAAACCCCGTTGGGTAAAGATCATTAATTTCAAAGTTTCCGGGTGGTACCGTTGTCTGATAAATTAAATTGCCTTGTTGCCTAACCTCGACTTTAGCATTGGTTTTTGCATAACCTCTCACTCTGGGAGCGTAACCGAGCATACTGTTTGGAAGCATTCGGTCATCACTTGAAATATTTACCCCGCGATACTGTAACGAATCGATAAAATCACTATTAGTAAAATAATCGCCTAAAGTCACAACGCCATGAATTTTCGGAAATGCTTTTTGTATATATGTATTCGTTGAAGTATAAGAAGAATTATCAGTTTGAAAATCAGTATGGTCTTGCCATTTCCATTGTCCATTATGGCGAAATTGCCAACTCGCTAAATTTGCTCCAAGATTCGTCCCCATAAAGGCATATGTACTTTCATGTTGTTCGTTAACTATCCGATAAGCAGTTGCGTTATATGTTAAAAAAGCTGCATTAATACCTCGATCCCAAAAATGTGGATCGATATAGCCCTGTGCATTTTTTTCTAATGTGGCTTGGGGGATAGAAATATCAATTCTTAAACGGGAGCTGTCAAATAAATAAAAAGCATTATCTATCCAAGTCCCTAGTGTGTCACAAGAAAGAGACGATGTATGAGAATGTTGGCTAAGCACCTCAGCTTTTACCCCATACTCTAGTAACATGGCTTCTGTGAAACAGGTTTCGGCATTTGCATTGGGAGTGTGCGCGCTAAAGCGCATACGTCGTTTACCCAGCCATTGACCATTAATATAGACATCTAAGCTATATTCACCAGCTAAGATGGGGTTTCCATATTTGAAACGACCAATATCAATTTTTTGCGCATTACCTACTAAAAAATTACTATCAAACTCTGCTTTTGAGAAACCTGAAACATCGGTACTATTTTCGGCATATGCAGCCAAAGGCATAAATACCGCAATACTTGAGGCCACATAACAAGTAAAAGGGCTTTTTAAACATATATAAGGTATAAACCATTTAGACATAGTTTTAGAGCCTATTCATGATAGGTATTTAGGTTTTCTTAAGTAATACAGTAAGGTTAGAACTTTATTGGGTGCTCAACTCTTCCACCATAATCATTGATATATACAAAGCTCATGTCTGCTAAATTTTTATTTTTTAGTTTTATCTTATCTTCGGAAAAAGGGGCAACCATTAAACCTTGTTGTAATAAGTCTATTTTATGGCCTTCACTTCCTTGAAAAATGGAGCTAATAGTCAGGAAAAAGGGTGTCGGGTTCTTTACTACTAGATATTGATCATTCATTTTCCATTGAACTTTCTCACTTAGTTGCTCAATATTCTCTTTTAGATTTATAGGGCGATAAAAAAATTTAATGCGCGAACGAACAGCAAGCTGTAAAAAATTATTAGAAATAGAAGTGTTTTGGTCTTGTTGAGTTTTCCCTTCCGGTTTAGGAGGTATATCTAAAACATTCAGCCAAAAAATAGATTCTTGTTGCTGATTTAATTGAGAAGTATTAGGTAGAGCTGTAATTCTTAAGGTCTGGCCTTTATTCGCTTCTATTCGTGAAATCGGGGGAGTAATAATGAAGGGCACATTTGCTTCATCGGGAGTCAATTTTGCATTTCCATCATCGATCCAAGCTTGAACAAGAGAGGGAGCTGTACCGTTATTACTCAGTTGCAAAGTGATCTCACGTGCATTTGAAGGATAAATGACACGAGTTCCATGTAAAACAATTTCAGTATGCCCTGTGGTAGTCAGTGCTACCTGTAGACAAACTAATCCCCAAAAAAACTTACGACCACGAAAAAGCATGAGTCATATTCTCAATAATGAATAAATAGATAGGAGATAGCTTCTATCTTTAAATAGAAGCTTCAATTTTAATTTTATTGATAAATAATGGTGTATTTTACTTGCGATGTTACCGTACCCGCAGTAGAAGCACCTGTAGCATAGTATTCGGCATAATAGTTAAGGTCAGCATCACCACCTGCCGAAACATTCACCCATTGTGAGTTGGTCTGAGCCGCATTCGTGCCTGTAGCGAGTACAGGGATTACAGCATTATTACTGCCTAGCAACTGGATATTCACGTTTGTTGCGCCGCCTGAAGTTGCTTGGTTTAATAAACGACCAGTATTAAAGTCAACGGTAGCGCCCGGTTCAAAATAGGTGGCTACTTTACCAGCCGAAGCACAGTTCGTTAAATTAATTTGAAATGGGGTGCGACCAGCTACATCACCTGCATTTTTTAAGGTTTGAGATGAAACTGTAGGCAGGTTAATTGTTAGATTTTTATCTCCAGTATCAATCATACAAGTATTATCTGTGACAAGACCATTAATGGTAATTGTGCCATCTGCAGCTTGTGCATTTGTTATATTTAAGAGAGAAACCGCCGCCATAAAAATAAATCTTTTCATAAAATCCCCAGAATAGCCTTTTAAAATAAATTCCATTACTTTTCAGCAAGTTTATTCTGCTTAAGTAAGGCGAAGGAAATATATCACTTTTCAACCAAAAAACAAGAAAAACATTATATTTATATATATTTTGATCGGTTGTTTTTATTAATAAATATTTTGGAAATATATTTTTTATCAGTTGGTAAAATAATATGTGATTCATTTTTAAAATAAAATGAAAAAACTCGTAATATTTAAGTAATTGTATTTTATTAAATTAATCTAACTTTAAAGAATTTAAGATGGAAGTTGTCTATATTTTTGATTTAACTTATTGTTTTTTAACAATAAAATTATTTTTAATTTATCTTGTGAATATATTTATTTTTTTAAGAATTTTTTAAGATTCAATTCCTACTGTTTTAGTTGTAATTTAATAAAAGATAATCTGGAGTTCCGTTCCATGAATAGTATGAAGTATAGCTATAAACCTAATTACTTTTTCTTTGCTCATAAGCTAGTTTTGTTTTTAAAGGATTATCTCATTAAGCACCCAACTGAGCAGGAGACAACATTTAACTTACAAACGATTTATGACATCTTTAGTCATGATCTTGCTTCAAGTACAACTAATCTTGAGGGTATCTTAAATATTGCAGATGAATACGTCTTTGAAACAGAAGAAGGTTTACTTCCATTGATCAGTAAACACTCTGTTAATCTCAAGAATCATGTACTTTCTTTGGAATTTTCACCACAAGCTTTGACAAGCTTATTGTCGGGTCGTTCTTTAGTGAACCCTAAAGCAGCTTAGATTCTCTTTTAAGGTAGAGTTAACTCATATAAAATTCATAAAATTTATTTTTAAGAGTTGTTTATGAGTAAAGACTTTAAGGCCTTAACTTATATTGTGGATGATAATATAGCAGATACAGTGACTTGGCTTTTACACCATCAAGATGTTCTTGATTCTTTTAATTTTGATGTATTGAGCCAAGAGTTGTCTGTAACACATGCAGCAGGGAAAGACATTATCCGAGTCGGGACATTTCTTAATGCCACTTATGGAATTTTAGTTACTTCTGTTTAAATAAAAAAGCCCTGAAGAATCAGGGCTTTTTTATTTTACTGCCTTGAGTTATGCGCTCATGGCATTTACTGATAAGTCAGCAACTGTTGGTTTTGGTTTTTCTGCGGTTAGGCCTAATTTGTTAAACAACGCTTGGTCTTTACCTTCACCTGCATTTGGTGTGGTGAGTAACTTATCACCAGAGAATAATGAGTTTGCACCTGCCATGAATGCTAATGCTTGATCTGAATCACTTAATGACTCACGACCAGCGGATAAACGAATATAGCTATGCGGCATAATAATGCGCGCAACAGCAATAGTGCGGATCCATTCAATTACATCAAGCTTTTCAACATCTGCTAACGGCGTTCCTTCAATTGGAACGAGCATGTTAATTGGTACAGATTCAGGATGAATTGGTAGGGTAGCTAATTCATGTAATAGACCAACACGGTCATCACGGCTTTCGCCTAAACCTACAATGCCGCCGCTACAAACTTTCATGCCAGCTTGGCGAACATAATCTAGGGTATTTAAACGATCATCAAAAGTACGCGTGCTAATGATGTGTGAGTAGTACTCACGAGATGTATCTAGGTTGTGATTGTAATAATCTAAACCAGCAACTTGTAGGCGCTCTGCTTGAGATTGGTTAAGCATGCCTAAAGTCATACAGGTTTCTAAACCTAAAGCTTTTACTTCACGTACCATTTCTAAAACATAAGGCATATCGCGTTCATGTGGGTTACGCCAAGCTGCACCCATACAAAAACGAGAAGAACCTGAATCTTTTGCAGCTTTTGCTTCGCTAATCACTTTTTCTACAGCAATACGTTTTTCTGCTTCTAGTTTTGATTCGTAATGTGCTGATTGTGAGCAGTACTTGCAATCTTCAGGGCATTTACCTGTTTTAATCGATAAAAGGGTGCTGACCTGAATCGCATTGGCAGTGAAGTGCTCGCGATGTACTTGCTGAGCCTTGAAAACTAAATCCAAAAAGGGTTGTTCATATAAAGCTTGGATTTCTTCACGATTCCAATCATTACGTAGAGTCATTGTCATATCCATGATGATGGCATTAATTCACTACACATAATCATACAGAATTCGTATTAAAGCTATAGGGCAAAAAACATCATTTTTTTAATTTCATGACTGAAGTTGATTAAGTTGTTGTTCAATTGCCCAATCAATATGCACGTTGACAATATCATCATGCAAAATCTTGCCATTTTGTAGTTGAGCTACAATTTCCTTTGAATAAGGAGCATTTCCTAAACCGATAGCAATATTACGTTTAAAAGATTGATAACCTGTCCGGCGGATTGGGCTGCCTTCCGTATTTGCCAAAAATGTAGCTTCATCCCATTGCCAGATGTCTAAAAGACTGATGCTGTCTAATCCATTTCTAGGATTGAAATCGCTAATGGACGCAGTTTTGGCAAAACTGTTCCAAGGGCAAATTAATTGACAGTCATCACAACCAAAAACTCGGTTACCAATACCGGCACGTAATTCTTCAGCAATAATTCCTTTATATTCGATAGTTAAATATGCGATACAACGTCGTGCATCGAGCATATAAGGTTCAACAATCGCTTGCGTCGGACAAATATCAATACAAGCACTACATGAACCACAGTGAGAGGTCGTTGGGCCATCAAAAGGTAAATCGAGTGATGTAAATAGTTCACCCAATACAAAAAAAGAACCTGACTTTTTGTGAATAAGCAAAGTATGTTTACCCGTCCAACCCATTCCAGCACTTTCAGCCAATGATTTTTCAAAAATAGGGGCTGAATCAGCGAAAGGACGTGATTCAAAATCACCAACTTTTTCACGAATTCGTGTGGCTAAAGTTTTCAATCTACCACGCATGACCTTATGGTAGTCTCGACCACGTGCATAACGGGCGATAATGGCAGAGTTCGGTTCAATAGGTACATAACGTGGCTTTGGTGACTCGACCAGATAGTTCATGCGAACGCAGATAATACTTTTTGTGCCAGGAACTAATAATGTTGGATCAGCCCGCTTTTCTAGATTTTCCTCTAAATAGGTCATATCTGCATGATAGCCACGTTCAAGATACTCTAAAAAACGTGGCATTTGATCTTGAGCATCTGGTTTTGCAATGACACAATCAGCAAAACCCAAGTCTAAAGCTTGAGCCTTGATCCATGCTTTTAATTCATGAAGATCAAGTTGTTGCACCGTAATGCGTGATGTATCGGAAGATGTCATAAACCAAAACAGAAGAGGATAATAATATGCAGACGGTAGTTTACCATAGCGATGATATTCAAGCATGGGAGCAACGCTGGTTTGCTGCGCAAAACTCATCATTAGGTTTAATGCAACAAGCGGCTTGGTCAATTGCTCAACAGTTAATTGAACTTTTTAAAGAGCAGTCTATTAAAAATATTGCTGTTTGGTGTGGGCAAGGCAACAATGCTGGTGATGGTTATTTTATAGCAGCTTATTTGAAGCAAGCAGGTTGGAATGTTCAAATCTTTGCATCCGAAGTAGGGGCTTCAGCAGATTTACATCAAGCTGTGCAATTTGCAAAAGATCAACTGGTGCAAATTCATCAAGGTTTTGAACTTGCAAAGCATTTTGATTGTCATATTGATGCTTTATTTGGTATTGGTTTAAATCGAGAATTAAACATTCATTGGCAACAGGCTATTCAACAATTTAATGAACAAACTGGCCTAAAAATTTCTGTTGATATACCCAGCGGTTTGCAGGCAAATACAGGATGTACTTTACCTTGTGCAATAAGGGCTGATCATACATTTACAGTTTTAGGGCTTAAAGCTGGATTATTTACAGGTCAAGGCAAAGAATACGTAGGCGAGCTTCATTTAATTGATTTAATTCCTATAGACCAAGAGCTGAAACCGTTAGCCTATTTAACATCAACAAATATTAAACTTCCTAAGCGTATGGCATTTGGTCATAAAGGGAGTTATGGGCATGTTTTAGTCGTTGGCGGGCATGAACAAATGGGAGGTGCTGTGATTATGGCTGCTGAGGCTGCTTTTCATGCAGGAGCAGGTAAAGTCACGGTAGTTTGTCATCAAAATCATCATCAGGCTATTTTGTCTCGTGCACCAAATATTATGCTCCGTGATATCAATGCTCTAAATGAAAAGTCTATTAAAGATATTTTATTTCAGGTCGATGCAGTGTGTTTTGGAATGGGATTGGGGCGTGATGATTGGGCAAAGCAGATCTACCTACAATGGTTTAATTTATTAAATCAGAGTGAACATCTGGAGATTGTTTTAGATGCAGATGCTTTATGGTTTATAGCAAAACAGCCTCAAAAATTGAATGCACATATTTATCTAACACCTCATCCTGGAGAAGCTGCAACATTGCTTGAGTGTTCCACTACTCAGATTGAGAATGACCGAATCTCTGCGATTTATGCTTTACAACAAAAATATGCAGGGCAGTGGGTGCTTAAAGGAGCAGGTAGTCTGATTTTAGAAGATACTCTTTATATTTGTACGCAAGGGAATGCTGGTATGGGAACTGGAGGGATGGGCGATGTACTAGCAGGAATGATTGCAAGTCTAAAAGCACAATTCCATAAGGCAATTGCATTACATGAAATTGTTACCCTTCATGCTCAGGCCGGTGACCAACTTGCAAAACAAGGTATGCGTGGTTTACAGGCTTTTGAGATGAATCAGGCCATTACACAAGTCGTGAACTAATAAAGCTTTAACGTCTACGACTGCTAGAGCGGCTTCGTCCACGTGCCATACCACCTAAGGCATTAAGGACAGACAGTTTGCTCATACTTCCAGATGCATGAGCATGGCAAATTGCTGCTGCTAGTGCATCTGCGGCATCTGCTTGAGGTTTGATGGTGAGGTTAAGTAATCGCATGACCATCATTTGTACTTGTTCTTTGTCTGCGGCTCCATAACCTACAACAGATTGTTTAATTTGACGGGCAGTATATTCTGCGACTTGTAAATCTAAATTAACCAAAGCGGCTATTGCTGCACCACGTGCTTGACCAAGTTTTAGGGCTGAATCGGGGTTTTGAGCCATAAACACTTGCTCAACGGCAGCTTCAGTTGGACCATGAAATTTAACAATACGTTCAATACCAGCAAAGATACGTTTTAAGCGTTCGGGCATTTCCTTAGTTTCTGTTCGAATAGTACCTGCATCGATAAAACGTAGTTTGCTACCATCTTTTTCTATGATTCCATAACCTGTTAAGCGTGAACCAGGGTCAATCCCAATAATCAAAGACATGCGAAGGCTTACATAAATAATTTAAAGCTATTGTTACATACCAAAATATGATCTGCATGAGTTATTTAAGCAAGTCACTTATGAATGGTTATTTTTCGTTTTTTTAATAGATTTAATAGATTCTATTTTGGTTACTACAAAGAAGATTTTTCAAGATTTCAAAAAAAGATAAAATTCTTTAATAATTGACAGAATTCTAGTTTAGTGGAATATTTGTCTATAATTTTGGAATTTGAATTTTGGAGTGTATGGAAGATATTAATATCCGTATTGCACAGCAAGTACGTGAACTGCGTTTAGCTCGTGGATATACCCTTGATGTTCTTGCTACACGATGTCAGGTGAGCCGTTCTGCTATTTCGTTAATTGAAAGAGGTGAGGCGAGCCCAACAGCGGTTGTTCTTGAAAAGCTAGCAAATGGTTTAGGTGTGCCTTTGACTCAACTCTTCGCTAACCAGCAAGGTAATCAATCACCTCAGCCTATTGTTCTACGCAGTCAACAATCAGAATGGAAAGACCCAGAAACAGGTTATATTCGCCGTCAAATTTCATCTCCAGATTGGAAGTCTTCATTTCAAATTGTTGAAATTGAATTTCCCCCTCACTCACGAATTACTTATGAAATTAGTGAAACTTCCAAGGTGGTACAACAGCAACTTTGGGTAGTTGAAGGGAAAATTGATATTCAATTAGGTGAATCTTCTTATGCTTTAAGCACAGGGGATTGTTTGGCAATGCAACTAAACCAGCCCGTTATATACAGTAATAATTCATCTCAAGTCGTTCGCTATATTTTAGTCGTCTCTAGTCAACTCGTCTCTGCCCTTAAGGAATCTTTATGACCTTTTCCCTCAATTCCAATTTTCGTTTGATTGATTGTAATGAAGCAGAACATTCCCTGGCTATATTAGAGATTCTGAATGAAGCAATTATCAATTCTACCGCTCTATATGACTATTTACCGCGCTCTGAAGAGTCGATGAAAAACTGGTTCTCGGTTAAAAGACAAAATGGTTTTCCCGTCATTGGTATTGTTGATGAGACTGACAAGTTATTGGGTTTTGCGAGCTGGGGAACCTTTAGGGCTTTTCCTGCCTATAAATATACCGTTGAACATAGTATTTATATTCATCATGAGCATCGTGGTAGCGGACTAAGCAAAATTTTAATGCAAGAGCTGATTCAGCGAGCTCAAGAGGCCGAGTTACATGTATTGATTGGTTGTATTGATGCAAGCAATCAGGCAAGCATAGGTTTACATGAAAAAATGGGCTTTATTCATGCAGGCACTTTTAAACAAGTTGGTTTTAAGTTTGGTGAGTGGCTTGATGCTGCTTTTTACCAGTTAAATTTGAGCACACCATTTCATCCAATCGATGGATAATTAAAAACATCACATTCCAAAAAAAAACAGAATAATAGCCCAGTCTATGCTTGGGCTATAGAGTTCAACTTATAAAATACCCAGTTGTTCTAAGCCTTTATAAGCAATTTCTTTGCGAATAGAGCTAGGAGTTCCTTTTTTCATTTCTAAATTAAGTGAGAATGCGACAATTTCTCCTTGTGGTTGAACGACCCAGCCTGTTAACCAACCAACTTGCGGTTCAACATCCCATCCCCACCCACTTTTGGCATAAATTTTACTTCCATTTTTTTCCTCTATGAACACCATTGATTGAACTTGTTCTTGTACATTTTTACTAAATGGAAGAGTTTTATGGGCTAATTGATAAGCAAATTGGGTTTCTTGCTCAGGTGTAATTTTTAGAGGGCCAACAAGCCAAAAATTATCTACTTTTGAACCAATGCTAGCATTACCAAAACCAACTCGTTTCACCTCTTTAGACATAAGATCTAGACCAATTCGTCGGGCTAATTCTTGGTAAACTGGAATTGCAGAAGCTTTCATGGCATCACCCAGTGTCATGTCCTTTTCCCAATCAGGAAATAAACGTTTTTGCCCATCCCATTTAAATACTTCAGTTGTAGTTGCCTTATGATGTTCAAGTCCAATTAAAGCATTTAACATTTTAAAGGTAGAAGCGGGAACATAGGCGGTTGATGCTCTTTTAAGATCATTGCCATAAATTTCTTCTGTTTGTCCTCGCTTAATCACCAAAACACCCGTGGTTTGTGCCTGATCAAACAGTGATTTAATTTCTTCTGAATTTTTATTGGCAGAAATAGAGTGTATTTGATGTTGTTTTACCGTATTGGAAGAACAGGCGGATAAAAATAGGATACTTGTTGCAACGATAAGGGCTTTTTTATACATAATCTGACTAAGTTTAATTTGAAGTATTGCTAATTAATTTAACTTGAATAGGACTGTCTTTAGATAGGCAAAATGTAAGTTATCTAGTAAGGTTGATATATCGGTATTGCTTTTAAAGTCCTCTAAAAGTAACGCATAAACAAAGGAATGCTCATAACTTTGCTAAGTAAATAAGACTTTATTTGACTAAAGAAGGGCTTTTTTGAACGAATTCTCACTTAAATAAAGTAAAAAAATTAAAATCTGATTGAAGTGGCACTTGATAAAGTTGATACAGCACTCATTAATAATAAAGCATGTTTGTTTTTATCGGGTTAAAATCAAATGTACTCCAGTATTGCAGACTCTTGCTGATGCGATAGTTTTTGTTAATTTTTAGAAATTAGGCAGAACAATCCGAGCTAAGAGGAATGCTTAATCCTTATTTGCAACTTAGATAAGGTTAGGTCAAATAAAACTGCAATGAATTTTCTTTTTGAGATAGATAAAGTTTTACATGAATTTACTTCTTATTGTAGTTCTGGGCGCGATTGTTGAAATTGCCGTATGGATTGGCGTAGCACAGTTCATCAGTGGATGGTATGTGTTCTTTTGGTTCATTATTGCTTTCTTTATTGGTTTGGGGCTTATTCGCAGAAGTACTGCCGGTATTATGCCTCAATTACAGCAAATGCAGATGACAGGTCAGCTAGGTAGTGATCCAACAGTAACTAAAAAACTTGCTTATGCTTTTGCAGGTTTCTTATTAATGTTGCCGGGTCTTGTATCAGATGTTTTGGCTGTTTTAATTTTGATTCCTGGTGTTCAAACCGCATTTCGTAATATAGCGATGAGAACTCTTGCAAAACGCCAGCAAGCTATGATGAATAAAATGATGGGTGGTATGGGCGGTAATGCTTCGGGACAAAACCCATTTGCTGATTTAATGCGTCAAATGCAAGATATGCAGAACCAGCAGGGTGGTGGTCAAGGCCAATACCATGATTCAAACATTATTGATGGTGAAGCGCGAGATGTTACCCCAGACCACAAAAAAATAGAGCATAAAAATAAAGATTAATAAGTGTGTTCTGAATATGAAAAAGCTTAAACCTCATGGGTTTAAGCTTTTTTTATTTTTAAATGATTATTTATTCTGGCAATCCGAAGTCGATGAATCAATATCATCCATTTCTAATTTAGTTTCTTCTTGTGGTTTTGACTGCGGTTGATATTTATTTGAAGGTAGAGCGGTTTGCTTGTTTTCAGATTGTTGATAACCTCGACTTCGGTTGGCTCTTTCGCGAAAGCCACCTTTATTAATGAGCTGTGTATCTGACATGCATTGACCTAAAATGTGAGATTATTCGCTTATTTTAGCAAATTTGACAAAATATCAAAATAAGAAAAATAGTGCCAAAAAAATAATATTTAACTTATCTTTTTGTATTTTAATAATATTTTTTAATTGACTCAATTGTTCATTCAGATTGAATTATCTTTTCATTTCACATAGGATAAATATAAAGGATGTATAAATTAAAAATGCAGCAAACCTATTAAAAAAACAACGGTTGAAATGAGGGAAGGAGGGTTACCTATGCTATATCAATACCATTGTGCGTGTTGCGACAAAGTTGTGGCATCAACTGATAAATCATGTCCATATTGTGGTTCGCAACATATTCGAAGCCCGTATGGTTTGTGGATGTTTTGTGTGATGGCTTGTCTAGCAGTTGTCATTGTATTTAAAGTTGTCCATATATATGTACAGAACCATCAAGATACTCCGACGCAGTCAACATTACTTGATGTATTAAATCAGGATGATAAAACCACAAGACAATAAATTTTGATCAGAGCTACAAATGATATGGCATCAAGGATGGTTGCTAGAAGAGTAAACCCTACATATTATGAAATTTGAACTGTAAAAAAGCCCGCTCATTGGCGGGCTTTTTTATGAAATTCTATTAGAGGCCAGCAGCATCTTTAAGGGCATCAACTTTATCAGTTTTTTCCCATGTAAATGCAGTGTCTGATCCTTCTCGACCAAAGTGGCCATAAGCCGCAGTTTGTTTATACATTGGCTGAATAAGGTCCAGCATGCGAGTAATACCAAACGGTCTTAAATCGAAATGATCACGTACAAGTTGAATAATCAACTCATCAGAAACTTTTGCTGTACCAAAGGTATTAATTGAAATTGAAGTAGGTTCTGCTACACCAATTGCGTAACTCACCTGAATTTCACATTTGTCAGCAAGACCAGCTGCTACAATATTTTTTGCAACATAACGACCTGCATATGCAGCAGAACGGTCAACTTTAGATGGATCTTTACCAGAGAAAGCACCACCACCGTGACGAGCCATACCACCGTATGTATCAACAATAATTTTACGGCCTGTTAAACCACAGTCACCTACAGGGCCGCCAATAACGAACATACCTGTTGGGTTGATATGGAACTTAGTAGCAGCATGGAACATTTCAGCAGGAATGATCGGCTTGATAATTTCCTCAATGATCGCTTCTTTAAGCTGGCTTTGAGTAATTTCAGGATCATGTTGAGTAGACAAAACGACTGCATCTAGACGTACAGGTTTGCCATTTTCATATGCAAAAGTAACTTGGCTTTTTGCATCTGGGCGTAACCATGGAAGTGCGCCTGAGCGACGAAGTTCAGCTTGACGTTCCATTAAACGGTGAGCATAAGAAATCGGAGCAGGCATTAACACATCTGTTTCACGGCTTGCATAACCGAACATCAAACCTTGGTCACCAGCACCTTGATCTTCAGGTTTTTGACGGTCTACACCTTGTGCAATCTCTGGTGATTGTTTACCAATCATATTGATTACAGCACATGTTGATCCATCAAAGCCAAGATCAGAGTGGTGGTATCCAATACCGTTAACGGTATGACGAACAACAGCTTCAACATCAATATTAGCAGTCGTTGTTACTTCACCAGCAAGTACAACAGCGCCTGTTTTTACCAGTGTTTCACAAGCAACACGTGCGTATGGGTCTTCTTTTAAGATTGCATCCAAAATAGCGTCGCTAATTTGGTCGGCCATTTTATCAGGATGACCTTCGCTTACAGATTCCGAGGTAAAAACAGCGTACTCGCGCATGAAAGTCCTATCTTGGTTATTTCAAAAGACATAATATGTTACATCGACTTGAGCTTGAGGACCAGTTCATACTGACCAAAAAGCATGAATTTGTTTCATTTATACTGTGTTTTAATTGATAAGTGTATTAGTAAAATTGATATAAAGAGTATTTATTTAAAGTATTGGTATTTTAATAATTTGTTATTAGTACGTTTTTTAGACACATGACTTAACAAAAAGATGATGCCTTACAAGTCGGATTTTGAAGAAAAGAAACATGATGGACCTAGGTAGAGATTTCAAAATATTTTATCTATATATCAAAGTCTAATAGAACTGCCTGCTCGCATATTGGAGTAGTATTTAAGAAATGAGCACTGTTTTGTATAACTTAAAGGTCCAAATGTTTTTTGTGTAACCAAGAAACGGTTAAAAATAAAGAAATATACTATGTTGGGGTTTACCCTCAGCCTTTTTTTTAAGACAATATAGCGGCATTGAATTGTTATTCATCTTCTTCTTTTCATCAATCTATTAAAATTGGATTCTGATCTTATGGCGACCCCTTTAAACGAACGTCGTATTGCAAATGCAATTCGTGTATTGGCAATGGATGCTGTGCAACAGGCAAACTCAGGGCATCCTGGTGCTCCAATGGGGATGGCAGATATTGCTGACGTCGTCTGGCGCGAGTTTTTAAATCACAACCCAACTAATCCACAATGGGCAAACCGCGACCGTTTCGTTTTATCAAACGGCCATGGCTCAATGTTGCAATACGCTTTGCTTCATTTAACAGGTTATGATCTTTCAATTGAAGATTTAAAACAGTTCCGTCAATTACATTCAAAAACTCCTGGTCACCCTGAATATGGTTATGCACCAGGTATCGAAACAACGACTGGTCCTTTAGGTCAAGGTATTGCTAATGCTGTTGGTTTTGCATTGGCAGAAAAGACTTTGGCTGCCCAGTTCAATAAAGATGATTTAAAAGTTGTAGACCATTTCACTTACTGTTTCTTAGGTGATGGCTGTTTAATGGAAGGTATTTCTCACGAAGTATGTTCTTTAGCAGGTACTTTACAACTTGGTAAATTGATTGCTTATTATGATGATAATGGCATTTCAATTGATGGTGAAGTAGAAGGCTGGTTCAGCGATGACACAGAAGAGCGTTTTAAAGCCTATGGTTGGCAAGTTCTTCGTGTAGATGGTCATGATGCTGATGCGATTCGTCAAGCAACAATCGAAGCAAAAGCTGAAACTCAAAAACCAACCATTATTATGTGTAAAACCATTATTGGTTTAGGTTCACCAAATAAGCAGGGTAAAGAAGACTGTCATGGTGCACCATTAGGTAAAGATGAGATTACTTTAACTCGTAAAGCATTAGGTTGGATCGAAGAAGCATTTGTTATTCCTGCTGACATATATGCTGCATGGGATGCCAAAGCAAAAGGTAGTAAGGCTGAAGCAGCTTGGGATGCGGTATTTGCACAGTATCAAGCAAAATATCCAACTGAAGCAGCTGAGTTACTTCGTCGTATTAGTGGTGACTTACCAGCAGAATTTGCAGCGCAAGCAGATGCATTCATTCGTGAAACAAATGCGAAAGGCGAGACAATCGCAACACGTAAAGCAAGCCAAAACACATTACAAGCATTTGGTCCTTTATTGCCTGAATTACTAGGTGGTTCTGCTGACTTAGCGGGTTCTAACTTAACGCTTTGGAAAGGTTGCCAAGGCATTCAAGAAAACCCAGCTGGTAACTACGTATATTATGGTGTACGTGAGTTCGGTATGACTGCGATTGCCAATGGCGTTGCATTGCATGGTGGTTTTGTTCCTTACGTTGCAACATTCTTAATGTTTATGGAATATGCGCGTAATGCAGTACGTATGTCTGCATTGATGAAACAACGTGTAATTCATGTTTATACACATGACTCAATTGGTTTGGGTGAAGATGGTCCAACTCACCAACCAATCGAACAAATTGCTTCTTTACGTGGTACACCTAACCTAAATACATGGCGTCCTGCTGATACTGTTGAAACTGCTACTGCATGGAAATCTGCTTTAGAGCGTAAAGATGGTCCTACAGCACTCATTTTCTCTCGTCAAAACTTACCATTCCAAACACGTTCTGAAGAACAAATTCAAAATGTTGCAAAAGGTGGTTATGTTCTTGCTCAAGAAAAAGGTGAATTAAAAGCAATTATTATTGCAACTGGTTCTGAAATTTCTTTAGCAATGGAAGCTTATGCTCAACTTGACGGTGTGCGTGTAGTTTCTATGCCATGTGCAGAAGAATTTATGAAACAAGACGCTGCATATCGTGAAGCTGTATTACCAGCTCATATCCGTGCGCGTGTTGCGGTTGAAGCTGCTCATGTTGACTACTGGTGGAAGTTTGTTGGTCTTGATGGCAAAGTGATTGGTATGACAACTTATGGTGAATCTGCACCAGCAAAAGATTTGTTCCAATTCTTTGGTATTACAACTGAAGCTGTTGTTGCAGCAGTAAAAGAATTAACTGCTTAAATATTGAAGTAGTGTAAAAAAAGCGCTCCATAGGGAGCGCTTTTTTATATCTGAAAGGTTAAATGCCAAGTTCGGTTTGAATATTAATTTGAGAAGTGAGCAACTTATGAATGGGGCAGTTCTCGGCAACTTTTAATAAACGCTTGTGTTGGTCTTCACTGAATTCACCTTTGAGCGTGATTTTACGTTCAATATTATTTTGGCCTTTCTCTGGTTCACCATTTGGGTTTAATACTAAATCAACTTGAACATGATCAAGCTTAATACCTTTAAGATTCGCATACATTTCTAGTGTAATGGTGGTACATGCACCCAAAGCAGACAGTAAGATTTGAACTGGGTTTGGAGCAGTATCTAGACCACCTTTGTCTGTGGGTTCATCAGCAAACCATTGGTGACCCGAAGGATCGGTCAGAGTTACTCGATATGGAGTGGAAGTACTTTGTGCTTGAGCAGTATTAGCCATGTTTACCTTGTTATTGATCAATAAAGTCGAAGTAAAAACGAATTAATTTGAGAGTTCGGAGACGGTATGACAACACCGATATCTTATAATATTGTTTTTAAATAATAACTGTAACGCTTTTATTGTTGCATGGATGAAACATATCGTTTTATAAAGAATAGTGAATTAAATTACTTGATGTATACACTAACGACTATATCAATAAAGGATACGAAAAATGCATCTTAAAACATTAAGCTTCGGTTTGGCAGTAGCATTGGCTAGTTCAGTTACTTTAGCTGCGCCAGTGGACTACAAAATTGATCCTACACATACAGCTACTGTTTTCTCGTGGAATCACTTTGGTTTCTCTACTCCAAGCGCTAATTTCTCGGATATCCAAGGTGTAATTAAAGTTGATAATGCTAAACCAGCAAATTCATCTGTAAATGTCACTATCCCTTTAAGCAGCGTAAATACAAATGTTCCTGCTTTGGATAAAGAGTTCCAAGAAGAAGCTTGGTTTAATGCTGCTAAATATCCAAATATTACGTTTAAAAGTACTAAAGTTGAAACTAAAGACAAAAAGCACTTTAAAATTACTGGTGACTTAACGGTTAAAGGTGTAACTAAGCCTGTTGTACTTGATGCTGTTTTAAACAAGCAAGGCGAACACCCAATGGCAAAAGTTCCAGCGATTGGTTTTAATGCTACAACTTCATTCAAGCGTTCTGACTTTGGTTTAGGTAATTACGTTCCGAACGTTGGTGATAAGATTACTGTAAATATTACGACTGAAGCAAAAGTTGATAAAAAATAAGTTTTAAGTTTTCTAAAAGCCCTCATATTTGAGGGCTTTTTTATTAAATTGGTTCTTTTTTATCGGGATCTATAAAGACTAAAGGTACTGACGGATCAATATTTCTTTTTTCAGATTTTTCTCTAAGGAATTGATAAGTAGGGACCTTCATTTTTGCCTGATCACGTAATTTCTTTTTAATATAAAGAACAAGAGCAAAACATGTTGTTGCAACAGTGAGCATCATCCCATTCATATAGCTCATGATTGAACTTACATAACCAATGGTCGTTAATCGATGCATCATACGTTCAACTTGGGTGCTACTTTCGATTCCGGTAATTGCCCAACTACATAAATGTTCACAGTTATTAATAATTAGATGGTAGTGGTTTTCATGCATACGTGAACGCATTCGGCGCACGACAGCTCTTCCTTTATAGCGTGGCGTGTCATAAGAGCGAACATGTATTTTTTTGCCATGCGAGAATGCATCTATTGAGGTAATTTCAATGGGGCGTTTTTTGATGAAATGCGCTAAGCCGGAATAATGGATAACTCGACCTCTCCCTGCATATATACCATGATGGCTATAGCCGAGATGCTTTACGATGAGGTGAGCCCCTAAAGGGTAGCGTTTATTCGGTTGTTGCATGCTTACGCTGATCCAATAAAGTGTAAATGGCTTTTATTGAAAAGCTACTAAACATTATAACCAATATCAGCAATTTGCAGTGTATTGATTACGTCGAATGAAAGAATTTGATGCATATCCAATCTATTCATATTTCTTGTATATAATTTAAGAACTTAATATGAAGGGAAAATGTCATGTCAGGTGTTATTCAATGAAATGGGTCGTCGGGTGCTTAGCTTTGTATTGGTTTTTATTTCAGTCTGCATATGCTATAGAACATCAGCAAGTTAAAACAGTAGAAGGTGATCAATACGATGTGGTCTCTATCAGCGATTTTAAAGCATTGCGCCTGTTTTTAAGAAATCCTCATAATCAGCAGTATTATAAAAGTTTTAACAATGTTCAGGAACATTTAAAGCAATGTGAGCGACTTTCTTTCGCAATGAATGCAGGGATGTTTCATCCGGGATTTTCTCCAGTAGGACTGTATGTTGAACAAGCTAAGGTGATTCAGCCACTAAATAAAAGTAAAGGATTGGGAAATTTCTTTTTGCAGCCTAATGGGGTGTTAAGTTGGAATAAAAAGCAGGCCTTCATTTTAACAACGCAGCAATACAGTCGCCGAGATTTCAACGTTGATTATGCGACACAATCTGGCCCGATGTTAGTGATTGATGGAAAGATAAATTCCCTTTTTTTACCAGATTCTCAATCAAATAAAATTCGTAATGGAGTCGGTATTCGAAATAATAAACTCTACTTTGTAATATCGAAGAATAGTGTGAGTTTCTACAAGTTTGCTCAGTTCTTTCAAAGAAATCTTAAGGTAGAGCAGGCTTTATATCTTGATGGTTCTATTTCTAGTTTATATATTCAAAAAGACAAGCGTAATGACCAACAATTTGAAATGGGACCAATTGTTGGTTGGCTAGATCAGACAGAGTGTAGATTAAAGTGAAATATAAAAAAGCCAGTACAAGACTGGCTTTTTAATTAATGGATAGATGGTTTTTGAGTGAGTTCATTCAACTCTTTTCGGCTATAACCACGGGAAATAAGAACTTTCTTTATTCCCTTAATGACATCTTCATCTGTTGCTAATGCAAGAGCACTTAGAAGTTGTTCATTTGTTTTACATGAGCAGTCATTTTCAACACAAGCAGTTTGGTTTTTATGCTCGTTATGCTGTTGATCTGCTAAGAACAGCTTTTGCCAAAAACTCATAGAGCCTTCATATACAATCTAACATAGCTCGAAATATAGCCAATTTAAAATAAAATACAAGTCTCTATAAGTGATAAATCCACCAATTGAACTCGAGAATTTTCGATAGGAATGCGTGAGTTAAACGAAATTATGACGGATAGATGACTTGATATTTTTTGAAAATTTAAATACTTAAATAAAAAAACATTAAAAAATAAGGAGGTATGTAAACCTCCTTTGATTTTAAATTTACAATGAAAGATTTTGTTTAAATCTTCTCAAGTAACACACCCGATTCCACATGATGGGTATATGGGAACTGATCGAATAATGCAAACTTGGTAATATGATGAGTTAAACCTAATATTTTTAAGTTTTCATACAGTGTATCTGGGTTACATGAAATGTAGATAATACGTTCAAAACCTTGTAAAAGTTTTAAAGTTTCATCATCAATCCCTGCGCGTGGGGGATCAACAAATACGGTATCAAAGTCATAACTTTGGATATCAATATTCGCTTCTTGTAAGCGGCGAAATTCGCGCTCACCCTGATAGGCTTGAGTAAATTCTTCAGCTGAAAGACGGGCTACTTGAATATTATCAATCTGGTTTTGCTCGATGTTCCATTGAGCAGCATAAACGGAAGATTTTGCAAGTTCTGTTGCTAGAACACGTTCAAACTTTAAAGAAAGAGGAAGAGTAAAGTTACCATTACCACAATAAAGTTCTAGTAAGTGTTTTTTCGATCCTTCAGCTGCATCACACGCCCATTGCAGCATTTTTTTGCAAACTTGTGCGTTCGGCTGAGTAAAACTACTTTCGATTTGTTTGTATTTAAATGAACGATTTAAAAGCTCAAATTCTTCTACGACAAAGTCATCGCCAATAATAATTTTTTGACCACGACTACGACCCATAATCTTAATGTCTAACTTCTCAGCAAGCGCTTTAGCTGCTTGTTCCCATTCTTGATCAAGTTTACGGTGATAGATTAATGTAACTAACATTTCCCCGCTAAGTGTTGCAAGAAAATCAGCTTCAAATAAACGGCTCGAAAGTTTAGGTTCTGCTTTGAGTTCTTCCAAAAGTTTTGGCATTAAATCATTAATGCTTTCGTCTGCAATGGGGAATTCATCAATGCGTAAAACGGTTTTTTGTTTGTCATCATCGTTACGTTCAAACATGGCATAGAACATGTCATTTTCTGTATGCCAGATACGAAACTCAGCACGCATACGGAAATGTTGTTCAGGTGACTCAAACACTTCTAATGTAGGTGGAGTAAATTCAGAAAATTGGGCAGTAATGCGGTCAATTTTAGTTTGAAGTTGTTGATGATAAGAAGAGGTCATAGACAAAGAAAATTTAGACAGAATCAAATAGTGAATGGTATCAAAAAAAACGGGGTTACAGGAGCCAATTTTAGCTAGATATCAATAAGGATGACTGTCGTTAAAATTATGGATGTTTCAAAATGCGAGTAATAAAATCTGATTTTATTGTTCTATATTGATCGTGATCTAAATGACTACACTGTAATTTTAATTGATTATATTCATCGACCAGTGCTGGAGAAGCGGTAAGCTTATTTCTAAATGTTAAGAAAAATGTGAACTTTGAACCTGTAGCTACAATTTGAAAAGCAACATCATCGTTATTGAGTGACTCAAGCATACAAAGTTCATGTGTTCTTAGCGTATTTTGCTTTTCTATAAAGTTAAGAGTTTTTAACCCTTCGATTGCAACTTCAAACTGCCCAGGCTTAACTTCAATATAAATATCTAAATCACCCTTTGAAATTGCATTCGGTATTGAAGATGAACCAATATGCTCAATTCTGGCAAATGGTAGTAGTGTTGAAATATCTTTTTGATATGAATTAAAAAGCTGAGCGCATTTTTTTTGATATTGTTCTGGTTCTAAAAAGATCATTATTAGAATCTCGAATTGATAAAGTTTATATATTTAAGAAAAGATTACTTTATTAAATAAAAAAGCCCAAATGCTAGATTTGGGCTTTTTTAGAAACTTACGTATTAATCAGACATTGTCATTAAGCTTGCATTACCACCAGCAGCAGCTGTATTCACACTAATTGCACGTTCAATTACTAAACGTTCAAGTGGAATAGTCTCATTTGGCTCAACATGTGTAATACCCACAATTGCACCAGAACGAGTAGCAACTTCTTGCTGTAATGAGAAGATTTCTTCGCGGTTACCATGATGTAAAACTGCATCAAAATCATCTGAACTGATGTTTTTAATAACACGAATTGCATCTAATACATCTTTTGGCAATGTTTGTTTATATTTTGCCAATAATGGACTATTTGGCATTACCGCAGCTTGGCTACCAACTGCAAAAATTGCGAGCAATTGATGCAACTGATTTTGTTCTGTGTCAGCGATTGAAAGAACACGATGACGTGGCAAAATAATATATTGGTTACTTTCCCCAGTAGGGCCTTGTAACTCATAGAATTTACCAACACCAAATGGTTCAATTTCGCGATTTTCTTGCGGTAAATGCTGTTTCGCCCAATTTTGTAAGCTCTGATAAACTTCACGGTTAAAGCCTTCAAAAGCAGTTTGTTCATTTTTCATGGCAAATGGTGTTGCCAATACTTTATTTGAACAATGTTGCATTAAGCGGTACATATAAAGCGGACCACCAGCTTTTGGACCTGTACCAGATAAACCTTCACCACCAAATGGTTGAACACCAACAACCGCACCAACAATATTTCGGTTGATATAAAGGTTACCAACTTCAGCATGTTGAATCACTGTTTGGATCGTTTGATCAATACGGGTGTGTAAACCCATTGTTAAACCATAACCCTTGGCATTAATTCGCGAGATGAGTTGCTCAAGTTCGCCATACTTATAGGTAATGATGTGTAAAACTGGACCAAAGACTTCACGTTGTAAATCATCAAGGTTAGGTAACTCAATTGCTGTTGGTACAACAAAAGTTCCTTTATCTAATTCATTCTGGCTCGTTGCGCCAAACATTAGCTGATGTACTGGATAGCCTTTAGACTTCATTTTTTGGATGTGCTGATCAATCGTCTGTTTTGCTTCAACATCAATAACAGGACCAATGTCAGTTTTTAAAATGGCAGGGTTACCTACGCTCAACTGTTGCATTGCACCTTTAAGCATTTTAATAACGGTTGCAGCACTGTCTTCTTGCACACATAAAATACGTAAAGCAGAGCAACGTTGACCAGCGCTATCAAAAGCTGAACTTACAACATCAAGTACGACTTGTTCAGTTAAAGCTGATGAGTCTACAATCATTGCATTTTGACCACCAGTTTCTGCAATGAGGGGAATTGACTGGCCATTTTCAGATAAACGTTTTGCAACTGTCTTCTGTAAAATTTTTGCGACTTCAGTTGAACCTGTAAACATAATGCCATCGATACGATTATCTTGGCTAAGCTGAGCACCAACTGTTTCACCACGACCTGGCAATAACTGCACAGCGCCATGAGGAATACCAGCTTCCCATAAAATTTGCACTGCTTGAGCTGCAATTAATGGAGTCTGTTCGGCAGGTTTAGCAATAACACAGTTACCGCTGACTAATGCAGCCGCGATTTGGCCTGAGAAAATCGCAAGAGGGAAGTTCCATGGGCTAATGCAAAGTACAGTACCTAAAGGCTGAATGATTGTATTAGCTGGAAGGTTCTCAACTTGAGTTGCGTAGTAACGCAAGAAATCTACAGCTTCACGAACTTCAGCAATCGCATTGGCATAGGTTTTACCACTTTCACGGCAAAGCAATATCATTAACTCTTCAATACGGCTTTCCATCAGGTCAGCTGCACGTTTTAAGTATTGAGCACGTTGATCTTTAGGAGTATTAGCCCATTCAGACTGAGTTTGTTCAGCTGCATTAAGTGCAACTTCGACATGCTTTAGATCAGCTTCTTGTACATGCCCAACAATTTCATCATTTTGTGCTGGGTTTGTAATTGCAACAGAATTACCTTGCTCTAAAGAACCGCTATCTGCCAATAACGGATGGCTTTGCCAGATACGGTTACGCAGTTGTTGAGCTGTGCTGTCTAAAGCTTCAAGTGGAGCATCATTTGCTAAATCATATCCTTTAGAGTTTTTACGGAGCGAGCCATACATGTCTAAAGGTAACGGAATAGATGGGTGTTTTAAGCCAACTGAACCTTCAAGTTTAGCTGCATTGCGAATATCGTAAATTGGAGACTGAATCAGATCTTCAACTTTAAGTGTTTTATCGGCAATACGGTTAACAAATGAAGTATTTGCACCATTTTCAAGTAAACGGCGAACTAAGTAAGCCAACAAAGTTTCATGGTTACCAACAGGAGCATAAATACGGCATGGTACGCCTAATTTATTTTGTTCACGTGGGCCAACAACTTGTTCATAAAGTGGCTCACCCATACCATGTAGGCATTGGAACTCGTACTGACCAGCATAATATTTGCTTGGGTCAGCCAAATGATAGATTGTTGCTAACGTTTGAGCATTATGAGTTGCAAATTGCGGATAGATGAACTCTGGTGCTGCAAGTAATTTTTTAGCACAAGCGATATAAGATAAATCAGTATGCACCTTACGAGTGAAGACAGGATAGTCATCCATACCTTCGATTTGTGCTTTCTTGATTTCGCTATCCCAATAAGCACCTTTCACAAGACGGATCATGAGGCGCTTTTGGCTGCGCTTAGCAAGATCGATAATATAATCAACCACGAAGAAACAGCGTTTTTGGTACGCTTGAATAACGAAGCCAATGCCTTTCCAGTTTGCAAGTTCTGGTTCGAAGCAAAGACGTTCAAGTAATTCAAGAGAAATTTCTAAACGTTCTGATTCTTCTGCATCGATATTTAAACCGATGTTGTATTGTTTTGCTAAAAGAGCGAGTTCGAATACTTTGCCATAAAGTTCTTGATGAACACGTTCAATTTGCGCGCGTTGATAGCGAGGGTGTAGAGCAGAAAGCTTAATTGAAATACCAGGGCCATCATAAACGCCTTTACCGTTAGACGCTTTACCAATTGCATGGATAGCTTGCGTATAATCATTGAAGTAACGTTCAGCATCATGTTCGGTTAGAGCAGCTTCACCCAACATGTCGTAAGAATAGCGGAAACCTTTGTCTTCAAGTACTTTTGCATGGTCTACAGCTTCTTCAATGGTTTCACCAGTAACAAACTGTTCACCCATCATACGCATTGCAACATCGACTGCTTTACGGATAATGCCACGTCCACTACGTGCTAAAAGGCCAGTAAGTACACTTGATAGACTAGTTTGCTTTGGTGTTTCCATCAGCTTACCAGTCAGCATAAGGCCCCATGCAGCAGCATTTACAAACATTAAGCTGCTTTGGCCAACGTGTTCTTTCCAGTTGCCTTGATTGATTTTATCTCGAATAAGTAAATCACGTGTTGCTGAGTCTGGAATACGAAGCAAAGCTTCAGCAAGACACATTAAAGCCACGCCTTCTTGTGAAGAAAGGGAGAATTCTTGTAGTAAGCCTTGAACAATACCTGCTTTACCTGAAGAGGTTTTACGTTCACGTAAGTTATGGGCAAGATTAAAGGCAAGGTCATAAATTTTATGATCTAAATCATCAGATACCGCGGCAGCTTGTAATAGCTCTTCTACAGCTTCTGGTTCAGCACGACGCCAAGCTGTGTTAATGCGTTGTTCAAACTCACTTTTATCGTTGAATTCGGTGATATAGCCTTGGTGAGATTTATCCATTTGATGAAAAGTATCCATTGTATTCATATCTGTTTCCGCCAACTAGCTCTCGTACTATTTATCTTGAGTAGAGAGGTTTAGATAATTTATCATTACAGAAGAAACACCGAATAACTCACTATATTTATCCCATTTTTTAGAGGAAAATTCAGATGAATGGCCCATTATTAAGCCTTGATCGCACTGATTTAAAAATTTTGGATATTCTTCAAACAGATGGGCGTATTTCGAACAGTAAATTAGCCGAACTTGTGAATTTATCTCCAACTGCTGTCATGGCACGAGTCCAAAAGCTAACGAAGGATGAATTCATCTTGGGATATGAGGCTAAGTTAAACCCTGTTAAGTTAAATGCTAATTTTTTGGTGTTTGTTGAAGTATTACTGGATAAAACGACACCTAATGTTTTAGATGAGTTTATTGATGCTGTGGTGCATTATCCGGAAATTGTTGAGTGCCATATGGTCAGTGGGGGCTTCGATTTTTTAATTAAATTACGAAGTGCCAGTATGGAAGAGTTTAGACGTATTGCAGGGCAAGTGTTATGGCAGTTGCCTGGGGTAAAAGAAACCCGTAGTTACCCAGTGATGCAAGTCGTGAAGGATACTTCAAAAATTAAAATCAAAACTAAAAATAAATAAAGGGGCCGAAGCCCCTTAGTTTATTTAGAAGGATTATACGCTTTCTTTGTAGAGTTTATCTGCTTGTTCAAAGCGTCCAGTTACTGTCGTATTTGGCGCTTTAGTTAAAAGACTCACAACAACGATGCTGATAAATGCAAGGATAAAGCCAGGAATAATTTCGTAAACACCAGTGTCTGCGAAAAGATTTTTCCAGCCAATAACCACAACTGCACCAACGATCATACCCGCTAAAGCACCTTGTAAATTCATACGTTTCCAGAACAATGACAAGATGATAAGCGGACCAAATGCTGCACCGAAGCCAGCCCATGCATAAGCAACAAGACCAAGAACTTTACTATCTGGGTTACCTGCAAGAATAATTGCAAGAACAGCAATGACAAGAACCATTACACGGCCAACCCATACAAGTTCTTTTTGAGATGCATTTTTACGAAGGAAACCTTTGTATAAATCTTCGGTTAAAGCACTTGAACATACCAAAAGTTGACAGCTTAACGTGCTCATAACAGCAGCTAAAATTGCAGCCAAAATGATACCCACAATCCATGGATTGAATAAAATTTTAGTCAATTCCATAAATACAGTTTCAGGGTTTTTGCTCACAACTGCCGCTAATTCAGGGTGTTGCTCAAAATAAGCAATACCGAAGAAACCAGCACCTACAGCACCCATTAAGCATAAAATCATCCATGTCATACCGATACGACGAGCAGCAGGAATAGATTTTACTGAATCAGCCGCCATGAAACGTACAAGGATGTGTGGTTGACCAAAGTAACCAAGACCCCATGCCATGGAGGATAAAACTGCTACCACACCAAAATCTGAGATGAGATTAAATGCATGCGGACGTGCAGTTTCAATGAGAGTAACAAAATGAGTTGTGTCCCCGATCGCAAGGTAAGTCACGATTGGCGTTAATATCAGGGCAAAAATCATCAATCCAGCTTGGAATGTATCAGTCCAGCTAATTGCTAAGAATCCACCGATACAAACATAACTGATGGTCGCAATAGCACTAAGCCAAATTGCAGTGTTGTATGACATACCGAATAAATTTTCAAATAAACGGGCGCCCGCCACCATGCCTGAAGCACAGTAAATAGCGAAGAAAACCAAGATGATAACGGCAGAGAAAATACGAAGTACTTTTTTCTGGTCATCAAAACGGCTTGTAAAATAATCTGGCAAAGTTAATGCATTGTTTTGAATTTCAGTATGAACGCGTAATCGACCAGCAACCAGTAGCCAGTTAAGCCAAGCACCGATAATAAGACCAATTGCAATCCACGCTTCAGATAGACCAGAAAGATAAATTGCTCCTGGTAAGCCCATGAGTAGCCAGCCACTCATGTCTGATGCGCCTGCGGATAACGCAGTAACGAAACTGCCTAAACTACGACCACCAAGAATATAATCTGAGAAGTCGCTTGTAGCACGGTAGGCAAATAAGCCAATAAGTACCATTGCTACGATGTACACCATAAACATGATGAGGGTGGGATCAAAATAACTCATGATGGATGTGTGTCCTTATATCCATAATCCGTGATTGTAACCTAATCCAGGTCGCTGTTTTCTTGTACGGCATTCAAGAGGTTGAGATTCAACCACAAAAGAATTTTTTTGCTCTGTTATTTTTATGTTATATTTTTGTCTCTTTGTGTAAATCGGTGTAATTTAAATTACAATCTAAAAAATATATTATTAATCATTTACTTATAATTTTTTAATATTTTGTTTTTTTGAACTTTCTTGAGAAAAATAAATTTTATAAAAAAATAACTCTATATTTAGTTACAAAGTGAGTGGAAGGAAAAATTTTATTGCGCGAAATTAGAACAAAGTTGGAAAATTTTGTCCAAAAAATAATAATTTTTATTCAAATTAAATTGATTTAGTACTTAAAAATAGGAGTCAATTGGTTAAATTCTTAAAAAGTTCATGCATTCCTTGAGTAGCTGACATCTTTAACAATTCGTATTGTTGAGGAACACGCACATGATCTGCTTTGGGATCTATATAGTATGCTTTACATTGAGCTGCAATTTCATGCACTAAACCTGCAACAGGATATACGCTTAATGTCGACCCGATTACAATAAAAATGTCTGCACTTTGCACGACTCTAATTGCTTCTTCATAAGCAGGTACAGCTTCACCAAACCAAACAACATGTGGACGAAGAGGATATTCATCTGGGCAAAGGTCGTGTTCTAAATCTAATTTCCAACCGTTAATGTCATAAAACTGAGTTGTGAATTGTGCCTTTGGCCCCGAGCTTTTTGCTAACCGAATGTTTCCATGCAAATGTAAAACGTTGGAACTTCCTGCGCGTTCATGCAAATCATCAATATTTTGAGTAATAACTTGTACTTCAAAATAGTCTTGTAGCTTGGAAATATATTGATGAGCTTGATTAGGTTGAGATTCTAAAATATTTTTGCGTCTTTCATTATAAAAGCGTTGAACTAAAGCAGGATTCTTTTGCCATGCTTCAGGTGTGGCAACTTGCTGAATGTCATAATTTTCCCATAGACCATTACTGTCACGAAAAGTGCTAATTCCACTTTCGGCACTCATACCCGCGCCAGAGAATACAACAAGTTTTGTCATATAGGTCACCGAATCAGATAACTGATTTTAAATTAACTGCATAAACAAAGAAAAAAACCAGTCTAAATCTAAACTGGTTTTTATTAAATCTTGAAAACTATACCTATCTTATAGGCCAGCTTCATATTCTGCATTTGTTAAAAGTTTTTCAACATCTGCAATATTGTCTGGTTTGATTTTATAAATCCAGCCTTTGCCGTATGGATCATCATTTACAAAATCAGGATCATCTTCAAGGTCAGTATTTACTTCTACTACAGTGCCTGAAACAGGAGCATGGATGTCTGAAGCAGTTTTTACTGATTCAACAACTCCAGCTTGTTCGCCAGCTGTAACTTGACTACCAACTTCAGGAGTTTCGACATACACCAAATCGCCAAGCTCATCTTGTGCGTGGTCAGTAATCCCTGTAATAACAAGATCACCTTCAATTTTTACCCACTCATGTGTACGTGCATACTTCAGTTCCGAAGGGTGATTCATGGTAACTCCTTAAGCTTGTGTCCAATAGTTTTAAACATTATAAGTATGGGTCTTTACGCCAGTTGCTTGGGCTGCGGCCACTCCAGCGTTTAAAAGCACGGCTAAAATTTGCAACGTCCGAATAGCCAAGTTCATCTGCAATCTGTTCAAGACTATAATCTGTACGCGAAAGCAAAGATGTTGCATGTCGATAGCGTACTTCATCAACTAATGTAGAAAAGGAAGTTCCTTCTGCTGCCAATTGACGTTTAAGTGTGCGGTCCGACATATGTAGGCATTCTGCTACATTTTCTATGCTTAAATAATGTTGTTCAGAATTACTTAAAATATCACGAACTCGCATTGCTAAACGTCGGCGCTCACCCAAAGCGGAAAGTTCAGCTTCACATTGGTTAATCGCAACTTGACTTGCAATAGGGTCGGCGTTGACTAATTTAAGTCCTAAATATTTTTTATCAAAACTTGAAATTAAATGTGGTTGATTAAAGCGAATTGTGCTGCTTAGTTTATTTTTATATTTGTCAAAACCTTCTGGCTCTGGAAAATCTAAGTCTACATCCCCAGCTAAATCTTCAATGCCAGTCATAGCTTTTGCCATGCTCATGATACCAATGGTTAAACCTAAAACGATTTCTGTACGTAAAGGCTCAAGTTCAATATCACACTGTAATTGTAAGGTCGCCTTGGGTCCAAATGTTGAGAAATATAATTGTAAAAAGGGCAAGCGTAGCTGAATAAAGCGTGCTGCAAGAGCAATTGCTTCTGTAATATCTTTGGCTGTCATAATTGCATAGCCAATGAAACCATGAATTGAAATACGCATTTGAGTACCAAGATGGTAACCCAAAGTCGTTTCACCAGTTAGTTTAAGAGCGTGTTTAACCAGTTCATTTGCTACTGGTGTAGAAATACGATAGTCAGGGTCAGCCAGTTGCTCGCTTGTAAGATGAAATGGAGCAAATAATGTTTCATCGTTGTATCCCCAACGTGAAACGACATCTAATAGCAATAGGCCATAGACACCCGGAATACCCTGATCTTGACGAGCTGAGGTAATTTTCATATGCGTTCCATTGCTCTCATCAATTTTTCACATGCATTTCTTACACATCTTGTCATGAAATATAATCTGAGTTTATAAAAACTGTTAGACAATCATATCAACCATTTTTAAACATTCTTTTTAAAGACAACAATTTTTGTTGTTGAAATAAGTAAGACATCCCCATGTTGATTTAAGGCTTGTGTAACGTAACTTACAATACCACGATCTAATTTTGTTTTGGATGGGGTGATAGCTGAAATTTCTGTTTCAACATGAATTCTATCACCCGGTCGAGTGGGGCGTGGCCACCGCAAACTAGATTCTGAACCTATCAAACCTCCATGAATAGGCATGCATTCGGTCCATAAACGCATAGTGATGGCAGAAGTGTGCCAACCACTGGCAGCAATCCCTTGAAAAATAGGATCATGCTTAGCTTGCTCTTCATCTATATGAAATGGTTGAGGGTCATAGGAGTTTGCAAATTTTTTGATTTCATCTAAGGTGATTTCATATTCACGACTAATAAAACGATCACCAATTTTCAAATCTTCTAAATAAAGCATTAATCTTGACCCTGTAAAACTTTTTGTTCAATTAGGAAGCCGCCTGTTTGACGTTTCCATAATTGTGCATATATTCCATTTTGCGCAATTAACTCTTCATGTGTTCCTTGCTCAGCAATTTGGCCTTCATCAAGAACAATTAAACGATCCATTTGTGCAATAGTAGATAATCGGTGTGCAATTGCAATAACAGTTTTATCAACCATAAGGTCATTTAAACTTGACTGGATAGCTGCTTCAACTTCTGAATCTAATGCACTAGTGGCTTCATCTAAAATGAGAATAGGGGCATCTTTTAAAAATACACGTGCAATAGCAATACGTTGTCTTTGACCACCAGAAAGTTTTACACCACGTTCACCTACTTGAGCGTCATATCCATTACGACCCTTTAAATCTACCAATTGAGGTATAAATTCGGCGGCTTTTGCTTTCTTTACAGCATTTTTCATATCGGCATCAGATGCATCTGGACGTCCATACTTAATATTTTCAGCGACTGAGCGATGTAATAAAGACGTATCTTGTGTTACCAAGGCAATATTCGCTCTTAGACTATCTTGAGTCACATCTTCAATATTTTGCCCATCAATTAAAATTGCACCTTGTTTAAGATGATAAAAATGTAAAAGCAACTGAATAAGCGTAGATTTGCCTGCTCCAGAACGTCCAACAATTCCTATCTTTTCACCAGCTTTAATTTTTAAGTTGAAGTGATTAATCACATTTTTATTGTTATAAGCAAAGCTAATATCTTTAAATACAATCTCACCTTGGCTTACTTCAAGTGTTTTTGCATCAGGTTTGTCTTGAATATTAATTTTTTTACCTAATGTTTGCATACCATCTTGAATGGTTCCAACATTTTCAAATAATGCGGACATATGCCACATCATAAACTCAGCCATACTATTAAGTTTTAAAATCATGGCAGTAGTCGCTGCAATTACACCTAATGCTGCTAAACCTTGAGTCCATAGCCAAACTGAGGTACCAATAACGCCAATAAATAAGACGGCTGATAGCATGTTGATACTTATTTCAAAAAGAGTGCCTAAACGCATCTGAGCATAGACTGTTGTCATAAACTCTTTCATTGATGCTTTTGCATATTGGCTCTCACGTCCAGCATGAGCAAATAATTTAACTGTTTGAATGTTGGTGTAAGCGTCGGTAACGCGACCAGTCATAATTGATCTAGCGTCGGCTTGCTGCTGAGATACTTTACTTAAACGTGGAATAAAGAACCACGCACTTAATAAGAATAAGGTTAACCAAACTAAAAGTGGTATTAGCAAAATTGTTGAAATTGAGCCCAGAACAATACTAACGGTAATAAAGTAAATAGCGACGTAAGCCAACATATCGCCCAAAATAATCCAGAATTCACGAATGGCTAGAGCCGTTTGCATAACTTTTGCAGAAAGTCGACCAGCAAAGTCGTTATGAAAAAAATCTAAGCTTTGTTTCAATAAAAGATTATGGAAACGCCAACGCAAACGCATTGGAAAAGTGCTATATAAAATCTGATGTTTTACAATAGATTGAATATTTACAAAAAAGATATTGGTAAATAAAACACCAATTAAGAGTAGTAAATCAGTCGTGTGCTGACTTAAAAAACTTTCAGGGCGACTACTACTTAACCAATCTACGAGTTGTCCAATCTTTGAAAAAAGTAAGGCTTCAAAGCTTGCTGCACCTGCTGTAAAAAGAATAAGTAAGAATAAGTAAGGGCGTAAGCCTTCCGTTGCTTGCCAGACAAATGGAAAAAAACGAGTTGGTAAAGGTTCATCCAGACCTTTTGTTGGGTAGGGATCTACAAGTTTTTCAAACCACTTCAGCATGAATTACTACCTTTAAGACAAAAGCCACTTAATTAAGTCTTTGCAATTAAATTTACAAAAAAGTCAGTTAGATCAAGATCACTTCGGTTTTCGATCTTTTGAATATGCGCAAATACACATGAACTGATTATGTTGTACGTCATTCATTAGTACATGACGTAAATTTGGATGCCTGAAGAAATCTTCAAGAATGTCGCGAAGACTTAAAAAATTATGATTTATTATATCGGGATTAATAGATAAAGTGGTGAAGGAATTTATTCTTTAAGTATTTTTTCTTACTATTTTGAACATTTGTTAAATTAATACTTTTTAATCCCATTCGAAAAAGGCCTTTATATTTGCATCATAAAGGCCCTTGTATGTGTTACCACATTAAATCATCAGGAATAACATAGGCTGCATAAGGATCTTCTTCATTTGTGGTTTGTTCATTGGACTCCGCATTGTTCAATAAAATAAACCCTTTCATCTTCTGATCAATTTTTTCAGCTAATGCTTTAGGTAAGTAAGCATATTGATTTTGATCTTTAGCAATGAGCAAACTGCCTGAAACAAGGGCATTATATATTTGCTGAGAAATATATACCTTCTTGATTTTACCCTCATCAATAAATTGATAAACACTATCACCATCAGTATTTGAAATTTTATGATGCTTAATCATTTGAATGATTGATGCTTTTAGGGCTTTTTCCTCAAGTTGTTGTTGTTTTTCTAAGTTTAAAGCCTGGTCTTTAGCTAACTTTTCTTGTTGAGCTTTTTCAATATTTGCTTTGATTTCGGGCTCATTGCTTTGACCGATACGTTGTTCGTGATGAGCTTGTTTTGTTAATTTTTTTGCTTTTTTATTATCCACTAACCCTGCTTTTAGTAGCTGGGCTTGTAAGGCATTTTTAACCATGACTTAATCCTTATGTGAAGTTGAAGGGCTATAGAAGTAAACTACCCAGTAAGAAATACTTAAGACTAAGCTTAAAGTTGCTGGCAATAAAAATGCTTGTAACTTTAAATGTGGATATACCAGCGCGGCAAGAATTCCACCAAGCAGAAAACCTGCAAAAATAAGTAAGTGTAAAACTATACGCCGGTTTTCTACAGGTAAGCCTCTGGCTTTATATCCAAGTGCTAAACCAATATCTGTTAAAACGCCAGATAGATGGGTAGTTCGAATAATGGTTCCTTTATAATGGCTCACCATTGCATTTTGAAGGCCCATTGCTGTACAAGCCCATAATAATCCATAGCGTGGAAAATAAGGAAGTAATATCCAACAAAGAAAAATGAATAAAGCAACAAGACTCAAGGGTAAGCCATAGCGACGACCTAGTCGAAAATGGCTACTCCCTAAAATAAAACCACTATAAAATGAACCGCAAACATAACAAATGATCACCAGAAGCAGGAAAATGATATGTTCTGGTTGCCACTCTACCAAACTCATAGCTAGCATACTAACGTTGCCAGTCATATGTGAAATAGATTGATGCAAAAGGGTAATTAGCCCTAATACATTAATCATTCCAGCATTGAATGCCAGTAAAAAGGCCCCAAGTTGGAACCAGTTTGGTAGACGCTGAAATGGCATTTTGTTTAGGAAGTTTGTTTAGAACGAATATCTACAGCTGCGGTAAATAAAACGTCCGTAGAAGAGTTAAGAGCTGTTTCTGTAGAGTCTTGCAATACACTGATAATCATACCAATAGCCACTACTTGCATAGCAATTTCAGTTGAAATGCCAAATAAACTACAAGCTACTGGAATTAGAAGTAAAGAACCACCAGCTACACCAGAAGCACCGCAAGCTGAAATTGTAGCAACAACTGATAAGATGAGCATTGTTGCAAAATCAACATGAATTCCAAGCGTATGTACAGTTGCTAGTGTGAGTACAGTAATTGTCACTGCTGCACCAGCCATATTTACTGTCGCACCTAATGGAATAGAGACGCTTGCTGTTGATGGATTAACGCCTAAGCGCTCTGCCAGATCTAAGTTAACAGGAATATTGGCTGCTGAGCTTCGTGTAAAGAAAGCAGTAATCCCACTTTCTTTAAGACATTTAAATACGAGAGGGTATGGATTCCCACGTATAGTAAGTGCAACAAGAATTGGATTGATAACTAAAGCAACAAAGAACATCGTACCTAACAGTACTACTAATAATTGCGCATAACTTTCAAGCGTTGCGAGACCAGCATCTGCAAAAGTCACTGCAACCAAACCGAAAATACCGACAGGTGCAAAAGCAATTACTTTATGAATAATAGCACTAACAGCATGTGCAACATCCTGCATGACTTGTTTTGTGGTGTCTGAGCTATGGCGCATCGCTAAACCAAGGCCAATTGCCCACGCTAAAATACCAATAAAGTTTGCTTCACTAATGGCTTGAACAGGGTTGGCAATAAAGCTTAAAAGCAAGTTTTTCAGAATGTCAGCTAAACTTCCTGGTACTTGCAAATCATTGTGCGAAACAGTGTTGAGGAATAAAGTACTAGGAAAAGAAAGACTAACAATCACAGCTGTGAAAGCAGCAAGCAACATACCTACCACATATAAAATCATGATTGGACGTAAATTCGCACTATGACCCACCTGAAAGTTGGCAATAGAAGAAAGTACTAATACAAATACTAAAATAGGGGCAACAGACTTTAATGCTTTAATAAAAAGCTCACCAAATAAACTTAAATATGGCGTAATGTCTGGAAATAGTAATGCAACGCCAATACCTAAAATAATGGCGATAATAATCTTGGCTACCAAGCTTAATCGAGAAAGGAATTCAAGCATATAAAGACCTTATTAACCTATTCATGGCTAAAGGTTGAACAAGCGGAGTATTTTATACTTAAGTTATGGGAATCTTAAGCTTTTTTATGCAAACTAGAGGTTTTTATAGTAGGTGGTAATATTAAGTCATTGTTTTAGTTTTGGTTAATTTTTAATTTTAACTTTTTTTATTGGAGGCTTTGCTTGTTAATTGTTCATCAAGAAAACGAATTATATCAAAAAGCGGTGAAAGTGCCGAAAGAACTCAAAAAGAAATGAATTGATAACAAAATAAATGGTATCGGTGAGGCTTTGGAAAAGCTACGCGAATTTTCAAAACTTTGTGCTTGGACTAAACTCTAAGCTTTCAAGCTGAAAAATCGCATATTTCAGGAAGTTACTAATATTATTATAAATTTATAATTTAAAGATATTATTTACTTGCACAGTACAGTTGGTGAAGTGTATTTAAAATTGAATGCATATTGTCATCCTTAATAGAATAAAAAATTTGCTTACCATCACGACGAGTTGATACAACATCACTTTTACGTAACATCATAAGTTGTTGTGAAAGAGTGGGCTGTGTAATTTGGGTCTTCTCTTCAATCTGTGAGACATTTAGCTCCTCGTAAGCTAAGTGACATAAAATTAATAAACGATCTGTATTAGCCAAAGATTTTAGAATTCCCACGACTGAATCAGCCGCATTTTTCATTTCTTCAATTTGGAGTCCATCTTTCATACTTTATACCTATATCAATATAGCGGGCATAGTATAGATTGATCTTGCAGAAATGAATGTAGCAAAACTAATCAATCCAATTGTTTTTGTTGAAAAGCAATATAAGGGGAACTGATAAATAAGTAGTATTTTTAATTAAAAACAGTTGTTTGTATTTATTTTGTGTTTAAAGTGTTGCATTGTGTTATAAGTTTAATTGTTAAGTATAAGTGAATTGAAGCCAGCATCAAATAAGCCTTATTTCATTCCGATAAATAGTTAAATCTAATTTATCTTTGAATGAAACAAAAAAAATGATTGAGTTTTTATTTTTTAAATATATAATCTGTTTTGTACAGACAGGTCTGTATATTTTGGTTTAGTAAGGTCGAAAAAAACGTCTAATTTTGAACCAAAATGACTTTCAGACGCAGCGTGATAGATAAGAAGAATATTAATATAAGAAGAAGAATGTCACGCTTTATTTTTAAGCAGCTCTTTCAAAGTCGATTAATTTTTCAACTCGATTCCAATAATCATAAATTTTTATTGAGCCATGCTCGACCTGAGCTTGAATGGTCATACCTTCCAATATATTAACGAGTAGTAAAGATAAAGGACCTGGTTCTTTTACATCATATTGGTTAAGAAGGTTTTGCATGAGTTGAGTCAACCAAGCTTTATACAAAGTGGCAGGTTGATGCGTTGACGGATATTGTTTTAAAACCTCTTCCAAAGCTTTTTGAAACATACAGCCATTAAAGTCTTCACTATTAAACCAGTCGGAATACCATAAAAATACTGCTTTAATTCTCGCAAGAGGGTCTAACTCATCATGTTTTGATAAGGCCGAGGTAAGAGAGTTCTGTAAAAGCGTGTTTCGTAGAAGTAGACATTCTTCAATTAATTTTTCTTTTGATGGAAAATGCTTGTAGAAAGTCATTTTTGCAACGCCAGATTCATTAATGATGCGATCCACACCTATAGAATTGTAGCTATACGAGTTAAAAAGTCTTAATGCGGTGTTAATAATGTCATCTTTCTTCGACATATTTTTAGCCTCTCACAAATGAATTGCTATTAGCTTGTGAACTGTGATCTGTATTAATGAGAATCTGGATCTTTAATTTTACAAGGTATTGTTTGTTATTGATAGAAAAAAGATATTATTTTTTTAAACTGTAACGTTTAAATTTTAAGGAAAAAGTAAGTAAGAAATGTGCCGTTTTTTTAATCATAAAGCTTTTCTATTTTTAATTCTCAATTCAAGATTTCTTTAAAGTTTAATAATCTTAACCACGCACTATTTAAGACTTTTTAGATAAATTTAACGAATAATAATTGAATGTATTTTTGAGTTTGCTTGCTAATTTAAAAAGTAGGTTTTCCACTTTCATGAAAAACCTACTTTTATTAAAGCATTTACTCTGCAGGGGGTAAAAGCATCAGAATAGATTCATTTAATAAGTGAGCAACGTTTTCTAGTGTCTCGTCATCATTAAATTGGCTATCAAATGGCAGGCTCTCTCCATTGGCAATCGCTTTTAATTTTTGCTTAAAGGGTTCAGCTATAAATAGAACTTCACCATTTCCCCAAAAGTTTAGGGTTCCGTTTTGTTCTGTATAAAGTAGTCGAGAGGCTGGCTCTAAAAGAACTTCGTATCCTTCGTGTAAAATTTCTTTCAAGTCATCGGCTTCGATTTCATCAGCTTCTGGAATATTATCTGGATATTTAGGTTCACTCATATAAGACATAATAGCGGCATCAAGTGCTGATGAATCTTTTAATTGAGCTAAAACTAAGTCTTTTAAGTGGCTCAGTTCAGTTGCGTTAATTTCACCAATTTGGCTAATCTGTTTGCGCGTAATATCTACAACAGGATTTTGTAGGAGTGTGTTTGCTGAAAATTGATCACTAATACGTTCCATCATTCCTGCAACGTTTGGCATGCGAAAGCCAAATGAGAAAGTTAAGCAATCATCTTCGGCAACGCCATAATGTGCCATTCCAGGCGGAACGTATAGTAAATCACCTGGTGCTAGAACTTCATCAAACTGCACGTCTATTTCTGGTAAAAGTTTTAATGGTTGATTAGGTACGAATGCAGTATTTACATCGCACATTTGTCCTAATTGCCAACGTCTGTGTCCGTGACCTTGAACTAGAAACACATCATAAAAATCAAAATGTTTTCCAACCGAACCACCTTTAGGTGCATAAGACACCATAATATCGTCACGGCGCCATTGAGGAATAAAAGGAAATTTTTTCCAAAGCTCAGAAAGGTCAAAAGAGTAGTGGTCTACTGCCTGTACTAAAAGCGTCCATAATTTTGGTAGCTTTTGAAAGTCACCTTTGGTTAGAGGTGAAGACTTGACGTGCCATTCATTTGGATTTCTATCTTTTTGGCGAATGAGTCGGGCACTTGCATGTTCTTCCAAAGCAAGTTCTTGCACATCTTGCTGTTCTAAAAGACCTACAATCTCTGGTAATCCGTTACGTACCAGCAAAGGTTTTTTCTGCCAATATTCTGCTAAAAATTGTTCGGCAGTAATACCGCCTAAAACTGCTAAAGGTTCTGTCATGGAAATAACCTATTTATAAAAATATCTAAAATTAAGGAATTTGTAGGCCAAGCTGCCTTAAAATATGGCAAAGTTGAATCATGGGTAAACCCATAAGAGTCGTCTGGTCTTGGCCTGTCATTTTTTCGAACAAACTAATTCCTAAACTTTCACACTTAAAGCTACCAGCACAATGGAGTGGTTGATCTAATGCAATATATCGTTCAATTTCGGCTTGATTCAAGGTTCGGAATTTAACTTGATAATGTTCAACAAGCGTTTGTTCAAAATTCCTGTCAAGCCATTGCACGCTGAGTGCGGTACTGAAGTAGACAGTTCGACCTGAGTTTTCTGCTAACTGTAATTTGGCATTTTCAATGGTCATCGGTAGTCATTGGGAGCATGTTCTCGCCATGCGACTTGATCGGAACCAATAATAATTGCATGCGGGTTTTGTGTAGCAATTACTTGGGCTTTTGTGAAAGCCAACCTTTTTGCAAGTTCATCCGCATGGATCTCATCCCGAGGGCTCTCATCAATATCTGGACTAACACAGATATAGTTCATCCCTAAGCGATCCATTAAGGCTTTGCGCGTTTGACTGCTTGATGCCAAAATAATTTGTGGCTGTACCATTACACTGCAAATTCCATTAAAACATCTAAAGGCACATAGCTTAATACAGCTTGATGACATGCATGTATTTTAATGGGAGGAGCTTGACCTGCTTGATAAGCTTCTACCCAACGAGTTACACAGATACACCAGAAATCACCGGGCTTTAGGCCAGGGAAATCTACTTCTGGTAAAGGGGTAATAAGATCATTCCCAATTTTTTGTGAAAAATTTAAGAAATCAGAGGTCATTTGCGCACATACAGTATGCTGACCAAGGTCTGTGACTGCTGTGTGGCAAAAGCCATTTCTAAAATAGCCAGTAATAGGGTCGAAACAACAACTTGCTAAAGGTTCCCCTAAAACATTTAAACGATTGATTTGTGGATCTGGATGAATAGACATAATGGATGAAATATCAAATGACTATCTCTATCATAATCAAAACTCGGGCTTTCTACAGCTTTTATGCAAAAAAACTAACCTTTTTTGATGTAATCATTTAAAATTGGCGCGTTTTTAAAATCATAAAGAGAGCTTTACATGAATTTTCAGCGTATGACTGACCTTAACTTAACAGGTAAACGCGTCCTTATTCGTGAAGATTTAAACGTTCCTGTCAAAAATGGTGTGATTACTAGCGATGCTCGCTTGCGCGCAGCATTACCAACTATTAAAGCTGCTTTAGAAAAAGGTGCAGCTGTGATGGTGTTTTCGCATCTAGGTCGTCCTGTTGAAGGTGAACCAAAGCCAGAACAATCGCTTGCGCCAGTTGCTGCTTATTTAACAGAAGTATTGGGCCAAGAAGTTAGATTGTTAACAGATTACCTAGATGGCGTAGAAGTTGAAGCTGGTCAAGTCGTACTGCTTGAGAATGTGCGCTTTAACCATGGTGAAAAGAAAAATAATCCAGACCTTGCACAAAAATATGCTGCATTATGCGATGTATTTGTTATGGATGCATTTGGTACTGCTCACCGTGCAGAAGCATCTACTGAAGGTGTAGCTCGTTTTGCTCCTGTTGCAGCGGCTGGTCCTTTATTGGCAGCTGAATTAGATGCACTTGGCCGTGCAATGCAAACTCCTGAAAAACCAATGGTTGCAATTGTTGCTGGTTCTAAAGTTTCAACTAAACTTGATGTTTTAAACTCACTTTCTAGTATTTGTGATCAACTTATTGTTGGTGGCGGTATTGCAAATACATTCTTGGCTGCTGCTGGTTTTAATGTTGGTAAATCATTATACGAAGCTGACTTGGTTGAAACTGCAAAACAAATTGCTGCGAAAGTAAGTGTTCCACTACCTACAGATGTTGTGGTTGCCGATGCGTCGCAAATTAATTTTGAAGATTTCTTAGGTTCGTTAGCAGCAGCGCAAGCAGTTGTGAAGAAAGTAGAAGATGTAACATCAAACGATATGATTTTAGATGTTGGTCCGGAAACAGCTAAAGCATTTGCAAATATTTTAACAACATCAAAAACGATTCTTTGGAATGGTCCTGTAGGCGTATTTGAAGTTGATCAGTTTGGTGAGGGTACTAAAGCACTTTCTTTAGCTGTTGCACAATCTGCTGGTTTCTCGATCGCTGGTGGCGGAGATACTTTAGCTGCGATTGATAAATATAACGTTGCTGATCAAATTGGTTATATTTCTACAGGTGGTGGTGCGTTCCTTGAGTTTGTTGAAGGGAAGACTTTGCCAGCAGTTGCGGTTTTACTTGAGCGTGCTTAATACTGTTATATAAAAATAAGAAGGGATTGGGTTACCAGTCCCTTTTTTCATGGATAGGTCATTAAACTGTCATATATCTGCAATAAAATAGCGAGCATTAAATCACCAACTGTGGACAATAGTGATGAATTTAAAGCTTACATTTGCTGCTTTGTTAATTGTACCGATGATGTTGACTGCTTGTGCTAAGAAAGATGAGGCATCTCAGGCTGGACAAGAATCGGCAGCTTCTACTGCTGTTTCTGAAAAAGTAACACCTGAGCAACAAGCAGCAATTGATGCGATTGATAAGCCAGTTTTAGATGAAAAGAATACCGATGTGGTTGAAGGTAGTGCACCAAGTGAGGCTGCTGCTTCAGAAACACATTAATTTGTTGTTTTTTGTTAAAAAATCCCTGCATATGCGGGGATTTTTTTTGAAATACTGTGATTTGTTGCTGAATTGAAATAAATGAAAGGGTAGAATAACCCGCACTACCTGGGAGGATATTATGGCACTCATTTCAATGCGCCAGCTCTTGGATCACGCTGCTGAACATAACTACGGCGTACCAGCATTTAACGTAAATAACTTAGAACAAATGCGCGCAATCATGCTTGCCGCGGATGCAACCAATTCACCTGTAATTGTTCAAGCATCAGCTGGAGCTCGCAAATATGCAGGCGCTCCATTCTTACGCCATCTTATTTTGGCTGCAATTGAAGAATGGCCACATATTCCAGTGGTAATGCACCAAGACCATGGTACAAGCCCTGATATTTGTCAGCGTTCAATTCAGCTTGGCTTTAGCTCAGTGATGATGGACGGTTCATTAGGTGTGGATGGTAAAACACCTACATCTTACGAATACAATGTTGATGTAACTCGTAATGTTGTTGCTTTGGCACATGCATGTGGTGTTTCTGTCGAAGGTGAGATTGGCTGTTTAGGTAGCCTTGAAACTGGTATGGCAGGCGAAGAAGATGGTGTTGGTGCAGAAGGTGTACTTGACCATTCTCAACTTCTAACTTCTGTTGAAGAAGCGACTCAGTTCGTTGCTGATACAAATGTTGATGCACTAGCAATTGCAGTTGGTACTTCACACGGTGCGTATAAATTTACGCGTCCACCTACAGGCGATATCTTGGCAATTGACCGCATTAAAGAAATTCATGCGGCATTACCAAATACTCACCTTGTAATGCATGGTTCGAGTTCTGTTCCGCAAGAATGGTTAAAGGTAATCAATGAGTTCGGCGGTAATATCGGCGAAACTTATGGTGTGCCTGTTGAGCAGCTTGTAGAAGCAATTAAACACGGTGTACGTAAAATCAATATTGATACTGATTTACGCTTAGCTTCAACGGGTGCGATTCGTCAGTTTATGGCTGAGAATCCATCTGAGTTTGATCCACGCAAATACTTTGCTAAAACAGTTGATACAATGAAGCAAATTTGTATCGATCGTTACGAAGCGTTTGGTACAGCTGGAAATGCTGACAAGATCCGCCCAATTTCTTTAGAGAAAATGGTTGATCGTTATAAATAATTCCCGTTAGGGTTTAATTTATAGAAACCGGTTATTTATATAACCGGTTTTTTTATTAGTTAAATTTTATTCATAAAAAAACCTGTGATAAACACAGGTTTTGATGACGATAAAAGAACTTATTTCTGTAAGTTTTTTTTGTCTAGACTTGGATCTTTGATTTCTACATATGCATTTGCACGTACTTCACGCAACCAGCTATCGATTTCAGTGTTAAATTGGCGTTCACCTAAAATTTGACGTGCCATACGCTCTTGATATTCGTGAGTCATATCTTTTTCACGTTTTTCAGTTACTTGCAAGATATGCCAACCGAATTGGGTCTGGAACGGTTCGCTGATTTCACCTACAGGAATTTCCTGCATTTTCTTATCAAATTCAGGCACCATCATGCCTGGAGTTACCCAACCTAAGCTACCGCCATCACGCGCTGAACCTGTATCATTAGAATAGGTAGCTGCAAGTGTTGCAAAATCATCGCCAGCTTTTAAGCGTTTATAGATGTTGTCAATAATTTGCTTGGCATTTTCAAGGCTGACCACTTCAGAGGGTTGAATGAGAATGTGGCGAGTTTGAAATTGAGGTACTAAAGCTTTTTGCTCATTTTGTTTACGCTCAATAAGCTTTAAAACATGTACACCATCACGTACTGAAATTAAGTCAGTTGTTTGGCCGTCTTGTAATGGAGTAATACGTGCTGCAAGTTCAGCAGGAATGTCTGAAAGTGGGCGGAACCCCATGTCAGCACCATCAACTTTTACATTTGCAGTTGAAAGTTTTTTCAATGCGTTTATATCATTACTTTGTGCAAGCTTTGAACGTACTTCTTGAGCCACAGATTGAACTTCCTGTGGATTATCACCAGCAATACGCATATGAATTACATGTGCTTGGTTGCCTAAAGCAGCTTGTCCCTGAGGTGATTTTAAGAAGTTTTCTACATCTTGATCACTAATTTTAATACGAGACATGACTTGTTGTTGGCGCAAACGACTAATTGCTAAATCTTCAGCGATTCGACCGCGTAAACTTTCATAAGTCCCTGGTGCCATAGCATCTAACTTTTGCTGGAAGGCTTCTAAACTTTTAGTTCCAGATTGACTTGCTACTTTTAATACAGCTTCATTTAAGCTTTTTTCATCAGGTTTGATACCATATTTCTTAACTTGCTCAAGTTGTGCCTGACGCAAGATGAGTTGATCTAACACCTGAAATTGTAAATATTGCTGAGGTGGAACCTCTTTTTTTTGTGCTTGTAGTTCGTGAGCAGCTTCTGCCATCCCTTGTTGAAGATCGCTTTTTAAAATTACGCTATTGTCCACAATTGCCACAACTTCATCAGCGGGTTGGGCAAAACTATGCATTGATGAAGAGATTAGGGCAGCAAGGGTAGTTGCTTTAAAAAACTGTTTAAGATGCTTTGTCTTCATTAACGTTGTGTCCAAGATTGATTAATTTTGTTAAAACCTAAAACGCGATTTTCAAGTAAAGACGCGAGTTTATTGTTTAAACCACCTAAACCTTTTAGTGTAATTTCGGCCATAATGGCGCGTTTTTCACTAACATCTGGAGATTTTGGATCATCTAGGTCGTTGTAGTATGAGCGGCCATAGACTGAAATACCCCAGCAACATGATTCATAGTTAACGCCTAATAAAAGTTCACGCGCAACATCGTTATCCATGTCGTATTGTACGTGGCCCATAATACGCCAATTGTCTTTAATTGGTTGTATAAACGATGCAACAACCTGATCGTAGGTATCTTGACGGCCTGCAATATCTTTACGATAGAAATAGCCTAAGTTATATAGATTTCCTTTATCTCCAGTATAATAAACCTGAAAATCACGCTGAGCGTTGTCACCATTCGACATCCATGCTGAGTTGGCTGCGATAGTGAAGTTTTGATTTAACTGGCTTGTTAAACTTACAACCGGACCAGTATTGCGTTCGGTATCAATCTCGTCTTGTTGCTTTAATGTCACACGACGATCTTCAAAATAATAACTTTGACCAACACTTGCACGTAAACGTTCTAAGCCTACTGTGTCAAAAAGACTGTAGCTTACGCCAAGTGATAGAAAGTTGTTGTCTTCAAGACGGTCATGTCCGTAGAAGCGGTAAGGGTTAAATAATTGATCGTAACTTACTGATGCTGAAGTTGAGTCAAAGTTTGGATAGTTGTCTTGGTTTTTGTATGGAGCATATGCATAAAATGCACGAGGGGTAAGCGTTTGTAAGTACTTGCCCTCACGTTCAAAATTCAGTCCAGTATCTAACGTAAATTGAGGTACAACTACTGATTTATTTTCAGAACCGCCATCTAAACCTTGAGATGCAATACTGTCTTTATCGTAGAATGTTTGAATAGAACGTACGGAAACTTCGGGGATCACAAATGCTGCTGGTGTGCGATAGTTGTAGCGTGTTGCAAACTGGTTATAGATACGTGTACCACTACTTTCCTGAGCAGAATCATCAGTAATTGATTTCTTGAAGTATGCAGTATCGTTATTGAATTCGTATTGTAAGCCTAATGGATTGCCTGTGACATAATTCAATAAGAATTGTGGTAAACGCGCATAAGGCTTATCAACATCCGCAATTTCCGGATCAAGTGTCTGGAAATCTTCGACTTTAAGCTGAGCTTTTAAACCCGGAATGCCATGTTGGTAGTTAAGTTCCCATGCTCTACGTAAGTTTAGGTCTGTTTTAGAGTTGGGACTGCTATCTAAATCTGAAAAATAGTCTTTATCTGAAGCGTAGTTATATTCGAGATTAGTTGACCATTGATCGTTTATATCCCAGTTATGTAAGAAATGGAAATCTTTGCGATCTTTATCATCGTATTCTTTGTCAGATGGCAACATGCCACCCCACATTTCACCCGCACCAAAACCATCGGTTAAATATCTAAAGTCACCTTTTAGCATTGCACCGCGGTCTGCTAAATAACGCGGAGTCAGTGTTAGATCATAGTTAGGTGCAAGGTTTAAATAAACTGGAACAGAAAGCTCAATACCACCATCGTTTGAGAAACCAAACTGTGGGTTGAGAATACCTGTAGTTCGGCGATCATCAATCGGGAAGTTAAAGTAAGGAACTGCTAGAACAGGAACGTCTTTAACATACAGTTTTGTTCCGCGAGTTACACCACGCCCAGTTTTCTGATTTAACTCAATTTTATTTGCCTGAATTTTCCAACCCGGTTTTTGGCCTGGTGGGCAAGTCGTATAGGTTGCATCGTTAAGAACCATGACATTTGGCGATGTTCTTTCGATTTTTCCTGCATGACCATGGGCATGTTGTTGTTCAGAAATATAAAAACTATTTTCTAAATTACCAGTCTGGTTTTTTAGGTTGTAATTAATTTCGTCACTCTGTGAAAGTAATCCGCCTTGAGCGAGTTGTACTCGGCCTTGTGCATGTGCAAAGGTTTGGGTCTTATCAATCGTAACCTTGTCAGCACGAACCGTGCGTCCTTCCTGATCAATAACCACGTCGCCTTCTAAAACAGAGTCACCGGCAGGATTATAATGTCCATAATTTGCCGTAACGACAGAAGTCGTTTTGTCGGCATCTAGTGCTTTGGTATTCGGGTTAATCGGTGTAACCCATGTACCCTGGCAAAATGCCGAGCTTAAATATTTATTGTCACGAAGCTGTGCCTCAGGTGCCGATTTATCAACATAATACTGTTGAAAGAATTCTTGACCCGGGTAGGCTTCTTTGATGCTCGCTTTAAGTTGATTATTGTCTATATTGGAGACAACATCAGCTGACTCAGCATAACTTGATTGTATGGAGCCACATAAGAGCGTAAAAATAGCTGTCGCTAAAGGATTAAATTTAAACTGATGCTTCATTGTCTCATTAACCAAGTATGCTAATTCACAATTAATTATTGTCGCATCATAGAGAAAAAGTTTATAAGTGGCTACACTTAACCCTTCAAAAATCTCAGCTTGTTTTAGATTTTATTGCAAATGAATACACAACGTGAACAATTGATATATACATGGCTTACATCTGTTCTTGAAAATGATCAATTTAAGATCGCTTTTTTGGCAGGTGATGCAAGCTTCCGCCGTTATGCGCGTATCCAGTTACAAAATAAAACGTATATGCTCATGGATGCCCCTCCAGAAAAAGAAGACTGTGTTCCGTTTGTGACCATTGACGAATTTTTTGCAGGCCATGGTGTACGCGTCCCTCAGATCGTCGCGAAAGATTTAGCTCAGGGTTTTCTGTTATTAGAAGATTTTGGTGATGTGCTGTTGTCGACATTATTAAATGATGAAACAGTCGATAAGTATTATGAACAAAGCTTTAAACAGCTGATTCATTTGCAGTCTGTGAATGGTCAGGAGCAATTTCCAGCATACTCCTATGAGAAATTGTTAACTGAAATGAAGCTGTTGACTGACTGGATGCTGCCATCTTTGCAGATTACTCCGAGTGTGGAACAGCAACAGGTGATTGATGATGCTTTCGATGTGTTAGCAAAAACTGCATTGGCTCAGCCGCAAGTGATTGTACATCGTGATTTTCACAGTCGTAATTTGATGAAGATTGCAAATGAACCAGAGCTTGGGGTTATTGATTTTCAGGATGCCGTGATTGGTGCGGATACTTATGACCTAATTTCGATTACTCGCGATGCTTATGTTCAGTGGAATGCAGAGCGTGTTTACCAATGGTTTAGAGTCTTTTATGACTTATTACCTGAGTCTGCCAAGCAGAACCGTAGTTTTGAACAGTTCAAACGTGATGCAGATTTAATGGCTATTCAGCGTCATATTAAAATTTTGGGCATCTTTGTGCGTCTGTTTGAGCGCGATGGTAAATCAGGTTATTTAAAAGATTTACCACGTGTAATGTGGTATTTGATCGAAGAAAGCCGTGGTTATGCTGAACTTGATGAGTTTATGTTGTTCATAAATGACATAGTTATGCCGAAGTTTATCGAGAAATATGGTAACTACGAGGTAGCAGCATAATGAAAGCAATGATTCTTGCCGCTGGTTTGGGTAATCGTATGCGTCCACTTACGCTATATACACCAAAGCCTTTGCTTGAGGTAGGTGGTAAGGCGCTTATTGTGTGGCATATTGAAAAACTTAAGAAAATTGGTGTGACCGAAATCGTCATCAATTCTGCATGGTTGGCCGACAAGCTCATCGGTAGCTTAGGCGATGGCTCTCAATTTGGTGTTGATATACGTTGGACACGAGAGAATGAGGGGCTAGAAACAGCTGGTGGAATTATTAATGCTTTACCACTGCTTGGAACAGATCCGTTTATTCTGGTGAATGGAGATGTATGGACCACCATGGATTTTGACGTTCTACGCCATATTAAGCTAAATGATGATTTAGCACATCTTGTGTTGGTTGATAATCCTAAACAGCATCCTGAAGGCGATTTTACATTATTGGATGGACGCGCTTTTACATTCGATCAACATGTGAAAGGTGAGAACCTCACTTTTAGTGGTGTGTCTGTTATCCATCCTAAGCTTTTTGATGGATTGGAACCTGGTAAACGTCCTTTAGCTCCATTGTTGAAGCAAGCGATGCAGAACCAAAAAATATCTGGTGAAAAACTTAAAGGTGCATGGGTAGATGTGGGAACGCCTGAGCGTTTAATGGAGCTAGATTTGCAAATTCGTGAAGGCTTCTACGATTAACTGTGTAATCCCTAATCGTTAACTAGTGTTCCACGATGCATAAATGGGTATACTTTGTTTTAAATTTTACTTAGATGTTATCTGTTTATGCATCCGTTTTTTCAAGAGTTACAACAGGGTAGTCAAAAATTAGGTTTATCGCTTAGCGATGAAGCTTTGGCATTATTGTTAAAGTATCAAGATGCTTTGGTACTTTGGAATAAAGCATATAATCTGACAGCAATTCGTGATCCGAAAGAAATGTTAGTGAAGCATTTGTTGGATAGTCTAAGTATTTTAAATGACTTACCTGAAGGTAGACTGCTTGATGTGGGTACAGGTGGTGGTATGCCTGGCATGATTATTGCTCTTTGTCAGCCACAACGCCAATGTGTTCTTTTAGATTCTAATGGTAAAAAAATTCGTTTTTTGAAGCAATTTATTGCTGATCTTAAATTGAGTAATGTTGTGGCAGTACAAACACGGGTTGAGAATCAAGATACAATTGATGAGCTTGGCCAGTTTGACGTCATAACAAGTCGAGCTTTTGCTTCTTTAACGGACTTTGTAGATGCGGCTCAGCCATACCTTCATCAGAGCACTATAATCGCAGCGATGAAAGGTGTAGTGCCAGTTGATGAAATTGAGCAGCTCAAGCAGGACTTTTCATGTAAAGTGATTGAACTGCGCGTACCAAGACTTGATGAACAACGTCATTTACTTTTACTTCAACGTATCTAAATAAAAAGTATTAAGGTTACCATGGCTCAAATTATTGCGATTGCAAACCAAAAGGGTGGTGTTGGTAAAACAACGACTGCAGTAAATCTTGCAGCGTCTCTAGCTGTATTAAAAAAACGTGTATTACTTGTAGATATGGACTCACAAGGTAATGCTACGATGGGGTCTGGTATTCAGAAGAATGATCTTTTGTATTCAATTACAGATGTTCTTCTTGGCGAAGTTCCAATTGAAACAGCCATTCAAAAAGCTGAAGTTGGGTATAAAGTTTTAGGCTCTAACCGTGAGCTTTCAGGTGTAGAGCTTGCTATTGCAGAGCAAGAAGGTCGTGAATTCATTCTAAAAAATGCTTTGAATGAAATCAGAAACTCATTTGACTATATCATTGTAGATTGCGCGCCAAGCTTGAGCTTGATTACTGTCAATGCTTTGGCAGCTGTAGATAGTGTAATTATTCCAATGCAATGCGAATATTATGCGCTAGAGGGTTTAGCTGATTTAACTCAGACCATTGATCGTATTCAAAAAGCACTCAATCCTGATTTAGAAATTATTGGTGTATTACGTACGATGTACGATGCACGAAATGCTTTAACACGTGATGTGTCGGCAGAGCTAGAGCAATATTTCGGCAAAAAACTTTATGATACTGTTGTTCCACGAAATGTTCGCTTAGCAGAAGCACCAGCACATGGTTTACCTGTTATCTATTTCGAAAAAAGTTCTAAAGGTGCAGTTGCATATTTAAATCTTGCAGCTGAGATGTTAAAGAGAAGTAAAGTGAAGAAAGGAAGTAAAGTATGAGCATCAAAAAACGCGGATTGGCTAAAGGACGTGGTTTAGATGCATTACTTGGTTCAATTCAAAAAGAAAAACTACAACTTGAAGCACAGGCGTTAGACCACGGACAGTTAAAACAAGTTGATGTGAATTTACTAAAACGTGGTGAATATCAACCACGTCGTTTTATTCATGAGCATGATTTACAAGAGTTGGCATCGTCTATTGAAAAACATGGGGTGATGCAGCCTATTGTCATCCGTCCAGTTGATGATGAAGCTCATCCATTTGAAATCATTGCGGGTGAACGTCGTTGGCGTGCAGCACAAATTGCGGGCTTAACTGAAATTCCAGCAATTGTTCGAGATTTGAATGATCAGGTTGCGATTGCTTTAGCGTTAATTGAAAACATTCAACGTCAAGACTTAAATCCAATTGATCAAGCAATCGCTTTACAGCGCTTTCATGATGAATTTGGTCTAAGTCATCAGGAAATTGCTGACACGGTAGGGAAAGCACGTACTACTGTGAGTAATTTATTGCGATTATTGAGTTTAGCTGATGACATTAAAGATTTCATGCAGCAAGGCCAGCTTGATATGGGGCATGCTCGAGCAATTTTGACATTGAAAGGTAAAGATCAATTAGAAGTTGCTAAAATTGTAATTGAGAAAGGATTGTCAGTTCGTCAAACAGAGCAATTGGTGCGTGATAGAAGTGAGCCTAAGCAGGAGAAAGAAAAAGCGCCTGTAGCACCAGATATTGAGCAATTGACACAAAAATTATCAGAGCGTTTTGGCGCTAATGTAAAAATTGATCATAACCAAAAGGGTAAAGGTAAACTTGTTATTCATTATCATACCTTGGATGAGTTAGATGGCATTTTAAATATTTGTTTGCCAGAATAATTTGCAGTTGGGTCATGTATTTCTAATTTTATATTCTTGGGGAAGAACATATGTGGGAACTTGTGAGAGCGGGTGGCTGGTTGATGCTGCCTTTAATTCTATGCTCGATTTTAACTGTTGCGATCAGTATTGAGCGTTTTGTTCGGTTAAGACGTTCACAAGTTCTACCCGAAGCATTAAGCGGTAAAGGCTCTTTAAGAGCTGAAGATATCGTGGAAAGTTTAGAACAAAATGTAGAAGCGCAAAGTAGCGCATTGGGGCACATTTTAAAAGCAGGTTTTGAGCATCGCGAGCATGGTGAGCAATTTGCTCGTGCGCAGATGGAAGTAGCAGCTTCTCAAGAAATTTCTTATTTGGAAAAAAATATTAATTTTTTGGGCACTCTAAGTGCTGTAGCGCCACTGTTAGGGTTGCTTGGTACTGTAGTGGGAATTATTGAGTCATTTCTTGTTATTGATTTTGGATCGGCTGGTAGTCCAAGTTTAATGATCCCTGGTATCTCTAAAGCATTAATAACCACAGCTGTAGGAATGTTGATTGCAATTCCTGCTTTAATTGCTTATCGCTACTTTCAAAGAGTAGTGCAAGATTATATTGCCGAATTAGAACAGCAATCGACCTTATTTCATGCCTCATTGTTCTATAAGCGTTCTTCGTCTGTAGCTGAACACCGCCGTGTTGGTTAGGAGGTGAAAGCCAGATGAAATTTAAACGTTCTCAGGTTGAAGACATTCATATCAACTTAACGCCTATGATTGACTGTTTGCTGTTCATTTTGGTTTTTTTATTGCTGTCGACCACTTTTAATCAGCCAAGTCGCATCAATCTAACATTACCAGATGCACAAGGTGTTCCACCAAAACAGTACGATCATAAAATTGAAGTCGTGGTAGACTCTGCTGGTCATTATGCTGTGAATGGTCAAGCACTTTCGTCTAAAGAGGTTGCTGATCTGAGTACTGCGATTAAGCAAGTTGCTCAAGAGCACCGTGATTTTATGTTCATCATTGCTGCGGATGCCAAAGCGTCTCATCAGGATGTAATTCGCGTTATGGATGTGGCAGGACAACTCGGTTTTGTTAACATCAATATTAGTACCAAAGTTCCTTCTAGAGGTTTTTCTGAGTGAATCAAGATTTTAAGGTTTATACGCGTCTCATAGCCTATTTAAAACCTTATTGGGGCGTGGCCTTATTAGTACTTATCGGGTTCGGTATTAACTCAGCAACAGAAGTTTCCGTTGCTAAATTGATTAAATTTATTATTGATGCAATCCAAAACAACAGTAGAGCTGATTTGGATTGGTTCCCGTTATTAATTATTTTATTAGTATTCTTTCGCGGCTTAGGCCTATTTATGGGCGGCTACTATACTGCGGTGATTTCACGCAGTTTGGTTTTTAGTATTCGCCAGGAAGTTTATGCGAAACTTTTAAAACTCCCAGCACAATATTACTTAGATAATTCATCTGGTCATATTACTGCCAAAATTATGTATAACGTTGAACAGCTTACGGCTGCTTCTTCTGAGTCATTGAGAACCATCGTTAGGGATGGGATGATTACTCTCGGATTATTAGGCTATCTGTTTTATACCAATTGGCGTCTTACTTTATGTATTTTTGTATTTTTACCTGTAATTGGGGTCTTAGTACGTAAAGCTTCGAAACGAATGCGTAAACTTTCATTACAGGTACAAGATACTATGGGTGATGTGAACCACGTCGTCCAGGAAAGTATTAATGGTAATGCTGTTGTAAAAAGTTTTGCTGGTGAAGAATCTGAACAAAAACGTTTCTATAAGTCATCGGAGGAGAACTTAAAACGCGGCTTAAAAATGGTAATTGTACAAAACCTGAATAGTCCAGTTGTTCAGGTGGTAATGGCTTGTGCAATGGCCCTTATTGTATGGTTAGCTTTACGACCTCAGATTCTGGGTACTACAAGTGCTGGTGAATTTGTAGCTTACCTTACAGCAGCTGGCCTGTTAGCAAAACCAGTTAAAAGTTTGACTGATGTTAATGAAAAATTACAACGTGGTTTAGCAGCAGCTCATTCTGTTTTTGAATTACTAGATTTACCTGAAGAGCAGAATAGTGGTCAACTGAAACCTAAATTAAATGGGGCAATTCGTTTTGATCATGTGACATTGAATTATGCTGATGGCGTAGCAGCTATTAAAGATTTTTCTTTAGATATCCGTCCAGGTCAAACTGTGGCATTGGTTGGTCGTTCAGGGGCGGGTAAAAGTTCATTAGTCAATATGTTGGTACGTTTTCAAGAAGTATCGAGTGGGCAAATTTATTTAGATGATTTGCCAATTAATGATATTGAACTTTCTTGTCTGCGCACACAAATTGCAATGGTAAATCAACAAGTTATATTGTTTAACCGTACTGTTCGTGAAAATATCGCATATGGTCAGTTGGAAGGCGCATCAGATGAAGAAATCTATGCAGCGGCCAAAGCAGCCTATGCACATGACTTCATTATGAATTTACCAAACGGTTATGACACTGTTTTAGGGGCACAAGGCCTAAACCTATCAGGTGGTCAGCGTCAGCGAATTGCAATTGCTCGAGCAATTTTAAAGAATGCTCCAATTTTAATTTTAGATGAAGCTACAAGTGCTCTCGATAATGAATCTGAACATTTTATTCAGCAAGCATTTGATGAAGCAATACAAGATCGCACAACAATTGTTATTGCTCACCGGTTGTCAACAATTGAAAATGCTGATCGTATTGTAGTGATGGATCAAGGGGAAATTGTTGAGCAAGGTACTCATCAAGAACTTCTTGAAAAACATGGTGCTTATTATCAATTACATCAGCGTAATTTTGAGGATAACTAAGCATGTCATTGGCCCAGCTGATCCAGAATGCATGGAATAAGCAATCGAGTTGGTTGATTGCTTTACGTCCATTATCTTGTTTGTATCGTGCTGGGTTTCTATTAAATCGTAATTTTTATATTGCTGGTTTAAAGAAAGTCTATAAAGCACCTGTACCTGTCATGGTGATTGGCAATATTACGGTGGGTGGCAGCGGAAAAACTCCATTATTAATACAACTGGTGAATTATCTACAACAGCATAATGTCAAAGTTGGGGTAATTAGTCGGGGGTATGGTGGTACTGGTCCTTTTCCAATGTTGGTTACTTCGGGTGCTCAAGCAACCCAGGTCGGAGATGAGCCTGCATTAATTGTTCAATCGACGAGTGTACCAATGGCGGTGGGTCCTAATAGGCAGGCTGCAATAGAGCTCTTGATTGCATCAACACCACTAGATTTAATTATTAGTGATGATGGCTTACAGCATTGGGCATTGGGGCGACAAATCGAGTGGATTGTACTCGACCAAAATCGAGGCTTAGGAAATCAAAAATTATTACCTGAAGGATATTTGAGAGAGCCAGTTGAACGTTTAGAAACTGGAACAGTAATTGAACATGCGTATAAACCAGCTACAGAATTAAATATGCATCTTGAGACTGGACAGCCATATTTACTCAATCCTTCGCCAAGGGTCGAACACAGTTTTAATCCTCAAAGTAATTATCATGCTGTAGTGGGTATTGGTTTTCCACAGCGTTTTTATCAAACACTTAAAGATTTAGGCTTGAAACAATTTCAAGAACATGCGTTTCGTGACCATCATGATTACACAATCAATGATTTAATTTTTAATGATGAACTGCCACTTATTACAACTGAAAAAGATGCAGTTAAATTATTACCATTGCTTGAAAAAAATCCGGAATTTAAACAGCCTATTTGGGTTGTTCCTGTTAAAGCTATCCTGTCTATAGAGTGTTATCAGGTTTTAAAGCAGCAACTGCAGCAACTTGATATCCAATTATCTTAGGAAGAAAAAATGAAACACATCGTCATTCCAGCACGCTTCTCAAGTTCGCGTTTGCCAGGTAAACCATTGTTGCTTATTCATGACCGTCCTATGATTTTACGTGTGGTGGATCAAGCAAAAAAAGTCGAAGGTTTTGATGATCTATGTGTGGCGACAGATGATGAGCGTATTGCTGAGATTTGCCGTGCAGATGGTGTGGATGTTGTTCTCACGAGTCCTGATCACCCGTCAGGAACAGACCGATTAAGCGAAGTTGCTCGTATTAAGGGGTGGGCAGCAGATGATATTATTGTGAATGTTCAGGGGGATGAACCTTTATTGCCAGCTCAACTTGTTCAACAAGTTGCAAAACTCTTGGTTGATAAACCAAATTGTTCAATGTCTACATTATGTGAGCCTATTCATACCTTAGATGAATTTCAGCGCGATAGCATTGTAAAAGTAGTCATGTCTAAGCAAAATGAAGCATTGTATTTTAGCCGGGCAACCATTCCGTACGACCGTGATGGGGCTGCGCAAGCAGAGCCAAGTTTACATAACCAAGCATTTCGCCATTTAGGTTTATATGCCTATCGAGTGAGCTTATTGCAAGAATATGTGACTTGGGATATGGGTAAGCTTGAAAAGTTAGAAAGTCTTGAACAGTTACGTGTTTTAGAAAATGGACATCGCATTGCGATTGCTGTTGCTCAAGCAAATTTACCTCCTGGTGTAGACACTCAAGCTGATCTTGATCGCTTAAATAAAATGCCTGTCGAATCTTTTGAATAAGCGTTAATTTTTAATGAATCCGAATGTAACCTCAAAGGTTTATCCTTGGCAAAAAACAACATGGGATACCTTAACAACAAGGTTTCCCAATATTGGACATGGCCTATTATTTTATGGCAAGCAAGGCTGTGGGAAACATGCTTTTGCTAAGCATTTTTTGGCATGGGTGCTTTGTCTTAATAAGCAGCCTCATGGCGCTTGTGGTGAGTGTAGCAGCTGTCAATGGTTAAAATCAGACACTCATCCCAATTATGTCCACATCACAACAGATGAAGAAAATAAAAAGCAGAATGCAAAAATAAAAATCGAAAAGATCCGAGATTTACTGCCTTTCGTGCAACAAACGGGAGAAGGCTGGCGCGTTATTCTTATTGAGCCTGCTGAGGCTCTTAACTTGGCGTCATCGAATGCGCTACTAAAAACTTTAGAAGAACCCGGTGAACGTGTTGTTTTAATTTTATTGGCCGATCACTACCTTAAATTACCAGCCACTATTCGTAGCCGATTGCAGCATTTTGCTTTAGATCGTATTTCATATGAACAGGCTACTTCATATTTGGATGAGCATTTATCTGAACTTGCAGAAGTACAACCTGATTTATTACTTGGTCTATCTAATGATATGCCTTTGCAAGCAATAGAAATTGCAAAAAGTGATTGGTTTGCTAAACGACAGATTTTCTTAAATGACTGGCTAAAAATTGTAGCTCAAAAAAATATGCCTCTATTTTTCTCAGGAAAATGGCAAAAAGAATTAAGTTTTAATGATTTTATCGTACTTTTTGAATACTTGTTGGGAGATTTAATTTGTGTCAAGCTAAATCAGCCACAAAAAAATACTGATTTAGATTTTGATCAATTAATTCCATATTACGATTTAGAAAGCTTATTTAATATTTATAGTGAATTACAACAAGCAAAAAAGCTTGTTGAGCAAAATGTACAAAGTCAACTTATTATAGATCAATTATTTATAACGTTAATGAATATTTAAGGGGAAGATTATGCAGCCGCAAATGGGGGGGATTATTCAGGTAAATATTCCTGATAGAGCTACTTTGCAAGCAAGCTATATGGGATATGTGCAAGGTGGAGGCCTATTTGTGCCATCAAAACAAAAGGTAAAGATGGGGCAAGAAATTTTCATTTTAGCTACTTTACCTGAGCAGTCTCAAAAAATTCCTCTCACTGGTAAGGTGATTTGGATATCGCACAAGCAAAGTGGATTTAAACCTCAAGGTTTTGCTATTCAATTAAGTGGAGATAAGGGAATTTACTATAAAGCTGAGGCAGAAAGAGTTTTGGCTGGTAGTATGTCTCTAGATCGTCCAAGTTATACCATGTAATCAAATAGGATAGAACAGTGTTTGTTGATACGCATTGCCATTTAACGATGTTAGATTTAACGCCTTATAACGGTGATCTGGACCTTGCGCTCGCTGCAGCGCGAGCAGAAGGAGTGTCTAAATTTATGGCAATTTCCGTTGATCTTGATGACCATATTGCACTAGCAGAAATTGCAAATAGGCATGAAGATGTTGGTTATACGGTAGGTGTGCATCCTTGTGAAGATGTAGATACGATGGCACGTGCAACGACCGAGCACTTGATTGAATTAGCTCAGTCGGAAAAAGTATGGGCTCTGGGTGAAACTGGACTGGACTATTATCACAGTACAGATTTTATTGAAGAGCAAAAGGCATGTTTTGCAAGACATATCCAAGCTTCGAAAATTGTAAAAAAACCAGTCGTAGTTCATACGCGTTCAGCAAAGCATGATACGGTAGATATTATCCGTGCTGAACATTCCACGCATGGAATTCTGCATTGTTTTACTGAAGATTGGGAAACAGCTAAGGCTGTACTGGATTGCGGTTATTACATTTCTTTTTCAGGTATTGTGTCATTCAAAAATGCACAAGACTTGCGTGATGTGGCTAAACAAGTTCCGCTAGATCGACTTTTAATTGAAACAGATAGTCCTTATTTAGCACCTGTTCCGTACCGCGGTAAAACAAATGAACCAAAATATGTGCCTCATGTAGCCAAAGCGCTCAGTGATGTATATGATAAATCGGTTGAGGAAATTGCAATGATCACCTCACAAAATTTTGAGAACTTGCTAAAAGCGATTTAAGTTATAGAAACTATATAAGAGAGTAATTGCGTGAAGATGGATCGTCAGGCTCAGTTCCGAGCAAGAGAAGTATTAATATTTCAGGTTGCGGAGCAATTATTGCTAGAAAATGGCGAAGCCGGAATGACACTTGATGTCTTGGCTGCGGAGCTTGATTTAGCAAAAGGAACTTTGTACAAACACTTTCAAAGTAAAGATGAATTGTACATGCTATTGATTATTCGTAATGAACGTATGTTACTAGAAATGGTTCAAGATACTGAAAAGGCCTTTCCAGAACATTTGGCCTTTTTCATGTTGCATCATTTACATCATCCTGAGCGGACAGTTTTATTTCATCAAATTGAGGAAAAACTTTCGATTACAGCTCAAGGCGTACATCACCTTTTTAATGAACTTTATCAGGTGCGTAAACAGCGATTACGAATTATTATTCGCATGACAGATCACTATTTAGAATCTATTCAAAGCAATATGCCTACTCGAGATTATTTGGCATCTATTTGGTCATTAACTCATGGTGCAGCAGCTATTCTTAACTCAAGTTTTTACCAACGGTATTTAGGTTCAAGGGACACGTTAAGAGTGGCTTATATTGATCAGGCATTAGCCTTACCTAAACAAGCTGTTGAACAATATGCTTAATAGGTCGATATGAAATCTCCATCACCATCTAAATCACAAAAAGGTTTTACCCTCATTGAAGTGATGGTGGTGATTGTTATTATGACGATTATGACCTCTCTGGTTGTACTCAACATAGGTGGGGTTGACCAAAAGAAAGCGATGCAAGCAAGAGAGTTATTTTTGCTTGATGTACATAAAATTGGTAAAGAGTCACTTGATCAGTCTCGTGTTTTAGCTTTATCTACTCTGAGTGAAACTGACGTTTCTCCATTTTCTTATGAGCTGTATGAATACCACGATCAGAGTAAATTACAGGTCCAAGATTTAAAAAACCGTTGGCAGAAATACCCAGAATTTACTACGCGTCAATTGCCTAAACATGTATCGTTTACAGTACAACCTCTAGATGGTCAAACCTATTCAAAAGCTACGAATACAGATTTAGTTGGCGGGCAGGCTCCGCAGTTAATCTGGTTTGGAAATGGTGAAGCTAAAACAGTTAAAATACAGTTTTACTTTGAACAAAAACCAATTGGTTCAGAAATACAAATTGATCATTTGGGTAAAATAAATGAAATCTAAAGGCTTTACTCTATTAGAAGTAATGGTAGCTTTAGCAATTTTTGCGGTAGCTGCCGTCGCATTAACTAAAGTGGCCATGCAATATACCCAATCTACCTCAAATGCAATTCTTAGAACAAAAGCTCAGTTTGTGGCAATGAATGAAGTTGCTTTAATGGAGATAAATCAAGAATGGCTTCAAGGTACTCAAAGTAAGCAAGTTACTTCTCAAGGTGAAACTTGGCAGATTGATAAATCTGCTGAATCTACAGTCAGCCCGAATGTTCAGAAAGTAGATTTACAAATTAGCTTATATGATTCTGATAAAGGAAAAGTTCAAAATGGTATTACCCATTTGGTGTTTTTTAATTATCCAATGAAAGCAAAATAATGATAAAAAATAAATATTTTTGCTCTCGAAGCACAGCTTCACGTCTTGCAGCACGATCGGAGCAGATGATGAGGGGTTACTCCGAGCAAAGCTCTTCGTCTTGCGCTCAGACAAAGCTTCGCTTTAAAGACTCTCACACTCGAAACACAGTTTCTCGTCTTACGGCACGGTCGAGCAGTGCTCGATTAACTCGTGCCTCAGGATTTACTTTAGTTGAGCTTTTAGTCGCAATTGCAATTTTTGCTGTTTTATCTTTGTTAGGTTGGAAGATTTTTGATTATTTATTAAAAGTCCGTGATCGTAATGCTCAACATGAAGTGCAGCTATTTGAATTACAAGATGCGTATCAACAAGTTTTGCGAGATACATTACAAATTATACCGTTATCGGCAAATCAAGGGGGGCAGCTTCATCCAGCATTAGAACTTGATAATCAAGTTCTTCGCTTTAGTAAGGCTGGTGTTACTGATCCTTTAAAACAAGGGTTATCACCTTTTGAGCGTATTGAATATCGATATGATCCTGATCAAAAAAAGCTTTATCGTCTTAAATATAGCAATTTAAATACTTCAAACAGAGAGCAACCTTTATCTAGCACTTTGTTGAGTCAAGTTGAACAGTTTCAAATTATGGTGCTTACGCCACAAGAAGTGACAAAGTGGCCAGAAATTAATATTGATCCCACAAAGCCAGAAGAGTTTAGAAAACTGCCGAAAGGAATAAAAATACAACTCACAGTTGCTGGTGTAAGTTATGAGTGGATTTATAGCTTAAACCAAGGGAATTCATCGCTCTCCAAACAAGGAGGAGCATAATGTTGCACTATAAAAAGAGCCAGCAAGGTGTAGCTTTGCTCACAATTTTGATTATGGTTGCATTGGCTACAATTTTAGCTGCCTCTATTGCAAAGCATCAAACCAATACGATGGAAAACACTGGTTATTTAATGCGTCAAAATCAGTCATTATTATATGCCAAAAGTGCAGAAGCTTTTTTTTCTGAGTTATTAATTCAAGATGCAAACAATGCAGGTGGCGTTGATCATTTAAAGGAAACATGGGCACAGCCAATGCCACCTTTTCCAATAGAAGATGGATCTGTATCAGGGCGTTTAATCGACGAGTCAGGCAAATTTAACTTAAACAATTTAACAACCAATGAAGGTAAGGTAAATGAAGCTGCCAAAAACTGGTTTGAGCGCTTACTTGTACGTGTAGGCTTGCCAGCAGAGTTAAGTCAAGCAGTTATCGATTGGCAAGATCCAGATGAAGAACCATCTGGACCTATGGGAGCAGAAAGTAGCTATTATGAAGGCCTTGATCCTAGCTATTTAGCTTCAAACGCTAAATTTCATCGCATTGAAGAGTTGAAATTAGTAAGAGGTTTTGATGGCAAGAAATATGATTTAATCGCACCGTATATTTCTGCATTACCTGAAAATACAAAAGTGAATATTAATACTGCTTCTCCATTAGTCTTAGCGAGTATTGATGAAAAATTAGATGTAGGGGCGGTAGAAAAAGAACTTCAAATGCGCCAACAAAATTTAAAATTCTTTCAAAATGTTGATGAATTATGGCAATTGAATGCTTTTTCAACAGTCGATACTCAAAAGAGAACTGAGGTGAATAGCCTGTTAGATGTAAAGTCGAGTTTTTTTCAAGCACAAATTGAGGTAGTGCTTAATAATAGAAAAAGACAATTTACAAGTGCACTCATGCGTAATGATAAGCAGGTTTATGTTTATTCTAGAAATATGTCACCATTTAACTAGTTGAAAAATTGTAATTTATTTGTTTGGGTCATATCGTTGAAAAGTCGTTTTTATGAATTTCTCTAATCGACATAATAGAATAAATATAAATTTTCCATATGCTTATCTTCAATATTTCTTCACAAGTCTTATCATACTTTTCGCTAATTGTTTCTAATTGAAAAGTGGTGCGAAGTTTTTGTCTTTTGCTTTATAATAATGTTCTTAGAAGGAATGATCGATTTGGCACATGTTAATTCGCAAGTTATTTAAGTTTGAAAATGCACATGTTGTACGTAACTGTACATCGGATCGTTGTAAGCGATCAATTCATGGACATAGCTATAAAGTCGAATTATTGCTTAAAGCTTCGAAATTAGATCATGGACAAATGGTTTATGATTTTGGGCTTTTAAAAGGGGTAATAAAAGACCTTATCGATAGCTTTGATCATGCAATCTGTTTTTGGGAAAAAGATGATTCTCAATATATTGATGCTTGTCAGACTTTTAGTGCTCGCTGGATTTCTTTACCGGTTTCACCCTCAGCTGAACAGTTCTCTCGTATTTTCTTTTATCTAGCTCAGCAAGTTTTGCAATCAACAATCACTCAAAATGGGGAAGGTGATGTTGAGGTTTATTCAGTTATTGTTCATGAGACCGATACTGGATATGCTCAAAGCTTTATTGAAGATATTCAAAACGAACAAATGGGGATCTTAAGTCTTGATGGAATTGTTTTTTCAGAACAAATTCAGATAGAGTGGGCAAATCCGCAAATGTATGAAGACTTGAAAAAAGGGATGAAATTTAATAATCCTCAAGTTGATTTGCAAGTCGAAGTGTAAATCGAATTACTCTATTTGTAGAATTGAAAATTGATCTAGGATGACCTTAATGCAATTAACTGAGCAACAGCAAGATAAACTCAGTAAAGTTCAATTAGAAGAAAGCTGGAAAATATCTTTAGCACCTTTTTTGTTAAGTCCTCAAATGGATAATTTGCGCGATTTCTTATTTCAAGAGAAGCAAGCACAAAAAATAATATATCCACCGAGTAAACAAATCTTTAGTGCTCTAAATACGACACCATTGGCTGATGTGAAGGTCGTTATTCTGGGACAAGATCCATATCATGGACCGAACCAAGCGAATGGATTAAGTTTCTCTGTTCAAAAAGGTATTGCATTACCACCATCTTTACGTAATATTTTTCATGAATTGCATACAGATTTGGGTATTCCAGCTCCTCGCCATGGTGACTTAACGAAATGGGCTAAACAAGGGGTGCTTTTACTGAACAGCGTGCTTACTGTTGAAGCTGGGCAGCCAACTTCACATCAAAAGCAAGGTTGGGAAGCATTTACTGATGAAGTCATTGATGTTTTGAATGAGCAAAGAGAACATGTGGTATTTATTTTGTGGGGTGCTTATGCACAGCGCAAAGGACAACGTATAAATAGAGATAGACACTTGGTTTTAACCGCCGCACATCCATCACCTCTTGCTGCAAATAGAGGTGGTTTTTTTGGATGCAAAGTGTTCTCAAAAACAAATCAATATTTGAAACAACATGGCATTGAGCCCATAGACTGGCAATTGGACGCATGATGAACTCTCCCAATGTAAATAACTATCACCCGGACTTGGTGGTTGAAGAAGCAAAAAACGGCTGGCGTATAGTACGTTTGAATCGTCCTAAATCATTGCATGCTTTAGATGAGTCAATCGTAACGGCATTATTACGTGTATTTGAAGATTTTCGTGATGATGAGAGCGTTAAAGCAATTTGGTTAGATTCAACTACACCAAAAGCTTTTTGTGCAGGTGGCGACGTTAGAAAATTGCGTCAACTTGTTATAAATCAAGAAGTAGATACTGCGAATAAGTTTTTCCAGCAAGAATATGCTTTAGACTTACTCTTACATAATTATGCTAAACCTGTGGTTGTTTGGGGTGAAGGCTATGTTATGGGTGGTGGTTTAGGCTTGTTTATGGCAGCACCATTCCGTCTAGTAACCCCATATTCTCGTTTGGCAATGCCTGAGATTAATATTGGTTTATATCCAGATGTCGGGGCGAGTCGTTTCCTAGCAGATCGTGGTCCAGTAGGTTTATTTACGGGTTTAACTGGTTCAATCATGACAGCCGCTGGAGCATATAGCATCGGTTGGGCGACACATATTTGTGAAGCACAGCGTGATAATGTTTTGCAAAAAGTTTTAAATATTAATTGGGCTCATTATCCTGCAGGGGATTTCCGCGCAATTGATGATACTTTAAATAGTTTGCATCGTCCTGTTGCGGCAGGTCCATTGCAAAACTCGCTAGATGTGATTCATAGCGTTTGCCGTGGTTTTAATTTTGAACAAGATTACCAAGCTATTGTTAGCTTGCGTGATGCTAGCAGTGATTGGCTCCGCCAAGCGAGTGAGAACTTGCAAAAAGGATCTCCTAGTACTGCGGCAATTACTTGGTTGCTTTGGCAATGGGGTAAACAAATACATTCTTGGGATGAGGTCTTTGATCTAGAAGCTCAGATTTCTGAGTGGAAAATTCGTCATCCTGACTTTGTAGAAGGTGTTCGTGCACGCTTGGTTGATAAAGATTTATCACCAGAATGGAAACCATGTGAAGACCTAAGCCTAAGAGGTATATTAGCTGATTGTCCACCAGTTACCTCAATAGATAGCTGGAATGCTTTGCTTAGACAACATGGTGTGATCACCTAAAATACATGACTGAATATAGTGATGAATATTGGATGCAGCTTGCTTACGAGCAAGCTGAATTAGCCGCTCAGCAGGGCGAGATCCCAGTTGGAGCGGTTGTGGTGAGCCAAAATAGAGTGATTGGGTCGGGATATAATGCTCCAATTAGTTTGTTAGATCCAACTGCACATGCAGAAATTCAGGCTATTCGTGCAGCGTGTTTATCATTAGAAAATTATCGATTACCTGAAGATGCAACTTTATATGTCACTCTTGAGCCGTGCACAATGTGTGTAGGTGCATTAGTACATGCAAGAATCAAACATGTGGTTTTTGGTACAACAGAACCTAAAGCAGGTTCATTGGTAAGCGCTCGTCAATTACTACAACATGGTTATTACAATCACAGATTTACCTTTGAACATGGTTGTTTACAAGAAAAATGTGCTCAACAACTCAGTCATTTTTTTAAACAAAGACGTGAGCAAAAGAAACTAGAAAAACAACAAAAAACGTCCTTAAATGATTAAAAAGTAACATGAGCTTATGGCAAACTAACGCGATTTTACTGCCATGATTCTATTTAATAAGGAACACCCATGCGTAATGTAATTACCGTAAAAAAAGAATTTAATGCTCCTCTTGGTGATGTATTTAACTTGCTCTCTAAACATGCAACTTATAATACTGCTTTTGCACCGTTACAAGTTGTACGAGTAAAAGACTCAGCAGATTCTAAAAGACCTGATGGTTTAGGTTCAGTTCGTCGTATGGGATTTGGTCCAATCAAGCCACTTAAAGAAGAAATTACATTGCTTGAAGAAAATAAAAGCATTGAATATAAATTAATAGACAATCCTTTGATTAAACACCATTTAGGTCGAATCGAGTTTTCTGAAATTACCCCATATATAACTTTAGTTACATACCGCATCGAGTTAACAGCAAAAGCTCCAGTGGTAAGTAAATTAATCCTTGCACAGCTAAAACTAGCCATTACACTAGGCTTTTCGAGATTAGCTAAAGCAATTGCTTCTTAGTGAGAGTTCAATGACAGTTCAAATTATTACTATTGATGGTCCGAGTGGTTCGGGTAAAGGAACATTGGCCGCAAAACTTGCAGCACATTATCAATATCATTTACTCGATTCTGGTGCCTTATATCGTTTATTAGGGTTGTCATTACATAAACACGATTTATTAGAGAAATTAGACAGTCAGCTCGATGAATGCGTTCAATATGCACGTCAACTGGATATTAAATTTGAAACTTCCGCATCAGGGATTTTAGTTTTTCTAGATGGCGAAGATGTATCTCAAACAATTCGTACAGAACGGGTTGGTGAATATGCATCGAAAGTTGCCGCAATTCCAGAACTTAGACAGGCATTATTTGAGCGACAAAGAGCTTTTGCACAAAATCCTGGTTTAGTTGCAGATGGTCGTGACATGGCAACAGCTATTTTTCCTGAAGCAAATGCGAAAATTTATCTAACGGCTTCAGCTGAGTCGCGTGCCGAGCGAAGAGTAAAACAGTTGCAGGGCATGGGCCTAGATGCTAAAATAAACGACATTTTAGCTAATATACAGGCGCGTGACAAAAGAGATATGGAGCGAGAAGTTGCTCCACTCAAGCCAGCCAAAGACGCTTATATCATTGATAGTTCGGAATTAACGATCGATCAGGTATTTAAGTTGATGGTTGATTATGTCGATAGCCGTACCATTTAGCAAATAGAATTATCAGTTGACGCATAGCTTGATCAGTTTATAAAGACTATGTTGATACTTAACTAAACCGGCCTTGTCTGATCCAAGACCGCTGAATTTATCAGGTATATCATGACCGAATCTTTTGCAGCCCTCTTTGAAGAAAGTGAATTAAACCTCAACGTTGAAAAGGGTGCAGTCATCCAAGGTGTTGTTGTAAACATCGATAGCGACTGGGTAACTGTTGACACTGGCCTAAAGTCTGAAGGCATTGTTGACCGTGCTGAATTTTTAAATGAACAACGTGAACTTGAAGTTCAAGTTGGTGATACTGTTGACGTAGTTGTTGAAGCTCTTGACAACGGTATGGGTCAAACAGTTTTATCACGTGAAAAAGCTAAGCGTGCTGAAACTTGGACTAAACTTGAAAAAATCTTTGAAGATGGCGAAATCGTTACTGGTGTTATCTCTGGTAAAGTTAAAGGCGGTTTCACTGTTGACATCGGTCCTGTTCGTGCATTCTTACCAGGTTCATTAGTTGACACTCGTCCTATTCGTGACACTACTCACCTTGAAGGTAAAGAGTTAGAGTTTAAAGTAATCAAACTTGATGCTAAACGTAATAACGTTGTTGTATCTCGTCGTGCTGTTATGGAAGCAGAATCTTCTGCTGACCGTGAAGCATTACTTGCTCAACTTGAAGAAGGTCAAACAGTTACAGGTACAATCAAGAACCTTACTGATTACGGCGCATTCGTTGATCTTGGTGGTATTGATGGTCTTCTCCATATCACAGATATGGCTTGGAAACGTATCAAGCACCCTTCAGAAGTTGTTGAAGTTGGTCAAGAAGTTACTGTTAAAGTACTTAAATTTGACCGTGAGCGTAACCGCGTATCTTTAGGCCTTAAACAATTAGGCGAAGATCCATGGTTAGCGATCATGAGCCGTTACCCTAAAGGTTCTATCGTTAAAGCTCGTGTAACTAACTTAACTGACTACGGTTGTTTCGCTGAAATCGCTGAAGGCGTTGAAGGTTTAGTTCACGTTTCTGAAATGGACCACACTAACAAAAACATCCACCCATCTAAAGTTGTTCAGATTGGTGATGAAGTTGATGTTATGGTTCTTGAAGTTGATGAAGAACGTCGTCGTATCAGCCTTGGTATCAAACAAACTCGTGCTAACCCATGGGAAGAGTTTGCTAAAGCTCATGAGAAAGGCGAAAAAGTATCTGGTACTATCAAGTCTATCACTGACTTTGGTATCTTCATTGGCTTGAACGGCGGTATCGACGGTTTAGTACACTTGTCTGATATTTCTTGGAACGAGCAAGGTGAAGAAGCTATTCGTCGTTACAAGAAAGGTGACACTGTTGAAGCTGTTATCTTGTCTGTAGACGCTGAAGGTAACCGTATCAGCCTTGGTATCAAGCAATTGAACAGCGATCCGTTCAATGATTTCTTAGCTGCTAACGAACGCGGTGCTTTAGTTAAAGGTACTGTAACTGCAGTTGATGCTCGTGGCGCAACTGTTAAGTTAGCTGACGAAGTAGAAGCTACTCTTAAAGCTTCTGAAATCAACCGTGACCGCGTTGAAGATGCAACTAAATTCTTAGAAGTTGGTCAAGAAGTTGAAGCGAAAATCATCAACGTTGATCGTAAATCTCGCTCTATCAACTTGTCTGTTAAAGCAAAAGACGAAGCTGAAGAGAAAGAAGCAGTTGCTACTTTACGTACAGCAACAACAAGTCAAGAAAATGGTCCTAAGACTATTGGTGACTTGATTAAAGCACAAATGAAGTAATAGGTTAACAAAGTACAGTTTCATGTAACGGAATTGTACTTTTTATACAAATTACTGTAAACGGTAGCCTAGTATTCAACATACTGCGCTACCGTTTTGTATTTAAACAGGTTATTATCAGACGACATAGAGTAGCAATAAATAACGAGGTCGTAGATGACTACTGAAGCTCTTAATAAGTCTGATTTGATTGAACGCATTGCGCTAAAAAACCCACACTTAGCTGAACCTTTGGTGGAAGAGGCGGTTAAAATTATGATTGATCAAATGATAGAAGCACTATCAACTGATAATCGAATTGAAATCCGTGGTTTTGGTAGCTTTGCTTTACACCACCGTGATCCAAGAGTTGGTCGCAATCCTAAAACAGGAAGATCAGTTGAAGTGGCAGCTAAAGCTGTTCCGCATTTCAAACCCGGGAAAGCACTGCGTGATGCAGTCAACGAATCCGGAAAATAAATAAAAATTTATAAGTGGGGTGCCTATGCGTTATATTTTAATTGCATTGCTTATTGTTGTATTTGGTTATTCTTTAGCCCTTGTATTGCAAAATCCAACAGAGCTTTCTGTTGATTTGCTATTTACTCAAGTTCCAGCTATGCGATTAGGCTTATTATTGCTACTCACATTAGTACTTGGAACGGTGGTCGGTCTTTTGCTAGGTGTACAGGTTTTCAGGGTTTTTCAACAAAGCTGGGAAATTAAACGTCTTCGTAAAGATATTGACCATTTGAGAAAAGAACAGATTCAAAGTGCTCAATTAGCAGCAGCAGAAGCCGCTGCAAATGTAAGACATGAAAAAACCGTTTTAGATGTTTATCCTCAAGATAAAAACTCTACTCCGCTATAATTCGAACACTACTCTTTATTCACGAATAAAGAGTAGTATATTCCTTAATTTATCAGTGTTTTCTTCTTTTTATTTTTCTAAAAATTAGTCCCCGTGACATTATTGTCTCTAAATTTGAAAGCCTTCCTTATACATTCCTTTATTACTTGATGACTTGTCTATTATAATGACGCTGATTTTATGTGATGGAAGAAAGTCTCTTGAGTATCATTGTTGCGTTAGATGCAAAAAGCCAATATGACGCTTTAAAAATTGTTGAACAACTTGATCCTACTTTATGCCGTGTAAAAGTGGGTAAAGAGCTTTTTACTCATGAAGGCCCATCTGTTGTAAAAAAACTTCAAGAACAAAATTTTGAAGTTTTTCTTGATCTTAAATTTCATGATATTCCAAATACTACCGCTCAGGCTGTTTGTGCAGCAGCTGATTTAGGAGTGTGGATGGTAAATGTTCACGCTTCAGGTGGCCGTAAAATGATGGAAACCTGTGTAGAGCGTTTAAAAGCAGGTAACTATCAAACCCAGCTTATTGCTGTGACAGTACTCACATCAATGGGTCGAGAAGATCTAAAAGATATTGGTCTAGATGTTGAACCTGTAGAGCATGTAAAGCGCTTAGCTAAACTCACTAAAGAAAGTGGCTTGGATGGGGTAGTTTGTTCTGCTCAAGAAGCTAAGATTCTTCGTGAATTAATTGGGCAAGACTTCTCTTTGGTAACACCCGGTATTCGTCCAGAGGGTTCTAATGCGGACGACCAAAAACGTATTGTAACTCCAAAGCAGGCTATGCTTGATGGTTCTACACATCTGGTCATTGGTCGACCGATTACTAAAGCAGAAGATCCAACAGAAATGTTGAAATCTATTCTTGCTTCAATTGCCTAAAAATTTAGAAATAAGCTAATTAATAACGGGGCGAGTAGGCTTAATAATAAGCCACTCATCATGGCATGTGGTACATAATGTGTACCACATGACTGTTTTACCATTGCTAAGGTAGCATCCATTGACGTTGCGCCAGCACTTGAGATAGCAGGGCGAGGAAAACGCCATCCCATGGTATACATTAAAAATATAGCAACAATTTCTCTAAATAAATCAGTCAATAGCGCGATGCCACCTAGTTCTGCCGAATGTAATTGCGTAAATAAGATCCCTGACATTGAGTACCAGCCATAACCTTGTGCTAATGCTAATGTTTCGTTCAGTGCAAAATGCTTGTTAAGCAAAAAGTAGTTGAAGAAGCCAGCAATACATGACCCTATAAAAGCAGCTAAAGGTACAATTAAAACCTTCCAGCTTAACCACGTACGGTTGAAATGAGTGAAGGCAAGTTCAATACCAATTAAGAAAATAAACAGTAATAATAAATACCAACTATTAAATGCCATATGTGAATTGAATTGAGTGACAATAGCTCCCAATAGAACACCGACACCTAAGGCAAGAAAGGCTTTTGCAATATTCTTTAAAGCATTTACAAAAAGTTGAAGTGAGATTTTTCCTTTTACACTTTGTTTATCAAAAATTGTATAAGCCAATAAACACGTAAAAAAAGAACCAAAAGATGTGGTAAGTGCAATGATTATAGCTGGTGGAAGTATCGCAGAAGGGTTCTCAATTTGATCAAGTGCTAGTGTTAATTCTAAAGCTACACTTGCTAAGAGAATATAAGAAAAATAGGGTAGTATTTTGAAAATAAACTGTCGGATATTTAGAGATAGTCTAGGTGCTAGAAAATAGCCGAAAGCAATTGCTAAAAAAATTTGAATGATAAGATAAAAGGATTGCATATAATAATAGGTGGATTGTTTTTAACCCACCTATTATGTCTTGAACATTTTAAGCTGCATAGCTCTGTGAGCTTTTATTTAAGAGTAAGTAATCTTTAGGATTAACTTTGCGCGTTTCTAACCAATACTTCCATGTATAGGTTGGCCATAACGAAAAGTTTTTTCCATCGGCAGATTGATACCAGCTACTACAGCCTCCAGCTTGCCACACAGTCCCTTGAAGCTGAGTTTGAACTCGCTCGTTAAAAGCATCTTGAACTTCTGGTTTGATCTCAATTGCTTTTTGACCAGATTTCTCTACGAGTTGAATAAGTTGTAAAATGTAATTTACTTGAGATTCAATCATAAAAATAACTGAATTATGACCTAATACTGTATTAGGGCCGACTAATTGAAATAGGTTAGGAAAGTTTTTAGTCATAATGCCATAATAACTTTCTGCACCATCTTTCCATGCCTGTTTTAACTCGATTTGATTACGTCCAATACAAGTGAAATGTTTTAAGTAAATACGTGGGTCTGTTATAAAGCCTGTGCCGTAAATTAAGCAATCAATAGGTCGTTCTTTACCATCTTTAGTAATAATACTGTTTTCCTTAATTTCTTGAATGCTATCTGTTATTAGCTCAACATTTTTACGGTTAAATGTAGGGAAGTATTTATTTGAAATAAGAATACGTTTACATCCCATCACAAAGTCCGGTGTGAGCTTCTTAGCTACTTCCTTGTCTTTAACTTGGAAGCGAATGAAAGCTTCTGCCAACTTTTGACCATATTTCATAATTTGAGGTTGAACAATCGGTACAACACGTGACTCATTACTCCAATAGAGACGACTACGATGAATTTGGCGATAAATATTGGAAGATTTGAATAATGCTTTACTCAAACTGGAGTATTTACGTTCATCTCGTGGTATTACCCATGCTGCCGTTCTTTGAAATACATAGAGCTGCTTAACATCTCCAGCTATTTCCGGAATATATTGAATTGCGCTACCACCTGTACCAATAGATGCAACTGATTTACCATTCAAATTATAGTCATGTTCCCATTGTGATGAATGGAAAACTTTCCCTTTAAATTTTTCGATACCCTGAATATGTGGAATTTGCGGGATATGCAACGGGCCTGATGCAAAAACTACAAATTGAGCTTCGATCGAAGGCTGATTTTTAAAATCTAAAGTCCACACGTGACGTGCTTCATCATATTGGATATTACTCACATCATGGTTAAACTTGCAGTAATCTTTAATCTTATGTTTTTTTGTAATATCTTGAATATATTGAAAAATCTCTGGAGCTTCAGCATAGCGTTTTGACCAGTCTGTTTTAGGTGCAAAAGAGAGGGAATACATATGAGATTGAACATCACATGCTGCACCTGGGTAGCGATTTTCCCGCCAAGTTCCGCCAACATCATTTGATTTTTCTAAAATAACAAAGTCTTGCTGTTGATTTTGCAGTAAACGGATTGCCATTCCTAGGCCACCAAATCCAGCACCAATAATAGCGATTTTAGTTTTTTGAATAGCATCTTGCTTTGCGTTTAGCATTGGAAACCCTGCATAAGCTAAAAGGAGGATTGCAGGCAAGACTAACGTTTTTTAACCAGTTTAAACATGATTGTATCGACGTGAAAATTGATAGATTCGGCAATTAATTTTCTTTCTTGTTTATAGTAAAACATTTGAGTCTAGGGAAATTGATAGAAGAATGAAACGGTCGATACTTGGTTTAATGTATTTAATTCAAGGAATGCGCAATGCAGGCATTGATGTCGACTCACGTTTGGCTGGTATAGGAATTAAGGTTGATGCTTTAGATCCGAGTTCCACAATTCATGATCGCCTAGAATGGGATATTCAGCAAATTATTAGTGAAAATGTTGAGCCTGAAAAGGGCCTATTTATTGGACAGCATTATGCTTTAGCCGGTTACGGACCATTGCTCATGTTGCTTGTCACAAGTAATGATGTTCAAACTGCATTAAATAAAGGGATAAAGTATCAAAAACTTACTCATTTATTTGGTGCTTTAGGCCTAGATGAAACTGATGAGCGTACAATTTTAAGTTATTTGCCTGTTGATTTGAAAACACAAATTGGCAAGTTGCGGGCACAATGTGAAGTTTCGGGGACTTATAAATTTATTCAAGATATTTATACGATGATGGGATTGCAAATGCCCGCTATGCGTATAGAACTTCCGTTTGAAAAACCAACTGACTCAGATACTTTATCTCGCTATTTTGCATACTATGGCGATGATGTGCACTTTAATGGTAAATATGCAGCATTTAGCCTAAGTAAGGATGTGCTTGAAATTAAGATTCCTTCAGCGGATATCATTACACATCGTATTTATGAATCAAAATGTATTACAGAAATAACAAGATTAAATCAACAAGATCACCAAACTCCACATATTATACAATGTGTGCAAGATTATCTTGAGTTGCAACAAGGTATTATCCCGAGCATGGCGGAAACTGCTTTTGCATTGAAAATGCCTGAAAGGACATTAAGGCATCAATTGCAACAGTTAAATACGAGTTATAAGCAAATTCGTGAACAAATCATCAAGAATAAGGCATTAAAGCTTATGGAATATAGGGAATACTCAATAGAAGTTATTGCTGAATTGCTCGGTTATTCTGAACCAGCGGCGTTTAATCATGCATTTAAACGATGGTTTGGACAGAGTCCTCGACAATATGGCAAAGAGTCATCGTCGTAATTCTTGATGCTAAAAGCTAATGTGGTTGAACAAAATGTTCGCTATACTCCTATCAGTTAAAATTGAAATAAAACGATATGTTAAATTTAAAATCTTCTCATAGTACTGCATTCTCACCTTCTTCCCCAGCAGAACGCTATGCTGAGGCTTTAGCTTCAGGCCAGTTTATGGCAGATGAAGCGCAAGCACAGGCAGTGCAAGAATTAGATCGCGTATGGAAAGAACTTTTAAACCGTTATAAAGCTTCTAAAAAAGCTTTCCGTCGTTTTCGCCGCCAAACATCACCTAAAGGTGTCTATATGTGGGGTGGTGTAGGTCGTGGAAAAACTTGGCTTATGGATCAATTTTATGAGTCAGTGCCGTTTCGTCGTAAAACACGTATGCATTTTCATCATTTCATGCAACATGTTCATAAAGAGCTAAATAAGCTTTCAGGCCAACGTAATCCACTTGAAATCGTGGCTGACCAAATTTATAAAGATGCAGTCGTTATTTGTTTTGATGAGTTCTTTGTATCAAACGTAACAGATGCAATGATTCTGAGTGATTTATTTCAAAAATTGTTTGTTCGTGGCGTGACATTAATTGCAACATCAAACATTGCACCAGACGGCTTATATAAAAACGGTATTCATCGTGACCGTTTCTTGCCAACAATTGAAATGGTTAAAAAGAACTGCGCTATTTTAAATGTAGATGCAGGTGTAGATTATCGTTTACGCGTATTAAAACAAGCTCAATTATTTAAATCACCCTTAAGTAATGAAGTCCAAAACTGGATGTCGGAACGTTTTAGTGCATTAACTCATACACAAGCTCATTCTCAAGAGCCCATTGTAATCAATAATCGTATTGTTGAGACTCTAGGGCATACAGAAGATGTATTGTGGTGTGAATTTTCTGAACTCTGCTTTAAACCACGTAGCCCAGCAGATTTTATTGAAATTGCAAATATCTATAATACGGTTCTGGTGAGTAATGTTCCTCATTTAACAGATTTCTTGTCTGAAGGCACACGTCGTTTTATTTATCTAGTCGATGAGTTTTATGACCGTGGAGTAAAATTACTTTTAACTTCTCAAGATAGTATTATTGATATTTATCAAGGTGAAAAGTTAGCATTTGAAATTGAGCGTACTCGTTCGCGTTTATTAGAAATGCAATCTGATGAATATTTGCATTCAGAACATCGCCATATTGATGAAGCTAAAAAAGCATAAAAAATAGATATGAAAAGCGCTCTAGATTGAGCGCTTTTTTTACAACAAAAATAAATAAATTTCGTTAAATAGTGCTTTTTCAAGCTGCAAAGTTTGATATAACTAAATACGCTTTAGAAAAATAAGATAGTGAAATTTTTTGTCTGTTAACAAAAAGTCTAGTTTCAGTATCTTTAAATATTGAATAAATTGTTGGGAATCCTAGTTAGAATTTTAATATTTTCTATATAGAAAAATTTATCTTTGTCAATAGTTTTACAAGGGAAAATGCTTACTATTTAGGAATGTGATATTAGTATTCAGCTTAATTTAAATCGGTATACTAGGATTCTCTTGGTATAAAAAGTAGCAACTTCAGGAAAGACAATGACTGCACGTATTCAAAAAGGCAAGTTAGCGATTGCTAAAGAACTTTACGATTTTATCGAAAATGAAGCTTTACCAGGTTCTGGTTTAGATAGTGAAACTTACTGGAAGAACTTTGAGCAAGTTGTTGTCGATCTTAGCCCAAAAAATAAAGCATTATTGGCTAAGCGTGATGAATTACAAGCAAAAATTGATGAATGGCATCGTAACAACAAATTTGAATTAGGTGCTTATAAGGCGTTCTTAACTGAAATTGGTTATTTATTGCCAGAAGTTGAAGATTTTCAAATTACAACTGAAAATGTTGATGAAGAAATCGCATTATTGGCAGGACCGCAGTTAGTTGTGCCTGTACGTAATGCACGTTATAGCTTAAATGCAGCAAATGCTCGTTGGGGTTCTTTATATGATGCACTTTACGGCTTCGATGTAATTTCTGAAGAAGGCGGAGCTGAGAAAGGTAAAGGATATAATCCTGTACGTGGTGCAAAAGTAATTGAGTTCGCTAAAAATTTCTTAAATGAAGTTTTTCCACTTGTGCAAGGTTCGCATGCAGATGCAACAAAATATGCGATTGAGCAAAATAAACTTGTTGTAACTTTGAAAGATGGTTCAAAAACAGGTTTAGCTCATGAAGCTCAGTTCGTTGGTTTCAATGGTGAAGAGGCGAATCCTACAGAAGTTGTACTTCTAAGTAATGGCCTTCATGTCATTATCGAAATTGATGCATCTAGCCCAATTGGTCAAACTGATTTAGCTGGTGTTAAAGATTTAACATTTGAAGCAGCTGTAACTACAATTCAGGATTTAGAAGATTCTGTTGCAGCAGTAGACGCTGAAGAAAAAGTTGAAGGCTATCGTAACTGGTTAGGTTTAATGAAGGGTACGCTTCAAGAATCTATCGAGAAAAATGGTAAAACGATTGTTCGTGATTTAAATAAAGACCGCGAAATTAAAAACTTAATTGGTGGCACAACAAAACTTCATGGTCGTTCACTTATGTTACTTCGTAACGTAGGTCATTTAATGACTAACCCAGCTATTTTAGTAGATGGGGAAGAAATTTTCGAAGGAATTATGGATGCATTGGTAACACCATTATTGTCAGTTGCTGATATCCGTAGTGAAAACGAAAACAAGAACTCACGTAAAGGTTCTATGTATATTGTTAAACCAAAAATGCATGGTCCAGAAGAAGTTGCGTTTGCTGTAGAGTTATTTGAACGTGCTGAACAGGCGATTGGATTACCAGCGAAGTCATTAAAAATCGGTATTATGGATGAAGAACGTCGTACATCTATAAACTTGAAAAACTGTATCGCTGCTGCAAAAGACCGTACTATCTTTATTAATACTGGTTTCATGGACCGTACTGGCGATGAAATTCATACGTCTATGGAAGCTGCACCAGTTGTTCGTAAAGAAGCTGTAAAAACACAAAAATGGATTGCTGCTTACGAAAACCGTAACGTTGCAATTGGTTTGAAGTCTGGTTTACAAGGTAAAGCACAAATTGGTAAAGGCATGTGGCCAAAACCAGATAGCATGAAAGATATGTTGGCAACTAAAGCTGCACATCCAAATGCGGGTGCATCATGTGCTTGGGTTCCATCTCCAGCAGGTGCAGTGCTTCATGCGATGCATTACCATCAAGTTAATGTAAAAGCGCGTCAAGATCAGTTAAAAGCTGAAGAAATGTTGTCATTAGACGACTTGTTGACTCCGCCGTTTGCACCTGAAACAAATTGGTCAGCAGAAGAGATCAACAACGAACTTGAAAATAACTGCCAAGGTATTTTGGGTTATGTAGTTCGTTGGGTTGACTTAGGTGTGGGGTGTTCGAAAGTTCCTGATATTAACAACGTGGGCTTGATGGAAGACCGTGCAACATTACGTATTTCTTCTCAACACGTTGCGAACTGGTTACGTCACGGTATTGTGACTCGTGAACAAGTTGAAGAAGTGCTTAAACGCATGGCAAAAATTGTTGATGAGCAAAACGCGAATGACCCATTGTACAAACCAATGGCAGCTAACTTTGAAACCAATATTGCTTTCCAAGCAGCTTCTGACCTCATCTTTAAAGGTTGTGAACAGCCTTCAGGTTATACTGAGCCGTTACTTCATGCTGCTCGTTTAAAGTTAAAAGGTTATACAGGTGACTAATTTTAACCTGTCATAAAAAAAGCCTCTTCGGAGGCTTTTTTTTATTTTCGGTATATTTTGTGCTTATAGAAAGTAGATTTATAGCTAAAAGGTTTTAAATTTGATTAATTTAAAAAATCTCAATCGAGAGAATTGGATTCAATGTGCAAGATTATCATTGGATGAATCTCAAAAAGATTATGTTGCGCCAAATGTATATTCTATTGCTGAGTCTAAAGTGGAGGAACATTACTGTCCACGAGTGATCTGTTTTGATGATGAAGTCGTTGGTTTCTTAATGTATTGTGTCGAAATTGATCCACCTGATGAGACATTGTTTTGGTTGTTTCGCTTTATGATTGATGCAAATAATCAAGCCAAAGGTTATGGTACCGCAGCTTTGCAAATGGCGATTGATGAAATATTCACAAAAGGAGCTAAACGCATTCGAACGATGTATAAATCATCTAATCACGTTGCTAATAAACTTTATAAAAAAATAGGTTTTATAGAAACTGGAGAACATGATGAGTGTGGAGATATTATTTTAGTGTTGAATATTTCCCTTCAAAAAAAACGCTAACTGAAGATTCAAGTTAGCGTAGGAGTTAATAGAATTAAATAGATTTAAAAGCAATATTAGTTACTGCTCACAATTCCAATTTTAGTGACACCTAAACGCTGTGCTGTAGCCATAACCATTGCTACGTTTTTATATTCAGCCATTTGGTCAGGTTTAAGTTTGATCTGGTCTTGATCTTTTTTGGCAACAACACTTTGAAATAACGTCTCTAGTGCGGTGCGGTCAGAAACCTGTTGGTTATTCCAAAATACTTTGCCAGCTGAATCAATACGAACATCAATGACTTCAGGTGGCTTTTCATTTGTTGGTGGCGGTGTACCATTTGGCAAATTAATATTAATCGCGTTGTTTGGCGCAGGTATGGTAATAATAAACATAATAATGAGTACCAGCATGACATCAATAAGAGGTGTCATGTTGACTTCCAACATCACGTCATCATCATTATTTGAGCCGACATTCATACCCATAAAATTCTCCTTAAGTTAATTACGGGGAGGCTGGAGGGCTAGTAACAAAGGCAATTTTGCCAATACCGGCTTGTTTGGTGGTGCTAATCACCTGATCTATTGCCTCAAAATGGGTAAGCTGATCTCCACGAATGTGTACCTCTGGCTGAGGTCTTTTTTGTGCAACTGCTTGGAGTTTTGATAACAATATTTCTTTGTTAGGCACATAACTTTCGTTCCAAAAAATATCTCCTTTCTTGTTTACAGAAAGTTGAATATTTTCAGGCGTGGTTGCGTACGGAGTATTTTTTTCTTCTGGCAGTTTCACAGGAACCGTATGTGTAACTACCGGTATCGTAATAAGAAAAATAATAAGTAAAACCAACATGACATCCACGAGAGGCGTCGTGTTAATTGTGCCAATCATTTCATCATCATCTTCAGAGCCAACACTCATACCCATAATGTTTACTCCTGATTATTTAATGCTGCGGTTAATGGAGTTATTGGTATTAATTTCTCCGCTTAATAAAACCGCATGCAAATCTGAACCAAACGAACGGACATTTTCCATAACTGCTTTATTACGGCGAGTTAGCCAGTTGTAACCAAGTACAGCAGGTACTGCGACTGCGAGGCCAATAGCTGTCATAATTAAAGCTTCACCGACAGGACCAGCAACTTTATCAATAGATGCCTGACCTGAAATGCCGATAGCTGTTAATGCGTGATAAATTCCCCAAACCGTACCAAAAAGACCAACAAATGGTGCCGTTGATCCAACTGTTGCCAAGAAAGCTAAACCACCACCTAAGTGATTTTGTATTTTTTCAATTGCGCGTTGAATTGAAATGCTTACCCATGTATTAAAGTCAATACGTTCAAGTAAAGAGCCGCCGTGTGATTTGGTTGAATTAATGCCTTTTTCTGCAATAAAGCGATATGCGCTGCTTTGCTCTAGATTGTCGGCTGCATTATCTAGTGAAGTTGCTTCCCAAAAACTTTTCTCTGCTTCTTTACCTTGGCGCTTTACTTTAGCTTGCTGTAAGAATTTAGAAATAATGATGTACCACGTACCAATCGACATGAGTACTAATATAAATAAAGTAGATTTAGCAACTAAATCTCCCTCACGCCAAAGCGCTTCTAGGCCATAGGGATTTTTAACAGTTTCGCTAGTTGCTGGCTTTGGTGGTGGAGTTGGAGTATTTGCATTTGAAGTGGCTTCAGTAGTTGCTGTTGCAACAGGAGTATTCGTTTCTTCTGCAAAAACCGAGCTTAATGGAAGTAAAGAGCATGCTGCGATTAAACTTGCAGAAGCGAAGCGTACTAGGGGTTGAGTTGGTTTTTTCATCATATTATCTCCAATATTTTTAATTTCTTGCTAATTCAGTTGTTTATTCAATTACGAATGGATATTCAATTTCATACCAGTCTTGCTGAGGCACGCCATCTTTCATTGCTGGTTTGAACGTACATAAGCTGTAGGCTTTAGTTGCCGCCTTATCTAAAATTTTGCTGCCACTCGATTTTTTTACTTTGGCATCAATAACTTTGCCGGATGTATCAACCAGAACACGTATACGCACTGTCCCTTGTTCTTCATTCATAAGTGCTTCACGTGGATATTCTGGTTTTTCACAGCCAGCAGAACCCTCTGAAACACCACGACTTACACCAGCTGGTTTGGGTGTCGGCGCAGCAGCCACTGGAGCAGGTGCGGCAACAGGGCTTGGTGATGGGGTACTAGGTGCAGCAGGAGCTGGAGTAGCCACTTTAGTTGGTTGAGCTACCGGTGTCGTTTTTTGTACCGGTGTTGCTACTTTCTCTACTTGTTTAGGCGGCTCAGGTAATTTGGCTACCTTTTCTACCATTTTAGGTGGCTCAGGCGGTTTTTCCTTAGGCTTGGGCTCCTCTGGTTTTGGAGGAGGCGGTGGCTTAATATCCTGAATAATTTGTAATTCCACAGGTTTTTCTGCTGGTTTTTGAATATTGTTTGCTAAACCTGACATCAGAATATAGGCAACAATAAGATGCAGAAAAAGCACTGCGGCAATACCAATAAGGCGCTTTGCAGATTTATTTTCTATGTCTGTAAAAGTCATGCCCATAGTTACTCCTGAAACTGTAGACAAACAATTTTTTTAAATGACTGTTTGGCTAAGAATGGGTATTTGTTCTGCAAACTAACTGTTGAGAGTTATATTTGCAGAACAACCATTTAGAACTTATATGTACCTCGTACAAAGTACGTACGTCCTAAAGGATCTGCGTAACGTGGGTCATATCCCATTTGGAAGTTGTCACCGACATTTGAAGCTGGAGGATCTTCATCAAAAATATTTTTAATTCCTGCGGTGACTTCTAGATTTTTAAAGCCTTTGTAAGTACCTGAAATATTATAAATTGTATAGTCGCTCACTTTATGGTTTTCATAACCTGCTTTGACAGTGGAGCTTGAATTTTGGTCATCATAACCGCGAGTGAATTGTTGTTGGAAATTTACACCCCAGTTTTGGTAATTCCAGTATAAATTAGCAGTATGTTTCCAACGAATAATTGGGGCATCTCCAACATATGTGCCTAAACTACTAATCCATTCTCCATCTTTTTCATTTTGATATTTATATTTAATGACATAAGTTCCATCGATTCCAAAACCAAATCGACCTGTTGCTGTCATTGGGGTTATATAATTCAGACTTACATCGACACCAGAAGTTTTTAAATCACCCATATTGTCTTGAGTAGTAATGATATGGTTAAGCGTTCCATCTGAGTTGCGTACGAACTTGTCTGCATATTTTGTGGGATTGTTAAAAATATCACTCTCAGATAATGCAGCAATTTGATTTTCAACTTCAATATTAAAATAATCTAAGGTTAGAACTAAATTCTTAATTGGTTCTAGAACTAGACCAGCAGTAAATGATTTTGATTCTTCAGGGTCGAGATCTTTATTTCCTCCATTTTTCCGATCAAATTGGGTTTCGCAATCACGACTGGCAACACCACCAGGTGGAAGAGTATCTCCCGGGTTTTTAGGAGGGCCATTCGGACAAAGTACAGGGTCATTATGGTAGGCTGAAGTATTTGTTATAGAGTTAGGAGCATTTACTTCCCATAAAGTTGGTGCTCGGAATCCTGTACTGTAAGAGGTACGGAACATTAATTGTTTAATTGGTTCCCAGCGAAGTGCGAATTTAGGATTAAACGTATCGCCGAAATCACTATAATCATCGTAACGAGCAGCAAGTTGAGCTTCTAAAGTTTTATGTAAGGGAATATGCAGTTCAGTAAAGACTGCTTTGATATCTCTTTTTCCTTTATTCGTAGGTTCATTTGGATCAACTCCTGTACTTGGTGCTTGACTAGCCACTTCAGATACTACGTTTGAGGTCCATTCATCGTGGCGGTAGCTAGTTCCAATTGCAAAACCAACGTCACCGGCAGGTAATTTAAATATAGGTCGACTGGCGGTGAAATCAACAGTAGTTGAGTCAACGTCTGCTTTTAAATAAGCACCAGTTACACCTAGTGTATCCCATAAGCCTGTATCTTCTGGTGCTTGTGGACCGAATGGGTTTAAAATACCATTATTTAAAGCCTCTTGAGTTTTGTTGTAGTTAAGATACCCACTGTTTAACCGATCTTCCGCTTCGCTATGAGCATAAGTAACACCAGTATTAATATCCCAACCGAATGCTTCACCCTCTAGACCACCGAATACTCGGTGTGACTCATTAATACTAGAACTAACACGATTACCAGCTTGAGAACGAATATAAAGTTCAAGTGGACCGCTCACATTATTCATTCCAGGTGTAATACCATTACCTGGATAATATTTGCTATCAGGATTTAATGTTAAATCAAAGAAAACGTCTGGAGCCACAGAGGTAGTAATTTCATTACGCGCGTAGACGTATTCTGCTACAGCATTTAAATTATCATTGAGTTTAAAAGTAGCACGCCCTAGTGCTGAGATATCTTCAGTTTTTGGAACAATTCCAATCACTGCCTGACTGTTGTAACGGCAGGATCCATTCTGTACGTAAACGAGCGGGTTACTGCCACAGCCTGTGGCTGCATATGGGTTTCCTTCGGCACCAGTTTCCTTGTCATAAAAATTAGCGGGAAAACTACCGCTACTCCCTTTTGTAATACCTAGTTCTGGTATTAATCCACCACGTTTACTAACTTTACGATCTTTTGCCATAACATCGTTACCATGTCTGTAATCGATGACACCAAAGATATTAAATCCATTTTCATCAAGATCACCATAACCACCAAATACGCTTACATCTTGTGTATCACCTCCATTTTGCTCTGGCTGGGTCAACCCGGCGCTGATATTTAAACCAGTAAATTGTTTTTTAGTAATGAAGTTGATTACACCACCAATTGCATCTGTACCGTAAATTGCTGATGCTCCATCTCGTAATACTTCAATGCGATCTAACATTGCGAGTGGGATAATATTTAAGTTTGTGACACCGCTATCATAGGCATTTGCAGCTAAACGACGACCATTAAGTAAGATTAAAGTTTTATTGGCACCAATTCCTCGGAGGTCTGCTGCTGAGCCTACGGTTCCGCTAGCACCTACATTTTGTGCAGTAACAAAACTCGATTGGTTTGCACTAATCTTTGCTAAAGCCTCTTCGGTTGTTGTTACCCCTTGTTTTAAAATTTCATCAACTTTCACGATAGTAATGGGTGAAGCACTTTGCGCTGCAACACCTTTGATTGAAGAACCTGTAACGGCAACTTTGACGACTTTTGTTGGTTTATCATCATTACTTGATGGTTCAGTTTCTGCTGCTTGTGCCAGGGTAAGACACATCATGCTTAAACTAAGGGTGCTTAATTTAAGAATTGTTTTGCCGATCTTGGGGGTTACCTGAGATCGAACATTGTATTTTTTTTCATCGTGGATTTGATCCCTTTTTGTTGTAGTTAGCGATATTGCTGAAAAGTGTTTAAGCAAAGCAAGTGCCAACTATATATTTTTCTTTTTTTAGTTTATGCAAAATATTGATAAATATTGATTTTATTATGGTTGCGGCTGTAATTCAGAGGGTGGAATAAAACAAATTATTTTTCTATTTGGAAAAAAATAATGAGTTGGCGAAAAGTTTCAAATTTATTTGTATAAAAAATAATCATTGTTTGAATCTTCATGTATTACATATCCATTTATGTATCTTTTTAGAACTTTGTTAAGTGTAACTGTATAACGTAACATTATGATAATTTCATATACTTCTATTTATAAATCAAAGCATTGATCTGTTATTTTTTGTGAAAAATAACGATTTTTTCTGAACTAGAATGAAACATTTGTGACTTTTAATTGTGCAATATGGGTTAATGATGGATACGTTATATAAATATAATATTTGGCATAAACTTACTTTTATTTATATAGTCCCAGAAGTTTTAAGTGCCTAATTAAAATGTAAAATTTAAATATTTTTATATGGATTATTTTTGATCACAAAATATGGCATGAAATTCGCTTTATATTAGATAGTTACAGCTTTCTAATTTTATTGTTAGCTTTTTCCATTTGATCAAATAAAAGATTGAATAAAACGGTTAGTAATTTACAAAGAAGAAAGTAGTCAGTTGAGAAAGAACTTTTCTTATGCGGATTTAGATGTTACTCAAAAGGATAATATCTTTAAAATATTAATTAAGTAGGTAGGAACTTGAAATTAAAAATTTTTAAGCTCGCCATTTTAAGTCTGGCTATTACATCAGTTTCTTGTGCTTTCGCCCAAACGCCTGCACAACCAAACAAAATATTACATGTTGCTTATGAAGCGCCTGATGATGGTTTTGACATGGTTAAAACCACCAATTTTTATAGTGGTAGTATTGTGGAAGCTATTTTCGAGCCTTTACTCAAATATGATTATTTAGCTCGTCCAGTACAGTTAGTTCCTTATACGGCTGAAAGCCTGCCTAAGGTGGAACAAGACGGTAAAGTTTATACATTTAAAATTAGGCCAGGTATTTATTTTACCAATGATCCTGCTTTTAAAGGTAAACGCCGTGAGCTGGTAGCCGAAGACTACGTCTATACAATTAAACGCATTTTAGATCCTGAAAATAGGGCACCTTCTGTTTCATTCATTGATGGGAAATTGTTAGGTGCCGATGTGGTTGTAGCTAAGGCAAAGAAAACTGGAAAATTTGATTACGCCGCACCCATTGCAGGAGTGAAAGCGCTTGATCGATATACTCTACAATTCACTTTGACACGTCAAGACTATAATTTTCCTTATATTCTTGCCTATATTGCATTTGGTGGTGTTGCTAAGGAGGTTGTTGATTATTACGGTGATCGTATTGGCATGCATCCAGTAGGTACTGGACCTTACATGTTAAGTAAATATGTTCCAAGAAGTAAGGTCGAGTTGGTTGCTAATCCTGATTATCGGGGGTTCGTGTGGAACTTTAAGTCGACAGGAACACCTTGGGATAACCAGCTTGTTAAAGAAATGAGCGGTAAGAAAATGCCGCAAATTGGTAAAGTTGTAGTCAGTATTATTGAAGAACAACAGTCACGATGGTTAGCTTTTCAGTCTGGTCAATTGGATTTTGATAGACTTACTGCGAATGCAGTTCCTCAAGCTTTAGATAAGGGACAACTTAAAGCATCTTTTCAAAAAAAGGGAATTAAGCATTTCCCTAATAAAGAACCTGAAATTACCTATACGATGATGAACATGCGTGATCCGGTGATTGGCGGTTTTAGCCCAGACAAGATAGCTCTTCGTCGAGCAATTACTTTGGCATATGATCAAAAAGAAAGTATAAGACAAGCTTACAAAGGGCAAGCTGTTAGAGCAGAAATGTTTATACCTGAAGGTGTAAATGGATATAACCCGAAGTACAGAAGTAGCGTAGGATACAATCCACTATTAGCCAATAAACTACTTGATCATTATGGTTATAAAAAAGGGGCTGATGGTTACCGAAACTTACCAAACGGGAAGCCTTTGGTTTTAAAAATTAATAATGAAAATAGCTCAGCATCGGTTATTCATTCTGAACTCTGGAAAAAAAATCTGGATGCCATTGGCATTCGCGCTGACTTCAAGGTGAGTAATTTTGCGGATAATTTAAAAGCTGCAACTCAATGTAAATATATGATTTGGAGTGGAGCATGGATTGCTGACTATCCTGAAGGAGACAATTTTGCACAATTACTTTATGGTCCAAACGCGGGGCAAGGAAACCATGCTTGTTACCAGTCTAAAACTTATGATGCCCTTTATAATCAAGTCACTCATTTGCCACCCCAACAACGTCTACCATATTATGAAAAGCTTAACCGCCAGATTGAAGCTGACAATCCGTGGATTATTCATGTAACTCGACTTCGTAACTGGTTGATACAGCCGCAAGTTCAAGGATTTAAACCTCATCCAATAATGAATACGAACTGGCAATATCTTGATATTACTCCTGTTAAAAAATAATTTTAGATAAAGATAATTATGACTGAAAATTTAATAAAACAGCTCAAGCATTGTAGTGTCAGCCTATTATTCGCCAGTATGGCATTAACTGGATCTACAAGTATTTTTGCGAAAAGCCCAGCCGATCCAAATAAAGTTCTACGTTATGTATTCCCGACAGCTGAAACAGGTTTCGACCCAGCTTATATCCATGATTTATATTCGGCGCATGTAACCACTTCAATATTTGAAACTTTATATACGTATGACTATTTAGCAAGGCCTGCAAAATTAGTTCCTCATATTGCTACAACTATGCCCGAAGTCAGCGCAGATGGTCTGACTTATACCATTCACATTAAAAAAGGCATTTATTTTACGCCGGACCCTGTTTTTAAAGGGAAATCTAGAGAGTTAACAGCCAATGATTATGCGTACTCTTTTAAGCGCTTATTGGATCCGAATTTACGTTCTCCAAATAGCTGGTTGTTAGAGAGCAAAATCGAAGGTATGGATGCATTAATAAAAGCAGCCAATAAAACCGGAAAATTTAACTATGACCAAAAGGTAAGTGGTTTACAAACACCTGATAAGTACACTTTGGTGATCCGATTAGTTAAACCAGATTATAACTTTCCTTTATTACTGGCACATGACCCGACAGGTGCTGTGGCGCGTGAAGTCATCGAAAAGTATAAAGACAAAGCTGGTTTTGTCATGGGACATCCTGTAGGAACTGGACCTTATGTACTCAGTAAATGGGTGCCTGCTTCGCGTATTGTTTTAAAATCTAATCCAGATTTTCGTGGTTTTACTTGGAACTTTGCAGCCAGTAGCCCTGAGGATGAGGCAATTGTGAAGCGCCTGAAAGGCAAACAAATGCCGCAAATAGGTACAATTGATATTCAAGTTATGGAAGAAAACCAATCACGATGGCTGGCATTTCAGCGTGGTGAGATTGATATATTTCAGCTTGAAGGGCAATTGGTCGCGAAGGCGATTAAAGACGGTAAATTAAGACCTGAGCTTGCTAAAGAAGGTGTGCATTTATCTCGTATTGTTGATCCTGAAATTAGCTATATTTATTGGAACCTTAAAAATCCGGTTGTTGGGGGAATGAGTAAAGAAAAAATTGCTTTACGCCGTGCAATTGCAATGTCTCGCTCACTAGATCAAGAAATTAAATTAGTAAGAAATGATGATGCCGAGCGTCTACATTTTCCAGTTCCACCCGGTGTAGTGGGATATGACCCTCGGTATAGAACCAGTACGCCATATTCGGTGAAAGCAGCAAATTTACTGTTAGATAGATATCACTATAAAAAAGATGCATCAGGTTGGCGCACTCAACCAAATGGGAAACCCCTTGTCATTGAATATATGGCTCGCAGTGACAGTATTGGTCAGCAAAGTGCTGAACTTTGGAAAAAAAACTTTGATAGTTTGAATATTCGAATGGTGTTTAAACCAATGCTTTTTGCAGATCTAATTCGAGCACAAAAACAGTGTGAAGGTATGTTTGGTGCTTCTGCATGGATTGCTGATTATCCTGATGGTGATAATTTTATGCAGAATTTTTATGGTCCAAATACGCATATGACGAACTGGTCTTGTGGTCCGATTCCAGAGTTTGACCAGTTGTATCGCCAAACCCAACAAATGAAAGCTGGCTCTGAACGAGATGCACTTTATCGAAAAATGACGCGTTTGTTAGAAGTCTATATGCCTGTGCAGATGTCCTATGCCCGCTACCGAAATATGTTGGCCCAGCCGCGTGTCATTGGCTATAAAAAGCATCCAATTTTACATGCTGAGTGGATGTACTTTGATATTGATACAAATACTAAATCTAATCATTAAATGAAAAATCTGGAGATATGATGAAGAATAAAACACTAAAAATGACAACGTTATGTATGTTGACTATATGTATAAACCAATATGCTTCAGCTGAAACAACTCGTAGTACATTGCCACTACTTAAAGCAAAGCAGCTTCCAACATGGTGTGATTCTAATTTAAAAAAAATTCAGCAACAGATTACAGACTTTGAGAAAACACCTGTTAATGCTAACGCGGCAGCGGCACCTATTTTGGCAAAATGGGATAAAATTTTTGCTCATTTTGAAGATTTTTCAGGTCCGATAAGTTTATATAGTAACGTAGACCCAGATGCAAAGTTGCGTAAGGCAGCCGAAGATTGTGAAATCAAAATTAATCAATTTCACACTGATATGTTTCAAAATCCCAAGCTATATAACTTAATTAAAAATACACAAGCAACGGACCCAGTTGATAAAAAATATCGTCAAGATATTTTGAGCCAATTTGAAGATACAGGTGTTCAACTTGAACCTGCAAAACGCGTAAGAATGAAAGCTATTCTGGATGAATTGACTAAATTAGAACAAGAATATGCCCGTAACGTTCGTGATAACCCTGAAAAACTTGAGTTTACTCCTGAAGAGATGAAGGGTTTACCAGAAAGTTATATTTCAGGTTTGAAAAAGAATGCAAAAGGAAATTATTTGGTTGGTTTTGAATATCCAGAATATCGGCCATTTATGGAGTTGGCAGACAACGATGATGCCCGAAAAAGATATCAGATTGCTTTTACAAGACGTGGTACTGAGCAAAATTTAAAACTACTCAAGCAGGCAGTAGATTTACGTTATGAGTTGGCACAATTGTTTGGAAAAGCAAGTTATGCGGATTGGGTTTTAAAAGATCGTATGGCTAAAACCCCTGATGCTGTAAACCAGTTTTTAGCAGACGTACAAAAAACAGTAGCACCCCTTGAACGTAAAGAAGTCGAAGAACTCCGAGCATTTAAAGCGCAAACTTTAAAAACGCCATTAGATAAAATTGAGATAACACGTTGGAGTGAAGCTTACTGGAGCGAAAAACTTCGTAAGAGTAAATATCAGATTGATCAGGAAAAGCTTCGTGATTATTTCCCAACTTTAGCTGCTCAAAAGTGGTTGTTTGCCATTTCATCTGACCTTTACGGTATTGACTTTAAACCTGTCAAAGTTAAAGCATGGCAGGACGAAGTTGAATATTACGATGTAGTTGATAAAAAGACAGGAAAACTTTTGGGCGGCCTATATATGGATAAATTTCCTCGTGAGGGGAAATATGGCCATGCCGCGGTTTGGGGAGTTTATGGTGGCAGTACTTTAACCAACCGCTTACCAGTTTCAGCATTGGTCACCAATTTTAACCGCAAAGGTTTAAATAGTGATGAGCTAGAAACTTTTGTTCATGAGTTTGGTCATGCCTTGCATGGCATTTTGTCAAATACACGTTATGCCAGTCAGTCAGGAACATCCGTAGAACGTGATTTTGTAGAAGCACCTTCGCAAATGTATGAAGAGTGGGCACGCCGTAAAGAAACCTTATCTAAAGTTGCCGATTATTGTGATCCAGCATGCTCGCGCGTTGACGATGAGTTAATTGCACGTTTAAAAGCGGTACATAACTATGGACGAGGCTTGCGTTATGCACGTCAGACACTCTATGCCCAGTACGATATGGCCCTTCATAGCGCTGATGCCTTAAAAGTAAAACCTTTGGAAACTTGGCAAAAAATGGAAGCCGCTACAGCCTTAGGTTATGTACCAACGACTGAATTTCCAGGTCAGTTTGGGCATTTGATGGGCGGGTATCAAGCAGGTTATTACGGCTATATGTGGTCTGAAGTTTTGGCTTTAGACATGCTTTCTGCTTATGGCGATAACCTCAATAATCCGCAAGTAGGGCAACGTTACCGTCAAACGATTTTATCGCAAGGTAGCCAAAAGCCAGCTGCTGAGCTAGTGAAAGATTTTCTTGGTCGTGAGCCTGACAATAAAGCGTTCTTTAATGAAATTACCGGACAACGGGTTAAATAAGGAATTATCACTATGCTGGCATATGTTATTCGGCGTTTATGGCAGATGATTCCAACCATGTTGGGAGTAGTCTTACTTATTTTTATTCTTTTTAACTGGGTCGGTGGAGATCCTGCTTATATTTTAGCAGGCAAGATGTCTAATCCTGAGCAGATCGAAAACATTCGTAAACAGCTAGGTGTCGATCAGCCGTATTACGTTCAACTCTGGATTTTCATTAAGCAGATTCTGACTTTTGACTATGGTGCGAGTTGGAGTACTGGCGAACCTGTTTCCCAAATTATTTTAACCCGATTAGGGCCATCGCTCACGCTTTTAATTCCGCTCACTATTTTACAAACCGTTATTTCAATTATTTTGGCTTTGGCTGTTGCTGCGGTACGAGGTTCTCTAACCGATCGTATGGTCATGATGCTATGTACCATTGCTATGTCAATTAGTATTTTAGTTTACATTATTGTTTTTCAATATGTTTTGGCTTATCAGCTCAGTTGGTTCCCTGTACAAGGTTGGAGTGACACCTTTACCGAGAATTTATTTAAATTTGCCTTACTTCCAATTTTAATCATGTTAGTTGTGAGTATTGCACCAACCTTACGTTTGTATCGTAGTTTTGTGCTTGATGAAATTAATCAGGACTATGTTCGAACAGCACGTGCCAAAGGTGTAGGTGAAAGCCGAATTTTAGGTGTGCATGTACTGCGTAACGCTTCAATTCCTATTATTACCGACGTGATGTCAACTTTACCTGCATTACTCATAGGCGCATTTTTAATTGAGCGTTTTTTTGGCATTCCTGGTATTGGTCGAGAGGTCATTATTGCAGTTGAACGAAGTGATTTCCCTGTTATTAAGGCAATTACAGTATACATCGCAGCTGCAACCATGATTTTTAACCTGATTGCCGATTTGGTCTACAAAGTGGTTGATCCACGTGTACAGTTGAAGTAGGTGGGCTATGCTGAGCGTTTTATCAAAAAGAAAAGAACAAACAAAAGCCGAAACTCATTCATCTGGCCTGTGGAAACTTGCCATGCGACGTCTTCGGGCTGACAAAATCGCGATGTCATCACTAGCGATTGTATTACTTTATTTTATTATCTTGATTCTATCAATGACGGGTGTGATTGCATCTGATTGGAATAAAGAAGTTGCAGTGAGTTATGCACCACCCACATTTATAGGTGCAGATAAGACCACAGATGCTGGACAAAATGCAGCGGCGGTTGACGAGGAATTACCAGAAAATCCAGTCGATCCATTAAAAGATGTTATCAAAAAACTGAATGAGCAGATTAAGCAAAGCAAGAGTTCTGGTGACGCGATTGATTATTATGGTGTAGTTGACCCATTAGCCGATGATATGAAAGCGATCGATCAGCAACTTGGCGGACATTTATTAGACCAGCAAGCCGAGCTTAAAAGCACACTTGTGTTTGGTGCTGATAAGTGGGGACAAGACGTTTTAAAGAAAACAATTAAAGGGGCTGAAACTTCAATTATTGTTGGGGTGATATCTGCTTTACTTGCGGTAGGCATTGGTACACTTTTAGGTGCAATTTCAGGATATTTTGGCGGTTGGGTGGATGATATTCTCAACTGGTTTTACAACATTTTTACCTCAATTCCATATTTATTATTAGTGCTTGCTATTGCTGCCGTGCTTCAACAAAAAGGCATTTTATCTATTGTTCTGATTTTAGGTTTAACGGGTTGGACAGGCGTTTATCGCTTAATTCGTGCTGAATATATGAAACATACTGCACGTGAATACGTTCTTGCAGCTAAAGCAATTGGCGTTGGACATTTCCGCCGTATGTTCATTCATATTTTTCCTAATGTGAGCCATATCGCTTTAGTCCAAATGTCGATTTTGGTGGTTTCTTTTATTAAATCTGAAGTCATTTTGAGTTTCTTGGGTTTTGGTGTACCAGTAGGTGTGGTGTCTTGGGGGAGCATGTTAAATGAAGCGCAAAGTGAACTTCTTTTAGGTAAATGGTGGCAGCTAGTCGCAGCCTCTGTCGCAATGGCTGTTTTGGTTACGGCATTCTCAATGTTTACTGATGCACTTCGTGATGCGTTAGACCCAAAGCTAAAATAAGAGGAAGGTCCAAATGATAGAACAAGAATATAAAAATGCGCCGTTGCTTCATGTTAAAAATTTACGAGTAAGTTTTAAAGGTGAAGATAAGCAATATATTGAAACCGTAAAAGGAATTTCTTTTGATATTCCAGCAAATACTACGGTTGCTTTAGTCGGTGAATCGGGTAGTGGTAAATCGGTAACTTCGTTGGCAACAATGGGATTACTGCCTGTAGGGCAAAGCAAAATTGATGATCAAAGTAAAATTATATTTGAAGGCAAAGACCTACTCAGTTTATCTCGTAAAGAGATGCGGAAAATCTGTGGTAAAGACATTGCCATGATTTTTCAGGAGCCGATGTCATCTTTAAACCCAGTTTTTACAGTTGGTAATCAAATTGCGGAAGTGTTGTGTTTGCATATGGGATTGAACCGTAAACAAGCACGACAACGCGTTTTAGAATTACTTAAAGAAGTAGGTATTCCTTCACCTGAAATTAAAATTGATGCCTATCCAAATCAACTTTCAGGTGGTCAACAGCAACGTGTCATGATTGCAATGGCGATTGCTTGTGAGCCTAAATTGCTCATTGCCGATGAACCAACCACTGCACTTGATGTCACCATTCAAAAGCAGATCATTGATTTACTCGAATCGTTGCGAAAGCGCCGTCAAATGTCGATGCTTTTTATTACCCACGATTTGGCACTGGTCGGTGAAATTGCAGATAAAGTCATTGTGATGCGTCATGGTGAAATTAGAGAGCAAGGCGCTGCTGAGCAGGTTCTGGAACAGCCTAAAGATGTATATACCCGAGCATTACTTTACTGTCGTCCACAAATATCACAGCGTCCTTATCGATTGCCTGTGACCAGCGACTTTATGTTCCAAGAAGATAATATTTTGGTTGAGAAAAGTTTTGATGCTTCGGAAATTCCGCAGCGCAAACGTGGCTTAAATGGCGATGAGCAAATTATTTTAGAAGTAAAAGATCTGAAAAAAAGCTTTTATAGTCGTAAAGGATTATTTGGCAAAGAAGAGTTTCAAGCCGTAAAAGGAGTTTCTTTTAAACTTGCTAAAGGAAAAACTTTAGGTTTAGTCGGCGAATCCGGTTCAGGTAAAACGACGGTAGGCCTATTACTTATGCGGTTACATGAAGCTTCAGGTGGGCAAGCTTTCATTGAAGGAAAAGATATTCTTTCATTAACTGAAAAAGAGTTTGCTAAATATCAACGGAAAATCCAGATTATCTTTCAAAACCCATATGCTTCTCTTAATCCACGCTTTACGATTGGGCAGATTTTATTAGAACCCATGCAAATTCATGGCATTGGTAAAGATGATGCTGAGCGTAAACAAATTGCACTTGGATTACTTGAGCGAGTAAATTTACCTGAGCAAGCTTATTATCGCTATCCACATGAGTTTTCTGGGGGACAACGTCAGCGTATTGCGATTGCACGATGTTTAACGCTAAAACCTGAAATTTTGATTTGTGATGAATCTGTTTCAGCACTAGACGTTTCGGTTCAAGCACAGGTACTTAACTTATTACAAGACTTACAAGATGAGTTTGGACTCAGTTATATCTTTATTTCCCATGACTTATCGGTTGTGAAATATATATCTGATCAGGTCATGGTCATGAATCATGGTGAAGTTGTTGAAATTGCCAATTCGGATGAGCTTTATGCACATCCTCAACATGATTATACCAAACGACTATTACAAGCCATTCCTCAAGGGATTCACCACTTTTCATAAGCGTAAAGTTATGTCGTTAAAGGCACTTTCAAGTGCCTTTTTATTTGGTTTATCGCGTAAATACTTATAAAATAAGAGAGTAAAAATACAGTAGTTTAGTCTTGCTATGTGTGCCAACTTTAAACCTTTAACTCTTGCCCAATTGCAGCAACTCCAGTTGCCTGTGGTTGGCTTTAGCTATGCCGAAGAGGTTTATCCTGCGGGAACAATGCCGCTATTATTTAAATCACCACAAGGTCTTGAATGGCGTGAAGTCATGTTTGGTTTAGTTCCAAAATGGGCTGAAGATACAAACATAGCAAAACATACTTACAATGCCCGTCATGAAACGATTTTTCAAAAACCGAGTTTTCAAGAAGCTGCACTTAAATGTAAGTTTGGTGTGATTCCGGTGATGGAATTCTATGAAAGTAAATATATAAATGATAAACCTGAGCGGTGGGGTGTACGCCGTAAAGATCGACAGGCTTTTTTTATTGCAGCAATCTATGAAATTTGCAAAATAAATGAAACGATTATTCGTTCTGCAAGTATGTTGACCATGGATGCCATAGACCATCCTATGATGAAAGATTTTCATGAGCCTGGAGATGTCAAAAGATCAGTTATTGTGATTCCACATGATCGATTAGAAGAGTGGTTGAGTTTGGAATCACCTGATATTTCAAGCTTTATCGAAGGTTTTCCAGTTGAAGAATTTGAATGCTTGCATGTACCAAAAGAAAAAATTATAAAACCTACACCACAGTTAAGCATGTTTGACTAACATAAATAAAATCAAGATGAGGTTATTGATGTCAAATCTGAATCAATAACCTATATTGCTTATTCAATAGTTTTACTTAATGTTTGTACTTCTGAATCTTGAGCTAGATAGCTCAACTCAATTGGTGAAATCACAAAAGTGGTATTGTCTGATGTCTGTTTAAATACAAAGCCATATTCAAAAGACTGGCTATTTTTACTTGGTAACCAGAATAGATAAGGACATCCTGTGTAACTGCCATCCCAACCCATTTCTCTTGCTAAAGCTAAAGCTGTATCTGATTTCGCAATGATTTCTTTGAGAGACTCTTTATCTCTTGTTGAAACACCACCATCATCATCTGCAAATGTTTGTAGGAACTCATTTAAGGGAGTAAGTTCTTCCCAGTTATGTTCTATTGTCGAGAAATGATATCCATATAGCATCATGTGCGCTCTCTTCCATCTTGTTATTGTGTGATTGAACATAGCAAGAAATAGATGAAAAGGAAATGGATAAATCTTATTTAAGTTGTTTATTTTTCATAACTTATAGATTGTTTTTTGTACGTGATAAGGACTTCTTTTAAACATCTTAATTATTCATATTAGCTATATAGCATGCACAGAAAGCAGCGCTTACCTAATGATTAAGATAAATGACTATTTTAGTAAATCAAACTGTTGGCGAATACTGAATTGTTCATAATTCACCTATAATAGAAATGAAACTATGTAGAGCATATTTATGTTTATAACAACTACGCGCCCACAAGATACTTTGATTAATCAGCTTCTTCCAGTTTTGGAACAAGCAAGCCAGATTTTATTACAAGAATATCAAAATTATTCTGCGGGTTATGAGTTCACTATTCACGAAAAACAAGATGATTCACCTGTAACTCAAGCAGATTTAAAAGTGAACCTTTTCTTATTAAAGCACTTGGCAGAGATTACGCCAGACTTGCCGGTTTTGTCTGAAGAAAGTGATTATAGTGCTCGGCATGAGTGGTCCACATGCTGGATGTTAGATCCTCTTGATGGAACTAAAGAATTCATACATGAGCGTGATGAGTTTACGATCAACCTAAGTTTGATTAAGGGTAAAGAAACGATCTTTTCAGTTATTGCTGTGCCATGTGAACAAGTCGTGTACTTGGGATATCTGCAAGATTTACCTTTTAAATATAGTTTCACTCAAAAACAGTGGTATCAATATCAAATAACTTCGTTTTCGCCAGACGAGCCTATTCAAATAGGACTTAGTCATGGCAGTAAAAATCCGAAATATCAAAAATTTATTCAACCTATTGAAGAAAAACATAGCATTATTCGGCGAGAAGCAGGAAGTGCCTACAAATTCTGCATGATGCTAGAAGGTGAAATCGATATTTATCCACGATTTCATCCAACTTCTGAATGGGACACAAGTTCTGGGCAAGGTTTATTAGAAAGTATAGGCGGTGGTTTACTTACCCTTGATGGAAAACCTTTTGAATATAATCAGAGACACACGGTTTTAAATAAGGGCTTTATCGCATTTCGTGATCAGGAAAGCAAAAAAATAGCATTTGAAGCATTGGCCCAAGCAGGTGTTATGGATTGAGAGTTATGCCAGACATGTTATAGTGGCAAAGTATTGAAAAAAGATGACAAGATAAAAATGGCACTCGATTTATTGCCTAAAAGTATGTTTGAAGCAATTGATTTATTGCCCGATGCTTCAACTCCTGTAACCTTATTTACGCGTCATTCTCTAAGAGAACTTGTGGATGGGCAGGGCTTAGCTGGATATGATCTCCAACTCACTCCTCAAGGGCGTGAGCTTGCGCAGGCATGGGGTAATTATTTAATTAAAAATACAGATCGTGTTATTCAGCATTGTATTTCAAGTCCAATACAACGTTGTGTCGATACGGCTGCACTCATGATCGAAGGGGCGGATGCCGTAAGCCCTGAATTTAATACACATACGATTGAAATTATTGAGCAAGGATTACTGGTTGAGCCAGGGAGTTTTGTACTAGACATACAACAAGCTGCCCCTTATTTTAAAAAGCAAGGTGCTTTGGGTTTTATTAATAGTTTTGTAAATAATGCATTACCTGGTATGAAACACCCAATTACTGGTGTTTTAGATGTACTAGAGCTTATTTATCATACGCATCCTAAAACTCAAGGCGGGCTTAGTTTAGCTGTCAGCCATGACACTATTATTGCTGCAATTGTTGCTGTAATTTCTGGTGAAAATGAAATTAAGAAAGAAGATTGGCCTGAAATGATGGAAGGCCTATTTGTATGGTTTGAAGGCGAAGAATTTCCAAATTGTAAATTAAAATGGATTTGGAGAGGTAAGGCCTATGAGCTAAATGTAGCCAAATTTGGAAAAACGCTATAAGCTCAAAAATGATAGATAATAAAAAAAGCCCTATTGGGCTTTTTTTACATGCTTTAATTAGTTAGCTAACGCTTTAACTTGAGCATTTAAACGGCTCTTATGACGAGCAGCTTTATTTTTGTGGATGATGCCTTTATCAGCCATACGGTCGATTACAGGAACAGCTTTTTGGTAAGCTTCTGTAGCAACAGCATGATCACCACCAGCAATTGCACTTAAAGTACGTTTGATGTATGTACGAACCATAGAACGCAAGCTTGCGTTGTGTTTACGTGCAGTAACGTTTTGACGCGCACGTTTTTTAGCTTGAGCAGAGTTTGCCACTCTTGCACTCCTTGAAAATAAGTTGGTCTGGGCGGGCTGTGGTCAATCCAGTAAACTGGTGCAACCATCACCAGCCCGTAAACAAGTGCCATATTGTGATGAATAGACACCGTGAAGTCAAGCCTTGAGAACGTTTTAAGCTGTTTTAGGGGCTGTTAAAACGGTAAGAAAAGGTTAAATTTAAAACAAAGTTAAAGAGGGATGGATAAAAAATGACAGCAAGTAAGAAAAAAGCGATTGTGCTCGGCGCAACAGGGTTGGTCGGATTGGCACTTGTTGAAAAGCTCCAGAAGGCTCCGGAATTTGAAGCTATTACGCTGGTGGTTAGAAAAGAATCTCAAGTATTTAATACATATGAAAAAGTTAATCAGCTCATCATAGAAGATTTCTTAATGTTGAATGATGAAGATGTGAATGGTCATACCCATGCATTTAGCTGTCTGGGAACAACATTAAAAAATGCGGGCTCAAAGCAAGGCTTCTACGCGGTAGATTATGAAATCAATGCCCATTTGGCAGATTTAGTACAAGATAAACATATCCATCTTTTATTAGTGAGTGCCCTTGGCGCAAATGCAAATTCACCAATTTTCTACAATAAAGTGAAAGGACAGTTAGAAGATTATATCGAGAGCTTGGGAATTGAAAAATTATCTATTTTTAGACCCTCTTTACTGATTGGTAAGCGCAGTGATGTGCGGTTTATAGAGGATTTAGGGCAAAGTCTATTTAAATTTATTGAGAATAAATGGCAAAAACCATTCAAATATAAACCTGTGACTGCGGAGCAATTGGCTCATACCATGGTCGTAGCGGCGCTAACGCAAATTGAAGCATTCAAACGATATGATAATCTGAGCATACAGAAAACTCGATAAGGGAGAATAGAAGTGTCCACAGTACCGTTTGTAACATGTGATTTATTAGATGATAACCCTGAAAAAGACTTACAAGTTGTAATTCCCTCAATGGATGGAAAGTTCTTTCAAAGTTATGGGGCGCGTAAAACTTTTGGGGGGCAGGTTGTAACAGTAAAGTGTTTTGAAGATAACTCGCGTGTAAAAGAGTTATTGGCAACAGATGGTACAGATAAAGTACTCGTTGTAGATGGTGGTGCATCTATGCGTTGTGCGCTTATGGGTGACCTGATTGCAGAATCGGCAGTTAAAAATAACTGGAATGGTGTCGTAATCTATGGCTGTGTACGCGATGTCGATGCTATTGCTACCCTTGATTTAGGTATACATGCATTGGCAGCAATTCCCCAAAAAAGTAATCGTAAAGGCATTGGCGAAGTAGATACCACTTTGTATTTTGGTGGTGTCACAATTCAATCAGGCGATTATATCTATGCTGATAATAATGGAATTGTGATTTCAAAAGAAAAATTAGTGTAATCACAGTTCATAAAGGATCGCATGATGGTGAATCATCAAATTAAAGTATTACAGGCAGTTGTCTCTGCAATTGCTGAAGGTGGTCGGGGTGTAACAGGTACCGCATTTCCTCAGCAACCTGTAAAAGCCTTGAAGTTATATGAATTTGAAGGTTCACCATTTTGCCGTCGTGTCCGTGAAGTCCTTACACTTTTAAATCTGGATGTAGAAATTTATCCATGTCCTAAAGGTGGGACAAAACATCGTTCGGTCGTAAAAGAAAAAGGTGGCAAATTACGGTTTCCTTTTTTAGTAGATGAAAATACAGGTGACTACTTATATGAGTCACAAGAAATTATTCATCATTTATTTAAACACTACGGTAAGACTGGGAAGACGCCTCAGAAATTTTCGAGTTACCCTAATGTCCCTTATGCTGCATTTGCTGGGACCATATTAAATGGTGCTCGGGGAGTTTGGATAAATAAAAAAATCATTAATAGAGCTGTGCCTGAACAAAAACTTGAGTTATGGAGTTTTGAGGCAAGTCCTTATTCACGAGTTGTAAGAAGTCTACTCTGTGAGTTGGAGCTTCCTTATATTCTGCATAATGTTGCAAAAGAAAGATGGCAAGATCAAGGCCCAGCTATTTTTCGCTTAAAACCGGGTAAATATGTGCCTCTAAAAGGTGGAAAACGAGAAAAAACATTGCCTGTTATGCAAGGTAAAATGCAGGTACCTTATTTGGTAGACCCAAATACGGGAGTGAAGATGTTTGAGTCTGCTCAAATCGTAAAATATTTAAAGAAGCAATATGGTCGTTAATTAATATCTATTTTAGTAAGAGTTTAAGTCAATTTACTTAAACTCTTAGAAAGATCAGATTTCATAAGAACATGAATATGCTAAATTAAAGAAGTTAAATACCCAAATAAGGCATAATTTTATGGAATGTATGAGAATTCAACCTGTAACGAGCAGTCCTGGTGAGAATGCATTATTTATTGTATTAGGATTAGCTCAAGGTGATTCTGTAGCGGAGAAAGTAAAAGATTTTGCTAGTAATTTTTCGGCATTAACTAGAAGTCTAACTAATCGCTATCCGGATAGTAAGTTTAATGCCACGCTAGGTTTTAGCTCAAATGCATGGGATGTATTGTTTAATGATCAGCCAAAGCCACAAGAATTAGAAACATTTAAAGAACTTAAAGGGCCGAAATATACGGCTGTTTCAACACCTGGTGATCTATTTTTTCATATTCGTGCTGATCGCCAGACTTTATGTTATGAGCTAGGTAATATAATCAATCAACAGCTTGGTAAAGTGACCTATTCAATTGATGAAGTGCATGGTTTTCGTTATTTTGATGGACGGGCAATTATTGGCTTCGTAGATGGAACAGAGAATCCAGAGCCCGTCATTGCAGCGCAATGGGCATTAGTGGGCAATGAAGATCCTGATTTTATCGGGGGAAGTTATGCTTTTATCCAGAAATATACACACGACATGGAAAAATGGCGTTCATTAACCGATGAAGAGCAAGAAAAAGTGATTGGGCGCAAAAAGTTCAATGATGTTGAGTTGGGTGATGACGAAAAGCCACTAACTGCCCATAATGTAGTAAGTAAAGCGCATGATGCAGAAGGTAATGAGCTTAAAATTATGCGAGCTAATATGCCTTTCTCAAATCCTTCAAAAAATGAATATGGTACTTTCTTTATTGGTTATTCACGTAAATTCAGTACTACGCGTCAAATGCTTGAAAACATGTTCTTAGGAAATGAGCAAGGCAATCTTGATCGGTTGCTTGACTTTAGTACTGCTCAAACAGGAACTTTATTTTTTGTACCAACGGTCGATTTTCTTGATGATTTAGGTGATGACTAGTCGTTAAGCTAGAAGGCTTAAAGGATGGAAGTAACTAGATTACTTCCATTGCTTGAATTGAAAATTAATATGATGTGATGAAATGTTTAAGAAGATAACGCAGCTTTTTCAAGGCTCAAAAGAAACGCCAGAACAAATTTACTTGCAAGAGAATCTATTAAAATTTGATTCTGAACGCGGCCCAATAATTAAGGATGTAGTGATTAATGAGGAATGGTCAGAGCATCTTGAGTATTTCTCAAACCGTAAATTACAAAATTTTGATAATCTTCAGAAATTATTCCTAATTACTCCACAAATTAATGAAAAGATTGATCTGGAAATCGCAACCCAACGTTATGTAGAAAGATTAGGAAATACACAAGAAAAGCTACTTCAGCTTAAAGCGATTATACAAATATTAAATCAATATTACGTTTTGTTTTTGCGTGATAAATAATCATAGCTGATTGATTAAAAAATATAAAAAGTAGAGCTAACTAGTAGTTTGATTTTCAAAAAAATAACTCATTTCACTAAAAACATCATGCTACTATTAGGCTCATATCTTCTTAGCTGATAAAAGCCAAATACATGTTTCAACAAGAAATCTCTCAATTGAATTTACAACAGCTCAAAGCCGGTGAAAAGCGTTGGGTGGGGTCGTTATTAGGTTCATCTGCTGCATTATTATTTAAAGAAATTGCTGTCCAGCATCCTTCTTTACTTGTTGTAGTCGCCAGGAATAACCAACATGTTGCTCAATTAGAAAGTGAACTTGAGTTTTATGGCATAAAACCGACAATTTTTCCTGATTGGGAAATCTTGCCGTATGATCGCTTGTCACCTCATCAAGATATTGTTTCAGAACGTCTCGCGATCCTTTCTAATATGCCTCAGAAGGGTGTATTGCTCATTTCAGCAAGTACTTTAGCTCAAAGAGTTGCACCGTATTCATGGGTTTTGGGCGAACATTTTGATATTCATGTTGGACAGAAATTCGATTTAGAACAGCAAAAGTTACGTTTAGTACAAGCTGGTTATCATTTGGTAGATACTGTTTATGATCACGGTGAGTTTGCTGTACGTGGCAGTATTATGGATATTTTTGCGTCAGGCCAAGAAGCGCCTATTCGTATTGATCTGTTTGATGATGAAATTGATACATTAAAATTCTTTGATCCAGAAACGCAAAGAACAACGAAGCCTTTAAAAAGTTTTACAGTTTTACCAGCAAAAGAATTTCCGCTAAAAGAAGCCCGTTCAATTTTTAGAGGTCGGTATTCTGAACTTTTCCCTACGGCTAATCCTAAGAAAAACCCGATTTATCAAGATGTTTTAGAGGGAATTGCTTCACCAGGGATTGAATTTTATTTACCATTATTTTTTGATAAAGCACAAATGCAATCACAGAGTACACTTGCAACGTACTTCCCAAAGAATTGCATTGTAATTACAACCAGTGATATAGATACTGATTTAACAAATTTTTGGAAAGAAGTTTTTCGTCGTTATGAAGACAGACGTCATAACGTAGATCAGCCAATTCTTCCCCCTGAAGAATTATTTATTGCCCCAAATCATCTGCTCAGTGCTTTAAATCAGTTTCCGCGTATGTTGGTGAGCGCAGAAATAGTTGAAGAAAAAGCTGGCGCGTTAAATCTTAAGGTAGAACAGCCACCCAAGTTACCAGTTGATCCAAAAAAAGAAAAACCATTCGCTGTAGTCAAAAAATATATTGATGAAGTAAATCATCCGGTCTTGTTGGTTGCAGAAAGTGCAGGTCGACGTGAAAGCTTAAGAGATGGTTTACGTGCCAGTTTAGGAGATATCCCTGGCGTAGACAGTTTTGAGCAATTTCAGACTAGTCAGTTTGCGATTGCTATTACAAATGCACCGCTAGACCGTGGTTTACTTTTAACAGACCAATTGTCGGTTATTTCAGAAAATCAATTATATGAACATCGGGTAGTTCAGCGTCGTCGTAAACGCCAGCAAGAAGTTTCAGAAGAGTTCTTAATTCGCAGTTTGACTGAATTAAGTATAGATGCTCCTGTTGTTCATATTGATCATGGCGTGGGGCGTTATGCAGGATTAGTTACTTTAGCAATTGAAGGGCAAGATTATGAGTTCTTGCAACTAAATTATGCTGAAGGGGCAAAAGTTTATGTGCCTGTGACTAATTTGCATCTTATTAGTCGTTATAGTGGTGGAGACCCAGATTTAGCTCCACTTCATAAAATTGGAAGTGATGCGTGGAGTAAAGCTAAACGCAAAGCTTTAGAACAAATCCATGATGTTGCAGCCGAATTATTACATATACAAGCACGTCGTCAGTCAAAACCCGGTTTTGGCTTTGAACTCGATCAATCACTTTATATGCAATTTGCCAGTGGATTTGCTTACGAAGAAACACTCGATCAGGCGAATGCTATTGAAGCCACGCTTCACGATATGCAACAAGCTAGACCTATGGATCGACTTGTTTGTGGCGATGTTGGTTTCGGTAAAACTGAAGTAGCGATGCGAGCCGCGTTTGTTGCTGTGCAAAACGGTAAGCAAGTTGCTGTTTTGGTACCTACAACTTTACTTGCACAACAACATTATGAGTCTTTTAAAGATCGTTTTGCTGATTGGCCTGTGCGTATAGAAGTGTTGTCACGCTTTGGCTCAAATAAAGCTCATACAAAAAATATTGAAGATTTAATTGCTGGTAAAGTGGATATTGTGGTTGGAACACATAAACTTTTACAAGAAAATGTGCAATTTAAAGACTTGGGCCTAATGGTAGTCGATGAAGAACACCGATTTGGTGTGCGTGATAAAGAGCGTATCAAAGCATTGAGAGCTGATGTCGATATGTTGACGCTTACCGCAACACCAATTCCACGAACTTTAAATATGGCTTTTTCGGGAATGCGTGATCTATCTATCATTGCTACACCACCAGCCCGTCGTTTAGCGGTTAAAACATTTGTACAAGAACATACGGAAGCTTCTATTAAAGAAGCGATCTTGCGTGAATTACTACGTGGTGGCCAAGTATACTTCTTACATAATGAAGTCGATACGATTGAACGAGCTGCTGAAAACATCCGTGTTCTTGTGCCTGAAGCTCGTGTGGCAGTAGCTCATGGCCAAATGAGAGAAAGAGAGCTCGAACAAGTCATGCAGCAGTTCTATCACAAAGAATTTAATGTATTGGTATGTTCAACCATTATTGAAACCGGAATCGATGTTCCAAATGCCAACACAATTTTGATAGAAAGAGCTGACAAACTTGGTTTAGCTCAATTGCATCAATTACGTGGCCGTGTGGGACGATCACATCACCAAGCCTATGCTTATTTACTGGTTCCTTCTATTAAACATTTAAAAGGTGATGCAGAAAAGCGTTTAGATGCAATCCAGCGTGCTTCAACTCTGGGTGCTGGCTTTATGCTAGCTACAGAAGATTTAGAAATTCGCGGTGCGGGTGAGCTTTTAGGTGAGCAACAAAGTGGTTCAATGCAGGCAATTGGCTATAGTCTGTATATGGAAATGCTGGAGAAAGCCACTAAGGCAATTCAGCAAGGTAAAACCCCGAATTTTGATGCACCTTTGTCATTAACTGCAGAAATTAATTTACATATTCCAGCACTTATTCCAGATGAGTATTTGGGAGATGTTCATCAGCGTTTATTGTTCTATAAGCGTATTAGTAATACAGATACGCAAGAAAAACTGGACAACATCCGTATGGAGTTAATTGATCGTTTTGGAGTGCCACCACAATCTGTAAAACACTTATTTAGTGTTCATCAGATTAGGCTGAAAGCAGAGCAGTTGGGTATTACCAAAATTGATATCAATACACAAGGCGGTAATATTGAGTTTTCCCCGGATACTCCAGTTCAAGCCATCAGTATTATTCAGTTAATGCAAAAAAATCCGACCTATTATCGCATGGATGGTGGGCAGCGTTTGAAGGTTATGGTTCAGCTTGAAGAACATGAAAAACGCATTCAGTTCATTAACGATTTGTTAGCGAAATTATTAACTGAAATACATGTATAAATGATGTTTTGAAGCATTTTTTACTGCGTGTGAATTTTATGTAAGTTGATAGCATGGTTTTATGCATGATTTCTTGGAGCATAGAAGGAATAAGTGCATAAAATCATTGTTATTTGTAATCAAACCAGACACTACCAATACTCACATCAAAACTGATGTGATAGTATTAGCCATTATTGTTTATTGTCATTTATAAAAGATATGTTTAGTTTGCATCCACAACTTGCTCAAGATACTTTTTTTGTAGGCGATTTTCCGCTTTCAACATGTCGTTTAATGAATGATATGCAATTCCCGTGGCTGATTTTAATCCCTCGTGTGCCGGGAATCACAGAATTATATGAATTGAGCCAAGCTGATCAAGAGCAGTTTTTACGCGAATCAAGTTGGTTGTCTAGCCAGCTATCTCGAGTATTCCGTGCTGATAAAATGAATGTTGCAGCTCTAGGTAACATGGTGCCTCAGTTGCATTTCCATCATGTCGTGCGTTATCAAAATGATGTTGCATGGCCTAAGCCAGTTTGGGGCACACCTGCTGTTCCATACACAAATGATGTACTGGCTCACATGCGTCAAACCCTTATGCTTGCTTTACGTGGTCAAGGTGATATGCCTTTTGATTGGCGCATGGATTAAATCAATGCAATGCCACATTTATATGAATGTGGCTACATTGAGGTGTGGAGGACAGGGTGCAATTAGAGAGGTTTATCGATAGAGAGCCTAAGCAGTTTGCATATTTTCATCGCTTGATGGGATATTCAATTCTGTCCTTAATTTTAGTGATCTATGCTTTTACCTCACCTAATACAAATTATCAGATCTATGTTCCACCTTTTTTCCTATTTTTGCTTTTTATTAGTTCGAAGTTAGAATACTGGCTTCAATACCAATTTGATAAGAAAACTCAAAAAAGTGTCTTTTTTGCAATTGATGCAATTGTTGTAGCAGTTACCTTGGCGGGTCTGCATCTTAATTTGGTGCCTACATTTATTGCTCTTTTTGCATTATTTTATTCTGCAATTAATAGTCGTATTTCTTTTGCAATCATTTGTTTGACTAGCTTGCTAGGCGCTATTATTTTTTATTTAAGTACTTTTTTCCTATTTGGTTTTTATACGTATTTTGAACCTACCAGCCAAGAGTTAACTGTAATTACACTCTTAGGTTTGGTCATGTTTATCACCATTGGAAATTATTACCAACATCGTTGGGTTAAAAAAATCAGTCAGCAGCGCCAACATTACTATGATCAAATGACGCGCTATATTGCTTTTGCTAATCAGTTAAGTCGTTATGCACCGCTACAGTTGTGGCAGTCTATTATGCGCGGTGAAGCGGAAGCAAAAATTGAATATAAACGGAAAAAAATGACTGTATTTTTTTCTGATATTCAGGGCTTTACAGAGTTATCAGAAACATTAATTCCTGATGATTTGGCATTTTTGCTTAATGATTATTTAAGCCATATGACGGAAATTGCGAAGCAGTATGAAGCTACTGTCGATAAATTTATGGGGGATGCCATCCTCATATTTTTTGGTGATCCGAATTCTCAGGGTGTAGAACAAGATGCTAAAGCCTGTGTAGAAATGGCAATCGCTATGCGTCAGCAAATGAAATTGTTACGTGAACGATGGAAAAAAATGGGCTATTCAGCCTTACACATTCGTATGGGAATTAGTACCGGTTACTGCCACGTAGGAAATTATGGGGCAACGCATCGTATGGCTTATACCATTGTAGGTCGTGATGTGAATTTGGCAGCTCGTTTACAATATGCTGCTGAAATAGATGAAATCTTAATTTCAGATGATACTTATCAAATAATCAAAAGTGATTTTCTTTGTGCTCCCAAAACGCCAATTTACTTAAAAGGTATTCAAGGTGCAGTAAAGACATGGCAGGTGATGGAGAAGTACACGGGGAATAAGTCAGATCATCAACAATGGTTTGACTATGAGTATAAAGGCTTTCATTTAGTACTTAATTTAGAAGAAGTACAAAATTATGAGTATCCAGAATTGGTAGAAGTACTTGAGAAAATGGTTCAACGACTTAAAGTTCAACAAACTTTAATTAATACTCAAGGCATTGCACGGTTAAGACTTGAAGATGAAGTTAAGCCAGTTGAAATTGATCAACAAGATCAAGTTTAAAAACGTGAAGTAAAAAAAAGCTGCTTTTAAAGCAGCTTTTTTATTTTAATGATTTTCGGAAGCGTGATTGATTGTGTATTTAGGAATCTCAATTTCTAAATCTTCATCAACAATTTTCACTTGGCAAGAGAGACGAGAATCTGGTTCAAGACCCCAAGCCCGATCTAAAAGATCTGCTTCAACGTCATCCATTTCTTCTAGACTGTCAAAGCCCTTGCGAACGACTACATGACAAGTTGTACAAGCACACGACATGTCACAAGCGTGTTCAATTTTAATTCCTCGATCAAGCAAACTTTGACAAAGATTTGCATTTTGTTCGACTTCAAATTCTGCGCCTTCCGGGCAGATCTGAGCGTGAGGAAGTACTTTAATGCGGGGCATATTGATCACCTATACCTTTAGTTTGAATTTGACCAATCTTCAAGTTTTGTACCTTTTAAGGCGTGGTCAATATGTCGATTCATACGTAGTGCGGCAAAAGCATCACTATGTACTTTAAGTTGTTCTACAGCTTTTTCAATCGCTTGAATATCATTGCCTTCAAGTTGTACTTTTAGCAAGTTTTCAGCAGTTTTTAGTGCTTCAAGCTGTTCATCATTGAGTAAATCAGCATCAACTTTGAGAGCTTGTTCTAAAGCTTCAAGCTCACGTTGGGCTTCAACTTTGGTTTCTTTTAAATGACGCAGATTTTTATCTTCTTCTGCGTGCTGGAAACTTTCAATTAATAAGCGCTCAGTATCAGATTCTGATAGGCCGTAAGATGGCTTAATATCAATTTGAGCTTGTACACCAGAAGTGGTTTCGCGAGCTGAAACTGTAAGTAAACCATCAGCATCTACCTGAAAGGTAACTTCAATGCGTGCTTGACCAGCAGTCATTGGAGGAATGCCGTGAAGGACAAATCTTCCTAATGAACGACAATGCTCTACCAAGTCTCGTTCACCTTGAACCACATGAATAAGCATGGCAGTTTGGCCATCTTGATAAGTAGTGAATTCTTGACGACGAGCGACTGGAATAGCGGTGTTACGTGAAATAAGACGTTCTACTAATCCACCCATGGTTTCTAAGCCAAGTGAAAGAGGAGTGACATCTAAAAGTAATGAGCCGTCTTGACTGTTTCCAATTAATTGGTTTGCAGTAATGGAGGCACCAATTGCAACTACTTCATCAGGGTTAATCGTACAAAGTGGTTCTTGATTAAATACATTACGAACTGCTTGCTGGACAGCATAAGAACGGGTAGAGCCACCAACTAAAACAACATTCTGAATATCAGTTAACTCAAGTTTGGCATCACGTAAAACACGTTTACAAACACTGATTGTTTTATCTAAAGCAACTTGAATAATGCTTTCAAAAGTTGGACGATCAAGTGTTAGTACATTCTCAAGTAGTTTTAATTGAACTGATTCTTGAGTTGATAATTGTTCTTTCGCTTGACGAGCAGCAACAATAAATACTGCATAAGTTTCATCGTTAAGAGTATCGATATTGAGCTGCTTTTTAGCCCATTTAACAATGAGACGATCTAAGTCATCACCACCTAAAGCAGTGTGGCCACCTGTAGCTAATACTTCAAAGACACCTTGTGTGAAACGCAAGATTGATACGTCGAAAGTACCACCACCTAAATCATAAATTACATAGTTGTGATCTGTAGCTAAATTAGTTTCTTGGTCTAAACCATAAGCAACAGCAGCAGCAGTTGGCTCGTTTAATAAACGTAATACATTTAAGCCAGCAAGCTGGGCAGCATCACGTGTTGCTTGTCGCTGAGCTTCATCAAAATAGGCTGGAACAGTAATCACTGCGCCATTTATTGGATTTTGTAAGCTAGCTTCAGCACGGTCTTTTAATTGCTTTAAAATTTCAGCAGAAATTTCAACTGGTGTTTTTCGTCCCGCACGTGTTTCAAAAGCTGGCATTTCATTTTCGGAACCCACTAACTCATATGGGTGTTGAAATTTAATATCTGCTTTTGAACGACCCATAAAACGTTTTACAGAAACAATTGTATTTTTAGGATCGGCAATAAGGAAAGGCTTTGCTTCTTCACCATAGTGAGTTGCATCATTTCCATAGTGCACGATAGAAGGAAGGAGTCTTCTTTCTTTTTCGTCATTGAGTACTTTAGGTTTGCCTGATAACACTGTCGCAACTAAAGAATGTGTTGTTCCTAGGTCGATACCAATCGCAATGCGGTGTTGATGTGGGGCACTGGATTGACCCGGTTCAGCAATTTGCAAAAGTGCCATGAGTTAAATCCCTTGAATATAATTTGGAAAAAGCAAAATTAAAAATCGTCGTCTAAATCAAAGTTGTCTTCGTCATCCAACATTTGATCTTCTGCTTTTTCAATGTCGTTAAGAACGCGCTGAAAGAAACGTAATTTACGTACAGTATCTCGAGCTTCGCCCCAGTCCTCATCTGCGTAATCAATTTTAAATTCGCGAACTAGGCCATCCATCCATTGAAACACTTCTTGTTTAAGTGTGGTCAGATGCTCTTGTGAAGTTGCTTCATCAAGTTGTTCACGAATTTCTAAAGCTGATTGTAAGAACTCAAAATCGCTAATGGATTGATCGAGGTGGTGATCTTGCTTTTTGAGTGACAATAGATAAGCAGCGCGGCTATCTACTTGCGACAAAGTTTTAAAAGCTTGATTGATTTCACTTGATTTGATCAATGCCTGATCTTTATCTTCAGCTTTATCTGGATGATACTGCTGCTGCAAATTCAAGAAACTAGATTTTAAGCTCGCCAAATCGATATCGAGTGCTACGGGTAAATTGAACAACTCAAAATGATTCATTGGAAATGAAGTCCACATTAATTAAATACATTAAAACAGTGCTATAAAAAGACACTGTTTTAATGAGAGATGAAAGGAGAAAGCTTAGACAGTGAAAGATTCACCACAGCCACATTCACCTTTTTTATTAGGATTGTTAAATTCGAACCCTTCATTAAGGCCATTTTTAACGTAGTCCATTTCTAAGCCCTCTAAATATACTGAGCTTTTTGGATCTACAAATACCTTAACGCCAAATTGTTCGAAAACTTGGTCATGTTCATCAATAGAGTCTACAAACTCAAGAACATAGGCCAATCCAGAACAACCAGAAGTTTTCACACCCACGCGAATGCCTTCACCCTTACCTCGATTTTTAAGGTAATTGCTAATATGAGTCGCAGCATTTTCAGTTAAATGAATCATGAAAACTCCAACGTTTACAATGGTAACAAATTATGCTTTAGATTTTTTAGTGCGGTAATCTTCAATCGCAGCTTTAATCGCATCTTCAGCTAGTACAGAACAGTGAACTTTTACTGGTGGAAGTGCAAGCTCAGTCGCAATATCAATATTCTTGATGGTTTGAGCTTCATCAAGAGTTTTGCCTTTTAACCATTCGGTTACAAGAGAACTTGAGGCGATTGCAGAACCACAACCATAAGTTTTAAAACGTGCTTCTTCGATGACACCATTATCGTTTACTTGGATTTGTAAACGCATTACGTCGCCACACGCAGGTGCACCCACCATGCCTGTACCAACATTTTCAGAGTTTTTATCTAAAACACCAACATTACGAGGGTTTTCGTAATGATCAATTACCTTTTCGCTATAAGCCATGTCGCTTCTCCAAACCTCGGGGTCAGCCTAATATTAATATGAGGGTAAAAATACTAATTTCAATGAATTAGTGTTCAGCCCATTCAACTGTAGAAAGATCGATACCTTCTTTATACATATCCCAAAGCGGAGAAAGTTCACGTAATTTCTCAACAGCGGCTTTGGTAATTGTAAGCACATGATCAATGTCTTCTTCAGTTGTGTATTTACCAAAACTGAAGCGGATCGAGCTGTGCGCTAGCTCATCAGATAAACCTAATGCGCGAAGAACGTATGAAGGCTCTAAAGTTGCAGAAGTACAAGCAGAACCACTTGATACAGCAGCATCTTTAAGTGCCATCATTAAAGATTCACCTTCAACAAAGTTAAAGCTGACGTTTAAATAGTTAGCAACGTTTTGAGTTGGATGGCCGTTTAAGAAAACCTGTTCAAGGCCTTGTAAACCATTCCAAAGTTTGTCACGTAGTTTACGAATGCGTTCTTGTTCTGCATGTAATCTTTTGCCAGCAAGTTCAAAAGCTTCACCCATACCAACAATTTGGTGAGTTGCTAAAGTACCAGAGCGCATACCACGTTCATGACCACCGCCATGAATTTGTGCTTTTAAACGAACACGTGGGCTACGACGTACATATAATGCACCGATACCTTTTGGACCATAAATTTTATGAGCTGAGAAACTCATAAGATCAATTTTCATGGTAGATAAATCAATTTCAACTTTACCAGCAGCTTGAGCAGCATCTACATGAAAGAAGGTTTTATTGGCACGTGTTAACTCACCAATTGCTGCTACATCTGTAACTGTGCCGATTTCGTTGTTTACCATCATAAGAGAAACAAGGACAGTATCAGGACGAAGTGCAGCTTTTACCATTTCAGGGGTAATTAAACCTGTTTGTGGTTCTGGTTCTAAATAAGTAATTTCAAAACCTTGTTCTTCTAATTCACGACAAGGATCTAGAACAGCTTTGTGTTCAATTTTACTTGTAATAATGTGTTTGCCTTTAGAAGCATAGAATTGAGCTACGCCTTTAAGTGCAAGGTTGTCTGATTCGGTAGCACCAGAAGTCCAAACGATTTCACGTGGATCGGCTTTAATTAAATTTGCGACTTGCTCACGCGCATATTCAACTTTTTCTTCTGCCTGCCAGCCATAAGCATGGGAACGAGATGCAGCATTACCAAAGGTACCGTCGAAAGTTAAACACTCCATCATACGTTCTGCAACTTGCGGATCTACTGGAGTGGTTGCTGCGTAATCAAGATAAATTGGACGTTTCATATCAAATACCTGTACCCGATAAAAGAGCTGAATCTGTGCCAGTCACATTTTGGCGCAATGCAACAGTTTGAACGTTGTCTCGGCTAATGAGGTCGGCAAGAGAGATTTTTGCTAAATAGTCGGCAATATGATGAGAGAGTTCTTGCCATAAATCGTGAGTAAGACACATTGCACCATTTTGGCAGTTAGCTTTGTGGTCGCAACGTGTTGCATCAACGGTTTCATTTACGGCTTCAATAATTTCTAACACAGTAATTTCATCAGCGTTTCGAGCCAAATGATAACCACCATTTGCACCACGGACACTAGAAACTAACCCATGACGCTTAAGTTTAGCGAATAACTGCTCTAAGTAAGCAACTGAAATAGATTGACGTGCGGCAATTTCGGCGAGCGTGATCGTTTGTTCAGTTGGCTGCAAAGCTAAATCAAGTAGAGCAGTCACTGCGTAGCGACCGCGAGTTGTAAGGCGCATGATTCGATACACATGTTAAGACTAGATAATAGGATTTTATGAATCCCGACTAAAATAGTCAAGTTTTTTTATTTTTAATTCAAGTGCAGGAACAAAATGGAAAAATAATTTAAGCAACCCACAAATTATATATGAAAAAAACAATAAATATCAGGCTAATTATACCAAAGCCTAAGTTAATGTTGCGTTGACGTTGTTGTAAGCGAGTAATTCGATTTTGATATTGTTTAATTTCTACATGAAGTGAATTGATTTCTGAACGTTGTTGATCAATTTTTTCAAGCAATGGAGCAATTCGTTTACGTGAAGCAAGGGTTTCAGCTTCATCATCTGGTGTGTTAAACCATTGCTTCCAGTCAGCTAAAAGTTTGGGCAGAGTAAGATGAGAAATTAAATCTAATAACTCTTTTTTTGTTTCTTCATCACCATCAATACGCATGTTCTTAAGGCTACGCTGGTTTGAAAAAGCAAAAATCTTAATCAAATCGATAAGCGTACTATTGATTTCAAGATCAATACGTCGATCAAAAGAATGGATATCGAACAACAAACCCTTTTCTGTAAATTGAACATAAAAGTCAAAAAAAGGAAGGTAGCTATTGATGCGAATAGTTGTTTTGTTTGAAATAAACTTTTTCGCTTGCAAGCGAAGGACACCATCGTGGGTGAGAATAAATGAAAAGAAAGTTTCTAAAATAATTAGAACAATATTCAGCAACAGACGGGGATGTTTTTGTCTTTGTTGCGTTTCACTCATAAAAGTTTATCCTTACAAATAGCAGTTAACCGAAGAATGGGACATCCTATCCCAAACTTTAATAAATGTCCTGTTAAATATATTTACACGACTTAATTGCTTTGTAGAACAGTTTTGTAAATGGATCAAGTCTTTACTTTGATATTATAGAAATATTTTGTGGTCAAATCAGTCATCATCTCTCTCATCTGATTAGGAGCTTAGATCAATGGATAATGCAAATATAGATACCCCGACAGAAGAGTCAGAAGAAAAAAACAAATTAAAATCAAGAAGTTCAAGAAAGTCGGCTTTGGATTTTAGAAAGTATACCAAGCAAATTTGGTTAGCAGGGCTAGGGGCTTTTTCACGCGCAGAAGAAGAAGGTAATAAGCTATTTGACTCTTTGGTTAAGGTAGGTGAAGAGCTAGAATCTAAAACAGGAGACTTAGCAGACACTACTGTTGGTAAGGTCACAGAAAAAGCAAAAGAATCTGTATCTGAAACAAAAGATAAAGTAGAAAAAATTCTTGATACGAGTGTTAACCATTCTTTAAACCGGATTGGACTGGTGACTCCGAAGGATTTACAGCACATTGAACAGCTCTTGGTACAGCTTCATATTAAGGTGGATGCTTTAATAGAAGAAAACCAGCAATTGAAAGAAAAATTGAATAAAAAGTAAAAAATGTTGGGATTTAGCAAATATATAACAGTTTTTTAGCATTTATTTTCGCTAAAAGCCCTGCTCTAGTATTGCGTTTTCCCCCAAAGCATTGCTATAAAGGCGTCATGGCCTTTTAAACTATAGCCTTGGACCTTAAACAAACGATATTAAGAGGATGTTTTATTCATGAATAAATCAGAATTAATCGATGCAATTGCTGAAAAAGGGGGAGTATCTAAGACTGATGCAGGCAAGGCACTCGATGCGACAATTGCGTCAATTACTGAAGCACTTAAAAAAGGTGACACAGTAACTTTAGTTGGTTTTGGTACTTTCAGTGTTAAAGAACGTGCTGCACGTACTGGTCGTAACCCTAAAACTGGTGAAGAGCTTCAAATTAAAGCAACAAAAGTACCTAGCTTCAAAGCTGGTAAAGGTCTTAAAGATTCAGTAGCTTAATCTTTTAAGATGATTAAACGCGCCAATATAGGCGCGTTTTTTATTAAAAATCTGAATTGACCAATATTGCTCATTCATTGATTGTGGTTTTTCAGTTAAAATTCGCCTCGAAATAAAATATTGGAATACTTATGGAATCGTTTCGTACAGTCATTAAGGGTTGGCTCGGCAAAGTCCTTCTAATTTTGTTTTTGACCCCTTTAGCACTTGTAGGTATTGAAGGATATTTTAATAGGGGAAACAAGGCTGATGTTGCAAAGACAGTAAATGGCCAAGAAATATCTAAAAAAGACCTTGAAACTTTAACTCAGTCTTACAAAGAACAATACTTAGCTGCTGTTAAAGGTGATGAGAGTTTACTTAATTTGCCTGTTATTCAGGCTAAGGCACTCGATATTTTAGTGTCGCGTAATTTACTAATTCAACAAGCTGAAAAACTAGGTATTTCACTGAGCGATACTCAAATTGAGCAGATGTTAGCTCAGCAGCCTAGTTTGCAAGAGAATGGGCAATTCTCGCAAAAACTCTATGAAAATTATTTACGTTCTATTGGTATGACAAGTCAGGGCTTAATATCTAGCCTTCGTCAAGATCATGCTTTAAAAATGCTAACATCAACTTTTTCTGATTATTCTTTAGTAAGTAAAGTTGATTTAATGCAAATTGCGAATTTGCAAACTGAACAACGTACATTACATTTGGCTAGTATTAAATTAGATGGTTATAAAACTGGTTTAACTGCCTCTAATCAAGAAGCTACAGATTATTACAACAAACACCAAAATGAGTTTAAGCAACAAGCTTCTGTTGACGTGGATTATGTTGTTGTGTCTCCATCACTGATGGCTAAACCAGCTCCTGCAACTGAAGCTGAACTTCAGCAAGCATATAGCAAGTTCGTTGAAACTCAGAAAAAAGATGCTAAACGGACTGTGAAGCATATTTTAATTACTACAGATGCTCGTGATGATGCAGCAGCTCAAAAACTTGCTAAAGAAGTATATGCGAAAATTCAAGGCGGCCTTACATTTGCACAAGCTGCATCTCAGTTCTCTGAAGATCCAAGTTCGAAAGCAAAAGGCGGTTTAGTTGAAGCATATGCACCGGGTGTTTTTTCCGATGCGTTTGATAAAACTGTAGTGAGCTTAAAAAATGGACAAATTTCTCAACCAGTAAAAACTCAATATGGTTATCATATTATTGAGGCAGAAACTCAAGCTAATCAAATCCCTTCATTCGAAGCAGAGAAGGCGCGTTTAACAGCTGAGGTTGAAAAGAATAAAGTTGCGACTGTTTATTCAGATACTGTAAATAGTCTAAATGAAACGATTGTTGGTAATGATTCTTTAGAAGCTGTTGTGCAAGAAGTAAAAGGTACAAAAGTTGAATCATTAAATGGCGTAACTTTAGCTACACAAAATCCGTATTTAAGTGATCCAAACGTTAAAATTAAATTGTTTAATGATGACGTGAAAAATGGTGACCGTAATGCATCATCTAATATTCAATTAGCGAATGGTGATACGGTATGGGTTAAAGTACGTGATTATCATGCTGCTGGTGTAAAACCTTTAGCACAAGCGATGAATGAAGCGAAAGCAAAAGTTATCGATGAAAAAGCGCGTAAAGCTGTTCAAGCAAAAATTGCTACAATGTTGGCTGAATTTAAAACTCAACCAGCAGATCAAGTTGTTGCTAAAAATAAAGTAGCATTTGAATCGGCTGGCGTATTTAGTCGTTCACAAGGATTAAAGCGTGAAATTGAGCGCGCAGCATTTAGTGCAGCTACACCTAAGCCAGGTATGTGGTCTGTTTCAACAGCGAATTTACCAAATGAGCTGGTTGTTGTTGCAGTTTCAAATGTAAATTCATCTGCTGCGAATGCTATTCCTGCTGATCAGTTACAGCAGTTAAAGCAACTTTATCGTCAATCGCGTGGTCAACAAATATTAGAAGATTACAGTCAATATTTAAAATCACATGCGAAAATTAAATAATAATTTGATTCAATAAAAAAAGCGCCGAGGCGCTTTTTTTATTGGTAGTTAATCTAAGCTATGTCCAATATATTGCTGTCTATATTGTTTAGGAGATAAATCAAAAATTCGTTTAAATGCCTGACTAAATGCTGTTTCGGAAGAATAGCCGACCTTATTTGATATTTGTTGAATTGATAAGTTGCTTGTACGTAAATACTGACTTGCTAAACGGAAACGATAATGCTGTAAGTAAGTTAGAGGTGGTTCACCAATAATACTGCTAAATAAGTTTGCAAATTTAGAACGTGACATACAGCATTGTTCAGCTAAAGATTCAACTGTCCATGTGACTTCAGGTTGGCTATGAATAGCAGATAGGGCATTGCTCAGTTCAGGATGAGTTAAGGCACTTAACCAGTTTTGTTGATCTGTCATTTGTTGAATATGATCACGGATGCATTCAATGAGTAAAATACTGACTAAATGATCAATAATTTTGTCATGACCCGGCCTGATTTTTTGAGTTTCAATGGCTAGAAAATAAAGCCCAATTTGTAGCCATTCAGGTGGATTGGTTTGATTTTCATGCTGAATATGCATGATGGACGGCAGTGCATTAATGAGTGGGCCAGCCATATGAGTATCGATTTGGCAGCGTAAACATAGCAATAATGTATTATCTGGAGATGAAGTGCCAAACTCGATTGCGTCTTGTCTGTGACCGTTAAAAAGCGAAGTGATATCCAGAGAATCTACCAACTTACTCGCTGTTGATTTTGAGTCAGTTGCACTATGTGCTTTCCCCGAAGGAATTAAAATAATATCACCAGCAGTTGCTGTTATTTTTTCTGAAGGATTAAGTTGTATATATACTGAACCAGTTAAAACAATATAAGCAAGTAGGGCAGATTGATCTTGTGTTTTAAAAGCCCATTCTCCTTGCGCTTTTAAATAGATGTATTCAGACTTATTAAGGTGAATATCATCAAAAAATTTACTTAGTGCATCCATATTTAAATGATCAATCATTATTTTAATAAAATTATAGTGAGCTATAAGAATAGATCAACATGTGTTTTTAGGACAAAAAAGTGGAAGAAAATGCCAAAGACTTTAACATAGGTTTTTTGGACGGTTACTACTGTTAACTAAACACTATTTCTTTAACTATATAGACATATAGAAAAAGGAAATATAGCTATGAATGCACCAGTAAATGTTCAGCAAGAACTTATGCCAGTGCCTGCGTCTATGCGTGAAATAGATCGCAAACGCTTTTTATGGATGATTAGTCCTGCTTTACCTGCTATCGGTTTAGCAATTTTAGCAGGTTATCAGTTTGGTCCACGCCCATTAAAGAAAGTCTTTGCTTTAGGTGGTCCACTTTTATTACATGTCGTGATTCCGGCAATTGATACTATTATTGGGAAAGATGCTCGCAATCCAACAGATGAAGAAATTAAGCTTTTAGAAAAAGATCCATATTATTCTCGTCTTGTGAAGAGCTTTATTCCTCTTCAGTACGCTGCAAATGTTTATGCATGTTATTTAACAAGTCGTAAAACGACATCTTTTATTGATAAGATTTTACTTGGTATCTCAATGGGTGCAATCAATGGTATTGCGATTAATACAGCCCATGAGTTAAGTCATAAGCATGATCGTATAGACCATATTCTATCTCATCTTGCGCTAGTGCCTACAGGTTATAACCATTTCCGTATTGAACATCCTTACGGTCACCATAAGCGTGCAGCAACACCAGAAGATCCAGCTTCATCACGTATGGGTGAAACATTCTATGAGTTCTGGCCACGTACAGTTATTGGTTCTTTTAAATCTGCAATAGAAATTGAAAAAAATCGTTTAAAACGCAAAGGTAAAGAATTCTGGTCTTCAGATAATGAATTATTACAAGGCTGGGGAATGACCGCTGCTTTTCATGGCTCCATGATTGGAATCTTTGGTAAAGCTACAATTCCATATTTAGCGACTCAAGCTTTTTATGGTATTAGTCTTTTCGAAATTATTAATTATATTGAGCACTATGGTTTATTACGTCAGAAAAAAGCTGATGGTAATTATGAGCGTACAATGCCTGAGCATAGCTGGAACAACAATAACGTAGTAACAAACTTATTCTTGTACCAATTGCAGCGTCATTCAGACCATCATGCTTATCCGACTCGTCCATTTCAGGCATTGCGTCATTTTGATGAGGCACCAGAGCTACCAAGCGGTTACGCAAGTATGCTACTACCGGCATTAATCCCTTCATTGTGGTTTAAAATAATGGATAAGCGAGTTTTTGATCACTATAAAGGTGATTTAAACAAAGCGAATATTTCATCAAAGCGTCGTACAAAAATCTTTAAGAAATTTGGTGTAGTTGATAAAACGTTAGATAGTACAACTACCCAATAAATAAAAATATTAATTCCTGAAATACGAAGCCCTCTAGTTTAATAGCTAGAGGGCTTTTTAAGTTTTGACATAGATAGCTAATAAAAGAAGGGAAAAATTTCCCTTAATTATTATTTTAGTTCGCTAGAAGATTTACCAAGTTCTCGGCGGGCAATAATCAATTGCTGGATTTGTTGAGTGCCTTCAAAGATATCGAGAATTTTTGAATCGCGTGCCCATTTCTCAAGTAACTCATCTTCGTTATAGCCCATGCTTGCAGCTAGTTCGACACATTTTAAAGTAATCTCGTTACCCACACGGCCAGCTTTGGCTTTCGCAATAGAAGCCTCTTTAGAGTTTGGCTTTCTGTTATCTGCCATCCAACAGGCTTTTAGCGTTAGCAAACGTGCAGCTTCCCATTCAGCTTCCATACGATAGATTTGAGCAGCAAGATTAGAAGCTTGTAAATACGGTGTTTTATAGTCAGCATCAAGTTGATCTTTAAAAATCTCTTTAATACGTTCTAAAGAGGCTTTCGCACAACCAACCGCCATCGCTGCAACCAATGGACGAGTGTTGTCAAAAGTTTCCATCACGCCTGCAAAACCTTTAGCCACATCAATTTCAGGATTACCTAGAAGGTTGGCAGCAGGAACACGACAGTCAATAAAACTGATCACGGCAGTATCTGATACTTTAATGCCCAATTTATATTCTAAGCGTTCAACTTTCATGCCAGGTGTACCTTTAGGTACAACAAAAGATTTGATCGCAGCACGACCCAGTTTTTTATCTAAAGTCGCCCAAACGACAACAGAGTCAGCACGCTCACCACAAGTTACAAAGATTTTTTCGCCATTGATGACATATTCATCGCCATCTTTGGTTGCTGTAGTACGAATCGCTGCAGAGTCAGAACCACAACCTGGTTCTGTGATTGCCATTGCCGCCCAAGTGTTTTTGAAGCGCTCAAGCTGTTCATCATTGGCAACAGCGGCAATGGCTGAGTTTCCAAGTCCTTGGCGTGGCATTGTTAGCATCATGCCTGCATCGCCATAACACATTTCAATTACACCAAGTGCAGTTGAAATGTTATTACCATTTTTATTGCCTGTTTCAACTTCACCACGTTTTTTACCAACGGCAGCGCCTGCATTAATGCCTTCGCCACCTTCGTTCATACCATCAATGAGTGAAGCTAACATATCGAGCTCTTTTGGATAAGCATGCTCAGCTTTATCATATTTACGAGAAATAGGGCGTAAAACATTGATCGCAACATCATGTGCCTGATCAATCATCATTTTGAATTTTTTAGGATTTTGTAAGTTCATTGTATTATCCTCTGATCATCAGTTATGCATGTAAGCCAGAATGTAAAATTGCAGTAGCTCGTAAATCACGATACCAACGTTCAACAGGGTGTTCTTTTGTGAAACCGTGTCCCCCAAGAATTTGCACACCATCTGTACCAATTTTCATGGATTTTTCAGCACAAAGTAAACGAGCAAGGTAGGCTTCACGATGGAATGATTGACCTGCTTCAGCACGGCTTGCAGCATTTAAGATCAACATACGCATTGCATCAATTTCAATTGCCATATCTGCAATCATGAAAGCGACACTTTGACGGTGAGAAATCGGCTCTCCGAAAGCAGTTCGTTCATTGGCATATTTAATACAATAGGCTTTTACAGCGTCACAAGTACCAACAGCCATTGCACACCACATTAAATTTCCCAGATCTAAGAAAGCAGTGTAATCAAAGTCTGTTGCACCTAAGCGTAGAGCAGGAGTGTGATTAAAGCGTAAAGTTGCTGTTTCTGTCGCTTTAAGGCCCATAGCAGGCGTATTTTTGATAGAAATGCTATCGTTGCATTGCACTACAAATATATCTGGTTTGCCATTAAAGTCCGCACTTACTAAAAAGATATCGGCCAGATCACCTAAAATAACAAGCGTTTTTTCACCCTCGATATAGAATTGATCATTTTCAAGTGATGCTTTGGTTTTTAATACATAAGGATTAAATGCTGGAGTTGCTTCTTGTACAGCAAAGGTTGCTGTAATGTCTGAGTCTTCTGCAAAACAAGGTAAGTACATCGACTGAACTTCGGCAGAACCCCAACGCGTAATTGCATTAATGACACTAAATGTGCTGAGTAATCCGGCTGTAAGGCTAAAATCGCCTTCAGCCAATTTTTCAGCAATCAATAAATTACTTACAATATTTTGTTCAGTTGCTACACCGCCTAATGCTTCTGGAAGTGCATAGTAGTTAAGGCCTAGATCTTCTACATATTGCCAAAGACTTTCTGGAAACTGAGCAGTCTGATCTGCATCATGAGCTAACCCCAATAGAACTTCTTGAGCAAATTGAGACATTGCTTCGGAAGTCATTTGTTGTTCTTCGGTTAGGTTTAAATCAAACAGATTCTTGTTCTGCTGTGGTAGACGTTGTTGAGATATTGGCTTAGGTTTAAATGCTTTTTGAGTCTGGCTTAATGCTCTAAAACCAGCTTTAGAACCTTGATAAAGGGATTTTTCTAAAAATTTACGTAACTTGAGTTGATCAAGTACATCGCTTCCAGCCAATTTTGTGATCAGCGATAAACCCAAACCCTGAGCTTTATTGATCATACTTGTCATGATTATGGTGTCCTAACACGTTGTTATTGTTTTATGCTGACACGCATTATAGTAAAAGACTATGTCGTTACTGACATTCAAAAAATGAGTGGATAAATGGTAGGTAAAAAATAAACATATTTTAAGTGTGTGATTTTATTTATTTAAAATAACTTTTTTGTGATGTATTTAGAGGGGTATTGGCTAGAATGACATGGAACCATTCTAGCCGTTCATAAAATTAACCGAAGTTACGAATCATACGACGTACATTTGTTTTAGCATCAATGACCGTCATAAACGTATATGCCCCAATAAATTTACGACTAATAAACATAAATTCTTTGGGAGGGACAGAGAAATAACGTGATGCCATTGATTTACTTGCTTGCTGCATAACACGGCTATGTAACTGGCTTTTCTTCCAGTCATAACGTTCATGTTCATCCATTAGACCAGCAGGCATATCTGGATTATTTGATGGGGTGCTAAATGCTTCTGTCGCTAATAGAAAAACATCGGCCATACCTGGCTTAATGCTTTCCGGCATTGCATCAAAAAATTCATAACCAGTCATGGCTTGTATCATTAATTGTTTATCATGTTGATAACCTGCCTGAATTAGATTGCGGGCAACCGATAACAAGTGGTCATCAAACTGACGGATTGCACCAAAGTCTAATAATACAATCTTATCCTGAACATCTTGGCCATTACCTAAACGGACAAGGTAGTTACCGAAGTTAGGATCGGTTTGCATTTCGCCCCATTCAAAAATTTCACGAACAGCAATTTCTAATGAAGCTTCACCAAGCTGATTACGACGCTCTTGAGGCAAAGACAACATAACAGGGCTATTGATTGGAACACCGCGTTCGAAAGTCATGCAGAGTACTTGGTTGGTACAATACTCATCTACAATTGTAGGAACAATATAACGCTCGTCATCTTTTAAGCGTTCACCAAAGCGACGAGTAGTGGCAGCTTCAACATCATAGTCAACTTCACGATGCATCATTTCACGCACTTCATCAAACCACTGATCAAATTCACGGGTTTGTGGCACCATACGTGTCAGTTTAAGCATGTTTTTAAACAAGCTCATATCTGAATCAATTGCGTTCGCAACACCTGGATATTGAATTTTTAGAACTAATTCCAAACCATCTGATTTACGTGTTGCACGGTGTACTTGTGCGAGAGAGGCAGTACCAATTGGCTCATGATCAATTGTTAAATCATTTAACTTAGCGCCCAGTTGTTCTTGTAGATGTGGCTTAATTGCAGGCCAATCTAAAGCAACGGTTTGGTTATTTAGGGTATTTAATGCTTGTGTAATCTCTTCTGGTAAAAAATGTTCACCATAAAGAGCCATCATTTGCCCAATTTTAACAATAGAACCCTTAAGTTTACCTATTTCAGAAACCAGATAATTAGCTTGTTCGCTCATCGCTTTTTTACGTTTCTTTTCTTTGTCTTCCTCGTTAGAAAAAATAGAAGAAGCACTTGCAGTTGCCCAACGTGTTCCTGCAAGTAAAGAAGCTTTCGCGATTGATAAGCGTCGATCCATGGAAGAAGTTTTTAAACTCTTAAGCTTATCTTTCTGATTTGACATGAAAATAGAATCCTATGCGCATCATGCAGCCAAACGCTGTGATCTAAAATTGTAACGAATATTACATGTTTTGAGCGTATTAAAATAGTTCTCTCAGACTGAATGATAGGTCGAAATCGCCATCTTTATTTCATTAACTATTAAATAGCCTAAGTAATTTATAAATTTAAGAAATTAAGAGTATTCAGATGAGTAAAACTAAGATAAAACGGACCTTTGATAACAAAATGGATTACATTTTAAATTGAATCTTTAATTCAGATTTCTGCATCAAATGCAGGCGATTGGTCTGAATATGTTGCAATAACATCTGTTTGACTGAATCATGCATAAAACCAAGTGCATGAGCTTTTACAATGATGATGCTAGGAAGGGTGTAAAAGAAGTACTTAACATCATCAAGAGTTGCGTTATTAAAAATACCTTGTTCAATTAACGTCTGCTGCAAAAATTGCTTTTCATTTAATACAGAATCTGAAGATTCATCCCAAAAACGGTGACGCATCGCCATCAGATTGTTGTGTTTATAACTCATAAAATTGTCAGCTCAGACTTCAAATCTAAATAAAATATATGGAGTCGAGCAACGAATATCAAGTTGAGATTATTTTTTCTTCAGTTGCTGTTTGAATTTTTATGTAACTCTTTTAAATAGCCTAAGCAAATTTAAATTTTTTTTAAAAAAACTATAATCGAAACAATTTCATCTATAACACTACTTATCATGACTCCTGCATGTAGATTGTTAAAAAGTAATAAAATCGAATTTTCTATTCATGAATATGAACATGATTCAAATGCCAAAAGTTTTGGATTAGAAGCAGCTGAAAAATTAGATTTAGATGTAAACGAAGTATTTAAAACTCTAATGGTAAGTGATGATAAAAATTATTTCGTTGCTGTCTTGCCGGTTAATCACCAATTAAATTTAAAAAAAGTAGCTACGGTGTTTGGATGTAAAAAGTTACAAATGGCTAATCCTAAAGATGCTGAACGTTTAACGGGATATTTGGTAGGAGGGATTAGCCCTTTAGGCCAAAAGAAACGTTTAAAAACTGTCATTGATGCATCAGCACAAAACTTTAGCAAAATTTATGTCAGCGGCGGAAAAAGAGGGCTGGATATTGGTTTAAATCCTAAAGATTTAGCACAGCTTTTAAATGCTCAATTTGTTGATGTGCTTGATCAGTAAGAAAAGTTTAGAGGAATACTCTAAGAACTAATCATTATTTTTATCTACATTGAGAAAATACTTTGTTGAGAGGTATAGCTCATTGCAGATACTTCTTTATTTTTCAAAAAAGAGATAAGCATAAATAATTGCAAAAAAGCTTGAACCATTAAATGAAAATGATTATCATTACTGTTAATGGCGATGTAGTCCTAGTCCCGATAAGGGGGAGGAGATTGATTGTAATATAAAGCTCACGTTCTAAGTTTATGCTCATTTTCTAATGAATTTAGAGTTATACCAGAAGCTCAAACAAGAAGAACAGCAAAAGGCGAGTTGATATCTGGTATGTGACACCTGCGAGACATTATAAAAATATGCGGGTTCAAGCAGCGGTAAATGGAACTAAGAAAAATAAATACTATCAGCGCAATAAAAAGAATAAACCAAGAGTAGCAAGCGAGGATGGCTTGCTACTCTTGTATTTAAAGTTAGTTTCATACTTATTTATATTGTTCAACCTTTTTAGAGTTTTAGCTCTGCTCAGTAACAGATTACTTATATTTTTGATTAAAAAATGATCACTAGTGTTTCATTTATTAACATCCTGCCTTTTTAGCCAATTTTTTGTATACCCTGAATAAAACATGATCAAAAAAGAGGTAAAAGCGTGCTTATTTTTCATGGAAAACCTGTTCATGGAGCAATTTTTGATATGGATGGGACAATGTTTGATACTGAGAGGTTACGGTTTCAAACATTGCAACAAGCATCTCAAGAACTCATTGGACAGGAATTTTCACACGAATATTTAATGCAATGTTTAGGTTTAAGTGCAACTACTGCTGAACAATTGGCTCAACGTTTGTATGGTGTGAATGTTCCATATAAAGAGATACGAAAAAGAGCCGATGAGATGGAGCTTGAACATATACGAAAACACGGCGTACCTATTAAGAAAGGTTTGGTTCAAGTTTTAGAACGTTTAAGAAAATCAGGTTTAAGAATGGCTGTGGCGACTTCAAGTCGTAGAGCAATTGCCGAAGAATATTTAATTAACGCGAATGTTTATAAATTTTTTGATGTAATTACTTGTGGGGATGAAGTACAAAATGGAAAGCCTCATCCTGAAATATTTCTTAAAGCAGCAAGTCAGCTTCATTTAGATGCTAACCAATGTTTAATGTTTGAAGATTCTGAAAATGGCTTAACGTCAGCTCACTCATCGGAAGGTCTAACAATTTTATTAAAAGATATTAAAGAACCGAATGATGAAATGTTGGCAAAAGCCGATTTTTATTACGATCAGATGTATGACTTCTTAACAGATCTCGACCAATTTATTCCTGTTATGGATATGCCACAAGGACAAGAGTCTTTTCCGCAAAGCCTAAATCAACTTACCGTTGGCATACACGGTTTTGGTGCTATTGGCGGCGGATATATAGCGCAAATCTTGTCACACTGGGATGGATACACAAAACCAAGACGTATTATTGCCTCTACACGTAATAGTCTATTCCGTGAAGCTGTAAATGCGTTTGGAACTTATAGCATTCGCTATGGACAGTTTTCGTATGATGAACGTATTGAAAATATGACAATTGTTGATTCTGACAATGAACAGCAAATGTTAGAGATGTATACTCATTCAAGTTTGATTGCACTATGTTTGCCTGAACAAGCTATTGAAGTTGAGTCAAAAACGATTGCAAAAGGTTTATACGCTCGTTTTAACTCGGCACTCGAAACATGTATAGAACCGTTAACTTTTTTAATTATTTTAAATAAAGTTGGCGCAAAATATTTGGTGATGAAGCATCTTAGAGAAGCACTTTTAGAACTAACTAATGATGAGGACGTGACGGAGCATATTTTAAAAGAACATTACTTCTGTGACACCGTTGTAAACCGTATGGTTTCAAAATTGTCTAATCAAAATCTATATCGTCAGCTTCGCATTAAGCATCATTTTCTTGAACAGCATTTATCTGATGTAGAGCATGAAGAGCAGGTCGAAATTGAAGATTGCAATAAACTGACTCAAGATCAGCAAAATCAGGCCTCTTTATATGTAGATAACATGCGTCGTAATTTTCAGCCAGGACATATACTACAAAGCATGGATCTAATCTTGTTCCATAGCGAAACTGATATGCCAATTTATGTAGAAAAAGGTAGCCCTTTACTCGAAAAATTGCGCCAAGTTGTGTTGGTTGAGCAAATTACAGATATTCAATTAATCAAAAACCGACTGTGGAACGGCGTACATGCGATGCTTGCTTGGTATGCATCTTTACTAGGTTATGATTCTATTGGTGTTGCCATGGGCGATAGCTCTGTTAAAGCATTTGCAGAGAATTTAATTACAGAAGTAAAGCAAGGACTTGCAATCGTATTACCTAACTATGCAAAAGATCTAGATCGACTCGCACAGAGTTTTCTAGATTCATGTGAATATGCATTTAAAGATCCGTGTCAGCGTGTGGCGCGAGATCCGCTACGTAAACTGGGTCACAATGAACGGGTAATAGCTTCAATTGTGGTGAATATAGGTCATGATTTACCCTATAAAAACTTATTAAAAGGTGCTGCTTTAGGTTATGCCTATGCAATTCAATTTTTAGAAATTGATGAGACTGATGTGTTTAAACATTTACAGCAGCAAATTCAGAACTTGGACATGAGTACAGTTCAGAAAAGACAGCTGGAAGTTGAGTTGACACAATTAATTCAATATTTATTTTCTGAACAAGGTAAGCAACCTTGGGACATGAATATTATTAACTCCAAAACTACACATACTCAATATGCTTAAATTCGTTCAATGAATTAAGACTCTACAACTAAAAGGCAAACATGCTTTAATACAAAAATTGAATCATTTTGAATTAAAGCTGTGCTGCTAAAACCTTCGACATCCATGGTGCCAACTTCTTTACGGGACTATCCGGAATGGCACCTTGGGCGTCAAAATTATGCCTTATGGTATCTGGAAATTAATGATCAAAAATTAGTTGATTATTTAGATGGATTGCGCGCGCATTTTTCAGATTTTATGTTAGAACCCAATAGCCGCCAATATCATGTCACATTGTTTATATGTGGTTTTTTGACTGATGAATCTAAACTTTATAAAGATGATTTTAGTTTTAGTAAGTTTGAGCAACAGAGAGAAATTTTAAGAAAAAAGAATTTTGCATCATTTGAATTAAAAATTGGTTCAGTTGATAGCTTTAGTAGTGCTTTATTTGTAGAAATCCAAGATACCGAAAATATCTTATCTCTAATACGACAAGAGTTAGGCACGGTTTCTAATGAAATTGCAGCTTTAGATTATTGCCCACACATTACCTTAGGTCTATATAGAGAAAATTATAATAGTGATTTGATTTTACAAAAAATTTCTGAATTACCTGTACAATATAAGCACGCTGAATTTGAACTTAAAATTGAGCATTTGACGTTTGGTTATTACTAGGCTCAAACTTTACAAGGTAAGTTATATCCATATCAGCATTTATTTTTAGGTGATTCATGTTGCAACTAATTTTGGGTGGTGCTCGTTCTGGTAAAAGTCGACTGGCTGAACAAACGGCAATAGCTACGCAATTAGCTGTGACTTATGTCGCGACGGCGCAAGCGCTTGATCCAGAAATGCAAAACCGAATTGCACACCATCAAAATCAGCGTCCAGCTCACTGGTCGTTGATCGAAGAGCCATTATTTTTGGCAAAAACTTTGCAAAAAATTGATCGACCTAATCAAATCATTCTGGTGGATTGTTTAACGCTCTGGCTAACGAATTTATTACTTTTAGATGATCAGAACGTTCAAGAGTTTGAATGTGAGCAACTAATAGACGTTTTACCTAAGCTCCAATCAGAAATAATTTTAGTCAGTAATGAAACTGGTCTGGGTGTTGTGCCGTTAGGCGAGATTAGCCGTCGTTTTGTAGATGAAGCAGGAAGACTGCATCAAGCTCTAGGACAAATTGCAGATAAAGTTATGTTTTGTGTGGCTGGTTTTCCAATGATTTTAAAAGGTGAGAAATAAAATGAACTGGTGGATAGAATCTGTACAGCAACCTAATCTGGAAGCAAAACAACATGCTGAGCAACATCAACTCCAACTCACAAAACCTACAGGTGCCTTAGGTGATTTAGAGCAGATTGCAATTACACTTGCCAGTTTACAGTCCAACGCTCATCCTCAAGTTAACTATCCGTGGATCACAGTTTTTGCTGGCGATCATGGCGTGGTTGAAGAAAATATCTCTGCATATCCTCAAGCTGTCACACGCCAAATGTTGCAAAACTTCACAACTGGTGGTGCAGCAATTAGTGTAATTGCTAAATATCATCAAGCTCATTTGCAAGTCATTGATTGTGGCACAGTAGGCGAAGCATACGAATATGTCGGTGTTGAACGTCATTGTATTCGTGCTGGGACGGCAAATTTTGCCAAACAAGTGGCAATGAATGCTGAAGAATGTCGTGCTGCTTTAGAGTTGGGGAAAAAGAGCGTAGATACAGCCAAAGCCGACGGCGCAGATATTTATATTGCGGGTGAAATGGGAATTGGAAATACCTGTTCTGCTTCTGCCTTAGCATGTCTTTTATTAAATGATACGGCTGAGCAATTAACTGGCGTAGGTACAGGAATTGGTGCCGATCAGTTAAGACATAAAATTGAAGTGATTGAGCAGGCAATAGAGCGTCACTACCAACATGTGATTGGGGATGCCTTTAAAACCCTAAGTGCTGTAGGCGGTCTGGAAATTGCGGCTATAACCGGTGCTTATATTCGATGTGCTCAAATTGGCTTACCTGTAATTGTGGATGGCTTTATTAGTTCGGTAGCTGCTTTATGTGCGGTACGAATGAACCCTAAAGTACGTGACTGGATGTTATTTGGTCATCAATCGGCAGAATATGGTCACCGACGTATCTTGCAAGAACTCAATGCCGAGCCAATTTTAAAGATGAATTTGCGTTTAGGTGAAGGTAGTGGAGCAGCAGCTGCTTTGGCATTAGTTAAAATGGCGTGCGCATTACATAATCAAATGGCTACCTTTGCTCAAGCTGCTGTAAGTGGAGACAAAATTGAGTAAATTGAAAATTGATTTACTCAGACATGGAGAAAGTCAGTTTAGCCATACTTTACGTGGCCATTTAGATGATGACCTAACACCAAAAGGTTGGCAGCAAATGCAGTCAACCATTGAGCAAGACACAAACCAGACATGGAATGTGATTGTAAGTTCTTCGTTAAAACGCTGTGCATGTTTTGCAGAGCAACTTGCTAAAACAACTGAACTGCCTTTGCTTTTAAATCATGATTTAAAAGAAATGTTCTTTGGAGACTGGGAAGGAATTTCAACTCAGCAAATTTATGAAACTTCACCAGAATTACTGGCAAATTTTTGGCAAAAACCGAGTCAATATTGCCCGCCTGGGGCAGAAACATTAATGCAATTTCAAACAAGGGTTCTTAAAGGCTTTCAGGAACTACTTGTAGAGATGCAAAAACAAAACTGGCAACATGCTTTAGTTGTTACCCATGGGGGCGTAATTAAATTATTAGCTTGTTTAGCCCAACAACAGCCTTTAGATGATTTACTTAAAATGCCAGCGGAGCTTGGGAAATTATATTCCCTCGAATTTTCTGAAATGGATGGTCAATTAACTTTTATGCTGAGATAGCAAATTTATATTTTTATACACTTGTAAGTTATTATTTTTATAAAGATATTTGAAGTCATGTAATCGTACTGTCATTGCTAAAAATTAAGCTATGGGCATTTCTTATTAATAAATTATCAGACTTATGAATATTTTATTTAAAACGACGATGCTTGCTGCGTCATTATTGCTTGTGGCCTGCAACAATAATGACGATCAAGATGATCAACCAACGACACCACCTACAACTCAATCAAAGTATTATCAAACCAAAACGCCTTACCAACCACAACAAGATTTAAAAAGCTATGAACAGGCACCAAATGGATTCCAGCCAGTTTTTACAGAGTTAGTGGCGCGTCATGGTTCAAGAGGTTTATCAAGTCTCAAATATGATTTAGCACTTTATAATTTATGGAAGCAGGCAAAAGCAGAAAATGCCTTAACGCCGTTAGGTGAACAATTAGGTGCTGATTTAGAAGCAATGATGAAAGCCAATATTCTGTTAGGTTATGGAGTCGAAGGCATTCGCCAGTATGGTTATGGGAATGAAACCATGACGGGTATTTTGGAGCACCGTGGTATTGCAGATCGGTTATTACAACGCTTACCCAATCTTTTAAATCCGCAAGCGGGTATATTGGTTCAAAGTTCAGGTGTCGATCGTGCGGTAGATAGTGCTAAATTTTTCACTACTGAACTTATTAAACAACAACCACAACTTAAAGATAAAATTGTTCCAACTTCTTATACCAGTTTATCGAGTGCAAGCATTCCAAGTGTTATAGATGGCGGAGTTGACCGTTTTAAACTTTATTTCCATAGCTTGAATGCAGATGAAGACTTAACACAGCCACTCAGTACTAGTCAGCAGAAAATTTATGATGCAAGTCAGGCCTATCAAGATTTTGAAGAAAATAATAATGACTTAGCCCAAAAGTTAGATGAGTTATCAAAAAATACTCAAGCTGAAAAAACTGCTCAGACTGTACTCAACCCGATTTTTAAAGCAGACTTTATTAAAAAATTGGGTACAGCGGGTTATAGCTTTAGTAATACAGGGTCTTTTACCGTAACTTCGCCAAAAGGTGAGCAAATTACAGAAAAAGGTAAGGGTAAAAACACTATCGCCAGTGCAGTTGATGCAGCAGCTTATGTGTATGAGCTCTATTCGATTTCTGGTGGTATGAAAGATGAGCTAAAAGGTATCGATTTTGATAAGTATATGCCTGTTGAAGCCGCAAAATTCTATGCTGAATTTAATGATGCCAATGATTTTTACGAAAAAGGCCCAAGTTTCACAGAGTCAAATCTAGTCACGAGTGAAATTGCACAAGGCTTAAAACAAGATATGTTCCAACAAGTTGATGCTGTTGTGAATAAAGCCCAACCTTACAAAGCGGTTTTACGTTTTGCCCATGCTGAAATTATTATTCCTCTAGCGACCAGCTTAGATCTGCATAATATGATGCAGCCTCTACCTCTACGCCAGACTTATAACTATTCAACAAGCACATGGCGTGGAGAAGTGGTTTCACCTATGGCTGCCAATGTACAGTGGGATATTTATCAAAATGGCCAAGGCAATACTTTGGTAAAAATGCTTTATAACGAAAAAGAAACTTTGTTTAAGTCTGCATGTAACTATGCGCGCTATAGCCCAACCAGTTTCTACTACGACTACATAAAATTGAAACAGTGCTATCAAATACAATAGATTTTCAGTTTTCTGAAGTCTTTAATGGGAATAGGGATTGCTATTCCCATTTTTATTTCTTCATAATTCAAACTGTTTTTTAAATATAGATCAGTTAGAGATTTGGACATGACACCATTTTGGATCGCATTGCAATTTTTAACTGTTCTGCCGATCGACTTAAAGACAATGCCTACGGCGCAACAAAATGGTCGAGCTATTTTGTTTTATCCATTGATTGGACTCATTATTGGTGGCATCCTTTTTCTTATTGCATGTTTGTTCGCAAAATTACCAATTCTTCTACTTGCCGCCATCATAATGACTTTATGGATTTGGCTAACAGGCGGTTTGCATTTGGATGGGCTGGCAGATACGGCAGATGCGTGGGTAGGTGGTTTTGGAGACAAGCTACGTACTTTACAAATTATGAAGGATCCAAGTTGTGGCCCAATTGGAGTACTGAGTTTAGTTCTTATATGTCTGCTCAAGTTCGCACTGGTCTATGTACTGATTGAACAACATCAAACGCTATTTTTAATATTGGTTCCTGCTCTTGGGCGCCTTGTGCCATCAATTTTATTTTTAACTACGCCGTATGTCCGTGAAAAAGGTTTAGGTCGTTCTTTGACTGATCATTTACCTAAAACAGCGTCTTGGATAATAACTGGGTTAGTTTTGCTGCTACCTTTATATTGGGGATGGCAAGGTCTAATTGCCGTGATTGGCTTTTTAATGAGCCTTGTTTATTTAAGACATCTGTTTATAAAACGTATTGATGGTATTACAGGGGACACTGTAGGGGCTGCGATTGAGCTTAGTGAAACTGTGCTGCTTTTTGCTTTTATCGTAAGCTATTTTTATTTATAAATAATAAAACTTTTAAACCCTATTACGGCTTATCTAGAAATTTCATTAAAATAAAAAGCCCTCAAAAATGAGGGCTTTTTATTTTAATGCTTAAAAGATGGATTAACGATTTGGTAAAACGTCTTTTAAAGCTTCATGCATTTCAAGCAATGTTTTTTCAGTGGTTTCCCAGTCAATACAGCCATCAGTCACTGATTTACCATATTCTAGGTCACAAAGGTTTTCAGGAATATCTTGGCGGCCGCCTTTTAAATGACTTTCAACCATAAGACCAACAATTGACTTATTACCATCTAAAATTTGTTCAGTAATATTTTTAAGAACAAGTGGCTGTAAGTACGGGTCTTTATTTGAGTTCGCGTGACTCGCATCAATCATGATTTTATTGCTAACTTTTGCTTTCGCTAAAGCATTTTCTGCTTCTTCAACAGAGCCAGCATCATAGTTAGGCTTACCATTACCACCACGTAATACAACGTGTGCATAAGGGTTACCATTTGTATTAATAATTGAAACTTGACCGTCTTCGTTAAGGCCTAAGAAGCTATGACCATATTTAACAGACTGCATGGCATTGGTGGCAACAGTTAAACCGCCGTCTGTACCATTTTTAAAACCAACTGGTGATGATAGACCAGAAGACATTTCACGGTGAGTTTGGCTCTCGGTTGTACGTGCACCAATTGCAGACCATGAAATTAAGTCTTGGTAGTATTGTGGAGAGTTAGGGTCAAGTGCTTCAGTTGCACATGGCAAACCTTTTTCATTTAACTCAAGCAAGAGTTTACGACCAATACGTAAACCTTTTTCAATATTAAAAGAGTCATTCATATCAGGGTCATTGATTAGACCTTTCCAACCAATTGTCGTACGTGGTTTTTCAAAATAAACACGCATAACTAAATACAATGAATCTTTAACTTTTTCGCTTAGCACTTTTAAGCGATCGGCATATTCGTGAGCAGCTTTCGGGTCGTGAATAGAGCAAGGACCAATAACGACAAACAAACGTTTATCTGAACCATCTAAGATATTACGAATAGTTTCGCGACCTTTTAGAACGGTTTGTGAAGCAACATCAGATAAAGGCAACTCTGATTTAAGCTCAGCTGGTGTTACAAGAGTTTGAATGCTTTTAATATTAACGTCGTCGATATCGGGCTTGGAAACGGATTTTGAATTTGTATTCATTGCTGTCACTGGTTCGATCATACTAAAGGTTGTTTTGTGTACTGAATATACCATGAAATAATTATGAAAATCCTACATCTCATGGTATTTCAGTTTGGAAAAATCTTATTGATTTTGCTATCTTTCAGTTGGATTGCTTGTTTTTTCAGCAATAACTGCTTGTTGTTGTACCACAGGGGCTTTTGGTTTTGCTTTGACCGGGTTAACCATAAAATTAACACCGAGAGCAAATAGGGTAATCCCTAAAATTTTTCGGATTAAACGTTCAGGCATGCGGGAACTAATGAGCGTACCTACAATAATTGCTGGAATCGAACCCACCAATAACCACATAAGAAGCGTAAAGTCGACGTTACCAGCACTCATGTGTCCGAGGCCGGCCACTAAAGTAAGCAATACCGCATGTACCACATCTGAACCAATAATTCGAATCATTGGCAAGTTAGGGAACATGATCACGAGTGCCATAATGCCAAATGCACCAGCGCCGACAGATGAAAGCGTTACGAATACGCCTAAAATAATACCCATAATAATGATGTAGAGGCGTTTGTGGTGAATAGCCAATTGCTCATTTTCTGTTTGGGTTACTTCTTTATTTCTGAATTTATTGAAGAATTTTTCAATACGTGAACGAAAGATAATTGAAACACCAGTCAGAGTTAGCATAAAACCTAAAACCATGGTTAACACAGCTTTATAATGAGTTGACTGACTTAAATAATGTTCAAGTACCCAAGTTGTAGCGAAAGATGCTGGAATACTACCCACTGCAAGCCATAAAACAATAGGCCAGACAATATTTAATTTTCTAGCGTGAACCATTGATCCACAAAATTTTGAGATTGCGGCATAAAGTAAATCGGTACCAATTGCTATATGAGGTTCAATTCTAAAAAGGCCAATTAAAATTGGTGTCATTAATGATCCACCACCAACTCCTGTAATCCCTACACAGAAACCAACTAACATACCCGCTAAGATAAATTCAAAAGCACCAGACATCTTTATCGCCACTTATCACGAAACGCCCATATCTTATTCCTTTTAGAGATAAACAGTTGTCATGAATAATGATTTACTTATGCAAAAAAAAGCTAAGCAATCAAAATATTGCTTAGCTTGAGCTATTTTTCATCAAATTATTAGGATCTAAGATTATTTTGATGGTTTTAATGGGTTAAGTAGAAGTATGAGACCAAAAGTTAACGGCGTTGCAAAGATCCACCAACTGACAAAACCAATTGAAAAATTATAATGTTGAATCAGAAGATATGCGCATAAAACAAACAATATGAATGCAGCTATCTTAAAGTGCTGGTAATATTTTTGAGCTAATGATTTGAAATGGCCTGTTGATTTTGGCGATCGATATTTTTCACTCGCCATAAATAACAAATACATTCCTAATAAAATTAAGATGAAAGCTATAAAGATCATGAGCTCACCTCAGTATTTAATTTATTCAGCTTCTTTTGAATTTTTTCTACAGCTTTATGCTGAATAGGCTGAATTTTGCAAAATATAAAAATCGCTAAGCCCGCAAATATCCACAAAAATACATCTATACGGGCAAATGCCCAATAGTTATTGAAGCTTTCAACATAATCATGCTTGAGCAAATAAATTAAATTTAAGATTGGAAGCGCCATACAAAGCAGAATAAAAATACTCAGTTGAGTTCGCCATAAATATTGTTTTTTAGTGACTAAAGCAATGATTAAGCTGATTAGCCAAACTAAGAAAAAACTATAAATTTCATAATTGATCGTGGTTGAAGTGACTGTAAATAATCGATTCGCACTTAAATAGGCGACAGTTGCACACGGCAGTCCTACAAAAGTTGCGACATTTAAACGGTCAACTAAATAGTGTCCAAAGTGAAACTTACTGTTCTTATTTTGAATTTGGCGTTTAAGGCTCCAGAGTAGCAAACCAGAGGCAATCATGACACAACCTAAAATGCCAGAGAAGAACAAACCTAAGCGAAGTAAAGGTTGGGCAAATGTTGCCATGTGTAGACCGTAAACTCCCGCATTCAGTGTTGCAATAGCACTATTATTACGTGTGTCTGCTAAGACTTTGCCTGTTGAAGCATTCAATGTAATTTGAGCCTGATTCCGGGTAATTGAATGATCTTCATTTTGAATAAAGGTAATTTGTGCCTGATTGGTATTTGGATTTTTTACACTAATTGTCGATAAAGTTTGATTTCCCCAATTTTGTTGCACTTGGCTTAATAACTTTTCGATAGATAAGTTCTGAGCTGGCTGTATCGATTGGTTCTCAAGCACATTCTTTGTACGTATTTCGGTAAAATATTGATATGGATTTTCAGGATAGAGCTTTTGCATTCCCCAAGGCAGATATAAATAAAAGAAAATAGCTAAGCCTGTAAATGTAATGGTTAAAAAGAAAGGCAGGGCAATCACCGAAGAAATATTATGAAAGTCTAACCATGAACGCTGAGACTTAAATGTACGCAAAGTAAAAAAGTCGGTGAATATTTTTTTATGGGTAATAATGCCTGAAACCAAAGCAATCAACATAATAAATGCCGCGATACAGACTAATAATCGCCCGATGAATATTGGAATACCAAAAAGTTGGTAGTGGAATCGGTAAAAAAAATCGCCGCCTAGCGTTGCCGAAAGTTTAAGCTCTTGGCCTGTGTTTGCATCCAGAGTTGCATTTCCATAACCCCCGTCTGGTTTTTCCCAATACATGGTATTTACCGGACTCTCAGGTGTTGCAACATTTAAATACCAAGATTTGGCATCTGGAGCATGGTCTTGTAAGTATTGATAGGCTGTTTTAATAGCAATATCTTGCTTTACTTCATATTGCGCAAGTGGAGGTTGCATCCATAAATTAATTTCGTGGCGGTAATAGGACAAACTTCCCATTAAGAAAATGGCAAATACGAGCCATCCAAAAATTAAGCCAGTCCATGAGTGTAGCCATGCCATAGATTGACGTATACCTTTATGCATAACCCACCATACGCGTTGCAAAAAAGAAAAGGGCACATAGAACGACTGATAGCCCAGTGAGTTTCAAAAGTGATTGAATGCAAAAACCTATAATCACGAACACTACGTAAAATAGAATTGCTATAAATGATGCGAGATAGATAGCTTCAGCTTTGTCTAAGGTCAAAAGGAGAATTCCAGTGAGTCCAAGACTTAAATACACCATACAGGCAAAACCTATACCGAAAACCAGCAAGAATCGATAGAAAACTTTTATGCGATATGACACAGGGAGATTTACAGTTTTGGACATCTTTAATGACACATAAACAAAGAGTAATAAGAAAAGCCAATCCCTAAATTAGGATTGGCTACGATATTAATATTTAAACTTTACAGCAACTGTATAGTTGGCAGAAGGACCATAAAATCCTTGGCCATCAGGGAAGCTATATAGATACTTCTTATCGAAAATGTTATTGCCATTTGCTTGAAGCGTAATATGTTTATTTACTTCATAGCTCGCCATTAAGTTGACTAAGGCATAAGCATCTTGTGTGATAGTACTGTTTACAGTTGAGTCATATAGCTTTACACCATCTTGCCATTGTAAGCCTGCCCCAACTTTCAGCTTAGGTAAAACTGACGGCGTATAGGTCGTTAGCAAATTAAGTGTCTGGTTCGGATTATAAGTTCTTGCCTCACCACCATTCTTAATATCTTTAATACTAAATTGAGCGTAGCCGAAAGAAAGATTCACATTATCTGTGATTTGACCTGATAGGCCGACTTCTACACCTTGTGACTCTAAATCACTGGTTGGTACTTTTCTGTTAAGTGGATTTCCATCAGAGTTACGTAATGGATAATTATTCTGCTCAGTTTTAAAGACTGAAAGTGTGCCTGTTAAACGGTCATCTAGCCACGAGCTTTTTACACCCATTTCATAGCTTTTACCGTCAATAGGTTTTAAAGCCTGATTCGTGTCTTTATCAATACCGGTTTGCGGGCGGAAAATAGAGGTATAACTCATATAACCTGTATATTCAGGTGTGAAGTTATAGGTGAGTCCAACATAGGGTGAGACTTTACTTTCGCTATATGACATTGGTGAGCCATAGCTTTCACCTTTACTCTCAGCTCTGACATAGTTTGCACCAAGTAAAACTTTTAAATCTTCATTGAGGTGTAAGCGCGTCGCGGCATAGATCGAGTCAATGTTTTGCGTATAGTTAGCCGCTTCTGTGAAATCTGACCAAGTTATAGATTGAGGTGTCCAGCTTGCCCAGTCTGTAGTTGTCGAATTGATAACATTACTATCGTTAATCGTTCCTGTAGATTGTTTATCTTGCTGACGACTTCGCACATAGCTATAACCGAGAGTTGCTTCATGTTCTCTGTTAAAAAGTTTATAGGTTCCTTCGAGGTTAAAATCTACTGCATGTTTCTCTTGATGTTCTTGACCTCCCCAAGGAGTTAAAGATACCCCTGAACCATCAGCTTTTGGATAACCATAATAGTAAAGGAGGCGACTATTGTGCTTAGTATCAAGATAGTTATAGGTTAGCTTCGCTGCCCATTGCTCATTAATTTTTTGCTTTAATTCGACAAAAGCATTTTGTGTTTCATTATCCCAATGTGCCCAATCGGGGTTAGGGTTATATGAGCGGTCGTACGAAATTTGCTTGCCATTTGCATCGAGTAAGGGCAGAGCACCCCAGTTATTTGCATTCGGTTTATTTTGTTCTTGGCTATAGCCTGCGGTGAGTAAAGTAGTATCTGTTAAGTCAGCTTCAACAATACCTGCGAAACCATTTTTTTCTGAAGAATATCGGTCAATGTAAGAATCGCCAGTTTGCTCATAGCCCATGATACGGCCACGTACTTTTCCACTAGGGGTAATTGAGCCTGATACTTCAGCTTCATAACGCTGCGTATCCCAAGAACCATAACTTACACCGCCACTTGCTTGGAACTCTTGAGTTGGTCGCTTACGAATATTGTTGATCGTTGCACTTGGGTCACCAAATGCGTTAGTCAAAGAGTCTGCACCTTTAACTATTTCTACACGATCGTAAAAGTAGGTATCAGGGTTAGTGTTGTTGTAGTTATAACCTGAGAGGGGAAAGCCTACGCCGTCAGTCAAAATATTTGAAATCTCAAAACCACGAGCCATGTACGAAGTACGTTCGGTTTCCTGATTGCTTACAGTTACTCCTGGAGTATTTTTTAGAACATCTCTCGTACTGGTAAGCCCAAAATCTTCCATTTGCTGACGAGTGACTACGTTAATAGTTTGAGGAGTTTCTTTAGCCTCAATATTAAGCTTGGTTGCGCTACTTGAGTTTTTAACATTGTATGCTTTGGTCTGTTCAGAAGACTGCTCAGCACTTGTGGCTTTAACTTGAATGGTCTGTAAAGCTTGCACAGCAGCTGTATCTTGAGCATAAGTGAGGTTTGCATAACAAATCGCGCAGGCGATGACTGATAGCTTAAATGGTCGAGGTGGGATATTCATAAGAGTAAAGATAATGTAAATAATTCTCATTTATTTTATTGTTTGTGAATGTAAGCTACAATTCAAATTGCATTGTTAATTTAGATTAAAAAATAGTAAGTGAATGTAATTTTAGATAGCCAAGCACCTTAGCTACTTTCCGTGAGTATGTATCGATCAAGTTCAAGATTGATAAACCTCTATGCTAGAATGTATTATTTCAAATTCTTGGGTAAATCGCCTTGGCAAACCGAAAACTTAAAATAGGCATTGTAGTTGGGGAAGTTTCAGGAGATACGCTTGGTGTTAAGCTCATGCGTAGTTTTCGTGAGCAGGGAATCGATGCTGAATTTGAGGGAATAGGTGGACCTCAAATGATTGCTGAAGGTTTTAAAAGCTATTACCCGATGGAAACTTTGTCGGTAATGGGGATTGTTGAAGTATTAAAAGACCTAAAAAAACTATTTGCGGTACGTGATGGCTTAATTAACCAATGGACTGAGCATCCCGTTGATATTTTTATTGGTATTGATGCGCCAGATTTTAACCTCAGACTTTCAAAAAGTATTAAAGAAAAAAATCTTCCAATAAAAACAGTTCAATATGTGAGTCCTTCGGTTTGGGCATGGCGTCAGGGGCGTGTTCATGGCATTAAACAGAGTATAGATCTAGTTCTTTGCTTATTTCCTTTTGAAAAAGTCTTCTATGAGCGATATGAAGTTCCGGCGGCATTTGTAGGCCATCCATTAGCGAAACAATTACCACTTGAAAATCCAATTCAAATTGCAAAAGGGCAATTAGGTCTTGATGAGAATCAAAAACATATTGCTTTGTTGCCAGGTAGCCGTAAAGGTGAAGTAGAGCGACTTCTTCCTATGTTGCTGGGCGCTGCCAATATTTTGCATACCAAATATCCAGATATTCAATTTTTGATTCCTGCAATTAACGATGCACGTAAACAACAGATTGAGCAGGGTGTTGAACAATTAGCACCTCATTTAAAAGCTGCAATTCATATTTTAGAAAATACAGACGCTGAATCAAAAGTTGGCCGTATGGTCATGAATGCAAGTGACATCATTGCTTTAGCTTCTGGAACTGCAACATTAGAAGCAATGTTAATGCATAGACCTATGGTCACTTTTTATAAGTTGCATTGGTTAACTTATTTAATTGCTAAGTTTTTGGTGAAAATTCCTTATTATTCTTTACCAAATATTATTGCTGGTAAAAAAGTGATTGAAGAGTTGATTCAAGCAGATGCAACGCCAGAAAATTTAGCAGCTGAAATAGAAAAATTGATGAATGTTGAAAGGGCACAAATTCAAGTGATGCAACATTTAACCATGCATAAACAGCTTATTTCTGGAAATACAGAAGATCCAGTACAGGCAATTTTAAAAATTTTAGAAAAGTAATTAAAAAAATAGGCATTCTTCTGAATGCCTATTTCTATTTTAGTTTAAGCACGCACAATGATCTCGTAACCCGTATATTTACGAACATTAATAACACCAATATCAAAGATTAAATATTGACCTTTAATACCCTGTAATACGCCGCGAATTTTTGGAGTTTTATCCAAATTTAGAGACTTAATTTTTTCAGGGTACTGCTCAACAGGGTAAACAAACTCACGTGGTAGCTCATCTTCTAATAACTCAACGGTTTCGTTAAATTCAAGATTTTGGCTAAATTCCTCACGAATCGTTTGAATTTTGGGCGCAAACTCTTCGATTAACTGATCACGTTGCTCAGTTAGTTTTAGAGGTTCAGCTTCCCCTTTAAGGAGTTTACGCCAATCAGTTTTGTCAGCAACTAAAGGACCAAACATTGTTTCAAGCTGACCCGATAAACGACGTGATCCAACTTTCATAATTGGTAAGGCCTGAGTTGCACCTTGATCTAACCAACGACCTGGCATATGACTAACACGGGTAATACCAACTTTCAAAGCGCTAGAATTTGCTAAATAAACAATATGAGGTTGAAAACAAACATTGTGGGCAAAGTCATCTTCACGACATGTACCTAAGTGGTAATGGCATGTTTCTGGTTTCATAATGCAGAGGTCACATTCCGCTTTCGTTTTAAAACATTTAAAGCAGTGACCTTGAGAATAAGATTTTGGTGTTTTAGTGCCACAAGAGGTGCAATAAATATTACCTGTCCATTCGATCTCTAGTTCTTGTCCTAAATTAAAAGGAAGATCAATTTCTGAACGGTCTAATACAAATTTGTATTCAACATTTGCCTTGGTTGTCTGTTGATCAGTTACACTAGCATCTTTTAGGCCTGCATGCATTTTATGGCAAATGCCTTGTAGTTCCATAAAGTTTAAACTCACATCTTTCAATTAAGGGTTGCAGTCATGGCTGAACAAAATGTCATCGCTTCTATGCTAGACGATTTATCAAAAGAACAGCCCATTCATACTGCACTTTGTATTGGCCAAAAAATTGACCGGAATCACGCAATTCAATGGCACTATTTTACCGTAACTGAGCTTTTAAGTCTGCCTTTTACTCAGCGTTATGATTTGGGTTTTGTATTATTTGATACTGATGAAATGCAGAACATAACTGAAGTACAAAAATCACAATTATTAGTAAAGCTACGAGATTTATTAGCAAAACGAATTGTTGTGGTGAGCAAACGAAGTGATGAACAGTTATTACGTTCCCTAGGCTTCACACAACTGATTGATAAGACTTCGCATGATAGTGATTTTGCTTTATGGCAATTTAATATATTGACCTATAAACATGTTCCAGATTGGTTTAATTCAAAGTTTTGGGCAAACCCAGAAAACTGGAATAAATTCCGTTGGTAAAAGAGCATTAAATCTCTTTCAAAATTTAACAATTTGGTTTTTGCTGTCTGAACAAGAATCCGCGTATGCTCATGTATAAACCATACATAAGAGTTACATATGACAAATTTAAGCAGCATTGTTGAAGTTTTGGCTAAGCAGGCATTAGGTGGGAACCAGCAAGCATCAGGTCAAGGCGGTTTGGGCGGAATTTTAGGTTCAGTACTTGGACAAATGGGTGGTAATACTTCTTCTGGCACTCAAGGGGGCCTTGGTGGAGTATTAGATTCTGTATTAGGCCAAGTGACTGGCAATAATAATGCACCTCAAGCAGGTGGTGGTGTACAAAGTTTATTAATTGCGGTTGTGCCTTTAATTTTAGGTTGGGTTCAGCAACAAGGTGGTTTGCAAGCTGCTTTAGAAAAGTTAAAAGGAGCAGGTCTAGGTAGCCAAGTTCAAAGCTGGGTTGACCCAAATCAAAGCAATAGTGAGGTTCCTACTCAGCAATTACAAAGTCTATTTAATCCAGCCGACATTGAACAAGTTGCAGAGCAAGCTCAAGCTCCAAAAGAACAAGTTTACGGTGCAATTGCTTCAGTCTTACCTCAAGTCATTGACTCATTAACACCTCAGGGTGATAGTACAAATCCTCAAGAAGCAAATCAGGACATTCAAAATGTGATGAATCTTGTGAGTGGTTTCTTGAAATAAGATATAGGTTGTTAAAAAAGCCGATAAAATTGATATCGGCTTTTTTATTTTTATAATTAAATCAGAGATGACTGATTAGAAATTATATTCGATACCTGTACCAACAACAGTTTGCTTGTCGTCATCATTTAGCCAGTCGCGTTTTTGCTGAGCAACAATGCCGTAGAAGCGAGCTTGTTTGTTGATTTGGTAATCAAGACCTAAGCCATACAAATCAATTTTACGATCTGCTTGACCACTTACTTGTGTTTCAGCAGAAGCGTATTCAGCTTTCACTTTAAGTTTAGTATTTGGAATTTTATAAGCCGCTGTAACAGCATAAGCTTCTTCTTCTAAACCGCGGTATGCTTTACCAGCTTTGTCAACTGCACCATCTGATTTATATGTTTGACCATATGCAGTCAAGTCATCAGTAGGTTCAGCATGTTGCCATAAAGCACCTACAACAAAGCCTGATTTTGCGATGTCATAAGAACCCGTTACACGGTAAGCATCTGTATAAACATCTTTCAGACCGTAAGCAGCATATTTACCTTTAATACCGAAGTCACCAGCAGCAGCCACTGCTAAGCCAAGGTCTTTGTTTTCATAACCAAGCGCAGTTGACACAGAGTCAAAGCTGTCATTTTTGCTGTCTTTACCAGTTTCACCTTGTTTGCTATCTGAGGTGCTTTCACCAGTTTGAGCCATGATATTGAAAGTTAAACCCGCTAATAATTTAGGGTCTAATTCAAAACCAATCACGTTGTCTAAGCGGTTTTCGCCGTACATGATGTTGGTAATATCTAAACGTGTATCGTCATTAAAGATGTCTTGGTTACCACCAGCAGCAGTTTTGAAGTAAGAATCGTACTTACCTACTTTTAATGTACCAACACCATCAGTTTTTAAACCGATAAAACGGTTACGAGCGCTAAGATCAGTATCTGAACCTGAACCATCAGTAGAAATTGCCCATTCAGCTAAATAAACAGCAGATAGCTTGTCAGTTAATTTCTCTTCGCCTTTTACCCCAATGCGAGAAGAGTTTGAGTTAACTTCAGTAACGTCACTTTTTCCATCGAAATTTTTATTGTCAACTTGGTTAATAGAAACATTCAGTTTGCCATACAAAGTTGGCGCTGCTTGCACCGCGTTTATGCTCAAAGTTGCAACTGCGGCAGCGAGTAGCAATTTCTTCATTGAGATTTCTCCAAAAAGTATTTAAAAATGGCGTATGCCTAGTTAACTATTTATTTTGTAGTTGACTTATGTACAAAAAGTTACAAAAGCTCACCAACTTGCTAAGCAGTATCGGCAAACTTTGTGACAGGGGCGTGAAAAATAAATGACAGTTTTATGACGGTTAAAATTTAGAAATAAATTAATTATTTTAATTTTTTATAGTTTTTAGACGAAAAAAAGCGGAGTCAAAACTCCGCTTTAATGAATTAAAAATCAAAGAGCTGCTTTAATTTTTTCAGCTAATCCTTTAATTTTTTCTTGGTCACCTAACTCTACAGCATGGCGTCCAAGTTGATGCACATTTGTAGGAATAAGGTGAAAATGAACGTGCGGAACAGTTTGTCCTGCCGCTGCTCCAGAAAGTTGCATCAAGACAATACCTTCTAAATTGAGGGCTTTTTCCATTGCTTTGGCAATTTTCTGAACAATTTGTATGGTATATGCGGCTGCTTCTGGAGGTAAATCAAGGAGCGTGACAGCAGGTGTTTTTGGAATAACTAATGTATGACCATCGGCTTGAGGCATAATATCCATAAAAGCTAGAACTTGATCATCTTCATAGATTTTTATCGCTGGAAGTTCATCACGTAAAATTTTTGCGAAGATATTTTGATCATCGTATGCCATGTATTATTCCTTTAAAAATTATTTACATTTCAATTCTTTCTGACGCTCTTTAATAGCATCAAGACGTTGTTGCTCTTTGTCAGAAAACTTTGGTTTTGTCGTATGACAGTTTTCATTACCATATTTTTCTTTTGCATCAGGATCTTTAAAACAAAAGCCTTTTGATGCATAAATCAAATTATAATCGTCTTGCAATTTCTGACATTCTTGCTCAGGCGTTGCAGCTTGAACATTTAAACCAGCAATGCTCACCATGCCAGTAAAGACTGCAACCATAAATTTATTCATGAGCGTTTCCTCAGTTAAAGGTATGAACCTGTACTCAATATAAGGTTTATTACCAATATTTCAATGACTATTAATTACTCAAGTGTCATTTTGGTTGATAATTTGTTCACAATATAAATAAAAACTTTATATATCAACTATTTATAAAAATCAAATAAAAACATAAACTTAAGAAAAATTATATATATTTTTTCAGAATTTGATTCTCGTTTTAATCTACTTTAACTGTTATTTATAAGAGAAAAATATACTTCTGGTTCGGTTGATAATATATAAAAAATTGTAGGAAAAGATGAGATTTTATAGCTTTTTCATTTGCTAAATAGACGGCTTAAGTTTGAAATTGGGTCAATGAAAAAGAAATATATCAATGACATTATAAAAATACAAAGCGTGATAATTATCACATTTTTGTATTTTAGGATTAAGTGGAATTCACAGGGCCCATTTTAATTTAGACGGAAATGGGCTTTTTCTTTTGATATCTAAAATATAAATAAACCAAAATTGATCTTAGTTTACAATTCAACTGAAAGATGTATTGATTTTACATGTTTTAGCTTCTATTATGTGATCCTTAATTGCTGCGTTTGATAGTTTTTTGTTTTTGTAACCCATTTCTAAAATTGAAATGGGTTTTTTTTTTAGTCTTTTTAATATTCATTATGCAGCTTATTAAAATTAAGCATCTTTAATAAGCTGCTATCTAAAAGATTAAATTTATTGCAATGTGATTTTGGTCCATGCTTCATACATTTTAACTGCCGCAGAGAAGTCACTATTGTCTTCAGCAGTTAAATGAGCAGCTTGGATTAAACTTTGTGTTAATGACAAAAGTGGAGCAGGTAGCTTTGCTTGATGGACTAAATCCAAAGCAATTCCTGTATCTTTGGCAAGAAGCGGTAAGCCAAAAGTCACTGGAAATTCACGACTCAATACACGCTGCGGGAATATAGTCTCTGTTACCAGACTTTTACCACTTGAAGCATTAATGCACTCTAATGCTTCGTTCAAACTTACCCCATGTGCTTTGAGTGCACTAAAACCTTCTGCAACAGACCAAAGGTTGACCGCGAGTAGCATATTATTAACTGCTTTTACTGCAAATCCAGCACCAGACTCACCAACATTTTTAATTAATTTACCTACTGCTTGCAGTGCCGGTAACGCGCGTTCGAAAGCTGCTACATCACCGCCCACCATTACAGTTAAAGTTGCATTTTCAGCACCTATTGTTTGACCACTTACTGGAGCATCAAGAAAATCAACATTCAATTGTTTTAATGAGCTTGCTAATGCGCGGGCAGAGTCAGGAACCCCACTTGTACAGTCTATCCAGATTGCCCCAGATTTAATTTGTACATTATTAATAAGTGCTTCTACATCAGTGCTTGTCGGTAAACATGAAAAGATAATATCTGCTTGTACCGCTTGCTCTAGTGGGGCAGCCTTTGTGCCATATGCTATTGCATGTTGTTTGGCTTTTTCGAAATTTCGATTCCATACATAGACAGTATCGAAGTGTTTCGGTAAATGTGCTGCCATACGGTAGCCCATTGCACCCAAACCAATAAATGCAACAGATTGACTCATGACCTTGTCCTTAAATTTGTGTTGAACGTTCGGTCAGCCATTTTGCCAGTTGTGGCCAAAACTCCAGAGCACTGGCCTGACTCGACATTAGGCCTAAATGACCGCCAGGGATGAGAGTAAACGTGACATCTTGGCTGCTTGTCAATTGACTTAATGGAGAAGCAGCATCAGCAGTCACCAACTGATCACTACGACCCGCGCCAACTAAGAGAGAGCAATCTATATTTTTTAATTCGATTTTCTTATCTTCTAATTGAATAAAGCCACGTTTTAGTGGATTTTGCAGCCAGACATTAAACAACATGTCCTGATTAATCCCACCTGGGTAATCAATCATATTATTTAAAAAGCTACTTAAGGTTGCATGCTCTTGTACAAATTGCAGGTCATCAAGATTTTTTAGCAATTGAACATGCCCATCAAACCAGCCTTTAGGATCAAGAATTTTAAAGCCTAATGAATTTAAAATTCCGGGACTATGAATCAGACGTTTTGGCAATCCAGAATAAATACGGTCCTGAATTTTTTTGTTACGACCAATAAGATGATTCATGTTTCGGTAGAGTTTGCCAATATAGCCAGATGCATAACTATCAATTGGACTACCAAGAACAATCAGGTTTTTAATATAGTTAGGTTGGTTAAGCGCAGTATATAAAGTGACAAATATGCCAGCCATACTCCATCCATGCAGTGAGATTTGTTCACTTCCTGAATGAGTGCGGACAATTTCTATCGCTTTAGGAATGAAATCTTCAATAAATGATAAAAAGTTAAGATGTCTATCTTTAAACTTTAAACTTCCCCAATCGACCAAATAGACATCGAAACCAGTATTTTGGAAATATTTAATAAGAGAGCGGTAAGGATATAAATCATATATCGCCATATTAATGGCGAGTGGAGCAATAAATACTAAAGGCTCTTTAAATCTTTTTTGTGTTGCTGCGTAATAGCGAATACGGGTTTGATTGAACTCTCCAATGACTTCATAGGGAGTGCTTTGTGACAGAACTAATGTTTTTGGGTGAAATAGTCGGGCAGAAAGATGCTTCATTTGACTTTGTTCAGAGACAAGGGACTTTAAGCGTTTCATCTTGCTTTACCAACTATTTACTAAAGATTGAATAAAGTCTAAGCGATAATTTTAAGGTTTACCTTGACCTTAAATACATTAGACACTCAAAATGATGATAGTTTTTAGTACATGACCAGTAAAGGCGAACATTTAATGAACCAGTCTGATGATTTAGAATACCAACTTGATACCTTAGCCATTCGTACCGGACATACTCGTAGTTTTGAAGGTGAACATGGCGAACCAATTTTTTTGACATCATCTTTTGTATATGAAAATGCAGAAGAAGCTGCAGCAAAATTTTCTGGTCAAGTTCAAGGAAATATCTATTCTCGTTTTACCAATCCGACTGTATCGATGTTCGAAAAACGTTTAGCAGCTTTAGATGGTGCTGAACGTGCTGTTGCGACAAGCTCTGGAATGGGCGCGATTTTGTCAGTTACTATGGCATATCTCAAAGCGGGTGATCATGTTATTTGCTCAAGAGCAGTTTTTGGTTCAGTTGTTGCCTTATTTGAAAAATATATTGCCAAGTTTGGTGTAGATATTACATTTGTCGATTTATGTGATTTAGACGATTGGAAAAAGGCAGTACGTCCAGAAACTAAACTTTTATTTGTTGAGTCACCGTCTAATCCTTTAGCTGAGATCGCAGATATTCAAGCGCTTGCAGATATTGCACATGCGAATGGCGCATTACTTGCAGTTGATAACAGTTTCTGTACGCCTGTTTTGCAGCAACCATTAAAATTTGGTGCAGATCTTGTCATTTACTCGGCAACTAAATATTTAGATGGGCAAGGGCGCGCATTAGGCGGTGCCGTTGTTGGTAATCATCAGTTGTTAGAAGAGGTTTTTGGTGTTGTCCGTACGCTTGGACCATCAATGAGTCCATTTAATGCATGGATTTTCTTAAAAGGCTTAGAGACTTTACGTTTGCGTATGAAAGCACACTGTGAAAGTGCTCAAATTCTTGCAGAATGGTTATCTACTCATGAAAAAGTAGAAAAAGTTTACTACGCTGGTTTACCAGCTCAAGAAGGTCATGAACTTGCTGCCAAACAGCAAAATGGTTTTGGCGGGATCGTTTCTTTCGTAGTTAAAGGCGAACGCGAAGGTGCTTGGAAGGTTATTGATAATACTAAGTTTATTTCAATTACGGGCAACTTGGGCGATGTGAAGTCAACAATTACACATCCTGCAACGACTACACATGGCAAACTTTCTGCTGAAGCAAAAGCTGCTGCGGGTATCCAAGAGGGTCTAATACGCGTATCGGTAGGCTTAGAAGATATTAATGATATTATTCGTGATATCTCACGTGGTCTGGATTTAATCTAATTATCTCGATCGAAATAATTCTCTTTTGTTGTTTTGTTTATCAAACCATCTCTTTAATCGAGATGGTTTTTTATATTTAAATGTTACTCAAATTTCAGAATTGCAATAAAAAACCTACATTTTTGTTTAAATGAGGGCTAAGAGCACAAGGTATAAAGACTTTAAATTTAATTAAAAGAAATGCGAGTTTTAAAATGCTTAAGCCTATTGCTATTGTTGTTGTGGTGGGGGTAATCGGGGTAGTTGGATACAAATTGCTGACCAAACCGAATCAGAACCCAGTAAATGAAACAACCTTATTGATTAACAACGCAGAGAAGTCGGTGCAAGAAGCAGATAAATCTATTCAAGAAGCAAATACTTCCTTTAAGAAAGTCCCTTTAAGTGAATATAAAACAATTGATAAAGGGTTACAGGCATCTCAATAGTGAAATAAATTTTTATAAGTCTTTAATGTATAACTTTTAAGCGTTTATGAAGAGGATCTAAGTTTAATCATGCCACTCATGTAGCTACTTGAAATAGAGCTAGAGATACTGATAGAAAACATTAGTCTATTGTGTCAGAATTACGGATTAATTTGAGTTCAATGCGCTAATCTGTATGGATTTTAATCACATGGGTTGGTTCAATGAGATTAAGTTTTTATAAAGTATTACCAGATAACCAATAATACTTTAAAGATTTGATAGAGATACGGAGTAAAGTTATGAATATCAATATGCTCATGCAGCAAGCGCAGCGCATGCAAAAAGATATGGAAACAAATATAAAAAAGGCGAAAGAAGAGCTTGCCCAAACTGAAGTCCAAGCAGAAGCTGGTGGTGGTTTGGTTAAAGTAACCATGAATGGTCGCTATCTTGTAAAACGTATCGAAATTAACCCTGAATTACTTCAAGATGAACCAGATATGATTGAAGATTTGATTGCTGCAGCGGTAAACGATGCTGTGCGTCAAGCAGAAGTTATTTCAGAAGAAAAAATGCAAAAAGCGAATTCTGGTATGGGCTTGCCACCTGGCTTAGCGGGCATGTTCTAAGGAAGTTCTGTGTTTAGTGATAGATTTGAACAACTCGTTCAAGCTTTACGTATATTGCCTAGCGTTGGTCCGAAGTCGGCTCAACGTATGGCATTACATCTTTTGATGAAAAATCGAGAAGGTGCGTTCGCATTAGCTCATGCTTTACATGAAGCTTCAAGTTATATTCATGAGTGCAGCGTGTGTCATTCTCTAACTGAAAATGAAATTTGTGATATTTGTGCCTCAACTGAGCGAGAAGATCAACTATTGTGTGTAGTTGAATCACCAGCAGATGTAATGGCGATTGAGCAAAGTGGTAGTTTTCGAGGTAAATACCATGTTTTAGGGGGACATCTTTCTCCTTTGGATGGTATTGGTCCAGAAGAAATTGGTATTCCTTATCTGATTCAGCGCTTAAGTCAAGGCACTATTGAAGAAGTGATTTTGGCAACTAATGCGACTGTAGAGGGGCAGGCAACCGCTCATTATTTGGTAGAGGCGACTAAGCACTTACCTATACACATGACGCGTATTGCTCAAGGTGTACCGCAAGGTGGTGAACTTGAGTATGTTGATAGCCATACCTTAAGTCAGGCAGTTCATAACCGTATGAGAATGAAATAAGCATTCCGATGCTTATTTCATTGATGCGATATAAAATTGAATTAAATTTATTAATTTAGCTATTAAAGGCAAATATTATTTTGTCTTTAATTACAAAAGATCTTTTAAATAAAATATGAAAGCACATAAGAATGAAAAAGATCTTAGAGATTTTAAAGAATGAATATTTGGAGTTAACTTTAAAAGTATAAATAAAAGATCAAAAAATTATCTATTTTCGAAAAATTGTTCAAAAATAGAGTATTCATAAAGGTTTAAGTGGTAATTTCCTACTTCTATGTTATATATACCAGAGTTCTAAGCACTCTTTGCATTTACTTGAGAAAGCATGTTTCAGTTTATCCAACAGCAAACCGAATTGGTTGATGTTCTTCAAAAAATGGATCAATGTTCGATATATGGACTTGATACAGAATTTATTAAGGTTGACACACTCTGGCCTAAACTTGGGGTATGCCAAGTCAATGTAAATGGTAATGTCTATCTGTTGGATGGTGTTTCATTAGATCTAAGTCAGTTTTGGAAAAAGATATTTCTCGCACAGCAAAATATTTTTCATGCATGTGGGGAAGACATCGATCTAATCTATCATTACGCTGATCAAGAAGATCTTCTTAATGTGTTTGATACTCAAGTAGGTCTTTCTTTCTTAGGTCACGGACTACAAGTGAGTTACCAAGGCGCTTTAAAGCTTTGTCTTGATATTGACATTGAAAAAGATCAAACAAGATCCGATTGGTTGGCTCGGCCTTTATCGCCTCAGCAACTCTGTTATGCAGCCAATGATGTTCTATATATAATGAAGTTAGCTCATCATATTCAAGAACAACTTAAGCAAAAAGGGCTTTATGACTATGTTCTTGAAGATTGTAGTAGTTTAACTAAAGAAATTATTAGTGAAACGCCTACAGAGTTACTCTATACCGATGTTGGTAATTATCGTCATTCGCGCCGTCAATTGATGCAATTGCAAAATTTAAGTGAATGGCGTGATTACATTGTTAAAGCGACGAATCAGCCACGTAGTTTTATTCTTAGAAACTCAACCATGATTGATATGGTTGAAAAGAATCCACGTAATAGTTTTCAACTCTCGCAAGTTAAAGATATTCGCCCAAATGTAGTTCGTGAATATGGAAAAACGATTCTAGAATTACTTAAAGATTTACCTAATGAAAGTGAATGGCCAACAAGAATTGCCAAACCTTTTAAAGTAACATCTAAAGAAACTTTAAATAAAATGGATATGGTACTTGCCCATGCAATAAGTGAAACTTCTATTCCTAAAGAAGTATTACTTAGAAAAAAATGGCTAAATGCAATTCATCAACATGTTCTTTCTCAAGGGGATGAACAAGATTTACCTGATTATCTTTTGGGTTGGCGATATGAATTGTTAACTCAACCATTAATTCATTTATTTCAAGAAGAAAAAGAAAGTCTATCCATTTAAAATGGGTTGATAGTTAAAATTTAAAGGGCTCATCTTCGTGATGGGCCCTTTTAATTAAGGATAGTGAATGGCTTAAAGTTTAAATTGAGTAGTTTTTATTTAAAATAATAGATATTTAACGTTAATAGTTAATAAAATAAATAATTATATTAGTTATATTAAATAATTAACTTATTTTAAAAGTTAGTAAAGTGATGAATTGAATGGGGTTTAATTTGTAAAAGTGATAATGAATTAAATTAACTGATTCAATGAGAAAAATTCAATTGATTAAACATACAGGTCTGTATATTCTTGGATACAAGAAAAACAATTTCAATATGAATAATATATAACTATAAGTTTGTTTCAGTGCAGAAATAAGAAAGCCGACCCAATTGGGTCGGCTTTTTATTTTTTAATGATATAGCTCAGTTAAAATGTCAGTAGGTTATTAAATTTTAAAAATTAAGTATTAATCTTCTACGGATTTTTTGTGAATGAAGCAGCAAGTTCAGCTACAAGTTCTTCAGCTTTTTGAAAAGCATTTTCTAATGACTTTATATGTCGTTCATCTGCAAACTCTTGATATTCTGAGGCAATTTCATAAATTTTCTCTACACCTAAATATTTACTGAGTGTACGCAGGTGAGGTACAAGATGATTCATATTGTGGCGAATTCCATCTTTCTCAAAACCAAACTCTCCACTAGACGTGATAATGATTAAAATTTTTCCAGATAAAAGAGGTTGTAAAGGGAAGTCTCCTCGAGCAAGGTCAAAATCAAATGTTTTATTAATCCGAATAATTTGGTCAAACCATGCTTTGAGTTGAGCAGGCATACCGTAATTGTACATAGGAGAAGAAATTAGAATGATATCTGAACTCGAAACCTCCGCTATTAACTGATCGGATATTGATAAGACATCACATTGAGTTTGTGTTCTTTTATTTTCAGGTGTGAATACGGCATCAATCCAGTCCTGAGTAATAAATGGAGGCGAATTCATTCCTACATCCCGATAAATATACTCATCCATAGGCCTTTTATTTTTCCATAAACTGACCAATCGGCTGGCAATACTTTTTGAAATAGAATTATGATTTGGATTGGGGTTAATTGCAGCTCGTACGCTGGCATCTATATGTAACATTTTGCTCATCATAAATTCCATAAGGGTTAGGAGTTAATTTATTCTGAGTTTTAAATGAGAAGTAGACAAACGAGAAAATTACAGCTATAGATGATTTTAAATCACCTATAACTGTGATTCAGGAGAAAGCATGCAAGTCTCATTGCAAGCACTTAGGGCATTTGAATCAGCTGCTCGACTAGGCAGTTTTAAATTGGCTGCTGAAGAGCTTTCGCTAACACCGACTGCAATTTCACATCATATTGCCAATCTTGAAAGCAGGTTAAATGTTGACTTATTTCATCGACAGGTAAGAAAAATAACGCTTACAACCACAGGTGATAGGCTAGCAGTAGCGATTTCTGAAGGATTTCGTAAAATTGAAGATGCGCTAGATGAAATAACAGTAAATGGAAATACACTCAGAGTAGCTACCACATCCTCATTGGCAGCAATGTTGTTAATTCCCTCAATAAATGAATTTTATCAATTACATCCTGATATTTCAGTTGAATTTTCTACAGGCGAAGCGTTAGAAAGTCACTTATATACATTACCTATTCGATATGGTGATGTATCTTTAGTACCTTCTAGCGATATTCTTAAATATGAGTCTTTTAATGTATTTGGTACATCTAAACTTGATCCACTAGAACATTCTAATGAGCCAATAACGTTATTCACCACAGAATTGAAAAATAAAGCATTACCAAGTCCGCCACTAGAGACTTGGCTTGAGCTGAATGGATGGGACCGAACGCAAATAACAATTAAGAAGTTTGATCAGGAAATTTTTGGAATACATGAGGCATTAGCGGCCAATGGACTCGTGTTTTGTTCTTCTACACTTGCCCAGAGATTTATTAAAGCGAATCTTATACAACCTCTTAAGACTAAATCAGTTCAATCTGAGCTGTGCTATTACATTCCAAATAAAGAAGATTTTAAAAATAGAAATGCCAGAAAATTTATTGAATGGATAGAAAGATTATTTAATCAATAAGCTTATATTTCTGATCGGAATTAACTACACAACACCAAAACTATATAAGCTTTTTATGCTATAAAATTAGATAAATTAATAATTAGAGAGATAAATATGCTTAATAACTTTAGTGCTGAACAAGCGCGTCAAAATGCTAAAAATTTTAAAATCAATCAAGAGGCCATGCTGGAAAAAATTTTAACAGGCACTGAAACTGATTCTAAAGCAGGGAAGCGAAAAGCAACTTTCCTGTTTCCGATTGATGCTGTAAGTCCTGATCACCTCACACAAGTAGAAGAGGAACTTAGGGGTAGAGGCTTCAATGTATCAACCAATATCGAACACTCTGGTACTACCATAACGATAGAAATAAGCTTTTAAATATCGATTTTTTGTTAGACCGCTCTTTTAAAGGCGGTCTTTTATATCGTATTAAAAAGGAAGATAAATTTATTTACATTTAAACGTATGTTAATCATGATTTTATTTGACAGGTTCTACCATCTTCTGTAGCTTTACTTTTTAAGTGGAATATGGATATGAACTTCCAAACAATACTTTTATCTTTCAAAAATCAATCTACTGGTACAGATGCATTTAAAGATTTAAAAAATGCTTGTGAACAGTCTCTTAAAGAATCTCAAAATACAAAAGAAAAGGCAGCAGTCTATTTGATCTATGGTTTTGCACGTAGCTACGTGATTTTATATGAAGATGAAGCAGTCACAACTGAATTTGCTAACGCATCTAAGACTACACTCATAGGTTACATGGAATGCCTCAATGAAGCTCTATTAAGTCAAGATGATAGTGCTATTTTGAATGCCCTAAATCAAGTAACTGATAACTATATAAAGAGTTCTCGAGTCTTTTAAATATCATTAACTTGTTTGGTAAAAATACTTCTTTAGCTTGGGCTAAAGAAGTATTCAAAGTTTGTATTAGTGAGACTTTTTCTTACCGCCGCCATCTTGTTTATTGACGGTAGACCATGCGATTCGTTCAGCTTCTTCTTGAGAATGACCTCTGTCTACTTCACTCTCAACAATATGTTTAGCCTGACGTTTTTGCTTTGCTGTGTAAGCTGTTTTATCGCCACGAGGCATAAGTTCATCCTCCACATCTATTATTAAGATACTTATTATTGAAACATATTGAGAATTTAAACCAGTTAAGTAATGTCTGCTAATGTTTATTAAGTGGTTAGAAGTTTTACTTAAATGTGAATTTAAAAAGGTAATAGCTAATTTTAATATGATAAATTTCATAGTATTAAAGGGTAAAAATATTAAAAACAGATCACAAAAAGTACTTAGTAACGAACGATTTCTTATTTTTTTCTAAAATTGTTTTTATTTTATTAAAATGAATAATTATATTTAATGTTTGAAATCATATATTTACTTATTTTTTATGAAAGCTGGCTTTTGTCTAGAACAAAGTTATTATCGACCTTAATCAACGTTGTGGGTTAATATTTCCCAAGAATTAAAAAAACGACTGATGCGTAAACAAACCTGCGTGGGTGAGTCGTTTTTTTTCATGTATGCTGTCCTTAGTTCAAGAGTTGATTTGAAATGCACTGTGATATTTATAGATCGAGCAAAAAAGATGAAATGTACATTTATATTGCTCCTCCAAACTATCCTGACGATGCGGAACAAGCTGATCCGTTTGAAAATGTTCCTGAAGCTGTTTTACAAGCGTTTGGTCGTGCAACGTTTGTCATGCATTTAGAATTAGCTCCAACACGTAAATTGGCGCGTGCTAATGTTTTACATGTTTTAGACTCATTACAAACAAAAGGTTTCTTTATTCAGATGCCACCAGAAGGGTTAATTAACCCGAATGCGGTTGAACCAGAGGGCTTACGTGGTGCGTGAAAATCAAACTGGAATAATGAATCAATTATTCTCTTTTTTGGATTTTATTCCTGAAGATGCTATTGCTTTAACAGCTTATGGAATAGGCGCTATTATTGCTTTGTGGTGTTGGTGGCGATTAATGCGCCGTCTTCCTACAACTTTTGGTGCGATTAGCTGGCTTATTGTATTTGCTATTTTAGTCACCCCAACCGTGTCTGAAGGTCCGAATGCATCGGTAGCACCTGCTATTTTTGGACTACTTTTTGGTGTTTTAACCAAAGATAGTCCTCTAATCTGGTCAAATTTATCTTTAATTCTGTTTGTAGTTGGTCTAGGTTTGGTTATTGGCTATTGTTGGTCAAAATATTCAACAAACAAAAGCATGCGTTCCATCTAACCATTGAAATAGAAAAATAAGGTCTTCACATGTCTGCTGATACCCAACATTTTACCGGTACAGATCAATATATCGCGACTGACAGTCTTAAGCTCGCTGTAAAAGCAGCCCGTGCTTTACAAAAGCCTTTACTGGTTAAAGGTGAACCTGGTACGGGTAAAACTTTACTTGCTGAACAAGTAGCAGAAAGTTTGGGCTTAAAACTCATTACTTGGCATATCAAATCGACAACCAAAGCACAGCAAGGGTTGTATGAATATGATGCTGTTTCTCGTTTACGAGACAGCCAGTTAGGTGATGACCGTGTTTACGATATCAAGAACTATATTAAACCCGGCAAATTGTGGGAAGCTTTCACCAGTGAAGAGCGTTGTGTCTTGTTAATTGATGAAATTGACAAAGCCGATATTGAGTTTCCAAATGACTTGTTGCATGAACTCGATAAAATGTCTTTTTATGTTTATGAAACAAGTGAAACCATTACGGCAACACAACGCCCAATTGTAATTATTACCTCGAATAATGAAAAAGAGTTACCAGATGCTTTCTTGCGTCGTTGTTTCTTTCATTACATTGAGTTTCCAGATGAAGTGACCATGCGAGAGATTATCGATGTTCATTTCCCGAATATTTCTGCAACACTCGTCAACGAAGCTTTACAGGTTTTCTTTAAATTACGTGAAATTCCTAATTTGAAGAAACCACCATCAACATCTGAGTTAATTGATTGGTTAAGCTTGCTCATGGCAGATGATATGCCTGAAGATGTATTGCGTAATCGAGATACATCTAAAGCTATTCCACCGTTATATGGTGCTCTCATCAAAAACGAGCAGGATGTGCAACTCCTCGAACGTTTGGCTTTCATGTCTCGACGTTAAAGGAGGGAATAACCCATGTTTGTGCGGTTATTTTACACCCTACGTAAATACGGTGTTCCAGTTACAACTCGTGAGCTCATTGACTTAAACCGTGCAGTAAGTGAAGGTTTAGTTTTTGCCGATCAAGAAGAGTTCTATCAACTTGCTAAAACTATTTTAGTTAAAGATGAACGCTTTTTTGACAAGTTTGACCGTGCCATAAAAGACTACTTTGACGGTATCGAAACCTTTGATCTGGATGAGTTACTCAAGCAAGTTCATAAATTACCAAAAGACTGGTTTGATTTAGAACTTCTAGAAAAGCATTTAACTCCAGAACAAAGAGCAGAACTCCAAAAAGCAGGTTCCTTAGAAGAACTGATGAAAATGCTAGAAGAGCGGTTACGCGAACAGCATAAGAAACATCAAGGCGGCAACCGCATGGTGGGTACAGGTGGTACTTCACCTTTTGGGGCTTTTGGTGATCATCCTGAGGGAGTGCGGATTGGTGGGCCGGGTCGTAAACGTTCGGCTGTTAAAGTATGGGAACAGCGTAAATATCAAAATCTAGATGACGACCAAGTTCTTGGTACTCGTCAGATGCAAATTGCTTTGCGCCGTTTGCGTAAATTTGCACGTCAAGGTGCAGCTGAAGAGTTGGATGTTGACGGTACAATCCGTGAAACAGCCAAGCAAGGTATTCTTGATGTTCAAATGGTACCAGAGCGTCGAAATCGAATAAAAGTGCTTATGTTGTTCGATGTAGGCGGTTCTATGGATGCTCATATTGCCCAATGCGAGAAACTCTTTAGTGCCGCTAAAACTGAGTTTAAGACACTTGAGTACTTTTATTTCCATAACTGTCTCTATGACTATGTTTGGAAAGATAATCATCGCCGCACAGCTACCCGTATGAATACATGGGATCTCTTTCACACTTATGGACGCGACTATCGTGTAATTGTAGTGGGTGATGCCAGTATGGCACCGTATGAGCTGAAATCGGTGGGTGGCTCGGTTGAATATATGAATGATGAGACTGGTGAGGTTTGGTTACGCCGCTTACGTCAACATTTTGATAAAACAGCTTGGTTAAATCCTGAAACTGAAGGGTATTGGCATTACACTCAAACCATTGGCTGGATTAAAGAAATTTTTGAAAATCATATGTATCCAATGACGCTAAAGGGCATTGAAGATATGACTCGCTACCTTTCTCGATAAGCTTAATAACTTTAATAATTTAAAAAGAGAGATGACATGCAACATCAAATTAACGGTATTGCTTTGCCGAATGAACAAGGATTTTTTGGTGAATATGGCGGACAGTTCATTCCTCCACATTTAAAAGAGGCAATGGATGAGATTAATGTTGCTTATGAAGAGATTCGTCATACCCCTGAATTTAAAAATGAATTGGCAGATCTATTTACGAATTATGTAGGCCGTCCAAGTCCTTTATTTCATGCGAAGCGTCTTTCTGAACAGTTAGGCGGTGCACAAATTTATTTAAAGCGTGAAGACTTAAATCATACGGGTGCACATAAAATCAATCACTGTTTAGGTGAGGCTTTACTTGCCAAGTATATGGGCAAAAAGAAAGTAATTGCTGAAACGGGTGCTGGTCAGCATGGAGTTGCTTTGGCAACAGCTTGCGCCTTAGTGGGCATTCCATGTGAAATTCATATGGGGCAAGTAGATATTGAAAAAGAACATCCAAATGTCGTCAAAATGAAAATTTTGGGTGCTCATTTGGTGGCAGTAACACGTGGTACAGCAACATTAAAAGATGCTGTAGATAGTGCATTTGAAGAATATTTAAAAGATCCAAAAAACTTTATCTATGCGATTGGTTCTGTTGTGGGGCCACATCCATTCCCTAAAATGGTTCGTGATTTTCAATCGATTATTGGTACTGAAATTAAAGAACAAACGCACCAGCGATTTGGAAAAAATCCGGATTATGTTGTGGCATGCGTTGGCGGCGGTTCAAATGCAATAGGCGCATTTACCGCATTCTTAAATGATCCCGATGTAAAGCTGGTAGGAGTTGAACCAGCTGGACATGGTTTAGACACCAATATGCATTCAGCAACATTAACTTTAGGTAAGCCAAGTCAAATTCATGGTATGGCCTGTTATGTCCTTGAAAATGAGGATGGTGAGCCTTTACCGGTACATTCTATTGCTTCAGGACTTGACTACCCAGGTGTTGGCCCACAACACAGTTTTTTAAAAGATTTGGGTCGTGTTGAATATAGCACTGCAACTGACCAAGAGTGCTTAGATGCTTTTATGACACTTTCTCGTGTTGAAGGCATTGTTCCTGCGCTTGAAAGCTCACATGCTGTCGCATGGGCAATTCGTGAAGCTCCTAAATTAGCAAAAGAAACCATGATTGTAGTAAATCTATCTGGGCGTGGAGATAAAGATTCTGATTATGTTGCTGAAAAGCTTAAGCTTTAAAACTCATTAAACTTTAGAAGCGGTCCATCATTTAAGGGCCGCTTTTTATTTTGAATATCTAAATTAAAGTTTAATTAAAGTTCATCATTTTATAATTAAAACAAAGTATTCTGATTTTAACGTGTGATTGTTCGAGATAGGCATGTAAAACTCCGGTTCACAAGGCAAAGCGTTGCTTTGCTGTACCTCACTCAGTAGAATAGTCACTTTGCAAAATTTGCCTTTGGAGACGCCTAAGTGGAGCGACCGACGATTAGCCCTGAAAATTTACAGGAAGCGGCTGAAAATTTATCAACAATTCGAGATTTTATTCGTTTTGGGGTATCAGCATTACGTCAACATGATGCACATTTAGGACAAGGTACTGAAGATTATTTTGCAGAAAGCTCGGCATTAGTTTTACAAACCTTATCTCTTGAATGGTCAGCAGACGCAGAAATTCTAGATGCGAAGTTATTACCAAGCGAGAAAGCAGAATTTTTAAGCTTATTGGAACGCCGTATCAATGATCGTATTCCAACATCTTATTTATTAAACCTTGCTTATTTCTTTAATAAACCATTCTATGTAGATGAGCGTGTATTGATTCCACGTTCACCAATTGCAGAATTAATTGAGCAACGTTTTGCACCATATTGTTTAGATGAAAATGGTCAAATGCGCGAAGCTCTCAATAATTTGCCAGAAAATGCAAAGCCTAAAACCCCGCACCGTATTTTAGATATGTGTACAGGTTCTGGATGTATTGCAGTCGCTTTGGCTTATGCTTATCCAGATGCCGAAATAGATGCAACTGACATCTCTAAAGAAGCTTTAGAAGTTGCTTCAATTAATACTGAGCACCACAATAAGCAATATCAAGTTGCATTGCTTGAGTCGGATCTATTCGCCAAGATTCCAGCTGAAAATCAGTATGATTTGATTGTAAGTAATCCACCGTACGTTGATGCTGAAGATATGGCCGACTTACCAGAAGAATTTTTACATGAACCTGAACTTGCATTGGCAGCGGGCCAAGATGGTTTAGACTTAGTTCGTAAAATGCTTGCACAAGCGGCAGATTACTTAACTGAAGATGGCCTCATTGTCATTGAAGTAGGTAATTCTGAATGGTCAATGCGTCAGAACTTTAATACGATTGATTTCAACTGGCTCACTTTCCAAAAAGGTGGCTCAGGTATTTTTGCTTTGACTGCTGAACAATGTCGCCGTTATAGAAAACTATTTGAAGAGCAAATATAAGGAGTTGGGCATATGGCAGGGAATAGTATTGGACAACTCTTTCGTGTAACTACTTGTGGTGAGTCTCATGGCGTTGGCTTAATGGCAATTGTTGATGGTGTGCCACCAGGCATTGCATTAACCGAAGAAGATCTACAAAAAGATCTAGACCGTCGTAAACCAGGTACATCAAAATTTGCGACACAACGCAAAGAGCCTGATCAGGTTGAAATTATTTCAGGTGTATTTGAGGGAAAGACTACCGGCACATCAATCGGTTTACTCATTCGTAATACTGACCAAAAATCGAAAGATTATGGCAATATTGCGCAAACTTTTAGACCCGGTCACGCAGATTATACCTATACACAAAAGTACGGTTTCCGTGATTACCGTGGTGGCGGACGTTCAAGTGCTCGTGAAACTGCTATGCGTGTTGCAGCAGGTGCAATAGCTAAAAAATATTTAGCAGAAAAATTTGGCGTTTTGATTCGTGGTCATGTAACACAAATTGGTAATGAAGTTGCCGAAAAACTGGATTGGAATGAAGTTCCGAATAATCCATTTTTCTGTGGTGATGTAGATGCTGTTTCACGTTTTGAAGCTTTGGTGACTTCTTTACGTGAACAAGGAACAAGCTGCGGCGCAAAGCTAGAAATTTTAGCTGAAAAAGTTCCTGTGGGTTGGGGCGAACCTGTTTTTGACCGTTTAGATGCTGACATTGCTCATGCGATGATGAGTATTAATGCTGTTAAAGGTGTTGAAATTGGTGATGGCTTTGCAGTTGCTGGACAGTTTGGTCATGAAACACGTGATGAAATGACCAGTAATGGCTTTTTAGCGAATCATGCAGGTGGTATTTTGGGCGGTATCTCAAGTGGTCAGACCATTCGAGTCGCTATTGCACTAAAACCAACGGCAAGCATTACGACACTAGGTAAAACGATTAATTTAAATCGTGAAGATACAGATGTGTTAACTAAAGGCCGTCATGATCCTTGCGTAGGTGTTCGAGCAACTCCAATTGCTGAAGCAATGTTAGCAATTGTTTTGATGGATCACTTCTTACGCCATCGCGCACAAAATGCAGATGTTATTCCACCATTTGCTCCAATCGAACCATAGTCATAATTTTTGACTAAAGTAAATAAAACCCCATATTTAAATTAAATATGGGGTTTTAAATTTTTATTCCATTGAGTTTGATTAAATTTTAAATTATTTTCTTGTCTTATAATATTTATATAAATATAATATTCTGCAAATTATTTTTGAGTATATTCATCTGTAGAATTTGGCAATTAAATCTTGTTAATTTTTTACTGTACTCGATATTTATATTTATCACTGAAAGTTAATTTACTCAAATTGCTTTTATATATATTACATATTTAAATTTTTATTACTTTTAACAAAGAATTTTCAAAGTCATCATTGAAATTGGGGAAATATCAATGAATCAGTGCACATATAGAATTGGCTGTATGTCAAAGGATAGGCTATTGCCTAAAAATTTAGAGGCAATGATAAAAGTTATTCATGACTTATCTTTGTCATCTCATCTTGTAGGGAATTGGATATATAGTGAAGACAATCCTGATATACATATTATTGATTTAGATAGTGGTTATACCAATATTCTTATTCCAAAAAAAATTAAGATCGTATTGAGTAATAATCCTGAGCTTTTAAAGGGCTATCAGTATGGTTTGAAGAGACCAATAAGATATCAGGAACTTCTCAATATTTTACAAGATATTGAGAAGAATGAATATTTTAAAACAAGTCATCAAGAACGTATAATAAATAACGAGAATATAGTGTCTAAAGATCATTTAGAGACAAAAATTCTTTATAAGCTTGTCTGTTATCCAAACTTTAAAAACATTCATGCCGAGCAGATTGTTAATGTCACTAGAGTTTGTGCTTTATTATCTATTGAGTCAAAAACAGCCCAAGAAATTAAGAGATTTTTGAATTTATCTATTGATGAAATACAAAAAATTATAGAAATAATAAAAAAAGAAGCCTATCCAAATTATGAAACAATACATGAGAATATTGTTTCGATTTTACCATTTTCAACTGAAGCTATTTCCACAGTACCGCAAAGAATAGAACAAAATTCACTATTTTATTTTTTAATTAAATTTTGGAAGAGGTTGAGAGGTGAGCTCTAATGAAATGGAATTTTTTCTATATTAGATTATCTGAATCTAGTAATGTTCATTATATAAAAACAGGATGTTGATGTGTTGAAGGTGGCTAAATTTATTAAGTTTATATAAGTCATTTTTAACAGATGGTTTAAATTTAAATAAAAAGAGGTTTTGGTACGTACTGGTTCTAAATTACATTTTAGCTTTACCACGGATGGAAAAGCTAATTGTTTATTTTGAGTCATTTTAATTGGGAAAGGAGCTATAAAAAAGTTAAGAGAGATAATACTTAGTCAACAGTCATTTTGAATGGAAGTCTGACTTTAAGTTAAATCTACAATTTGTTCTTCGTTTACAGCAATCTTATATTGGTTACGACCATTGGTTTTTGCTTTATACAAAGCATGGTCAGCACGAGCTACAAAAGCAGAAATTGAATCGTTTAGACGTGGAATTGTGGTTGCGACTCCAACACTAATGGTGACATGTGGTGAAACATCACTACATGGGTGTTTAATTGCAATTTTATCAATAGCATTCATTAAACGTTCAACTTGGATCAAGGCTTGTTGAGCATTTGTCATTGGGAATAAGAGTAAAAATTCTTCGCCGCCATAACGGGCAACTAAATCACCACTGCGTGCAGCAATAGAAGAAATAGCAATTGCGATTTCTTTTAAGCATTCATCTCCCTTTAGATGTCCTAAAGTGTCGTTGTATGCTTTAAAATAGTCGATATCGACCATCATGATGGTCAGGGGCATTTCATGTCGTAAAGCACGGCGCCATTCATTATCAAGTGTTTCATCTAGATAGCGTCGATTGGCTAAACCGGTGAGTGCGTCTTGTTGTGAAAGTAAAGATAATTGCTGTGCTTGCTGCATCAGTTCAATACGATTCAGCTCAATCATGCAGTTTTGTAAATAGTTTTCTCTATGTTGACGGTCAGTTGCATAGGCAAGGGTCATTCCTAAAAAACTACTGAAGGTGTAAGTCCGGTTCAAGAAGGTCCAGTCGATCACCCCATTTAAGTAATTACTTGCCAAAATTCCAACAAGTCCACCCATCCATCCAGCAAATATGGCAGTATAAAAGCGCATACCTACCGCACCATAGATAATCACAATCGCATACATCATCGCTGCATGAAAAAGAACATTATCTTGGCCATTCTCAATTACGTTGATTAAAATAAAGGTAATTGCCACAGCTAAAGCTGAACCGACTCCTACATAATAATCAAAATACTGATTTAATTTTTTAATAAATGATAAAATCCAGGCGATAAGAATGATTATACCTACCCAAGAATAATAGCTAAACCAGGGTAAAACTTGCTCAGTTGGTAAAACTTGATATATACCAAAGCTTAAAAATATATATAATATTAAAATAATAGGCGCTCTGTAGCGGAACTCATAGGCAGCACCATTTTGGTATTGAAAACGATAAATCGTTTCAAGCTGCTTTGGAAACCATACGAAATTTAATCCTCGTGTGGTTAATAAATCTATTTGTTCCTGTCCCAATATATTGGAACCCTGCAACTTCATAATTAATGCTCACTATATTGGAAGTTGTCATAAAATGAGACTTATTTTAGTAAAGTTCCATCTAAAAATATTGATTATATAATGTGTGATTTATTCAAAATAATAATACAGTTTTTTTAAAAAAGTAATGATTTTTATCTAAGTTAAATGTGATAAAAATCACGACATTTCAACGATTAGCGTAACAATTATCTAAAGATTCACAATCCATCGAAAAAAGTTACAAATGGTCGATTAACGATTGTATCTTTATCATTTTCGGATAGACTTATACCGTGAAATACAGATGATTGCTGTCATATAAATAGGAAAATTAGCAATGACTGCTCTAAATCAATATGGAATGCATTTAGAAATTACACCGCATAATGGATGGTCACAGCAGTTCTGGGATGACCTGCTACCAGCGAAAGAACGGGTGAGTAAACATCCGTTTTTTTCGGAAATGGCCAATGGGGGATTGAGCCTAGATAGTTTCCGTTATGCTTTACTTAATTTCTATCCATTAGTCGCGCATTTCCCGTCATATATGGCAGGGGCGTTAGGCAAAGCAACGGGGTTTTCTGAACCTGGCGTTACAGAAGCACGAGATTGGTTAATCCAGAATATTAAGGTAGAAGAGCGACACTTAAAATGGTATCGCGACTGGGCTGGAGGTTTTGGCTTAACTGTTGATGAGCTTGATCGTGTACGACCGCCAGCTGCGATGAATGCGGTGAACCATTTCTTATGGAATATGAGTCATCGCGGTAATTTAGCAGAGTGCCTTGCTGCAACAAATCTGGCAATTGAGTGGGCAACTGGGGATTGGTCGATTCAGGTCTATAAGGGTATTCATACCTATACTGATCATCCTGAAGTAACGATTGATAAACGTTCTTTAGCTTGGTTGCGTGCGCATGCTCACTATGATGATCTTCATCCTTATGAAGCCATGGAGCTGATTAAGCGTTTATGTAATGATCGCCCCGACTGGCAGCAAAAAGCTTTTCATGCTGCGGAAGAAGGGCTGCGGTATTATGAATTAGCCTTAGACGATTGTTATAAGGTACAGCTTCAAGCCTCTGCTTGATCTTATCTTAAAAAGGGAGGATATCGTATGGATATTCTCCCTTTTATTTTATTCGAGTAGCTTTAACAGTTTGGTTCGATAAGGCGTATCTTCAGGCAATAATTCAAGCAAACGCTCAACAGCGTCTACACGGTCAGGAACACGGCTTACGACTCGTAATAATTGATCAACATCTTCAATCTGATAAATCACATGACTTAAGCGAGCATCAAAACAATCTCTCCATGCACACAAAAATGGACTTTCCGATTTAGCTAAAAAACTCCCTCTATAAAGCGTTAGTGTTGTCGATGTGAAACCCAAATTTAATGCTTGTTCTGCCATTAAAAAATCACATTGAATTTCACAGTTCAGTCGGTAAGGACGAGACTCGATCACATCGGGAATTAAGTTTCTGAGTTGAGATAGTTCTGCTTTTAAAGTGGTCGTACTTACAGGCCGATCGCCATATAAAGAATAGTGAAGCTCTTCAAGATTAATACCTTCAGGGCACAGTGTCAGAATGCACAGAATCTCAATTTGACGTTGAGTTAAAGTAAGGCTGCGTTGGTTATATTGAACTTTTGGAGTTCCAAAGGCCTTAATGTATAAAATATTTTTTTGGTGAAGCTGAATTGCTTGTTTAACAATGTCCGCACATCTCTCAACGGCTAAAAGACCTAACGAGTTATGCTTTTGATATTTAGTCGATAAATTCATAATCCCATAAAACTGGCCTGTGTTTGCATCGGTAATCGGCGCTGCATAGCAGACCCAATCTCTTACACTATTCATTTGGTTTTCGTGTGAGTAAACGCAGTTAGCTGAATGAGTATTTAATGCTAAACCAATTGCATTTTGTCCTACTGCCTGAGTAGACCATTGACCGCCTTCAACAAAATGAACTTGCTCTGCCGAAGAGCGCATTGGATGACTGCTCCATGTCCAAAGTAGAGTGCCATGTGGGTCGGTCACACCAATTGCCATATCGGCATCTTCGGCAATGTGCATTAAGTTTCGGTGACACTCGTGAATCGAACGTCCGAATAATGAATGTTCCCATTCTTCGGTTAGGTCAAATAACGGAGCCGCTTCCAGGTCAACTGATGGCTTTTTTCCTAAATATTGAGAATGAGATGACTTTTCTGGCCGAAATAAAGACGGCGTAGTATCTATAAGAGGCGATGATAATTGTTCTAACATATCCATATCGAAATTCCTTTATCATTGAAATGGCGTATCCGTAGCCGCTCAACCGTTATAACTTTTTTATTGTGACTATTTCCTCGTTATCTCCTTACCTTAAATACTTTTATAAGTCTTGACCATTAGCCTATTGGATAAGTTTTGTTAATTACATCATCTTTAAGATAAGACATCTTTTCGACTAAAAGGTTTTGGTACGTCTTCTCCAAAATATTGTCGATCAGCAAAATAACTGGAACGGACCATAGGAGCACTCCAGATATTTTTAAAACCTAGCCTTTTGCCATGGCGCGTATATCTTTCAAATTCTTGTAAATTTACAAATCGATGAATCGGTGCATGTGACTTTGAAGGCTGCAAGTACTGTCCAATGGTAATAAGGTCTACCTGATAATCTTTTAAGTCGTTCAATAGGGCAAGCACTTCTGCTTCAATTTCTCCTAATCCAACCATTAAACCAGATTTGGTTTTGATATCGGGACAATATGCTTTAAAGCGTTTTAGTAACTCTAGTGAATGTTGATAGTCTGAGCCTGGACGCATTGCTTTATATAAACGCGGAACAGTTTCAATATTGTGATTAAAGACATCGGGAGGAGATAAGCTCAAAGTCGAAAGAGCTGTCTCCAAACGACCGCGAAAATCGGGTACCAAAATTTCAATCAAAGTTTCTGGGCAGTGTTTTCTGATCTCTTCAATGCACTTTACAAAATGAGCAGCGCCACCATCGTGTAAATCATCACGGTCTACAGAGGTAATCACTACATATTTTAAGTTTAAGTTTGCTACTGTTTCGGCCAAATGTTTAGGTTCATCTTCGTCTAGGGGTTTTGGGCGACCATGAGCAACATCACAGAATGGGCAACGTCTGGTGCAGATATCACCCATAATCATAAACGTTGCTGTACCTCCACCAAAGCATTCCGGTAAATTTGGACATGCCGCTTCTTCGCAAACGCTATGTAATTTTTGCTGACGTAAAAGGTTTTTTATACGTTTAATTTCTTCAAAATCTGTAATTTTTGCTCTAATCCACTCAGGTTTAGTTGGCAACTCTTCTGTTGGTAAAACCTTAATTGGAATACGGGCGACTTTATCAGCTCCCCGTAATTTAATACCAGTTTCCACTTGTCTTTTAAAATCCATATTAATAATTCCATTTTATTTAAAACTTACTTAAACTCCTGCCTATTTAATTTAAAGACTAATTTAAATTTCCTTAATAAGTCACAATTAATTATAAACACAGGGTGTGGCGAGTATTATAAAATAACAAAGGTTGGTTAAAGGTTTGTTTTGCAAGCTAGTGAAAATTATAAAATTTTTTTAAATTTATTTTGAGTTGTTAAGTTTTTGAAATTAATAATTTAATTGGAAATATTTTGAATAAAAACTTTTTAGTCTAATAGATCAATTATTGAATTTAAGTTTAAGTATTTATAGCGAACTAGCATTTTCGCTTGAAACTTGGTTGATTTTTAAAATCAAGATAATAAAGGAAAAGGATATGCAATTAACGGAAGAGCAATTACTCGCAGCATATAAAAGCATGCGTGATATTCGTGAATTTGAAGATCGACTTCACGAAGAAAATACCAATGGTGATATTCCCGGCTTTATTCACTTATATAGTGGTGAAGAGGCTGTAGCAGTCGGTATTTGTGAGAATTTAACAGATAAAGACTACATCACTTCAACCCATCGTGGCCATGGACACTGTATTGCAAAAGGCTGTGATATTCACGGCATGATGCTGGAAATTTTCGGTAAAGATGATGGGCTGTGCCGAGGAAAAGGCGGTTCTATGCATATTGCCGATTTAGACAAAGGCATGCTTGGCGCCAACGGGATTGTGGGTGGTGGACCTCCTTTGGCAATTGGCGCTGCGCTAACGGCAAAAACCTTAAAGACAGGTGGTGTAGGGCTTTCTTTTACAGGTGATGGCGGTTCAAATCAGGGCCTTACCTTTGAAGCGATGAACATGGCTGTCGTACTTAAACTTCCTGTGATTTTTGTCTTTGAGAATAATGGGTTTGGTGAGGGTACAGGTCATGACTACGCGGTAGGAAGTAAAGACATTGCAGGGCGTGCGGCAGGTTTTGGTTTGCCAGCAGTTAAAGTCGATGGTACTGATTTCTTTGCTGTATATGAAGCGGCCCAAACTGCCATTGAACGTGCACGCCGTGGTGAGGGGCCAAGTGTTATTGAAACGATTACTAACCGTTTTTATGGACATTTTGAAGGTGACCCAGGGCTCATTCGCTCAAAAGAGGAAGTCGACTTTGTTAAAGAAAATAAAGACCCTTTGAAAATTTTCCGAGAAAAAGTTAAAGGCAAAATTGATGAAGCTAAATTAGACAAGATTGATGCAGTGTCTAAGGCAAACGTTGATGATGCAGTTGCTAAAGCTCGTGCAGCGGCATATCCAAAACCAGAACAACTCCTTACCGACGTCTATGTCTCTTACTAAAGGAATAGTAAAGATGCCAAATAAAAGTTTTCGTAATGCAATTAAAGAAGCCATTGAATCAGAAATGCGCCGTGACCCAACTGTGTTTGTTGTTGGGGAAGATGTGCGCGGTGGACATGGCGGTAAGAATACCGAAGATAACCAGCTTGAAGGTTTCGGTGGTGTGCTCGGTGTAACTAAAGGTTTGTGGACAGAGTTTGGTTCGGAACGTGTTATTGATACACCAATTACTGAATCTGCAATTATTGGTATGGCGGCTGGCGCGGCTGCGACTGGTTTGAGACCAGTTGCCGATCTAATGTTTATGGATTTCTATGGCGTGTGTCATGACATGCTCTATAACCAGGCCGCTAAATTCCGTTATATGTTCGGTGGAAAAGCAAAAGCGCCAATGGTTGTACGCGGTATGATTGGTGCGGGTTTTTCTGCAGCAGCTCAGCACTCTCAGTCACCATATAACGTATTTGCCGCGGTTCCAGGCTTAAAAGTTGTAGTTCCATCAAGTCCATACGACGTGAAAGGACTTTTAATTCAAGCAATTCGAGATGACGATCCTGTCGTGTTCTGTGAGCACAAAATGCTCTATGACATTAAAGGTGACGTTCCTGATGAAGCCTATACCATTCCTTTTGGGGTAGCGAATTACACCCGAGAAGGTACGGACGTGACCATTATTGCTTTAGGTTTGATGGTACACCGCGCTAATGAAGTAGCAGATAAGCTAGCAAAAGATGGTATTTCGGTTGAAGTTGTAGACCCTCGAACAATTTCTCCTCTTGATGAAGAAGGAATTTTAGAGTCTGTGGCATCAACTGGGCGTGTTGTGATTGTGGATGAATCGGCGGCACGCTGTGGTTTCGGTCATGATGTTGCTGCATTGGTTGCACAGAAAGGTTTCCATTATTTGAAAGCATCTGTTGAACTCGTAACGCCACCACATACACCTGTTCCATTCTCTCCAGTTTTAGAAAAAGAATGGATTCCAAGTGTAGAGCGTATTGAGCAAGCTGTGCGAAAAACATTGGAGGCTTAGGATGAGCGAAATTAAAACGCTGGAGATCCCGAAATGGGGATTATCCATGGAAGAAGGCACGATTGCCCAATGGTTGATTAAAGAAGGCGATAGCTTTAATAAAGGCGATGAAATTTGTGAAATTGAAACCACGAAAATCGTCAATGTATTAGAAGCACCTTTTGCGGGAACACTGCGTAAAATCTTAGCAAAAGACGGTGATACTTTACCTGTAGGCGGTCTTATTGCTGTATGTGCTGAAAGCCAAGTTTCTGATGCAGAAATTGAGAAGTTTATTGCATCACTAGGTGGTTCAGCAGCTAAAGCACCTGAAACATCTTCAGAACAAAGTAAAGCGGAAACATCTGCACCTGCTGTTGTTGAAAAAAATGCTCAATCTCAGTCTATTGCTGCAAGTACTTCAGCTCCAGTAAAAGCAGCTAAAGGTGATTACGCTGTACCCGAGTCGTTACAAGGCTATCAAGCATCTAATGAGCTTTTTGCAACCCCGCATGCATTAAAGCTTGCAGAAAAGCACAATGTGAACTTAGCAAAAGTCACAGGTTCTGGTCGTGAAGGACGTATTAGTGTTCAAGACATCCAGAAAGCTGTACAAGCTGCTGGAGGTCAGTGGTCTGATGTTAAGCAGCAACATCAAGCTAAAGTAGTTAAATCTACTGCCGATGATAGCCGTGTTTTGGCAACACCTGTTGCGCGCCGTTTGGCAAAACAATGGGGTATTAATCTCAATGATTGCCGTGTTTCAGGTACCAGAGGCCGCGTTTGCAAAGAAGATGTTGAAGCGGTTTACAACCGTAATAACCCAACGGTGGGAAGTGAACAGTCTACTCAGTGTGCTGTTGCTCAACCACAATCGACAATCATCACAGTCGCGATGAATGGTATGCGTAAAGCGATTGCCTCACGCTTGCAAGCGGCAAAACGTAATGCGCCACATTTCCGTCTTGTAGTCGATCTAAACGTGGAAGCACTTCAAAATTTACGTAAGCAGATTAATGAGACTGTTCCACATGTGAAACTTTCTATTAATGACATGCTCATTAAAGCAGCTGCTGCTGCACTGATTAAAGTACCTGAGGTAAACGTTCAATTTGATGAAGCTACACAATCGATTCTGCAATTTTCACAAGCCGATATTTCAGTGGCTGTGGCGATTCCAAACGGTTTAATTACACCAATTGTGAAAGCCGCCAATCAGAAGTCTTTAGCACAGATTTCCGATGACATGCGTGATTTGGCAACGCGTGCCAAGACTGGAAAGTTACAACCTGACGAATTTCAGGGAGGCAGCTTCAGCATTTCAAATTTAGGAATGCTAGGCGTTAAACAGTTCGATGCCATCATAAATCCACCGCAAGGCGCAATTATGGCATTGGGTGCTTCAGAACCACGTGCTGTCGTTGAAAATGGAAATGTTGTGGTTCGTGAGATTGTCACAGCGACATTGTCATGTGATCACCGAGTCATTGACGGTGCTGTAGGTGCAAAGTTCTTGGCCAGCTTTAAGCAGTATGTTGAAAACCCTGCTTTAATTTTGGTGTAGGAGAACCCGCATGTCAGAAACTCAATTCGATTTGATTGTGATTGGTGCGGGACCGGGTGGATATGTGGCTGCAATTCGTGCAGCCCAGCTCGGGCTAAAAACCGCAATTGTAGAAGAGCAACATTTGGGCGGAATATGCCTGAATTGGGGGTGTATTCCAACCAAAGCTCTATTGGCTGGCGCAGAGTTGGCAACTCAATTTAAAAATGCAGCACAGTTTGGTTTTCAGGTATCTCAACTCGATTTTGATATTCAAAAGCTTGTGCAACATAGCCGCCAAGTGTCAGCTCAGTTGGTACAAGGCATTGATTACTTGCTTAAAAAGAATCAGGTGACTGTATTTAATGGTCGTGCTCAACTTACGGCTAAAGAAAAAATTGAAGTGACCGATGCTCAAGGTAAAAGTCAGGCTTTGAGTGCCCCACATATTATTTTGGCAACTGGAGCTAAAGCCCGACATATTCCTCAACTTCCTGTCGATGGAACTTATGTCTGGAGCTATAAAGAAGCACTTATTCCAGAAGAACTGCCAAAAAGCTTACTCGTCGTTGGTTCGGGTGCAATTGGTAGTGAGTTTGCCAGCCTCTATCAAGACTTGGGGTGTCAGGTCACACTTATTGATTTAGCTAAACAAATTTTACCGACTGAAGATGCAGAAGTTGCTCAATACGTTAGAAAACAATTTGAACAAAAAGGAATGAGGGTCCTAACGGATGCTGTTGTTCAAAGTATTCAAATTGAAAATGGGCAAGTTCACTGTGTAATTGAAACGGCAAATGACGTTCGAACAATCGTTTTTGACCGTGTCCTTTCAGCAATTGGTGTACAGCCTAATACCACAGGGCTAGGACTGGACCGTTTAAGTATAGAACTGAATCCACAAGGTTTTGTAGCAATTGATGCCTATTGTAAAACCAATGTTGTAGGCCTCTACGCAATTGGTGATGTGGCAGGTGCGCCGTGTCTTGCCCACAAAGCAAGCCATGAAGCCATGATATGTGTTGAAAAAATTGCTGGCGTAGCAAACGTGCATTCACTCGACCGTAGCCAAATTCCGGGTTGCATTTTTACTCATCCACAAGTGGCGAGTATTGGTCTGACTGAAAGTGCAGCAAAAGCTCAGAACTTACCTGTACGAATCGGCAAGTTTTCTTTAACTGCGAATGGCAAAGCTTTGGCAATTGGAGATGCGTCAGGTTTCGTTAAAACTGTCATACATGCAGAAACGGGCGAGCTACTTGGTGCACATATGGTGGGCCATGAAGTGACCGAGCACATTCAAGGTTTCGCAATTGCTAAATATCTAGAAGCAACTGATGAAAGTCTAGTTCAAGTAATTTTCCCACATCCAACTTTATCAGAAGCAATGCATGAATCCATTTTGGCTTCAATGCAACGAGCGATTCATATGTAGAAATTCTGCATTTACAGGAGTTGAAAATGGTTAAGGGATTAAAAGATAGGGTCGCTTTAGTGACAGGGGCAGCTCAAGGCATTGGCCGTGGGATTGCCCTGCGCTTGGCGCAAGATGGTGTTCACATTGCATTGGTCGATATGAAACAAGATCGACTCAATGCTGTACAGCAAGAGATTCAAGCTCTAGGTGTAAATGCCAATACGTTTATTGCCGATGTCAGTGACCGCGAACAAGTGTATGCCGCTATAAATCATGCTGAGCAGACGCTTGGTGGCTTTGACATCATGATTAATAATGCTGGAATTGCTCAGGTTCAGGCTATTGCAGATACGACACCAGATGAATTTCACAAAATCGTTGATATCAATATTGGCGGTGTACTGTGGGGCATACAGGCTGCTGCTGCAAAATTTAAGCAACGCCAACATAAAGGTAAAATCATTAATGCTTGTTCAATTGCAGGCCATGATGGGTTTGCTTTGCTGGGTGTTTATTCGGCAACCAAGTTTGCAGTGCGTGCGCTTACACAAGCCGCAGCAAAAGAATATGCAAGTCACGGTATTACGGTAAACGGATATTGTCCCGGAATTGTCGGAACCGACATGTGGGTTGAAATTGATAAACGGTTTGCTGAAATTACTGGTGCGGCTATAGGTGAGACCTATAAAAAATATGTAGAAGGCATTGCTTTAGGTCGAGCCCAAACGCCAGAGGATGTCGCTGCATTAGTTGCTTTTCTGGCAAGTGAAGATTCAGATTACATTACGGGTCAATCGATTTTAACGGACGGCGGAATTGTCTATCGTTAAAACAGCATCCTGATTTGAGGGAGATAATAATGAAAGCAGCGCGTTTTTATGACAGAGGCGATATCCGTATTGAGGATATCCCAGAACCAGAAGTCACTCCCGGCACTGTAGGCATTAAGGTTGCTTGGTGTGGAATTTGTGGTACAGATTTGCATGAATTTATGGAAGGACCGATTTTTAATCCACCGTGTGGACATCCTCATCCTATTTCAGGCGAATCTGCGCCAATCACCATGGGACATGAGTTTTCTGGTGTAGTCTATGCCGTAGGTGAAGGTGTTGATGATATTGAAGTCGGTCAGCATGTGGTCGTAGAGCCTTATATTGTGGCCGATGGTGTCCCGACTGGGCCGGGAGATAATTATCATCTTTCCAAAAATATGAACTTTATTGGTTTAGGTGGTCGTGGTGGCGGGTTGTCGGAAAAAATTGCGGTTAAACGCCGTTGGGTACATCCAATCTCTAATAAAATTCCACTTGATCAAGCTGCATTAATTGAACCGTTATCGGTTGGTCATCATGCTTATGTCCGCAGTGGCGCGAAGGCTGGTGATATTGCTCTGGTTGGTGGTGCGGGCCCAATTGGTTTATTGCTTTCGGCAATTTTAAAAGCGAAAGGGCTTAAAGTCATTATTACCGAGTTGAGTGCAAAGCGTAAAGAAAAAGCCAAAGAGTCAGGAGTCGCAGATTATATTTTAGATCCATCAGAGGTTGATGTGGTTTCTGAGGTCATGAAAATCACCAATGGTGATGGCGTCGATGTTGCATTTGAATGTAGTAGCGTTAACAAAGTTTTAGATACTTTGGTTGCGGCAGTGAAACCAACAGGCGTGATAGTGATTGTTTCGATTTGGAGCCATCCAGCATCAATTAATGTGCATAGTGTGGTGATGAAAGAACTGGATGTACGAGGTACAATTGCCTATGTAAATGACCATCAGGAAACCATTAAACTGGTCGAAGAAGGCAAAATCAATCTGGAACCTTTTATTACCCAGCGCATTCAACTTGATGATTTGATTTCACAAGGTTTTGAAACCTTAATTCATAACAATGAGTCAGCCGTTAAGATTATTGTACAGCCATAAATAAACCTTAAATCTAAAAAGAGCGATAATTCGCTCTTTTTTATTGGTTGAATAAAGTAGGTTATTATCTTTAGCTTCTTAGAAAGTTTCATTGCAACAAACTGCTATAGAAGAAGTTATTCGTGATGAGGTTTTAAGTCTTAATAAACCGACACAAAAAGAATTAGCATTGGTCAAGTTCAAGCACGACGAAGTATTGTCGGTGCTGAAGAAAGAATGGCAATTGCTAAAGTTAATATGAGGAAGAAAAAGGCAGTTGCATTTGCAAGGAAACTTGCCATTATTGAGGCTGATGAAGAATAGTCTGAAGACGACTTTAACGATTAATTTGTAAAATTATAGACTTTTTTCGAAGTTATTAGCAGGCGCTTACTATAATGTAGAGAACACTAACACTTTAGGAGAATGTTCACTATGTCATCTAATTTATCAGTTCAAGATATTATTAATCAGATTAATGATCAAATTATTAATGATGCTAGGGTTGGTAATAGATTGAGCAGCTTAACTTATCAAAAACAAGCAGTTGATATCTCAAAGTTAGAAGAAGCAAAAATTGTAATTGAAGAATTAGGGTATCAAGTGAAAATTATTACAGATAACCCAACTGTAAACACAATTCAAGTTCACTTCTAAAGTTGAGAAACTTACTAATATTTTATATTTTTAGAGTTGCCTAAATGCCCTATATCAGTACGGGGCATTTTTTATGGCTATTAAAGAAAGCGGCATTGAGTACAACTACACCAGAACGTGATGAAAAAGGGCATTTTGTATTTAGCCAAGATGATGCTCAAAACCACTCATTCATTAAAAAGCTGCTTAAACAATTACCATGGCGATAAAAGGGGTAACAACACCAAGAGATTGCCTAACTAAAGTTTAAACGAGCTTATGTTTTTGTCTATATCGCCAAAGCGTAGTGCGGCTAATTCCAAAAATATTAGCGACCATATTCAGGTTGTGGTTATATTTTTCCAAAGCTGCTTGCACATTTTCAGGATTAAGCTCTGTATTTGTCTCTGGTAATTTAACGTAATCCTCAGCATTTAAGAGTTCATTCGGTAAGTCTTCGACTTCAATTTCATCTTTACCATTTGCCATTGTTAAAGCATAAAGCAATGTGTTTTTAAGCTCGCGAACATTCCCCGGCCAATCATAGTTAAGCAAAACTTGCATGGCTTTTTGATTGACTTGATGAGGCATTGTGTCCAGTTGCGTGGAGCTTTCTTTTAAAATCTGATCGACAATGAGTGGAATATCGACTTTACGTTCTCTAAGAGGCGGTATAAAAATTGGAATCACGCGCAAACGATAGAGTAGATCGTGGCGGAAACGCCCAGCCTTAGCTTCTTCACGTAAAGCTTTGTGCGTTGCTGTAATAATGCGAACATTGGCTTGAATAGGTTTTTCACCACCGACTGGAGTAAATTCACCAGTTTCTAAAACTCGTAATAATTTAGCTTGAAGCTCTAAAGGAATCTCGGCAATTTCATCCAGAAAAAGAGTTCCGCCTGCGGCACGTTCAAATACGCCTTTATGGTCGCGAATTGCTCCAGTAAAAGCACCTTTAACATGCCCAAACAATTCGCTTTCTAAAATATTTGCATTTAGAGCAGCACAATTAATGGCAACAAAGATCTTGTTTTTACGTTGGCTATAATCATGAATAGCCTTTGCCACCAGTTCTTTACCACTACCAGATTCACCTCGGACGAGCACTGGAAACTCAGTAATTGCCACTCTTTGAATAATTGAAAACATGCGGGCCATTTCTGGTGAGCAACTATTAAAAACCTTGGCTAAGTCTTGTAACTGCTCTGTTAATTGCACTTGATCAGCAATATCATTTTCTGTTCCAACTGGCTGTAAAATATGTAGCTTCCCAATAAAATGGTTTTCGCTAATATAAATGTCATGCTCTTGATAGATAAATCGCTTTTTAATTTTATGCGTATTGATTTCAAGATATTGATTGTGATGATCCTGAACCAGAGCTGCCATACTCTCGACAGAAATATCATCTGTATTAAATTTATAGTGAATTGCTTGAGTTGTTATATCTGCTAAAAACAGACTAGCACTTGGGAATAAAGCCTTTAATTGCTCAAATAGAATAAAAAAATCCTGTTCTGACTCAAAATTTAATTTTGCCATTGTTTGTGTTTCATCATCGTTTCATTGAAACATACTAAAGTTGCATAGAAACATCAAGTAGTGCTTGTTTTCTCAAGTTGAATTTAATTATTAATTTAAATATTTGATTTTTATACTTATTATTTAATTTTAAATAATTGGCATCTTGTTTGCAAAATATAGGAAAGAAATAAATTATTGGGGTATAAATCATGTTCTTTAAGCAGTTTTTTGAAAAAGAAAGTTCGACTTATACATATATGCTTGGGTGTAAAGAAACACAAGAGGCTGTTTTAATTGACCCAGTTGCATCAGATATAGAGATTTATACAAAAGAATTAGAGCAGCATCAATTTACGCTTATCTATACCTTAGATACACATGTTCATGCAGACCATATTACCGCTGCGAATTTGCTTCGGGAACGTTTCGATTGCAAATCGGTTTTACACCGTAATTCAGATGTAAGTTGCGGAGATATTTTAATTACAGATGGTTGCATACTTAAAGTTGGCAACCTCAGTATAGAAGCGCGCTATACACCAGGTCATACCAATGCTTGTACAAGTTACCTAGTTGGAAACATGGTTTTCACGGGCGATGCATTATTAATTGATGGTTGTGGTCGAACTGACTTCCAAGAGGGCAATGCTGGAACGCTCTATGACAGTATTCATAAACAACTTTTCAGTTTGCCGGACGATACAATTGTTTATCCGGGACATGATTACAAAGGTCGCCTATCTTCGACTATTGCTAATGAACGTTTATATAACTCACGTTTAGGCCAAAAACGCTCCCGTGAAGATTTTATTAAATTAATGAATGATTTAAATCTGCCATATCCAAAACAGATCGATAAAGCATTACCAGCTAATCAAGCCTGTGGCTCAACTTCGCAATCTTAAGGTGGCAATATGGAACTCAAACGAATTAATCAAGATTTTTATGTTGCTGGTCAAATCACTGCCGATGAAGTCGCAAAAATTGCAGATCAGGGGATAAAAACTCTGATCTGTAACCGCCCAGATGGAGAAGGTCCGGATCAGCCGAATGTGATTGAAATTGAAGAAGTAGCTCAGCGACATGGCCTAAATGTAATTTATCAGCCTGTTACGAGTGGCAAAATTACCGATCAACAAGTTACAGAGTTTAAGCAGTTTTACCACAATACTCAGAAACCTGTTTTAGCGTATTGCCGCTCTGGCATGCGTGCCATCAGTTTGTGGGCTTTAGCGGAAGTTGCCCCAAAAGATGCAGCCCTTTTAGTCGAAACAGGTAACAAACTTGGTTTTAACTTGAAAGGCTTAGTGCCACGTATTTTAAAACGTGATCATGAACCAGCAACGATTCCTTGCTATAGCGTTGTGATTGTGGGTGCTGGTGCAGCTGGAATTTCTGTAGCGTCTAGTCTCTTATGCCGTGAACCGAACTTAGATATTGTTATTATTGATCCGGCAGATACGCATTATTATCAACCCGGCTGGACCATGGTAGGGGCTGGAATTTTTAAGCCACAAGTAACAGCACGCTCAATGGCAAGTGTAATTCCATCCAAAGTTAAATGGATGAAAGCTGCTGTTGCCGGATTCGACCCTGAGCATAATCAGGTTATTTTGGAAGGATGCCAACCGATTCAATATAAAGCGTTGGTCGTATGCCCCGGTTTAAAACTGAATTGGCATGGGATTGAAGGTTTAGTCGAAACCCTTGGTAAAAATGGGGTGACCTCTAACTATCGCTATGACTTGGCACCTTATACATGGCAACTCGTACAACAGCTAAACGGTGGAAAGGCAATCTTTACCCAGCCACCTATGCCGATTAAATGTGCTGGTGCTCCTCAAAAAGCAATGTACCTTTCAGCCGACTATTGGTTAAAGCAAGGCAAACTTAAAGATATTTCTATCCATTTTTATAACAGCGGCGGTGTTTTATTTGGTGTGAAGGAATATGTACCTGCACTGATGCAATATGTCGAAAAATATGGTTCTGAACTGCACTTTAACCATCAACTTGTCAAAGTAGATGGACCAGCAAAAAAAGCATGGTTTAAGGTAGTGAACGATGAAAATGCGGAACTGGTCGAAACCGATTTTGATATGTTGCATGTTGTTCCACCGCAACAAGCGCCTGATTTCATTCGTGCAAGTACTCTCACAGATGAAGCTGGATGGGTGAACGTTAACCCGCAAACCTTACAACACATCGAACATGCCAATATTTTTGCTCTAGGTGATGTGATGAATGCACCTAATGCCAAAACTGCTGCTGCGGCACGGGCACAAGCTCCAATTGTCGCTGTGAATATTCTTGCGAAATTAAAAGGTGAGCAGAACTTTTGTGAATATAACGGCTATGGCTCGTGTCCACTGACTGTAGAGCGTGGAAAAATCGTTCTGGCTGAGTTTGGCTACGGTGGCAAATTACTTCCAAGTTTTCCCAAATGGGTGATTGATGGGCAGCAACCATCTCGCTTGGCATGGTTACTTAAAGAGCAAATTTTGCCACCGATTTATTGGCAAGGCATGCTCAAAGGCCGCGAATGGATGGTCAAACCTGAGCGAGGATAAGTAAAGCAACGCTTTACCCTGAGAAGCGATTGAAGCTTCGCGAGAAGACGAAAGCTGTGCTTGAGCGGAAGAGGTTAAGCAAAGCAACGCTTTGTACGAGCGCAAGACGAGAGCTGTTCTCGAGTGGAAGAGGATACCCTGAGAAGCGGCTAAAGCTTCGCAAGAAGACGAGAATTTACTCACTCATTCAATAGCAGTTCACTGCAAATGAAAAACATGCAATTTTAGGCTTCTGATATGTTATTACTTGTCGTTGAAGGCATTGTGATTGGCTTTTTACTTGGTCTAACTGGCGCTGGTGGCGGTATTCTTGCTGTACCTGCACTAATGACCAGTCAAGGTTGGAGCGTAGCTCAAGCAGCACCGATTGGTTTATTGGCAGTTGCCCTGTCTACACTGATTGGAACCATTGAAGGACTATTTAAAAAGATGGTTCGTTATCGCGCTGCAATCTGGATTGCCATTATTGGCGCACCTATGGCACATATCGGAATTTTAATAGCCAACACGATTTCTCCTATTTGGCTCATGCTCATGTTTAGCTTAGTTATGTTTACAGTGGGCTATCGGCTCATCAGTAACCGAGTTTCGGATTTCCACAACCCGCCGTGTCAGGTCAACCCAAGTACTGGGCGTTTCATCTGGAATTTTAAAACGGGAAGCGTTCTTGCGAGCATCGGGATTATTGCTGGGCTTTTAACGGGAATGTTAGGGGTTGGCGGTGGTTTTGTGATCGTACCTGCACTTAGAAAAGTCACTAATCTCGACATGCATAGTATTGTTGCAACCTCACTCATGATTATTTTTCTTATTAGTGGAATGAGTATTGTGATGCATATTGCAGAGGGTTTTCACTATCCTGTAGGCATTACCAGTACATTTGCTGTCGCATGTGCTGCTGGAATGTTATTAGGACGTCGAGCCATTCGTTTTATTCCGGCTGCAATTGTACAAAAAGTCTTTGCATTAATGGTGTTTGCTGTCGCAATTTATATGGTAATTAAGATTGTTAATCTGACAAATATCTAAGTGATATAGTATTTTAACTTATCTTTATAAATACAAAGTTTCCAAAAATGAAATGCTAAAATTATCTTTGGAAATTTTATATTTAAGCCCTTTAAGTTTTTTGAGAAAACGATATGAAGCGAGTCAACGTGGCAATTTGTGGTTTTGGACGGATTGGGCAACAAATTGCAGAGCTTCTTTTAAATCGATCGGCATACTATAAACAAAAATATCAAATTGATGCCCGTTTAGTGGGGGTATGTAATTCATCATCAGGCTTAATTGATCAAGATGGTTTACAAGCTGCCAAGTGGCTAGATAAAACTCAATATCAAGCAGATTTCACTGAACAAAAGTTTTTAGAACAGGTACAAGCGGATGTCATTATTGAGACTGGGCCAAGTGATTATGTGACAGGAGGCAAAGGCCTGTTTTATTTAAATTATGCTTTAACACATAACATGAATGCGATAGCAGTATCTAAAGGTGCTTTAGTAGTAGAAGGTAAAAAATTAATTAACTTGGCGCATCAACACAATAAAAAATTATTTTTTAGCGGCGCGACGGCTGCGGCTTTACCGACAGTTGATTTGTTTGAATATAACTTGGCTGGCTGTCAGATTTTAGAAATAGAAGGTGTTTTTACTGGAACCACAAATTTTATTTTAAATGATATGTTGCAACATGAATGTGCGTTTGCAGAATCTCTTGAAAAAGCCCAAGCAAAAGGTATTGCCGAACCTAATAGTTCTTTTGATGTAGATGGATGGGATACTGCTGCTAAAATTACGATATTGGCAAATACCATTTTGGGAGCTGAATTAAAAATTCAGGATATTCCAAAACAAGGAATCAGTTATGTTACAGCCGACCATATACGTGATTGGAAAAAAGAAAATGTAGTTCCTCGTCTGGTCGGTTTTATTCATATTAAGAATCAGCAAATTCAAACAGGTGTTGAATTAAGATTAGTTCCAGCAAATCATTCTTTTGCTCATCTGCAAGGTTCTAATAAATGCATTCGCGTGTTAACGCAAGAAATGGGTGAACTTGTTGTAAGTGGAGGAGCCTCTGCGCCTTTAGCCACAGCAGCCGCAGCTTTAAAAGGTTTCGAGTTGATACTAAAAACGGGCTACTAAAATTAATCATGATTTATAAAAAAAGCAGGCTTTTAGGCCTGCTTCTCACAACTTTTTTGAGTATTAAATAACTTTTTTCCAATTTCAAACTTACTAAACATTAAGTAGTTGCCAAGTAAGATGAATAAAATTCCGAATAGAGCGTTTAGGGTCCATACATATCCTTCAAAGAATGTAGAAACAGAAAGCGCGACTAAAGGGAAAAGTAAGGTGCTATATGCTGCTTTTGAAGCGCCAATTCGCCCAACCAATGAAAAATAAGCAGAGAAGCCAATTACTGTACCAAATACAGCTAAGTAAAGTACCGAACTTAAAAATGGAAAATTCATTGGAGGCATTAAATCTTGTCCAGCAAATAAAGCCAGACTTAACATCACCAATGCACCATAGGTCATGGCATAACAGTTTGTTGAAAAAATATTTAGGCCACGTTTCTGATGTCTAACACTAATCATGTTCCCTAAAGAAAAACCATAAGTGCCTATTGCACACAGCCCAATACCCATCAATAACTGTGCATTAAACTGACTACTGATGAGGTCATGCCAAAAGAGCAAGACAATACCCATTAGGCCTAAAAGTGCAGCTGGGGCAAAGTTTGGGGAAGGTTTTTGCTTAAAAAAGATAAGGGCATTAATGGCATTAAAGAAAACAGCCATAGAAAAAATAACAGACTCTAAACCGCTATTTACATATTTAACAGCAGTATAAAAACAAATAAAGTTCAGGCCGAAAACACAAAGGCCTTGCAGCATACAGAACAAGTGATCTTTTAAAGCAATTCGCTGTAATTTTCCTGAAAATAGTAAAACAACCCAAAGTAATAAGGCTGAAATGGCAAAACGCCATAAAATTGCGACGACGGGTGTTGCATAATGGCTCTGAACGGCAATTCCAATCCATGTTGTTCCCCAAATCAACACCACCGCAACATAGAGTAAAATATTCATAAATTCATCCTCGATTACCAAGCTTAAGTATTGAGGAATGCTTCATTTTTCACGTATATATTCTTGTGTTATACATGCAAGATCTTGCGTTTTTTATATGTCAGAACTAGCTCAATTTTGCTGAATATGGTTAACTTAAGCTCAATAATATTCGTTTTAATTTTGCATGGCCTATCAAACTTTAGAACAGCTACAGCAATCTAAAGCCAAGCTTCACGAAACCGTGGTGCTTGATGAAAATATGCAACTTGCATTTTGGTCTAATCAGCAAGATCGTGTAAGTGTCTGTAGCGATCACCACACTTTAAGTCTCTATATTCAAGATGGCTATGAAAGCTATCAAAAAACACCTGTGGGTTGGAAAAATGGCGGTGGGCCGGGTCGTTTTTGTTTATTACCTGAACATCAGGAGTCGACTTGGGATATACGAGGTGGGCTTAAATTTGTTCATTTGTATTATACCGACCAACATTTGCGTGATGTTGCTGAAAAAATATGGGACAAAGAGCCTAATCAAATTGAACTAAACGAAGTTGTCTTTAATGACGACGAACGGATTCGAGCACTTTATCAGTTCTTCTTACTCGACTGTGACTGGCAAGATTCATCTAATCATTTGCAAATGAGTACAACCGCCAGTTTATTGCTAAATCATTTAATTCGAAGATATAGCAATGTTAAATGGCAACAGCCTGCTATTAAAGGCGGGCTTGCGCCTCATAAGCTCAAATATATTCAAGAATGGATTGAAGATCATCTAGATCAAGCTCTGACTTTGTCAGATTTGGCAAATGTTGTGAATTTAAGCGAATACCATTTTGCCCATATGTTTAAACAATCTATGAATATGGCACCTCACCAATACGTCATGCAAAGACGTTTAACTAAGGCAAAAGGACTAATTCAGTCTTCACACTTTTCTTTACAAGACATTGCATTGGTATGTGGCTTTAGTTCAGCAAGCCATTTGAGCCATCGTTTTAAACAGTTTTATGGCATGAGTCCTTCACAGTTGCGTTAAAGGACTCATGGTTAATTTTCTATAAAAGATAAACCAACAGGCCAATAAGGGCAGATGCAAAAATGACATACAGCACATTAATTTCAAAACGGAATAAGGCAATAAATGCTGCGACTGTAATTAAAGCTGCCGTAATATCAAAGTGACCAGAAAAACCGTGTGGCCATAGCACGTGATAACTAAAAAATAATGCCAGATTTAAAATTACACCGACCACAGCGGCGGTAATCGCAGTGAGTGGCGCCGTAAACTTAATTTCATTGTGTGTAGATTCAATGATGGGCGCACCAGCAAAAATAAATACAAATGAAAAGAGAAAAGTAAACCAAGTGACAATGACTGCACCTAATGCACCAGCAAAGAATAGATGCTCAGAGCCAAGTAGTGCCTGATTCACACCCCCTAAAAAACCAACAAAAGCAACAACCATAATCAGTGGACCCGGTGTGGTTTCACCTAAAGCGAGTCCATCAATCATTTGAGTAGGTGAAAGCCACCCAAAGTTATTAACGGCACCTTGATACACATAAGGTAAAACGGCGTATGCACCACCAAAAGTAAGTAAAGCTGCTTTAGTAAAAAACCATGCCATTTGAGTATAAGAGTGATGCCATCCAAAATATGAACCTAAAGCTAAGATGGGTAATAACCATAAGCCGATGGCAATTAAGACGAGTTTTAGTAAGCCTAACCAGTGAAATTTAGCATGCTCTGGTGTCGGGGTCTCATCATCAATAAATGCTCGACCATAATCTTTTTGACTGGCTTTATGTCCAGCTACTGAAGAAAAAAGTTCTGGGTACTTTTTACTCGCTAAATAGCCGGCAATACCTGCAGATAAAACAATAAGAGGGAATGGAAGTTTTAAAACAAAAATGGCAAAGAAAGCAGCAATTGCAACGCCCCATAAAAACTTATTTTTAAGTGAGCGACTACCTATACGGTAAGTTGCATGGAAAACAATTGCGGTTACGGCAGGTTTAATCCCATAAAAAATTCCCGCAATAACCGGAACATCTCCAAATTTTATATAAACCCAAGACAGTCCAATTAAAATAAATAATGAAGGCAATACAAATAGAATACCTGCAACTAATCCTCCAGCCGTTCTGTGCATAAGCCAACCAATATAAGTCGCCAATTGCTGTGCTTCAGGACCGGGCAATAACATGCAGTAGTTAAGCGCGTGTAAAAATCTTTTCTCAGAAATCCAGCGTTTTTGTTCAACTAGTTCCTGATGCATGACTGCGATTTGTCCCGCTGGCCCCCCAAAACTAATAAAACCTAACTTCAACCAAAATAAAAAAGCTTGCCAGAAACTGACATTTTTTACTGGCCCATCCGTGATGGTTTGTTCTTTTTCTTGCATATCCATCTCTTAAAAAATAGAACTTAATTTATAAAAATATCTGCTTTAGAAAGGCCAAATTATTTTTAACAGCATAGCAAAGCCAGATGTACTTTTGATGATAATTTTTTCAATCTTACGGTTTTGTATATATCAATACTTTGAAATTAATAGAAATTATTTTTTAAACTAAAGTTATCGCTTTAAATTATTTCCAAAGAGGAAACATTTTAAACATTATTTGCTCAAGTTGTTATAACAGGTTGCAAGTTGTGAGCCAGCTACCCCAAGATCAAAAAAATCATAAGCCTCTTTACGATCAATTAAGGGAACTCATTCTCAATAAAATCGTAAATGGTGAATATGCTGTTCTTAGCCAAATTCCATCTGAAAATGAGTTTGCTGAACAGTTCGGTGTGAGTCGAATTACAGTTCGCCAAGCGCTCAATCAATTACAGTTAGAAGGTTATATTTTTAAAGTTCCGGGTAAAGGAACTTTTGTAAGTAAGCCAAAAACCTTCCAGAACATTTCAAATTTACAAGGCTTTGCTGAAGCAATGTCATCTGCTGGTCACGAAATTTTAAACCGTGTCATCTCGGCTGAGCTTAAGCAAATTCCTGTGCATGTTGTACCGAAATTGAAATTACCAGTTAAAGCCAATGTGTATGAAATTCAACGGGTACGCTTACTTAACCGACAACCCGTTTCTTATGAATTGACCTATTTACCAGAACATATTGGTTTGAAACTCAAAGAAAAAGCTGTTGATTTACGTACTACCGATATTTTTAAAGCCCTAGAAGAAGAGTGCGACATCCCTTTGGGACATGCGGATTTAAGTATTGATGCAACCATAGCAGATGAAGAATTATCGGCTTTATTACAAGTCGAAATCGGAACTCCGGTATTACGGGTCGAACGTTTGACCCACGATGCAAACGGGCAACCGATTGACTATGAATATCTCTATTTTTCAGGCGATACCTTCCAGTACCGTTTACGTATTCATCGCTAATAATAGAAATAAAAATAAGGAATATACAATGGAAACTAAATATCTTGAGTTTGATATTGTGGTTATTGGTGGTGGAACTGCTGGGCCAATGGCAGCAATTAAAGCGAAACAAGAAAACCCTAATTTAAAAGTCTTATTGATCGAAAAAGCGAATGTAAAACGTAGCGGGGCTATTTCAATGGGTATGGATGGGCTTAATAATGCCATCATTCCAGGGTACGCAACACCAGAGCAATACACCAAAGAAATTACGATTGCCAACGATGGCGTTGTGAACCAAACAACTATATATGCATATGCAAAGCACAGCTTTAAAACGATCCAACAGCTTGATCAATGGGGAATTAAATTTGAAAAAGATGAGACAGGTGAGTTTGCAGTAAAAAAAGTACATCACATGGGGGCATATGTTTTACCAATGCCTGAAGGCCATGATGTAAAAAAGGTTTTATATCGTCAGTTAAAGCGTGCTCAAGTTAAAATTAACAACCGAATTGTGACGACAAAGCTTTTAAAAAATGAGCAAGGTGCAATCAATGGCGTACTTGGCTTTGACTGCCGTAGTGGCGATTTTTATGTCATTAAAACTAAAGCTGCCATTTTATGCTGTGGTGCAGCAGGGCGTTTAGGTCTGCCAGCTTCAGGCTACTTAATGGGAACTTATGAAAACCCAACTAATGCAGGCGATGGTTATGCCATGGCATACCATGCAGGTGCAGAACTTGCCAATTTAGAATGCTTTCAGATTAATCCGCTGATTAAAGACTATAACGGTCCGGCTTGTGCCTATGTCACAGGCCCATTGGGTGGATATACCGCCAACAGTAAAGGTGAGCGTTTCATTGAGTGCGACTACTGGAGTGGTCAAATGATGTGGGAATTTTACCAAGAGCTGGAAAGTGGTAATGGTCCTGTTTATTTAAAGGTAGATCATCTGGCTGAAGAAACGATTCAGACCATTGAAGAGATTTTACATACCAATGAGCGCCCAAGTCGTGGACGTTTTCATGAAGGCCGAGGAACCAATTATCGTCAAGATATGGTGGAAATGCATATTTCAGAAATTGGTTTTTGCAGTGGTCACAGTGCTTCTGGTGTATGGGTAAATGAAAAAGCAGAAACTTCAGTTAAAGGTTTATATAGCGCTGGCGATATGGCAGCTGTACCCCATAACTATATGCTTGGTGCATTTACCTATGGCTGGTTCGCTGGAGTAAATGCCGCGCACTATGTGAGTGAAATTGTAGAGAGTGAATTGAACCAAACTGAAATAGAAGCAGAAAAAGCACGAATCTTTGCACCACTTGACTGTTCTGAGGGCTTACCCGCCGAACAAGTGGAATATAAGCTGCGCCGTTTTGTAAATGACTATTTGCAGCCACCCAAAACTCGCCAAAAAATGGAAATTGGCCTGAAACGTTTTGAAGAAATTAAACAGGATATCGCTCGAATCTCTGCAAGAAATCCACATGAATTGATGCGCGCTGCCGAAGTTTCTTTCATTCGAGACTGTGCAGAAATGGCAGCTAGAGCCTCACTTTTTAGAGAGGAAAGTCGTTGGGGACTGTATCACTACCGAGCAGATTTCCCTCAAAAAAATAACTCGGATTGGTTCTGTCACGCACATTTGAAAAAAGATGAACAGGGCAACATGACCAGCTTCAAAAAAACAATCGAACCTTATGTGGTTCCAATTAATCAAGATGAAGCTGTGTCTTATGACCGTTTACGCATTCAAAAAGATGTTGCACTTGCAGACTAAATAAATCAGGAATTCAAACAATGGCTTTTATTTTTAAAGAAGTTCAGCACCGTACCATCGCGCCCGTCATTATTGATGAAGATAAATGCATTGCAGATAAAGGATGCACAGTCTGTGTGGATGTTTGTCCAATGGACTTATTGGCAATCGATCCAACCACTCAAAAAGCTTATATGCAATTTGATGAGTGTTGGTACTGCATGCCATGTGAAAAGGACTGCCCAACAGATGCAGTCAAAGTAAATATCCCATACCTACTCAAATAATTAATTTGGAATACTCAACATGAGACAAAATAAATTGATCAATAGAAAACTATTACTCAGTAGCTTAATTGGTGCCATTGTACTTGGCACTTTGGGGTGTGGCAGTAAAACAGAAACTGTTCGTGTAGCGATTGGTACACAAGACACAACCATTAACTGTGCAACGGGTGGATTACTTGTTCGTGAGTTGAATTTATTACCAAAATATTTACCCAAAGATGGTGAATACAAGCACGTTAAATACGATATTCAATGGAAAAACTTTACGTCTGGTGCTCCTCTAACCAGTGAGATGGTAGCTGGGCGTCTAGATTTGGGAGCAATGGCTGACTTTCCTGCTGTTAATAATTTAGCGGCATTTAAAAAAGCTGGAAGAGAAAGCATATTTTTAGCGCCATTGTCAGGCAGTATTAATGGTAGCGGTAATGCGATTGTTGTTCCAATTGACTCAAAAGTCACCTCACTGAAAGAACTAAAGGGACAGACTATTTCTGTACCTTTTGCTTCAACTGCTCATGGATTGTTACTTCGTGCCATTCAAGCTGAGGGCTGGCAACTTGATAAAGATATTAAAGTGATTGCTCAGGCTCCAGAAGTGGCAGGGCCTGCATTAAAAAGTCATAAGATTACTGCGCATGCTGACTTTGTACCCTTTGGAGAGTTATTTGCCTACCAAGGTTTTGCCAAAAAAATCTATGATGGTTCGCAAGCAAAATCACCGACATTTCATGGTTCACTTGCCAGTAAGGATTATGCACAACAACATCCAGAAGTCATAAAAGCTTATTTACAAGCAACCATTGAAGCAAATCGTCTGATTCGGGAACAACCTGAAAAATATAGTGAATTTATTTCTGAAAAAACAGGTATTCCTGCCGAGGTGGTCTATCTGTTTCATGGTCCATTAGGTCTACAAACCCGTGACTTGACTTGGAAACCTGAATATCGAAAAGCAACTCAAATCGCAGTTGATACTTTAAAAGCTCTAGGCAAAAACGACGGTACGCTTGATGTAAATAAATTTATTGATGATCAATATATTAAAGATGCATTTCAGGCTTCTGGGCTAAATTACAGCCAGCAACTCGCTGACTATGCAAAATCACCTTTGGTTGCAAATGATGCTTTAACGGGCCAACCCATCAAAACATTTAATCGTGTGACTCAAATTTGGGTAAAGGGTGAAGAAAAGGTTCGTAGCTATGAAACACCTGAACATGCATTTTCCGATTTAAAGAAAATTCAAGCGGCAGGAAAAACGGTGCGTGTGGTTTATAGCCAAGATCATCAGTCCGACATTAAGTTGCTTGCCAATCTAGCATGGTATGCCACAGATAAAGCAGGACAAATTCAGGCCTTTTTATTAAAAGATGATGCTGAAAAATGGGCTAAACAACAAGGCGGAAAAGTATATGACTTTAAAGCTGTTCAGCTTGTAACACAGAGCTGATGTGTTGTCTTAGCTAATGATTAGGAGGTGACAAATGAGTAGTTTAGTCCAAACAAAACCTAAAAACCAAAGTACATTTTTAATTAAATTTTTTCAGCAGTTGGGAGCATATAAGACACATTTTAAAAACTATGTCATCGCTTTTACATCTATAGCTTTTTGGATAGTAATTTGGCAAGGACTTGCTCAGTTTAAAATAAATTTAGGCATTGTGAACTTTAGCAATGTACCGACACCTTTGGATGTCGTACATGCATTGTGGTCATTTTTTCAACTCAGCACCGCATTTGAACATGTTGAATCTAGTATTTTTCGAGTTGTAATTGGTTTTTTATTGGCTGCACTGATTGGCGTAGGCATTGGATTGTTAGCTGGACGTTATCAAAAACTCGCTGCATTTTTAATGCCGCCATTAGAGGTTTTACGTCCAATTCCAGCAGTTGCATGGATTCCTTTAGCGATCCTGATTTTTCCATCGTCAGAGGCATCCATGATTTTTATTACTTTTATTGGTGCATTATTTCCGATTTTACTAAACACCGTCCACGGTGTCGGAGCGGTCGACCCAAGATTAATTGCATCGGCAAAAAGTTTAGGCGCTTCCGATCTCGCTATCATTTATGAAGTCATTATTCCGGGGGCATTACCGAACATTATTACTGGTTTATCCATTGGAATGGGCACGTGCTGGTTCTGTTTAGTGACTGCCGAAATGATTTCTGGTCAACATGGAATTGGATATTTCACTTGGGAATCTTTCACCTTGCAAAACTATAGCAATATTGTGGTTGGCATGGTGCTGATTGGAGCGTTGGGTATGTTCAGTAGTACCTTAGTTCGTGTGATTGGAAGCCGATTTACACCATGGTATCAACTGAGGAAGTCTTAAAATGTCGATTAAACATGGCCATGTGCGCATTCAAAATCTATCTCTACATTTAGGACAAGGCAAAAATCGCTTTCAAGCATTAGATCGGGTTAATTTCGAAATACAACCTGGTGAGTTTATTTGTCTACTTGGCCCATCAGGTTGCGGAAAATCAACATTACTAGGTGCTTTGGCAGGGCACTTACCCATTAGTTCAGGGGCTTTAACGGTCGATAATGAAACTATTCTGGAACCGCATCCAGACAGAGGGTTAGTGTTCCAGCAACATACGTTATTCCCATGGAAAAGTGTGCTTGAAAATATTGCTTTCGGTTTAAAAATGAAGGGTGTTGGTAAACAAAACCGTATAGATCAGGCAAAGAAAATGATTGATCTGGTGGGGCTCAAAGGTTTTGAGCAGAAATTTCCAGCTGAACTTTCAGGTGGTATGCAGCAAAGAGTTGAAATTGCACGAGTACTTATTAATGAGCCTCGCATCTTATTAATGGATGAACCTTTTGGTGCGTTAGATGCGCAAACCCGTTTAAAGATGCAAATGCTATTGCTCGACATTTGGCAAGAAATTCAAACTTCGGTTTTATTTATTACCCACGATATTGATGAAGCACTTTTTCTGGCAGATCGAGTACTGATTATGAGCCATAGGCCGGGCCGAATTATTGAGGAAATCAACCTTGATTTTGAACGTCCACGTGATATCGAACTTGTTACGAGTAGTGAATTTACAACCATTAAAAAACATTGCATGCAAACTTTAAAGGAAGCCACTCAACAAGAAGAGTTAAGCCGCTTAAACCCTTTAGGGCTTGGAAAGAAAGCACAAATCAAGGAATACGAATGAGTTTTTATCAAACTTTAGATGACCAAGATGAATGTAATCAAGAATTTCTCGGGCAGTTGAACCATCCAGATGATAAGGTTCGTTTTGTTACTTTAATGAACATCGGTGACGAAGAAAATCCAGATCTACTACCTTGGTTACATACAGCACTGCAACATGACTCATCAGCCTTAGTGCGTGAAGAGGCCGCAAAAAAACTAGAAAGCTGGGAGGATCACGTCAGCTTGGAGGCATTGGCTCAGGCTTTAAGTGATTCGGATCTTAATGTGCGTCTCGCAGCGAGCCAGAGTTTAAGTGAAATCAAAGAAGCTGCATCAGCCGATGTACTTGCACCATATTTACAACATCAAGACACTTTTGTACTAAGTGCAATCTTACGAGCTTTAAAACCTTTACGAGCGCAGCAATTCTTTGTAGAAATATCAGCTTTGGTACAGCATCAAGATATTCTTGTACGCCGTGAAGCTGTGAGTGCTTTAAGCTGGTTGCAACAAGACCAAGCCATTACCATATTGGCAAAAATTGTTGAAACAGATATAGATGACGAAGTACGACGTATTGCAACAGGTGGTTTGGCTTATAGTAAAAAATTATCAATTGATGTGATTCAAGCACTTAATCATTCACTAAATGCTGAAAGTTGGCAGTTAAGAGTGGAGTCTGCATTAACTATTGGGAAATTACGTATTTCCGAATTGGAAGCACCCTTAATTAAGGCATTAGTTGATCCTTACTGGCAAGTACAAATAACAGCTGTACGCAGTTTGGGATTGTTAAAATCGAGTTTGGCAGTTGCAGATTTAGCCGTTAATTTTAAACATGATATTAGCAATTTACGTAAAGAGGTAGCTTTAGCACTTGGGGAAATTGGCACACGAGAAGCTCAAATGCTATTAGAGCAGCATCAACATGATTCTGATCCTGAAGTCCGAAAAGCAATTCGTATTGGATTAAATCAAATTGGTGAGGTGAAGTATGCAAACCAGACCTGATATCCGTGTAGATATTTTAAATAAACAAGTTCATTTTATATGGAATGATGGTTCAAGCCTATGCTTGAGCCACCAACATCTTAGAGAAATTTGTCCTTGCGGTTTTTGCAGATCAAAACGAATAAAACAAATAGAAATTGAGCAGCAGGAAGTTGAAATTACCGCAATGTTTGATCAAGGATATGGCGCCCAAATCTGCTTTAGTGATGGGCATGACAAAGGAATTTATCCTTGGGTTTTCTTAAAAGATTTTGTTAAGTGTTAAAGATGCCTTTTGCTTGGGACAAAAGGCATCTCATTTATTTAATGGTCATGTTCTAAATAATCTGGTTTTTTCGGAAGCGCAAGGCTACATAAGAAACAGATAATAAGCATAACAATGACATAGATGAAGAAGGTATTTTCAATTCCAGCAGCTTTAAACTGCAATGCAACCGAAGGTGCCGATCCACCAAAAATGGCATTACCTACCGCATAAGAGAACCCTACACCTAGTGCACGCACATGAGGAGGGAACATCTCTGCTTTGACTAAGCCACTAATTGATGTATAGAAGCTCAAGATCATCATCATAAAAATGAGTAGCAAGGTAATGATAATCGGAGAATCTATATAATTAGGCATGCCGATCGCCATAATTGGATAGATAAAAATTGCGGATAATAAGCTAAATGCCAGCATTGAAGAACGTCGCCCAATGCGGTCGGAAATTGAACCAAATACAGGTTGAGCACACATATAGACAAATAACGCGAAGGTCATAATATAACCAACGGTTTTTCCATCCATACCTAAGTTAGTTAAATAGGTTTTTGAATAAACAGTTTCAACATAAAAAGTTAATGAACCAGCAGATGTATAACCAACCACCAATAAAAAGGTTTTCCAATGTTTTTTAAAGAGCTCTCTTAAGCTACCAGACTCTTCACGTTCACTATCTTGATGAGAAAGGGTTTCTTCCAAACGACTACGAGCAAGTAAAGATAAAATTGCAGCAAAACCACCGATAACAAACGGAATACGCCAACCGCCGTCATGTAATTGTTGCTCACTTAAAAATGCTAATAAAATTACGCCGAGCAAACTTGCCAGTAATTGACCACCAGAGAGTGTGACGTATTGAAAAGAGGAGTAAAAACCACGTTGGCCTTTTAATCCTAATTCACTCATGTAGGTTGCTACGGCGCCATATTCACCACCTACAGATAAACCTTGAAGTAAGCGCACAACGAGTAAAAGAAAAGGAGCAAATAATCCGACTTGATCGTAGGTAGGCAAGGCAGCAAATAAGAAGGAACTCAATGCCATTAAGCAAATAGAAATGACCATTGATTTTTTTCGACCATGTCGATCTGCAATGCGCCCGAATATCCAACTACCAATAGGACGCATGAAAAAACTTGCAGCAAATACACCCCAGACATAAATAGCTTTGGTCGAACTATCCATATCGGGTGCAGTTAAGGCTTGTGTAAAATAAGCAGCAAAGACTGCATAGATATAAAAGTCAAACCATTCAACAAGGTTACCAGACGCCGCACCAACAATACCGCGTATTCTGCTACGTTTTTCTTCCTTAGTGTATGTCATATATATTCCGTCAGTTAGCAGAAAAAAATAGAAATTTTTAGGTGTACTGAACAGGAAATCGCATGAGTTTTTAAATATCACTCAATCCTGAGTACTTACCTTAGAATTCCTCTCCATGCATTTTTTATAATTTTAAATTTCCATTCTAGTGATTGTATGATCTTTTGTTCGATTTAAAGATATTTTTATCGATTATCGAACATTTCCTTAATTTGGTTAGAAGATCATGCACCACAAACTTTATTTAAAATCAAATATGTAATTCATCAACCATATTCTTTATTGTATTCCTCCTTGGTTTTAAGCTTATTTTGAGCTTAGTTTTATTTTGACTATTTGGTAATACTTAAAAAGTTATAGTACCAATTTCAAAGAAAATAAATGAAATTCATATAATGATGACGCTTTATTACATAAAATTTACTTGATCTGAAAATTACATAATTTGTTGTTTCTCGATATGTGTCACTGTATTCTTTCGAGGCTAAAAAATATGGAAGATCTCCGACTTTTAGCATACTTATATTATGCACGGTATGGGCAGGTAGTTATTCAATGGACAGACACTCGTTAAATCTTCACTTCATTACATGTTCTAAAACAGCATTAGCATCATCTATTGCACTGATGACGTCTGTTGTCTATGCAAATGAAGCGGAGGTTTCTCAACTACCTACAATTACCGTGAACGCTACCCAAAACACTGACGATTTGTATTCCTCAAAAAAAGTTAATTTATCTGGTTTTCAAACAGGCGATATAAAAAAGATTCCTGCATCTATCACAACAATTACATCTGAACGCATGGCCGATCAGCACGCAAAAACACTGACCGATGTTGTTAAGAATGATTCATCGTTAGGAGATGGCTATGCTGCAATTGGTTATTACCCTAATTTCGTAGCTCGTGGTTTTTCGCTCGATTTAGGTTCAAGTTATCTTATTAATGGCCATAACATTCGTGGTGAACAAAACGTTGCTTTAGAAAACAAAGAGCGAGTAGAAATTTTAAAAGGGATTTCTGCAATTCAAAGTGGAATGTCGACTCCAGGCGGTGTTGTCAACTATGTAACCAAACGACCTGTCGATGTTAAGAGCGTTACCGTCGATGCAAATTCAGAAGGTGGTTATACACTTGCAACGGATGTAGGCGGCTTTTTGAATGATAAATTTGGATATCGAATTAATTTAGCCCATGAAAGTATTCACCCAAATGTTGATCATGCAAATGGTAAACGTGAGTTTGGTTCAGTTGCTTTAGATTGGAAAATTAATGATCGCTCTAAACTACTGTTTGATATTGAAGCTCAGCATCAAAGCCAACGCTCAGTTCCGGGGTATCAACTGCTTGATGGGCAAGTACCAACAAATGTTGATGAAGACCGTTTATTGGGTTATCAGTCTTGGAGTAAACCTGTTGTTAATAACAGCGTAAATGCAAGTTTGAAATATCAATATGCTTTTAACGATCAATGGAACGGCAGCTTAAGTGCCTCGCAAAGCCGTGTTGTAATTGATGATTATATTGTGTTTCCTTATGGAAGTTATTACTCATCGGGTAATCCACTCGCGGTATTCGATAAAGATGGCAACTATGATCTTTATGACTATCGTAGTCCAGATGACACACGTATTACCAACCAATTTGCTGCTGGGTTAAATGGTCAATTCAATACTGGCAATATTCAGCATCAGGTAGCTTTTGAATTGCAAAATACACGTAAAAACCTGAAGCGTTATGATCCGAGTAATCAACTTATTGAGAATGAAATTGGCAATATTTATACTGATTCATCAGATTTTAAAATGCCACCTGAAAAATTAGGCAATCGCTTTAAAGCTATAGAAAGCAAGCAGACTGCTTTCACCATATCTGACCGAGTTCAATTTAATGATCAATGGTCAACTTTATTGGGTGGAAAACTTATTCATCTTGACGAGCAAGCCTATAAGCCAGATGGTCAGCAAAGCCGAGATACCGATTTAAATAAGTTTTTACCGCAATTAGCGCTTATGTATAGCCCAACTGCTAAGACTAATCTTTATGCTTCATATGCCAAAGGATTATCAGATGGTGGTGAAGCACCTTGGTATACAAACAATGTCATGTATGACACTGGTCCCCAGATATTATCACCTAGAAATTCTGAACAATATGAAATTGGTGTTAAGCAACAAATACGCAACTTCTTGGTAACAGCAGCTATTTTTGATTTAAAACAAGACAATCAATATAGCAAAGTAAATACTGATGGAACTTTCGATTTTATTGAACAGGGCGAACAACACAACCAAGGTATTGAATTAGGCCTGACCGGTGCCTTAACAGATACACTCGACGTAAGCTCAGGTATTACCTATACCAAATCTCGCCTTGTTGATGTTGATACTGACAGTTATAAAGGCCACCAAACTCAAAATATACCAAAATTACGGGCAACTGCTCAGTTATCTTATAAAGTACCTTCAGTTGAAGGTTTAAGACTGTTAAGTGGCATACAATATAGTAGTAAATATGCAAACAAAGAGGCAACTGCAAAAGTAGGCGGATATAGCGTCTTTAATATTGGTGCTGCCTATAAAACAAATTTTGCTGGGCATGACACGACGTTTAGATTCAATATTGACAACTTATTTAATAAGAAATATTGGCGTGATGTTGGGGCATTTATGGGGGATGACTATCTATTCTTGGGTAATCCTCGTACAGCTCAATTCTCTACAACTTTTAATTTTTAAAATTTATAAGACAAATAAAAAAGGAGCTTATAAAAGCTCCTTTTTTATTTCAGGAATTAAGCCGACATTTTTGGTTTAACCATATTATTAATCGACAAGATATCATCAAGCACTTGTGCCGATAATAAGCCTTCGTTCTGAACTAATGCCAATACACTTTGTCCAGTTTCGTTTGCAGTTTTAGCAATACGAGTTGTAGTTTCATAACCTAAATATGGGTTAAGTGCAGTCACAATCCCAATTGAGTTTTCAACTAAAGCTTTACAATGTTCAGGGTTCGCCGTAATCGTATCAATACATTTACTTTGGAACATTGCCATTGCGTTACCAAGCAAATCCATAGATTCAAATAGTTTGAATGCAATAAGTGGTTCCATTGCATTCAATTGTAGTTGACCTGCTTCAGCAGCTAAAGTTACAGCCAAATCATTTGCAATAATCTGGAAGCAAGCGAGGTTCATTGCTTCAGGAATAACTGGGTTTACTTTACCCGGCATGATCGAACTACCAGGTTGACGTGCTTCTAAATTAATTTCATTGATACCAGTACGTGGACCACTTGAAAGTAAACGCAAGTCGTTAGCAATTTTTGAAAGTTTAGTTGCCGTGCGTTTTAATAAACCAGATAAAAGAACAAAGTCACCCATATCTGAAGTTGCTTCGATTAAGTCAGGAGCAGACTTAATTTTCTTACCAGAAATTTTTTCAAGCGCTTGAATCGCAAGTTCACGGTAACTATATTCAGTGGTAATGCCCGTACCAATCGCTGTACCACCAAGGTTCATATAAGCCAGAACATTTGGAATAAGCGTATTAATTTGCTCAAGATCTTTTTGTAAGGTTACTGCAAAAGCTCCAAACTCTTGACCCAATGTCATTGGTACAGCATCTTGCAACTGAGTACGACCCATTTTTAAGATGTGAGCAAATTCTTGAGACTTATTACGGAAACTTAAAATTAAGTTATTAAAAGGGAGATTCAATTCGTCTAAATTTAATAATAAGCCTAAACGAATTGCAGTAGGGTACACGTCATTTGTAGACTGTGACATGTTGATATCATTATTAGGGTGTAAATATTGATATTGGCCTTTTGCATGCCCCATATATTCTAAAGCAACATTCGCCAATACTTCATTTGCATTCATGTTGGTTGAAGTGCCAGCACCACCTTGCAACATATCGATCGGGAATTGATCGTGAAAATTACCACGAATAAGTTGATTACAACTATATTCAATTGCTTCAAATTTAGTTTGATCTAAGCTTTTAAGATTATGATTCGCTTCAGCACAAGCAAGCTTTACCATTGCTAATGCTTTAATTAAATGAGGGAAATTTCCCACTTTGCTTTGGGTTAAGTTAAAGTTTTCTAGAGCACGTAATGTTTGAACTCCGTAATAATCATTATTGTTGATTTCTCTATAACCAATAAGATCCTTCTCAATACGGGTGGTAATTTCAGCGTTCATCATTAAACTTCGAATTAGTAGAGTAGATAATTCATATTAGATTTCGAAATGCTTCACTTCTAATGCATTTATCAAGTTAATTATGCATTTTTTGCATATCAGTTTTCTTTTTTTCCAAATCTAAAAATAAAAAATTCTTTTTCCTGCACTAATTAAATGTGAATTTTATTTTTTAAATTAACAGTTTACTGTTTAGATAAATTTAATATGCAAAAATTCTCTGATGACCCAAATGGTCATATAATTAAAAAATAATTGAATGCAAAATTCTATACTCATTAATTTAAATGAAATATCAAGTAAATTAACGAGGCTAATAGCACAAAGAGTGTAGCTTATCTAACAAATTTATATAAAAATGTGATGCATTTCACATAAAAAGCACTATAATACGAAAAAATCTTAGTTTTAAGTTTATGTTAAAAGTCACAGCTGCATTAATTATTTTGGGTAGTTTTACATACTATGTACTTTTTCAGGGTGAAGTGAAGAGAGAGTCAAAAACTTCTCGTCTGCTTAAAGAAGCCGAGCAATCTATTGCTTCTGCGGAAACCTCTGTAAACAAGGCAAATAGTATCGTAGCAATATCTTATAAATAGCCACGGTTACTCAGCCTAACTATTTTACATTATCCATCAAAATATTGTTTTACCTAAATTTTATTAAACTTTAGGTAAAAGACCGTATGTATAGAGACAAAATTCATGAGAATGAAGTTTATCGCCTATGATCCCAATTCTGGGGAAAAAGTAAGCTTAAAAGAGCATATCCATCAAATGGACAAATACACCACTTATATCTTTTTTAGCGATGAAAAAGATAATATGGTGTTTAACCCACAGAAAAAGCAAGTTTTTGAAATCACTCAATATACTTCTAATATGATGGTTGAAATTTCAAGAAAGCTATATTATCTCATTGGTGAATATTAGAAATTTGTTTCAGCTCAATCTCGGATAGATACTTTAGTAGAATAGTCAGGTTTATTTAGTTGAATTATACTGCAAATATATCTTCTGATTTGAATGATTTTATTAGGTCAGAAAGCTTAAATCCTGAAATAATCAAAATAGTAACATTTTAGTTTTACAGTCCGTATTCTTCCCCAAGGTACGGACTTTTTTTATCAAAATTAAAAACATGATGAAAACATAAGATTATTTTTATTTTTTATTAAGATTGAAGTGTTCATTTACTTAGGTTATGTTTAAATTAATTATTGATTTTAAATAATTTTTACCGCAATAATTTTATATTTGTATGAGTTGATGAGTTAAATCAAAGTCTTTTATTCTCTTACACTCTTTTCTATGTCAGAATTATTAAATACATACTTTTATCGTTTGGCCTTGCCATTCTTCCATCGCATTTTTGCAGGTACTCCCATGTTTTATATTTTTCATTCATCTATTCAGCTATTTATCAAGCTTCCCAACAAGACAAATTAAGGACATAAATATAAAAAGGGAATGCATAAAATGAACTTAGAAGTACGTTGGGTAGAAGATCTTTTGACATTAGAGCGTGAGCGTTCTATTTCAAAGGCAGCCGAAAAGCGATTTATTAGTCAATCTGCTTTTACGCGTAGAATTCAGCAATTAGAAGAGATGATAGGAGCTGAAGTTATTATTAGAAATAATAAAAATAATATTGAATTTACAGACATCGGGCGAATTATGCTGGTTATGTCTAAAAATATTGAAAAGCAGGTGGAAGAGACCGCTAAGCTGATTAAAAATATTAAAAATGAAACCGAATCTACTATTCGTTTTTGTGTTGTTCATTCATTAGCTTCTGGTTTTTTAACGACTTTTTTGAAAAAATTTCCAACGTTTATGCGTGATTTAAAAATCGAAATTGTAGCGACCAATAGTGGTGAGGGTTTATCTCTTTTAAAAGAGGGTGCCTGTGATTTTATGATTTGTTATGCAGACCGATCTCATATTAATCGTGTTGGCGATGATATTTTAAGCGGAATCAAGATTGCGGAAACAGAGATTGTTCCTGTATCAGCTACCGAAGCCGACCATACGCCTAAGCATACAATTCAGAATAATTTTTCATTGCTTGCTTACAGTAAACATGCGTATTTGCGAAAATTGGTGGACCAACTGATCGAAGGTAAACTAATTTATAAAACCTTATACGAGACTGATAATGCAACTAATTTGAAAGAGCTGGTGTTGCAAGGCCTAGGGGTGGCATGGATTCCAAAAATTAATGTAGAGGAAGATCTTGCTAACGGAAAACTGGTCATGTTGGATCATCATGAATATTGTCTTCCTCAAGATATTTACATTTTTAAAAATAATTTGAGTGATAACAAAGCAGTCCAGCAAATCTGGAAGGGCTTCCAAACTCAGCCTGATTAAAATTTATAAAAACTTATAAGGATATGTATTGTATTCAACATATTTACATACAAAGTAATCAATTAAAGTGCCCATCCCTTTGTCTTTATGACGAAAGGCTTTATAAAGCATTGCTCATGGTCTAGATTCTTTGTTAATTTAGACCATATATCAATAATTCAGAAATCTAGTGAGCATTTTTATATATGCTGTACCTGCTTTCATTCCTTTTGAATGGATTATTTGATCCAGACGGAGACAATTTTGTTTGATCTAGATAGTAGATTACTAAATATTTTTTATCATATTTATCGGTTTAAAAGCGTTTCAATGGCTGCTGATGCTATTGGTCTTACCCAACCGAGTGTTAGTAATGGACTGAACAAAATCCGTCAGCATTTTAATGATCCACTTTTTATTCGTGTTGGGAATGAGATGATTCCAACCGAATTAGCTAAAGAAATTTTTCCGCTCATTAGTGAAGTGATTGATAAAGTTGAAAGTATTAACAACTTTAGTGTGAACTTTGACCCACTTACTTCGGATCAACTTTTTACTATTGCGATGACCGATGTATCTCATCTGGTCTTATTGCCGCAATTAACAAACTATTTAAAAGAGAAAGCTCCTTTAATTCGTTTGAATATTCGGCCGATTACACCAGAAACTAGCTATCAAATGGCAAATGGTGAAATTGACCTCGCAATTGGCTTTTTACCTCAATTAGAAGAAGGCTTTTATCAACAAAAGTTTTTCAAACAACATTATGTGGTGATTAGCTCAAAGAGCCATCCTCGGTTAGACCCAAATAATTTTACTTTAGATGATTATATGCGGGAATATCATATCGATATTGATGCAGGAATCGGTCACTACCACATTAAAAATGAATTACAGAACAAAGGATTGGATAGAAATATTCTAATCCGCTTACCAAGTTATCTAGGGGTGGGTTTAGTCGTTCAAGAGACAGATGCGATTGCAACCGTACCGTATTATTTGAGCCAAGTCTTATTAGTCAGAGAAAATTTACAGATTTTACCGGCACCTCTCGACTTCCCAACTTATGATGTTAAACAACATTGGCATATGTCTTGTCATCATAAAAGTAGCCATAAATGGTTCCGCCAAACCTGTTATGAACTTTTTAAAGTCTAAAAAAGAAGATGTAAGAAAAACTCCTACATCTTCTGTGTGGTTTGATTTTTAGATTTCAATTGCGACCGCTGTAGCTTCACCGCCACCAATACATAGTGCAGCAACACCTTTCTTTTTACCTAGGCGTTTTAAAGCATAGATAAGAGAAAGGATAATTCTTGAACCAGTTGCGCCAATTGGGTGTCCTAAAGCACACGCACCGCCATGTACATTTACTTTTGCTTCATCAATGCTGAGCTCATGAATTGGCGCCATTGCGACCATTGCAAAAGCTTCATTAATTTCCCAAGCATCTACCTCGTCAACAGACCAACCAGCACGCTCAAGTACTTTTTGAATTGCGCTAATTGGAGCAATTGTAAACTCGCTTGGATGCTGTGAATGACTAGAAGTCGCCACAATTTTTGCTAAAGTATTTAAACCATGAGATTGAGCATATTCTTCAGTGGTGAGTACTAATGCAGCAGCACCATCAGAAATTGAGCTTGAGTTAGCCGCTGTAATTGTACCGTCTTTACTAAAAGCAGGGCGTAAAGTTGGGATTTTCTCAAGATTCGCTTTTAATGGTTGTTCATCTTGATCAACAACTTCAACACCTTTACGTGTTTTTACTTCAACAGGAACAATTTCTTCTTTGAAGTAACCTTCTGTAATCGCAGTTTGCGCTTTTTTAAGTGAAGAAATCGCGAAATTATCCATTTGCTCACGTGTAAAGCCTTTGGTATTCGCCATGTCTTGAGCAAAAGAACCCATTAAGCGGCCAGTTTCAGCATCTTCAAGACCATCTAAAAACATATGGTCTTTAATTTCGCCATGTCCCATACGGTAACCACCACGAGCTTTGGGCAAAATATATGGAGCATTACTCATAGACTCCATGCCACCCGCAACAATAATGTTAGCACTGCCTGCTTTTAAGGTATCTGATGCCATTAATACAGCTTTCATTGCAGAGCCACACAGTTTATTAATGGTGACTGCACCTACATGATCGGGTACACCAGCTTTACGCATAGCTTGACGAGCTGGTCCTTGGCCTATACCTGCGCTCAGTACGCAACCAAAAATAACTTCATCTACTTGGTCTGGTGCAACACCTGCACGTTTAATCGATTCACGGATTACTGCTGCACCAAGCTCTGGAGCTGTTAAAGAGGATAAACTGCCCTGAAAACCGCCCATTGCAGTACGACTACCTGAAACTATAACAATTGAACTCATCTTAATATCTCTTATTGGTGTATTTGCTAAATTTGCCTCTAGCCGAAACTAAAGGCGCCAGTAAATTAAAAAGTAGGTGGGGTGTAACTAAGCGTTCTTCCAAAAAACCACAATAAAAATAAAACTAAAGGAAAATGCACGACGAGCTGAGTGACTGTAAAACCAATCACATCTTTTGCTTTTAGTTTCAAAATACCCAACATTGGAAGCATGAAGAATGGATTGATTAAATTTGGTAAAGCTTCAGCTGCGTTATAAATTTGTACTGACCAGCCCAAATGAACTTTTAAATCATTTGCCGCTTGCATGACATATGGGGCTTCAATGATCCATTTTCCACCGCCAGAAGGTACAAAGAACCCGAGTATGGCAGAGTAAATTCCCATCACAATTGCAAAAGTTTCTTTTGAAGCGATTGAAACGAAAAATTCGGCAACATAATGCGACAGCGATAAATCTTGACTGTTTAAAGCTTGCGTCATAATAAACGCGATACTTCCGTACAACGGGAACTGGATTAAAATGCCTGATACAGCTGGAACTGCCTTTGCAACAGCATTTAAAAAGTTTCGTGGCGTTCCATGTAATGCTAGACCTAGCATTAAAAAGACAAAGTTGTAGGTGTTTAGACTTGAAATGGCAATGATAGGATTACTTTTTGAAAATTCAAAAAACATCCAGATTAAACCTAAAGCCACCACAATAATCGTTAAAATAGGCGAGTTTTCTAACCAGTCACCCGGACGGGTAGATTTGTCTTCATGTGGCTTTTCTTCTTCAAATTGCACATTAAAACTATCAATCGTTTTAACGTTATTACCTTTTGGAGCTGACCAATATGCGATTGCGATTGAAACAATCACTAAAATAATGGTCATCGCAATTGATTGCCAAAGAAAGATCGTTTCGGTAAATGGAATAACACCAGTCAAATTATAAATCGACTCAGGCAAACTGCTTTTATTCGCTTGAAGTTGTGCTGCTGACGAACTAATTCCCAACGCCCAAGTTGCACCCATACCAATAATCGCAGCTGCGGCGGCAGCACGATAATCCATATTGAGTTCTTTACGTTTCGCTAATGCGATCACTAGAAGCGCAGTAAGAATCGTACTTACTGCCCAATTAACCAGTGAAATTAATAAGCTGACGGTCGCAACTAAAACAATAGCACCACGCCCAGAATTTGGAATACGTGCCATTTTTTGAATCAGAAATTTGATGGGCTTAGATACGGAAACGACATAACCCACAATAATTAGCATGGTCATTTGCAGAGTAAATGGAATAAGACTCCAAAAACCATTACCAAATGAGGTCGCTACATCTTGAATTGGGGCACCAATACCCAAAGCGGCAATAGAGACAATAATGACGCCGAGTAGTGCAAAAATATATGAATCTGGAAACCACTTTTCAGACCAGTCACTAATCCGAAGGGCAAATCTTTCAAAAATTCCTTGCTGTTTTTGCATAGCTGAAAAAATCCTTCTCGTTCTTATTCGTTGACAGCACATCCGGTGCTTAAAAGGGCTAAGACTTAAGCTCACTCTCTAGCTTAAGTCTTGTCTGGCTAACTAAAAATTAAAATTTAAGCAACTAAGGTTTTATAGAATTCGACGCCTGTAACAGTTTGAATCTGTTCTAGAGTGACATCTTTAGCAAGTTCAATCAGTTCAACACCTTGCGGGGTAATGTCCATTACACCTAAGTCAGTAATTACGCGGTGGACCACGCCTTTACCTGTTAAAGGTAAACTACAGTTTTTTACAATTTTTGGCGTACCGTCTTTTGCACAATGTTCCATAAGAACAACAACTTTTTGGACACCAACAACCAAGTCCATTGCACCGCCCATACCTTTGACTTTCTTACCCGGAATCATCCAGTTAGCCAAATCACCATTTTCGGAAACTTCCATTGCACCTAAAATTGCAATGTTTACATGGCCGCCACGGATCATGGCAAATGACGCTGAGCTTGAGAAAAAAGCAGCGCCAGGGCGAGCAGTAACCGTTTGTTTACCAGCATTAATTAAGTCGGCATCAACAGTTTCTTCAGTTGGAAACTCGCCAATACCCAATAAACCGTTTTCAGATTGAAGCCAAACATTAATATTTTCAGGAATATAGTTGGCAACTAGGGTAGGTAAGCCAATACCCAAATTGACATAAAAACCATCTTCAAGTTCTTTTGCAGCACGTTGTGCCATTTCATTGCGTGACCAAGCCATTTTATACTGCCTCCGTGCTTAAAGTTTTATGCTCAATGCGTTTTTCAGGTGATGCATTAAGTACAATGCGATTTACATAGATACCCGCCAAATGGATTTCATCCGGATCCAATTCACCAATTTCAACAACCTGTTCAACTTCAGCAATTGTAATTTTTCCAGCCATTGCACATTCAGGGTTAAAGTTCTGAGCAGTTTTACGGAAAACTAAATTACCCGCTTTATCGGCTTTATATGCTTTAACAAGTGCTATATCGGCTGTTAAAGATTCTTCTAAAATGTAGTTTTTGCCTTTAAAGGTACGTTCTTCTTTACCTTCAGCAATCAGTGTACCTACGCCAGTTTGAGTATAAAATGCAGGAATTCCCGCACCACCAGCACGTAACTTTTCAGCTAAAGTACCTTGTGGGGTGAGTTCTACATCAAGTTCACCATTTAAATACTGACGCTCAAATTCTTTATTTTCACCAACATAAGACGAGATCATTTTTTTAATCTGTTTGGTTTGTAGCAAAATACCTAAGCCAAAGTCATCTATACCTGCGTTATTAGAAATACAAGTGAGACCAGTCACACCACTTTGCTTAACTGCAACAATCAGTTTTTCTGGAATTCCGCATAAACCAAAACCGCCAACGGCAAGTGTTTGATTATCTGCAATAACATCTTTCAGTGCTGCCTCTGCATTGGCATAAACTTTATTCATTCTATTGTTATCCTATATCCCTTAGTGGTTTTAGTTTTAGCATCTAGTTTTATGTTATAGAAGTTAATTTTTTAAAAGGATTAATAAGTATAATCAATGAATCGCATCAAATTAACAACAAAAGATAAGAAGCACAAAAGTAAAAAATCTTAAAAAAATCATTTCATAGCATTGAAATTTATAATAATTAAGAAATTCACCTTAGCCGTAAGCTTAGCTCATCCTAAAATACAGTATTTAATTTTTTAAAATTTATATTGAAGCAATACCTCAATAAATTGAGCTGAAATATTTGAAATTTCAAAGTTCTTTTTGTAGACAATTCCAACTGTTTTATGAATAGCTTCGTCTTGTAGCTCAATTAATACATTGTGTTCTTTATCAATGTGAGACGCAAAATGTCTTGGAATTGCACTTACTCCAATTCCATAAGCAACAAAACTTGAAAGTGATGAAATTTGATGACATTCAACTTTCAAATCGAGAGTTATATTATTTCGTAAACAATTTTGCTCAACTAAATAACGAACAATCGAAGGTTTTTGCAAAGTGACAAATGGGTTAGAACAAAGCTGTTGCCAAGTAATTGACGAAGCATGTGCAAGGGGATGAGTCTTTGGTAATAGAGCTAAAAAATCTTCTTCAAAAAGCGGTTTAAACTCTAAACCTTCAGTGAGATCTGGCTCAAAACATAGGCCAAGCTCAAAAATACCATCCTGTACTTTTTCGATGATGGTTTCATTAGGAATATCATGAATTGAAAAATTAAGGTTTGGGTGGAGGCTCAAAAACTCATGAATGACTTTAGGCAAAATTGCATGAGTCACAAATGGCATAGAGGCAATACTTAAGGTTCCACGATTAAGCTTAAACCTTTGTTTAACATCATTTTCCATTTCATCCCAATTGGCAATTAATTTTTTTGCATAGGGAATAAGTGATTTACCTTCCTGAGTAAGTTCAACACGGCGTGTATTACGGTTAAATAGTTTCCCACCTAATTCTTCTTCTAGACTTTTGATAGTGAGACTTAAAGCGGACTGGCTAAGATGTAAATCTAAAGAGGCATTGGCATAGTTGAGCGTACGAGCAAGAGCCAAAAAAGCTTTTAGTTGTTTAAGCGTCATTTCGTTCCTTTAGATTACTGTTCCCGCCTAGTGCTGTAATTTATACGAAAATTTGTCTAATAAGATGTTTTTTGACAAAAAATTAAGAAAAAGAAATGAGCGGACAAGCGACTCAACTACTTTAGTAAATTTTCCCAACAAAATTCATCTCTGTTGTTTGCAAAGTATAGAGCCATCCCAACTCCATGGAAAAATAAATGACCTAACCAAATTACTTGAGGCGCAACTTTTAAACCTTCTAATAAAATAGTTGTTGAATAAATTGCTAATAGAAAGGTGAAGATGATGATGTATGTAACACTCGCTACAAATTTATATTTCGGTGCTAATTGAGGAATTTTATATCCAATCAAAATTTGCATACCGCAATTTATGATCAATGAAAGTATAGCTACAAGGACTTGTGGCATATTTAGATATGTTAAAGAGAGTTGCGTAATTATGAAAATAATTTGCCACAGTAGAAACATGCCCAGAGGGTACAATACAAATTTAACCCACATCATATTTTGTTTTCTTATCAAGCCTTTATAAGGGTATTCTATTGAATAACAAAGATTAAATAAATACTGTTTTTCAAAAAAAACTATATCTCAATATAAAGCTAGTCTTAATTTAATAGTAAAAACTGAAATGTGAGAGTAATAAATACTAAGTAAATTACTTAGACCACCTTCGGGTGGTTTTTCATTTTTAGAACTGATAAATTTTAATTATTATTAAAGTGGGTAATTTAATGAAAAAGATAATTTTATTAGGAGTAGTGATTTTATTTGGTGGGTGTGTAACTCCCTCTACTCAAATGATTAATAATAAATTTAGTGAAGTACAACCTTCAACACCTTCAGTGTCAGGTATATGGACGATTTCGATCGGCCCAAGCATATCAACAATAAAACTTGATTCAGATGGCAATGGAATACTTTGTGACGATACTAATGGGCATGTTGTATTCAACAAAGTTAAGTATGCAAATAATATGATTTACATTCAAAATGGTATGACTCTAGAAGTGAAGCTTCTAAACAAAGATATACTCGAATCTAGAATAACGTTAAGTGCCTCCAATTCAAATATGGTCTACAAAGCCGATAATGACTTAAAGGCAGCATCATTGAAGTGTGCCAAAGAATTATAGATAACTATCTTGTAAGTAAACAGAGGTGTTGACATGATGAAATGTTAGGAATGCTGGTGCAGAAGTTGATAGGTATTTCATATTTCACGAAGTCAAATTTTCTACTTGTAGCTTTTGAAATGATTTTTCCGCATTTGTAATTATATTTTCTTCTCTCTTAGATTGGACTTCATCTAAATATTATATTTATTTGTATAATATTGTTGATATATAATTGTTTTTTAATATCTTTAAAACTTAAAAAAATGAACTTAAAATATATTTTGATTGCTTTTGGTCTAGTATTCTTTGTACAAACTATCGTTAGTGCATTGATTGGCGGGTTAGCGAGGATGATATTTCCACGTAACATTGCTATGGCAATTTTCTACGCAGCAGCCATCCTTATAGTCATTTGGATCGGTTACTATAATACTAAGACCGCTGTAGGTTTTAAGGTGAAAACAGCCTTAAAGTTACATTTACTTATAGCCTTTTTTCCTCTTATTAGTTTATTCACAGAACCTGTAGAGAAAGTTGTATTAAATATTGTGACTCTATTTATAAGTCTTAATATTGGAACAGCTATCTAAGGATCAAGCTAAGAATACGACTCCTGATCAAATCATAGGAGCAATGGACAGTGAATAACAAATACAACAATGTCTTTAGTGATGGTGAAGAATTACAATTATTGAATGAGCTAATAGAGCTATTCCATACTAAGCTTCCTTTCAATAAAGACTCACCAACACAGACAGCCTTCAATCTAGGGCAACAAGACGTAATTAACTACATCTTGAGCCGTATAAAAGAAGCTGAAATGGATTAGGCAGATACTAGATTCTTACCTTTAAAGTATTAGACCTGTAAAACCTACTTACTGCATCATCATTTGTTAAAGGTAATTATTGGTAACGTATTGGAGTAGTCTATTTAGTAAGTTTGATAGAATACATTTTTGAGATAGCGAAAATTTTATGAATAATAAGAAAATAAGTCTATTAAGATAGCCTTCTTAAATTAATTGAGTTGTTTGCAAAATTTGTACTGTTGGATAGCTTTTAAGCTATTTAAATGTGGTTTATATTTTCTAGTTAAAATATATGGACCTAGATTAATTAGGATTAAATGAAATTAATTATGAAAATTTTAATAAAATTTATCTTAAGTTTTTTGTTCTGCTTTGCACTAAATGTATATGCGCAAAACACTACAAATACTAAAGAATTACCTTATCAAAAGATTAAATGGATTCAACCACCAAGTATTATGATCAGCAATAATGACTTACAAGGATATGATAGAAATGTTGTGATAGCGGCAGAAACTAATATAGGGGGTAACATTACAGCAGTTAAATTATTGCAAAGTAGTGGAATTAAGAGTTTAGATTTAAAGTTAATAATCGCAGTGGAAAATGCTAGATTTTCACCTTATCAAGAAAATGGAGTTTTCTATCCAGTCAGATTTGTACAACCCTTCCACTTAGAAGCATCTAGAGAACCTGAATTCGAGGTCTATCCGGAAATAAAAGTAAATGACGAAGATCTGTATGGTCAAAATAGATCAGTATCTATTTTTACAGAAGCTGATGTGAACGGAACTCTAACTAGAGCTGAAATTCAAAAAAGTAGTGGGCTTATTAAATTAGATAATTTCGTGCTTGATGAATTTCGTGAACATGCAAAATTTTTTCCATTAAATGTTAATGGAAAACCTTATCCTATTCGTAAAACTGTTGCTTATAATTTTCCCTCATCTATTACCTCAAGTGAAGCTGAAAGATATAAAAAGGAGTACCAGTTAAAAATTTTTAAAGCTTGGGATGTTCCTCCTAACTCAGCGGGAACTAGTGCAAGAGTTAGGATTTTATTAACGGATAAAGGTGAGATAAATCAAATAATATTTTTGAATGAAGTCTCTAAAGAATTTAAGTTAAGTATTGAGCGAGCGATTAAAAAATCAATTCCGTTTACTTTGCCTGAAAATACTGATATTAGAAAAATAGCAAGAAACTTATCAATTAGCTTTAAGGCAACATAGTTATTTGATATTAATTTAAAATAAAGAACTCATTAGTGTTTTTTTTGAGCTGTTAAATTTTACTTATTATTAAATTGGTTACTTTTATGAAAAAGATTATTTTAACTAGCTTGTTCTTTATTTTATTGGGGTGTGCAAGTAAACCTGTAGAAAGTTTAAATAGAAACTTAGATTTAGATGTTAAAATTCCTCCAAATTTTGATTCAAAAAATTCTTACCATAAGGTTCCTGAATCATTTAAAGTTTATTGGTTCAAAGCCCCATCGCTTACTATTTCGGGAGCAGAGCTTGCAGGAAGAAATAGACTTGTGGTTTTAGATGTTAAAGCTGATGAACGGGGAGTAATTACAGAGGTTGTTTTAAATCGAAGCTCTGGATTAGCAGAGATCGATCAAAAATCAATCAATTCTGTCAAGTTAGCTAGATTGAAGCCTTATAAAATAAATGGAAAACATGTTCGTTTCGATGTAACTCTACCTCTGCTATTTACACTTGAGAACTAGTCTAATATTAATAAGTTTTCATAAAAAAATAATTTATTTGTTTAATAGAAGGAAAGGCTATTCACATGTCTTTAAATAATTATATAAATTTTTAAACCATGTAGCTGAGTATTTCTTTATGTGACATTTAGTAAATAATTTGTTAAATTGTGTGAACTTTATAACAAACGGTTAAAAACTCATGATGAAAATATTGGCTACAAGTTTAATTGCTTTAAGTTTAGTTGGGTGTGCAACATCAAGGGGCTTAATTGAAATACCTCAAGGTCAAAAACTAAATCAATCCCAAAGTATAGTAGCACAAGGCAAATCGATTATAGTGAAGGTTGAGGATGATCGAAAATTTCAAGATAAACCCGCATCAGCTGATATTCCATCTTTAAAAGGTGAGCAATCTAATGCAACAGCAGAAGAAAAAGCCCGAGCTGTTGCTCGTAAAAGAAATGGATATGGAAAGGCTTTAGGGGATATCCTTTTAAAGGATGAGACTGTATCGCATTTGGTTGATAAACGTGTTTCTGAAGCATTGCAGCAGTCGGGATACAAAGTTCTTGCTAATAACACCACTAATGAAGCCAATGCCGATCTGATACTCAATATTAAAATTAATAAATTTTGGTCATGGTTCCAGCCTGGATTTGCCTCAATCAAAATCAATTCTGAAATTGATACCGAAATTTTAGATGCCAAACACCCTAATCGCCCACCATTTAAAATCTATAGCAAGGTAACTAGATCAGCACAGGTAGCGAACGAGTCGAAATGGGTAGAGAATATTGACAAAGTGCTCAATGACTACGAGGAAAAGTTGATTATTGAGCTTTCTAAGCAAAGTCAGTAGTTTTTATTTAAATCCTTGAATATATTTAAGTTTAAAAAGCACCCTAGGGTGCTTTTTATGTCTTATTGTTGTTGATTCGCTAATTGCATTGCCATTAAGTATTACTAACAGCTTTTGTAATAAATTGTGGTAGATTCTTAACAATTAAGGTTTTGATAGTATTTTCATGTACCATTTCGAGATTAAAAAAATTAAAATCATTTAAGGCAAAATGAAATGAATAAGATCACCCTAATTTTGATAGTCGCTCTGCTTTTTTGTATTTTGGCTAACTATGAAAGTTTCAACTTATTAAAAATTCATGAAACTGCCAGTAGCGAAATTAACAAAACTCTTCCTAAAAACTAATCCACCTAAGGGTGGTTTTTTTTTATACCTTAAGCTCTTAAATTTTAATTATTAATAATAAAGGGTAATTTTATGAGAAAAACTTTAATTGGAGCTTTATTCTTAACGTTTGGAACCTCTGTAAGCGCAGCATCTAAAATTGAAAAAGAGGAAACAAAAAAGTTTTCAACAATGAAGCAATGTATTGAATGGTTAGATTCTAAATATCCAAATAGCAAATGGCATAAAGACAAAGGTGCCTCGTGGAATTTAGAAAATGATAATTCAAATTTTTTATCTGGAATTACACATGTTCCTAGTGACGAAAATAAAAAACTGACACATCCAATTGCGATTTATTGCAAATTAAAAGAAACAGGTACCGAAGCCATCTTCTATGAAGGAAAATACATCCTCATAGAGGCTATTTAATCTCAAAATTTAATTGAACAAACCTACTCAATGAGTGGGTTTCTTATTGCCTCGAGGAAAGTAAAGATGGTGCGAGAATCACATCTGGTCTTGTTATTGATTCACAGAATGCTGCACACGAAGGTGAATATCCTTATAAGTGTAGAAATCTTTAAATACTAAATAAATTACTTAGACCACCTTTGGGTAGTTTTTCATTTTCTGAACTGTTAAATTTTACTCACTATTAAAATGGATAATTTCATGAAAAAGATTATTTTTTTAGGACTAGTTCTGGGTTTAATTGGGTGTTCAACAGCTCCAGTTGCTTCAAATACAGCCAAGCCAGTACCTAATGAGAGAGTATACGATCAGAACTATTTAAAGAAACACACTCCTGAACAAGCAAAAGTTACTTTTTTAAGAGATAAAGGTTTTTTAGGTTCTGGCTGTAGTCATGATATTTATATTAATAACGAAAAAGTATTCTCAATTCGTTCAAATGAAATAGCTACTATTTATCTTGAGCCTAAATATTATATCTTTAGGTTAGAAACAGGTGGAGGGATGTGCCCAAATATTTCAACTTCACAAGAAACTGAAGTTAAACCTGAGGCTGAGATAGAGTATCGAATTTTACTCCCATCTGACTTTAATTTAAGACTGACTCGAATGAAATAAAAGCGTAAGAGCCTGTGTCTAAGGCAGTCGAGTAATATTAAATTTTAATTAAACCCACTCGTCATTAGGTGGGTTTTTTATTACTTATAAAAGATTACTGATCTTAGCTGAGAAATATTTATTAAATTATTTTAAAAAATATATTATTTAATTGCCTTTCTTAAATAATGTAGAGATATTAATTTAATTTACTCAATAATTAATAAGTTTTATAAAATAATAGCATTTTTAAATAATTAAATTTTACCAATTGGATTTAATAACTATATGTAATTTATGGTTATTTAAATATTTAAATAAATTACATTGTTTTTAAATATTTTAGTGATATTTTATTTTTAGGCACATTTACCTATTACCACGCATAGATATTTTGATTTTTATCATTATAGGTTTGGGATAACCTAAATATCTTTTGGTAATTTTAAACCTAATATTTATTCTTTAAGGAGCAAAGAATATATGTGGGAATTATTTGTAATTCTACTTTCGCTTGGGCTGTTAATGTACACAGCTTACAAGGGCTTTTCTGTCATTCTCATGGCACCAATTTGTGCCTTACTCGCGGTTTTACTCATTAACCCAGCCAATGTTTTACCGTTTTATTCGGGTGTTTTCATGCCCAAAATGGTGAACTTTATTAAAGATTACTTTCTTGTATTTTTGCTCGGGGCAATTTTCGGTAAAGTCGTTGAAATGTCTGGAATTGCCGAATCTATCGCTCGAACTATTGTGAGATGGATTGGGGCAAAAAAAGCGATTTTAACCGTTGTGTTATTAGGTGCAATTTTAACATATAGCGGTGTCAGCTTATTTGTTGCAGTCTTTGCAATTTATCCTTTTGCAAACCAGCTTTTTAGACAAGCTAATATTCCAAAACGCTTAATTCCTGGAACCATCGCGCTTGGTGCATTCACATTTACCATGGATGCATTGCCAGGTACGCCGCAAATCCAAAACGTTATTCCAACTACATTCTTTGGTACCAATATTTATGCCGCACCATTTTTAGGGATTATTGGCGCTATTTTTGTTTTATGTGCAGGTTTAGCTTATTTGGAGTGGCGCCGTCGTGCTGCTGCAAAAGCGGGTGAAGGCTTTTCTGGTTTTGGAGTAGACAATACGTCGTCTCAAGAAATTGAAGCCGATATATCTATGCAAAATAATGGAAGTACAGCTCGTCAGTTTTTAGCATTTGTACCTCTCATTCTTGTTGCAGTAATGAACAAATATTTGTCTAAAGCAATTAAAGAGTGGTATCCAAATGGCTTTGATTTTGCCACTGTAGGTTTAGCCGATTACACCGTTGATGTTGCAAAAACTGGGGCAATCTGGGCTGTTGGTTTAGCACTTATTGTCGGAATTATTGCTGCAATTTTATTTGATTATCAACGCGTAGTGACCAACTTTAAAGAGGGGATTAATGCCAGTATTGGCGGCTCCCTTTTAGCAGTGATGAATACAGCTTCTGAATATGGTTTCGGTGCAATTATTGCATCATTACCGGGCTTTGCCCTGATTAGTCATGCAATGAGCAGTACCTTCACAAATCCATTGGTAAATGGTGCGGTAACCACGACAGTTTTAGCGGGTATTACTGGTTCAGCTTCTGGTGGTATGAGTATCGCTCTAAGTGCGATGGCTGAACACTATAACGCCGCGATTTTAGTAGCAGGTATTCCACCAGAAGTCATGCACCGTGTGGTTGCTATGGCATCGGGCGGTATGGATACACTTCCGCATAATGGTGCTGTGATTACCTTACTTGCTGTTACAGGTTTAACCCATAAACAGTCGTATAAGGATATTTTTGCAGTCACAGTAATTAAAACGTTAGCGGTATTTGTGGTGATTACGGTCTTTACAGTGACTGGTATTGTTTAATACCAATAAGTTAAAAATATTAAGGAGTAAATAGATGACTAAACTTTTAGACGGAAAAGTAGCCTTTATTACAGGCTCTGCAAGCGGGATCGGTCTAGAGATTGCTAAGAAATTTGCTCAAGAAGGTGCAAAAGTTGTCATTTCTGATATGAATGCTGAAAAGTGCCAAGAAACGGCAAAGTTGCTAACAGAACAAGGCTTTGAAGCATTATCTGCACCATGTGACGTAACTGATGAAGAAGCTTATAAACAAGCAATTGAGTTAACTCAACAGACCTTTGGCACTGTAGATATCTTAATTAATAATGCTGGTTTTCAACACGTTGCACCTATTGAAGAGTTTCCAACCGCTGTTTTTCAAAAGCTAGTTCAAGTCATGCTTACTGGTTCGTTTATTGGTATTAAACATGTTTTCCCAATCATGAAAGCTCAAAAATCGGGCCGTATTATTAATATGGCTTCAATTAATGGCTTGATTGGCTTTGCAGGTAAAGCAGGCTATAACAGCGCAAAGCATGGTTTAATCGGTTTGACAAAAGTTGCCGCATTAGAATGTGCACGTGACGGTATTACGGTAAATGCCTTATGCCCAGGTTATGTAGATACACCATTGGTTCGCGGTCAAATTGCAGATTTGGCTAAAACCCGTAATGTGAGTCTAGACAGCGCACTTGAAGATGTAATTCTGGCAATGGTTCCTCAAAAACGTTTGTTATCTGTTGAAGAAATTGCTGATTATGCAATTTTCCTTGCGAGTGACAAAGCAGGTGGGGTAACGGGTCAGGCTGTGGTTATGGATGGTGGTTATACCGCACAATAATTTAGAGTTTTATAAAAGCCGCTTATTCTTTAATAAGCGGTTTTTTATAAATAAAAGATATGTAAGTTTAGTGTTCAAAACGATGATTTATCTCAACTATAGTTGCTTATAAAAAATCCAATAAAATAAGTTTGTTAAGGTATGAAATTATACTTTAAAGGTATTTAACTTATTTCCAATTTTAAAATTTAATAGAGTATGAGAAAGTAATCTTTACTCTCTTTCTTGATTAGATATTTTTCAGGAAAATTCGTCAATTAAAGGATATTAATTGGCATACAAGTTGCTTTTTTAGCAATTAGTTATTAGCTAGGTGAAAAGGATATGATATCACTCAGCCAACAGATGGAACTCAATCATTATTCACGTAAAGCTGAATTTGCGCAGAATTTGATGTCTACAATTTGTGGTGAACACCGTCTAGACACAATTTACAAAGACACGCTCGATTTTCACTATGATGGAATGCGTCTGCCTAATAAAAAAATGGCAATTGGCACAATCAGTTATGGTGCAAATGTTGCCATTAACATCTCTAATCTAAAAGCTTATAGCATTAGTTTGCCTATACAAGGTCGACAAGCTCTCAACATTCGTGGTGCTCATTATCAATCTGATGAAAACAGAGGACTTATTGTTTCAAATAACGATCAGCAAGATTTGATTATTGATAAAGATTGCCGAAAATTTCAGGTGGTTATTCCTGAGCGAAGTATGCAAATTGTTCTTGCAGATCTACTGAATAAACCGATAGATGCACCCATTATTTTTAATCCAGAAATGCATCTGGACTCGGAACAACTGATTGGTGCATGGTGGAAAAATATTCAGAATTTTTTACAGTTAAAATCTCAATATAGCAATTTTTATGGTTTGCAGATGCTGTCTGAAGACTATGAAAATTTTGTAATTAAAGCCTTACTTTTATCTCAAGAAAATAATTATTCCGAAAGTTTAAAGTTACTTTCGCATCAGGATGAACCAGCCTATATCCGAAAGGTGCGGAATTTCATTATTGAACACGCCCATGAAGAAATCTGTGCAGAAGATTTGCAACGTCTAGCTGGGGTTTCAAAATCCAAGTTGTACGATGAGTTTCAGCAGTACTACGGTACAAGCCCAATGTCCTATTTGAAAAAGTATCGTCTACAACAAATTTATAAGATTTTGAGTACAACTGGCGCTGATAGAAAAGTATCTATTTCTAAGCTTGCATATGACTGGGGCTTTAACCATTTAAGTCGTTTTTCTCAAGAATATCGCGAAGAGTTTGGTGAAAAACCAAGTGAAACGAGGGGCAAAATTTTTTAAATATTTAATCTTTTAAGCAATAAAAACCTGATTGAATTAACCCAATCAGGTTTTTTATTTATCTATATATTTTAAATACTATTTTCAAGATTCAATACTTGCTTACTTTTCGATTTTTCATAAATGACTTTAAGACTAAGGGCAATAAATGAAATGAAGGTCGGTAATGCAAGAATAAAGAATATACCGCTTAAACTTAAGTTAAAAGTGAAAATGAGTGAGCCAAAGAAAGCGCCTAAAATTGCACCGATACGACCAATACCATGCATCCACGAAACGCCAACTGCGCGGCACACAGCTGGATAGAAAATAGCTGCAAGTGGAAGTAAAGAAGATTGAGCACCAGCAAGTAATGCACCAATTAAGAAAATGGTAATACCCAATAAGAAAATATTTGAACTGACTAAGCCTGCGACAATGAATAGCCCAAAAGCAATTAAATAAGAATATTTAATGACTGTGGTTGGGTTCAGTTTATCCATGTACCAACCCATAATGGTTGCACCAATTACACCACCAAAAGGGAAAATAGCTGCAATTAAACTAAATTGTTGGGTACTAAAACCAGCTGTTTTTAAAATTGTTGGCATCCAGCTTGTTAAAAGATAAAACACTAATAGGCTGGTAAAGCAGCACAGCCAAAGCATGCTTGAACCCCAAAGGTATTTTCCTAAAACGATTTTAACCGGATTTTCCTCTGATGCCGTTTCTGTTTGGGCTAAGACAAGTTTTACTGGTTCTTGGAATGGATGCCCTTGAATATCTTCTAAAATTCGTTGTGCTTTATCTTCTTGCTGGCGCGTAATTAAATATTGAGTTGATTCAGGTAATTTAAGTAATAAGGCAACCACTAAAATTAGGGGAATACTTCCACCAATAATAATGACTTTGGCCCAGCCATAACTTTCTAACAGATAAGCTGACAACACACCGCCACAAGAAATACCAAGCATAAAACCGCAACCAGCTAATCCTGTTAGGAATGCCTTACGTTTTACAGGCATATATTCAGAGACAATAGTACTGATGTTTGGCATGGCTGCCCCTAAACCCACACCTGTAATAAATCGGTAAATCATTAAATTTTGGGTCGAGTCGGCAAAACCACACAAAATCGTAAATATCGAAAACAAAAGGCTCGTAAAAACAATGACGCCTTTACGCCCAAACTTATCGGACATAGGGCCTGAAATAATGGCACCGATTGACATGCCGACTAAAGCGGCACTTAAAACAGGCGCAAGCTGAGGCTTGGTAATTCCCCAGTCATCCAGTAATGCAGGAGCAATAAAACCAATAATTCCTGTGTCTAAGCCATCGCAGAAGAAGACAAAAAATCCTAGGATAAAAACCATCCACTGCAATGGGGACAGTTTTTCGCGGTTGATTACCGAATTTGCATCTATCGTTTTCATATGTATTCCTTAACTCATTAAAATTTTCTGCTGTAATTAACAAAGAAACGGTTTTCAGAAAAATCGTTTCCATGCTTAACGTCGTAATTGATAAAGATGTATTGAAGGGCTAAACCTTTGAGAAAAGGCTGTTGAAGGGCATAATTGACAATAACGTTTGCTTCACTTTCTTTGTTTTTTAAGCCATCTACTGTTTTAAAGTGATTGCCATATACATATTTGAAGGTCGTATTTAAGCCAGGCACATGATCTTTAAAATCATAGCCATAGATGAAGTGATAAGACTTTTCATCTTGTTTGAAGAAGCCAGTGGTGTTCCAGTTAATGAAATAAGTTTCAGGCAAGAAACCATCTGGTAACGGGTAAGCAGACTCACCAATAATTTGCTGATAACCCAAACCAAAGCTGTGATTTTTTACTTTGAGCGTTTCTAATAAACCTACATTTTGCGCATCGATGTCGAAAAGATTTCCATTATCTTTGGCATTGAAATATTTGAATTTTGAATTGATCGAAAAATTGGAGTTTTTCCATACGTGGTCCATTCCCACATAATGTTTATTATATAAATCCTCCATATTTCCGAAGTAATATTCGCCTTTCAAAGTAGGAGTGATTTGATAGCGCAGGTCTATGTAGTTAAGGCCATCAGAGTAGCCAGTCACGCCCTTTGAAGTAAAAGAAAATCGATGAAAATCTTCTTCATTTCGTGGCGATACTTTTTCAATTCGACCAATTTCAGCAAAAAGCTTATCGCTCAATTGAGACTTAAGATTGGTTCCCCAATAAGAGGTCAGTAGCTGACGACTTGCATCTACAGTGGTTACGGGTAAATCTAGCCATAATTCACCAATGCTTAGTAGCGTTTTGTTATAGCCTAACTTTAAGGTCGCACCATATTTTAAATAATCGGGTGCTTGGGACTGAGTTGCTTTATCAAAAGGTAATACCGTATCTGCAACGTGTTTATCTTGGCTTAGTCGAACCGCATATTGTGCTGAAGCATTTGCGCCAATTTGAATCGGAGTGCCGCCAATTTCTAACGGCGTGTCGTGCATATTTGAGGTGTAAAATAGAGAAACTGATTGCGACCAGCTACCCGTGTCTTTTACAGCGGAATTGTCATAGTTTCTATCTATATATGCATTTTTTAATGTAAATTTCCATTCTTCATCCGCTGAATAAGCCTGATTAGAAAATGCACTACAACATAAAATGTTGATGAGCATTAACGTTTTGTTGTGTCCATAAATTGGCTTTGGTCGATGCATAAATAAAGTGCCTTAATTTAGAAAAATGACTGAGCTTTTCTTATGTAATCAAACTAATTACATGACTTTGATTGAACTATTTTTAGCCAGTAGTCACTATCCAATAAGTCCTAATCTTCATCCATTTTTTCCAAATTAGATAAAAAGTATTAATTTCATTTTTTGATTTAAAGTTATGAAATATAGATGGTTCTTGTTTTTTAAATTTTTATTCAGTTTGATGAGTTTTGATAATTGCGCAGAGATTGGATAGTGCTTGCAGCTTTTGGACAGCCTAAAAAAATATTCGGATAGAAGATAAAGCCATAACAATGTCAGGAGTTGACACTATGGCTGGTCAAACCGTTCAAATTAAAACTGCATCTGGAAAACAGTTCAGTGCGTATCTAGCGACACCAGAAACAGGAAAAGGACCTGGGGTAGTGCTTTGTCAGGAAATTTTTGGGGTTAATGCAGCAATGCGAGAAAAAGCAGAATTTCTTGCAGAAGAAGGCTATACCGTTTTAGTTCCTGATTTATTTTGGCGTGTAGCACCTAATATTGAACTGAGTTATACACCAGAAGATTTTCAAAAAGCTTTTGAACTTTATCAGCAATATGATGAAAACCTCGGTGTTGAAGATATTCAAGACAGCTTATCTTTTTTAAAGACTCGACCAGAATGTGACACCTCTACAGGCCTCGGTGTGGTGGGCTATTGTTTAGGTGGAAAGCTTGCTTATCTTGCAGGCTGTCGACTTTCGGAAGTGGCATGTGCTGTAGGTTATTACGGTGTAGGTATTGAAAAAGCGTTAGATGAGTTAGCCAACGTAAAAGGACGCTTGGTTTTACATATTGCAGAACTGGACCAATTTACACCGCCAGATGCGAGACAAGCGATTGTAGATGCAGCCAACCAATATTCAAATGTACAAGCTTATGTTTACGAAGGTGTTGATCATGCATTTGCACGTCCAAAAAGTAATCATTATCACAAACCTTCAGCACGTTTTGCTCATGAGCGCACAGTAACAGCTCTACATGAAACGATTGGGCCGAAATATGACCTAGTTGCGCTATGGGAAGAGCATATTCGTCATGAGTTTGATACGCGTGATGTATCAGCAACTATGGCAACGATGGTCGCAGAACCGTATGTCAACCATATTCCTACCTTAACGGGTGGTGTAGGCCACAGTCAGCTTGCCCGTTTTTATCAGTATCATTTTGTTCATCAAAACCCGAAAGATATGAAGATCACCTCGATCTCTCGTACCGTTGGTTCAACGCAAGTGGTGGACGAGTTCATTATGAGCTTTACCCACGATGCCGAAATTGACTGGTTATTACCGGGGGTAAAACCGACTGGCAAATATGTCGAGATTCCAATGTTGGGTGTGATTCAGTTTCGAGGTTCAAAGCTTTGTCATGAGCATATTTACTGGGACCAAGCATCGGTGCTGGTACAAATTGGTTTATTAGATCCGACGGGACTACCAGTTGCAGGTGTTGAAACAGCGCGAAAACTTCTTGATGAAGATCTTCCTTCAAATACCTTGATGCTATCTTGGGCAAGTAGTGAAGGCAAGCCAGTCAATTAAGGAGTATCTGCAATGAATATAGATTTAACAGGAAAAGTCGCAGTTGTGAGCGGTGGAGCAACACTCATTGGTAAAGCCGTTGTGCAAGCCTTAGTTAGTGCAGGTGCTCATGTCGCTATTTTAGATATTGATGCCAAAGGCAAAGCGATTGCGGAAAGCTTTAACCATGATGTGATGTTTATTCAAACCGATTTAACCAGTGATGTGGCTATTCAACAAGCTGTAGCGGATATTCACCAACATTTAGGTGAAGTGAGCTACTTGGTCAACCTAGCATGTACATACCTAGATGACGGTTTTAAATCTTCACGTCAGGACTGGTTACAAGCACTCGATATTAATTTGGTCTCTACAGTTGAACTGAGCCGTGCTTTCTACAATGACCTAAAAAAGCAGCAAGGTTCAATCGTTAACTTTACTTCCATTTCTGCCAAAGTGGCTCAAACAGGGCGCTGGTTATATCCAGTTTCAAAAGCCGCAATACGTCAACTCACACAAAGCATGGCAATGGATTTTGCCGGCGATGGCATTCGCGTCAACTCTGTTTCACCGGGTTGGACATGGTCTCGTGTAATTGCAGAAGTTAGTGGCAATAACCGTGAAAAAGCCGATAGTGTGGCAGCCGATTATCACTTGCTAGGCCGATTGGGTCACCCAGAAGAAGTCGCCAATGTTGTTTTGTTTTTATTGTCACCCGCTGCGAGTTTTGTCACCGGAGCAGATTATGCGGTCGACGGTGGATATTCCGTGATGGGCCCTGAAGGATCACAGCCCGCTATTCCACGTTTAGCCGAATAGCACAGCGTTTTAAAAGCACATTTAGAAAATTATGGAGAAGATTATGCGCCGTATTGCAATTGTTGGAGCAGGACAGTCTGGTTTACAGCTTGGTTTGGGCTTACTCGATACAGGTTACGACGTGACAATGATCACCAACCGAACTGCCGATGAAATCCGTCAAGGTAAAGTCATGTCAAGCCAGTGTATGTTTCATACCGCTTTACAAACTGAACGTGACTTAGGTTTAAATTTTTGGGAAGAACAATGTCCAGCAGTGGAAGGCATTGGGCTGGCTTTAGTTAACCCTGAAAATGGTGGTAAAGCATTTGAATGGAGTGCTCGTCTTGAGCGCTACGCTCAATCGGTCGATCAACGCGTCAAAATGCCATATTGGATGGAAGAGTTTGAACGCCGTGGCGGTCGATTAGTGATTCAAGATGTGGGTATAGAAGAGTTAGAACAACTCGCGAACGACTACGAGCTTGTATTACTCGCGGCTGGTAAAGGTGAAGTTGTTAAACAGTTTGAGCGTGATGATGCACGTAGCGTTTTTGATAAGCCTCAACGTGCTTTGGCATTGACCTACGTCAAAAACATGAAGCCAATTTCACCTTATTCACGTGTGACTTTTAATATTATTCCCGAAGTTGGCGAGTACTTTTCATTTCCTGCGCTTACCGTTAATGGACCTTGCGACATTATGGTGTTTGAAGGTATTCCAAACGGGCCAATGGACTGCTGGCAAGATATCAAAACACCTGAACAGCACCTGCAATGCAGTTTGGACTTACTCAAGAAATTTGTGCCTTGGGAATATGAACGTTGCGCAAATGTTGAGTTAACCGATACAGGTGGATATTTGGCAGGACGTTTCCCACCGACCGTACGCAAACCAATTTTGACATTACCCTCTGGCAAGCAAATTTTTGGTATGGCAGATGCCTTAGTGGTTAATGATCCAATTACTGGTCAAGGTTCAAACAATGCTGCCAAATGTAGCAAGATCTATTTCGATGCCATTTTAGCCAATGATAATCAAAGCTTTAGCGAACAATGGATGGTTCAAACTTTTGAGCGTTATTGGGCTTATGCAGAAAAAGTCGTGGCTTGGACCAATAGCTTGCTCGTACCGCCACAACCCCATGTGGTTGAGCTATTGGCAGCGGCAAGCCAAAACCAGAGCATTGCTTCAGTTATGGCCAATAACTTTGATGACCCACGTGCTTTCGCCCCTTGGTGGTTTGATGCGGATCAGGCTCAAGCATTCATGGCTTTAAAAACCACAGCAAAAGTGGCTTAAGGGCAAAACATCAAAGGGAGATATGAAAATGGATACAATTGAAACTCAAGGTTTACAAACCATCAATGCTGAAAACCCAAGAGAGATCCGTAATTTACTTGGACAGTTCGCAACTGGCGTTACCGTGATTACAACCCGTGGTAAAGATGGTCGCAAAATAGGAATGACAGCAAACTCTTTTTCCTCATTGTCTTTAGATCCACCATTAATTTTATGGAGCCTTTCAAAAACAGCTCCAAGTTTGTCTGATTTTGTAGAAGCTGAATATTTTGCCATTCACATGTTGGCACAAGAGCATCATCAGTTATCCGGACATTTCGCTCGAGGTGCTAAAGATAAATTTGCAGGCGTTGCACATCAACAATGTAATGCTGGTGTTCCAATTTTGACCGATGCACTCGCAACCTTGGTTTGCCGCAATGTAAATCAGTATGAAGGTGGGGATCATTTGATTTTTATTGGTCAAATTGAACAATACCAACAACGCCAAGGTGAACCATTGGTATTCCACGCAGGAAAGTATCGGATTGCCGCTGAGCATCCAGAATTAGCACATTAATTCACCACAATCACGATCAATCCGGTCGTGATTTTTTTATAGGAAATAAGAAGATGAAAAGCACTTTAATTAAACATGGCTTTTTAGCAGGGACATTGTTGGGTTTGCCCTTGGTTACACATGCCTATGATTTACCGACCGTAAACTTAGGCATGACCAGCTTTCTCGATGGCGGATTACCAGCAGGGCCCGGCTGGTATGCTCAAACTTACTTTCAAAATTACGATAGCAATAAACTGGTCGATGCCAATGGACAAAAATTAGGTTTGCCTAAAACAGATTTAAATTATCAAGTACTGGTTGAACAGATTAGTTATTTATCGAATGTCCGAGTAAAAGATAAAGCCAGTCTCGGCATGAATTTTTTAATTCCCTTTGTCAGCAAAATGGACATGGATGATGGTTTGAATAATGCTGCAATTAAAGCCCAAAGTGGCTTTGGGGACATTATGATTGGGCCGTTTATTCAGTTCGATCCAGTTATGGGCGCACAAGGGCCGAAGTTTGTACATCGTTTTGAGTTTCAGGTAAATTTACCTACTGGCGAATACGATCAACAAAAAGATATTAATCCAAGTAATAACGCCGTTTCATTTGATCCTTATTGGGCTGCAACATATTGGTTTAATCCAAAGTGGACAGCTTCAACGCGTATTCATTATCTCTATAACTTTAAAAATGATGACCCAAGCTATGCGTTTGCTGGAGCAAATGATATGCAGGCAGGACAAGCTCTTCATGCAAACTTCGCAACGGACTATGCTATTACTGAACAGTTCCGTTTGGGACTAAATGGCTATTGGCTAAAACAAATCACCGACACCGAAGTTGATGGTGAAAAAGTCAAAGGTAGACGTGAGCAAGTCTGGGCAATTGGCCCAGGTGCAATGTATAGCTTTTCTAAAAATGATCATTTGGTCGCAAATGCTTATTTTGAGCAAGATGCTAAAAACCGCCCAGAGGGAACACGACTGCAAGTTCGCTATGTTCACCATTTCTAATCTATAAACAATTTATAAAAAAGCCTTTTATATGAATCAATATAAAAGGCTCTTATCTATTTTTAGTTTAAGAAAAAATTGAAGTAATTAAGCCTTCACTTTGACCAGAACGGCGAGTAGAAGAGGGTAACTCACCATAACGACGTTTGTACTCTTGAGAAAAACGGCCTAAATGGCTAAATCCCCATTTAAATGCAACGTCTGTGACCGATAGATTTTCATTGTGCATGAGCTCTAAATGAGCTTGTTCAAAGCGTAATTCTTTTAGGTAAGACATTGGGGTCGTCCCCAAATAATTTTTAAAACCGGTAAATAAGGTTCTCACACTCACGCCTGCATGCTCGGCCAAAATTTCGACATTAAGCGGTTCATGTAAATGTTCTTTAATATAGGCTTCTGTGCGTTTCACGAAATAAGGAGAGACCGTTTTTTCTTTATAATGATCAATTTTATGTAATGCATTATTAGGTTGACCATAAATCAGTGCATTAAACAGGTTTGACTCAAATTGTTTAAAGGCTAGAGGATGATGAAGCGGATGTTGCTCGCATGCTAAGGCATCCATCAAGGTTCTAACGAGCTGTAAAAAATAGGCTCCACTTTGTGTAGAAAAGTCTAATTTTGGGTCAAAAATGAGTAAGTTGTTATCTGAATCGGCAATGTGCTGACGGCAATGATAAGTAAAATCATCCTTTGAAACTTTTAGAATGAGCTGCGGTGAGTTCGCATGCCAGCGCATACGTAAAGATTGCTGAGGAGAAATAAGAGAGGCAACTTGAGAATAAGAAATAAACTTTTGCGAACCAAACTCGATTTCTGCATAGCCTTGAGTTGGAATTTGAATTAAGTAAAAGTTATCAAGATGATCTGGTTCAATAATGACATCCGCACCATATTCAAGGCGGCTAATAGACAAGGCACCTGTTTTAACATGGTGCATAGTTGCACTGAAATCACGCTTCTGTTGAGAGATTTTAAGATCATGCGGTTTAAAAATTTGCCCTACATTTCGGCAGGTTTCGCTTAAATCGTGATGATCAAACACCAAATTATGATCAGTAAAGATAGACTCATTATGAAAATGACGTCCACTGAGTTCTGGGGAGTTGGCTTGGTTCATATATATCCCTTCTGGCTCACTCCTGTATTTACTTGTGTTGCAGAAGCCTTAAAACTTCGCTGGGCAGCAAGTAAATACGGCACTTAAAAAATTAAGTTACTCGCAAATTACAATGAGATATAAGCAAAATACAGACCAATTTAACCGCTAATTAATGTGATTTTCTCAAATTTTTAATTCGGATTTCATCCATCAATTTAGTAAATTCGAGAAATAGAATAGGGGGATATAAAAGGTGCTATAAGTTAATCTCATCATGATCTTATTCCTTAAGATCTATCAAATTTATAGCAAATCCGAGTGAACTGGTCAATTTATTTTGTCGGAATTTATTATTTTATACTGTTGAATATAAAGGTTTTTTAATTTTTTAAATAAAAATTCAATATACCCCTTACAGAGTATATTGAATCATTTAAGGTTTAGTGGTTTTTAAATTATTTGCACTTAAGCTATTTATATTTTCAACGTGATGTATTGCTCTGTAAAAACTTCTCGCTGTAGATCCGGTAGTTTTGCAGAGCTTGTTCATCTAACCAATTTTTTACGGCTTCAATCATCGGTGGTGGACCACATAAATACATATCAAAAGCTTGCTCAGCCAGTTGATCTTTATTTAAGTGCTCATGAATATAGCCCGCTTTACCTTGCCAAGCTTCGGTTGCTTTAGCCACAATCGGGTGATAACTAAAGTTTGGAAGCTGTTCTGCGTAGGCATGTAAACGCTGTTGTTCACATAAATCAGTTTCATTATTTACGCCGTAGTACAACTGAACTGCAGGTGAGTTTGGTTGCTCAACTAAGTTATCAAGCATTCCCAAGAAAGCTGATAATCCTGTTCCACCAGCAACAAAAACCAATGGTCGCTGTACTTCGCGTAAATAGAAACTACCAAGTGGCGCTTCGATGAATAGGCTTTGTCCAACCTGACAGCGATCACGCAAGTAATTGCTCATAACACCGTCTGGCAATAGACGAATTAAGAATTGCAATTGATTGGTTGCGTTTGGTCTGTTTGCAAAAGAATAAGAACGCCAATCTTCAGTATCTGGAATTTGCAAACGAGCATATTGACCCGGCAAAAACTGAAGTTGCTCAGCGTGGCTGCTTGCATCAAGATGTAAGATTGCTGTTGTTTCAGAAACCAGCTCAACTGCAGTCACTTTGGTTTCAATTTTTAAAGTATCGCCAGCATTGCAAATAGCTGAATCATGATCGAAATAAAAAGCTGCATCCGATTTTACCCGTGTCTGGCAAGCCAACATTTTACGCTCAGCCAAATCACGCTCACTTAATGCATCTTCATCGACATATTCTTGTTCATAAATGCCTGTTTCACACTGTCCCTGACAGGTACCACAAACACCTTCACGGCAGTCGAGAGGCAGGTTAATTCCTTGGCGAACTGCTGCATCGAGCAACAATTCGTCGTTATTTACCGAAATGAAAAAGGTTTTGCCATCGGCAAAGTTAAGTGCAACTGAATGTCCCATTTTCATTCCCCTTAAACGTGATAGAAGTCTAAAACGGAATCAATCTTGTCATTGAGCAAAATGCTGTGCTGACGACGTATGCGGAAACCATCTGCTGTTTGACGTAAAAGATAAGTAGCGTGTCCGTAAAAACAGCCTTCTAGACCTTGACGGTTATACAGTGTTTGCCATGCAACTTTTGCTTCAATTAGGCCATCATCAAGTGTTTTAACTCGAATGTTATTCATGCTGTGTAACGTACGTGGTAATGGCGTTGCAGAAGCTGCTTTTCCTGTACGAATACGGAATACACGGTCTTCGAGTCCAGTGCGGTCTGCGTAATAAATATATGACAAGCCCTGATTTGGATCTTGAACATAGTTATGGTCATCAATCCATTGCGGAATATGATATTCACTATCTTCATCATAAAGTTCTAAATAGGCATCCCAGTCATAAGCATCACAAAGTTCTGCTTTTTTGTACAAAAACTGAGATACAGCAAAATATAGTTCTTGTGACATGGTTACACCTCATCCATTACGGCATTGTTTTCGAAAGTAATATCCTGCATTTTCAGCGCTTTCTTATTTAAGCCATCGAGCATTAGACGTTGCCAGTGTCCATGTTGATTTACATAGAGTCCTTCATGGGTAAACTCACGGCCAGTAATGACAGGTTGAATGCCTAAGTCTTGTGAGTTTTTGGTCGCTCCATATTCCCAAGACTGACAACCACGAGAAATATCGCTCCAGCGTTCAAGTCGTGCCTGAAAACCTTTTTGTTGTTCACGGAATTCGACTAAATCGTCTGGTGTACCAAGGCCTGATACGTTAAAGAAATCTTCGAACTGGCGAATACGGTTACGGCGTGCTTCAACAGATTCACCTTTAACACCAATACATTGACTGATGACTTCAGTTTTATTCCATGCCACTGGACGAACAATACGAAGCTGAGAACTAATTTGGTCCATAAAGAATAGGCTAGGGTACAAGTTCAAGTTTCTTAAACGGTGCATTGCCCATTCAGCATATTTGTCGCCGTATTTTTCGACCATATACGGCATAACTGTGCTGTAACCCGGACGAACTGTTGGATTCGGCATATCACTAAACAATACGCTATGGCCATTTTTGAAGCTGAACCAACCATCATCAGTTTCTGAGTCACCCGCACCTAACTTGCTATAGTCAAGCGTATCGAGTTCTTCACCTTTTGATGCATTTACTTGTTGGCGGTGTTGAACTGTAGAGACATAGTTATAGTGAACAGTGCTGACATGGTAGCCATCTAGGCCATTTTCATTTTGTAGCTTCCAGTTACCTGCAAAGGTATAAGATGACTTGCCCTGTAATACTTCGAGTTCACCTGTTGGCGACTGGTTAACCATTAAATCAAGGAACAATTTTGCATCGCCCAAAAAGTCTTCTAGTGAATCTGTTGCTTGTGTATCAAGGCTTACAAATACAAATCCACGATAGCTAGCAATACGGCCTTGTTTTAATCCACGGCTTGATTTATCGAAATCTTCGCAATATTCACTCGGTGCTTTTACTTTGACCAAGCGGCCATCTGATTTGTAGCACCATGCGTGGAACGGACATGTAAATGTAGACTGGTTGCCTTTTGCAACACGTGTTAAAGTCGCGCCGCGATGCTCACAAGCATTGACCATGGCGTGTAATTCGCCTTTACCATCACGGCTCACAATAATCGGCTGACGACCAATTTGAACCGTGAGGAAATCATGATTGTTTGGAATTTCACTTTCGTGGCATGCATAAATCCAAACCTTTTCAAAAATGAATTCCATTTCCAAATCAAACAGCTCAGGCTCGGTAAACATATTGCGTGCGATACGAAACACGCCATCTTTAGGACGGAAGTCGATACATCCATCTACAAAATCATTCCATTGTTTTAAATTAGATGAGGTCATTTGCTCAATCCTATTCATTCATCAGCTTTTAACTGATTGAACCGCGATTAGGCCTTTACCTCTATCCGTTTTTTCCAGATCTTTATCCACTTTGTGCAGTTTTGATTTTTTAATAAAATGATTTTCAAGGGAGTAATGAGGATTCTAAATTTGTATGGTGTCTTATCTTCTTAAACTTCCCTATAATCCTAAAGAGCATAAAGTGAAACCTTGTGAGTTAAGCCTATGAAAGAACACAAATTAAAATTACAAATCAGAGTTCTTTCAGAGCGAAATATTGCATTTGGTCCTGGAAAGGCAGATTTACTTGAGGCAATTGAGAGAACTGGTTCGATCTCACAAGCGGCTAAATCTATGAATATGAGCTACCGCCGTGCATGGCAGTTGGTAGACACCATGAATCAGTGCTTTGAAACGGCTTTAGTTGAAACTCAAACGGGTGGAACACATGGTGGTGGGGCAGCCGTTACAGCTTTGGGGCAGAAAGTATTACAACAATACCGACAAATGGAAATCAATGCTCGACAAGCCTTAGAACATGATTATCAAATTATGAGTAGCTATTTAAAAAGCTAAATTAAAAGATTTTATAGTGACTGAATCTTTTAATTTGGTATAGCTTTTGCTTAATAAAAAGTGCGCGCTGAAAAAGCACTGCTGCAATTTTCAGTTACACAGACAATGGCGTCTATTCTGTACTATCGTAAAAGATGGTCGGGAATAGGCGTTTTTTATTGTGTATCTAAAAAAGTGGCTGGCATAAACGACTGATCTGTTTACAGATCTTTATGGTCATCGCTATGTGCTTCTTGGCATGGTGATGACCATAAAACTAATCAAGCTATTAACCAACACTGAAAGAAAATGGGTTTAAAAAAATAGAGTATCTCGATAGATAAACTTTCAGCATATTGCACCAAAATGAAGTTTAAAATGAGAAATGCACCATCTACCTGCATTTAGGTCCTCTAATATTTAACTGATTTCTGCTTTTCATCATCTACGTATACCGCTATATTCTAGGATATATATCGCTGTATAAATCGATAAAAAAAGGAAAAACAATGGTAAACCCTATACAGATAAAAAAAATCGCTATAGTCAGTTCAATCATAAGTCTTGGGTTGTCAATCAGTCTCTGTGCAAAGGCTGAATCGGTTACTGTTTATGCAGCAGCAAGCTTGACCAACGCGATTAACGATTTAGAAAAAATTTACGAAAAACAGAATAAAGTAGAAGTTAAGACTTCATATGCAGGCTCATCGACATTAGCTAAACAAATTGAAGCTGGGGCACCAGCCGATATCTTTATTTCAGCTGATACACAGTGGATGGATTATCTACAAAATAAAAAATTAGTCGCAGCAAATGATCGTTTAAATTTATTAGGTAATCGATTGGTACTGATTACCCCGAAAGGGCAATCATTAAAGGTTAAATTGGATAAAACTACCGATCCAAATAAAGTGTTTACAGGGAAGATTTGTACAGGGGATACCAAAAGTGTGCCTGTAGGTAAATATGCTAAACAAGCATTTACCAATTTAGGTTGGTGGAGCCGTATTGAGCCAAAATTAGTTGAAACAGAAGATGTGCGAGCAGCTCTAAACTTTGTGGCGCGTGGTGAATGTCAGGTGGGCATTGTTTATGCAACAGATGCTGCCATTAGTAAAGACGTAACTGTGGTGGGCGTATTTCCAGAAAATACCCATTCGCCAATTATTTATCCTGTAGGGATGGTTAAAAAGAATTGGAACTCAGCAAAGTTCTATCAATTTTTACAAAGTAACCAAGCCAAAGTCGTTTTTAAAAAATATGGCTTTAGTGTATTGGCTTCAGCAAAACCATGATGTTTTCTTTAACCCCAGAAGAGCTCAGCGTTCTTCAACTCTCTTGTAAGGTTGCAGCAAGTTGCCTGATTATCAGCCTTATTCCTGCAATTTGTGTGGGATGGTTTTTGGCACGTAAAGAGTTCTGGGGTAAGTCATTCATTGAAACATTGGTATTTTTACCATTGGTACTGCCTCCAGTTGTGCCGGGTTATTTGCTATTACAAGTCTTTGGAAACCGCGGCATTATTGGGCAATATTTAGCACCTTTAGGATTAGAGTTCGCATTTAATTGGAAAGGAGCTGTTCTTGCTTCGGCAGTGATGGGTTTCCCACTCTTGGTGCAATCAATTCGCCTAGCGATTGAGTTAGTTGATCAACGTTTAGAAATGGCAGCAAAGACATTAGGTGCTTCATCTTTAGGGGCATTTTTTCATGTCACGTTGCCACTTGCCAGCAGTGGCATTTTAATTGGTGCCATTTTATGTTTTTGTCGTAGTTTAGGTGAGTTTGGGGCCACTATTACTTTTGTAGGTAATATTTCTGATGAAACAAGAACCTTACCTTTGGCCATGTATAGCCTGATGCAACAACCAGATACAGAGACTGCGATTCAAAGGCTGATTATCTTATCTTTAAGCGTAGCATTTTTAGCGCTATGGTTTGCACAGTGGTTTCATCGTTATCAAAAAAAGCGCTTAGGGCGGTAATATTATGTTGATTGATTGCCACTTTCAGCTACAAATGGGTCAATTTCATATTGAACCTAGTTTCCAGTCAGATGCTTCTGTTATTGGATTATTTGGTGCCTCTGGGTCAGGTAAAACATCAATTTTACATGCCATTGCAGGGCTGAACACACCACATAGTGGATTAATTAAAATACAAAACCAAACATGGTTTGATTCCGATCAAAAAATTAATCTCAGCACGCAAAAACGCCATGTTGGACTGGTTTTTCAAGATGCACAGCTTTTTCCGCATAAAACGGTAAAGCAAAACTTATTATTTGGTCTTAAACATCTTGCACACCAAGAACGTCACTTTGAGGCTGATTACATTATTGAATTATTAAAATTAGAACACTTACTAGAGCGTATGCCAATCAAGCTCTCAGGTGGTGAAAAACAGCGAGTAGCGCTCGGAAGGGCATTGTTGTATTCACCTAAGCTGTTATTACTTGATGAACCTTTATCAGCACTAGATGCCGCACATAAAGCTGAAATTATTCCTTTTTTTCAAAAAGTAAAACAGGAAATAAAAATTCCGATGATTTATGTGAGTCATGATATTCAAGAGATTAAACAACTGACCGAAACAATGTGGATTTTATAATTTTTTATATTTCACACATTATTTCGGTCTTGTCGATTTATGGTTGTAAGCTAGCCCATAAACTGCCCAGTGGAGCAGCTTTCAAGCGATCTTGGGCTTGTTGATAAAAACGCCAGAATGCGAAAGCAAAAATGATAGCCAAGAAATCAACCACCAAAATTTCTCCACCATGAACCCATAAACCACTTTGTGGAATTAAGTAGGCCGCAAGAGAGGTTAGAGGAATCGCAAATAACACCAAAACTAAGGTTAAAAGCAGTTGAGGTAAAGCTTTCGCATAGCCCATGACAAAGGTGTAAATCAAAGTCAGTAGGAAAATTGCATAATAACCATACATAAAGAGGTGATTCATGCTTTCAATATTGAATGCTGCAAAAAGCCAACGACTGGCCAACATTGTGCCCACTACTGCTAAAACACATCCTAAACACGCACCAATAGTTAAGTTCGCAAGGAACACTACATCTTTACGTTGAACAGGAACAGGGTCTTCAGCACGCTTTTGCTTACGTGCACGAGTTTCAACCCAAAGAATATTACCCGTATAAAATAAGAAAGCTCCGCCAATACCTAAGACAAAATAAATCCACCGTACGCCTGTGCCACCAAAACTCCCAAAATGTAAGCTAAACATTGCATTGATTAACTTATTACCAGCATCAGTCTGTGTGTTAATGCCTTTATGATTAAAGTGCTCAACTGCATATGGGTTCATGCGCATAAAGTCTTGATTCGCACCGCGTAACATCTGATCTGAACTATAGAGGGCAATACGTGCATTGGCTTTTTCAGGTTTGTCTAGGCCACTGAACTGGATATAGTCAACTGAATATTCAGGCGCTACTTTTTTAGCTTGAGCTAATATTTGCTGCACATCAATCTGTGTTTGTTTAGGTTGAATAAGCGTTGGGGGAGAACGCTGAAAAACAGGCTGTCCTTTGAGTGCAAGTTGTCCAATCGCATCATAAAAAAAGTCATGAAAAGCAAAGACAATCACGCTAATACTAATAATGATGTGGAAAGGTAGGCTGGTAATTCCGATTACGTTATGGGCATCTAACCAAAAGCGCTTTTTATTCTTACCAGGGCGAATGACAAAGTAATCTTTCACTAATGTTGGTAAAAGTATGATTACACCCGAAAGCAGAGCAAGAAAATATAAAATCGAAACCCCACCCATCACATAGAGACCCAATCCGTGGTGGCCTGCCATGCCCGGAATTCCTGCGGTTTCATGTAGCTGTTCTATCAGCCAACCTGCTTTAGATAAGTTTTCTTGAGCAACAATTAATTGACCTTTGTCATCTAAGCTAGCCATCCACGTGGACTGAGCAGCATTAAAGCCATCTCCACGTTCATGTTCACTCCACGTAATGGGCGCATAGTGAAATTCATTCGACGATAAATTCAGTGTGAAGTTCTTTTGTGCAGCAGGATAGGCAGCCTGTACTTTCTGAATAAGCTCATTATATTGGTCGGGTGAGACTTTAGGTAAAACTTGCTGCGTTGGCGTAGCCCACTTACTAATATGGTGCTGAAACATGCTGAGGCCGCCAGCAAAAAAGCAGATAAAAAGCAAAATCCCTGCACATACACCCACCCAAGTATGCATGCTTTTTGCAAGTTTCATGATATCCGAACGTACTTTCATTGTTTAACCCCGAATTAGAAACACACAGCTATAAGCCAGTACGTTGGCAACAAATAAATAAACCATTGCTTGTCTTCCTGTCACAAAGAAATAGGTGCCAAACATAATTGGCATCCAAACCCAAGGAACACTCCACATGCCTAATTGGGCCAAAAGATCCATCGAAATATAAGGCTGACCCAATAAAACAATCAGGTTGCCAAAAGCAATGGCAAGGCTTAACCCTAGAACACCACCAGCAAAGGTTTTACTCCACCAGTCTGGCTGAATGGGAGACTGAATTTTAGCTTTCATGAAACTAGTTTCCGTTTAAAAAGCGCCACAAAAGGAAGGAACGACCATGCAAAAATGATGAGCATGAACCAACAAAAAGCGGCAACAACTTTGGGTAAGCTGGCAAAGAGTGCAATTAATCCAACGACTAAAAACAATAGGCCTAAATACTTAAATAGAGTGGGGAGATGTTGAGATAACAGGTTTTGGTTGCTATGGCTACAATAGACACTGACCGCTCCCAACAGGGTCAAAAAAAGTCCTATAAGTTTCATGATCAATATTTTTAAATAAATTAAGAGGAAAATTTATCCAACAGTATAAGTAAATAATAATTATTATCAAATGATAAATATAATTATTTATCGACGTGTTGCCATGCGATAAGATAGGAGATAACTCGTTAAAAATTCTTTATTTGATGTCAAATGCTGTAAGTGATTATTTATATATTCCTGAGTCTCTTTGTGGGTTGATTTTCGAAATTTCTAAACCAATTTTATTTAAAATGCCGTTCTATTGTTATGGGTTAGATTTATCGCAAACAACGCATTTGCATATAGATCAACAATTAGAGCATCCACTAAAAATTGCTCAAGCGCGTGTCGAACGTAAAAATGAGTACTTATGTGGCAGGATATTGGCTCAAGCTGTTTTAAAACATCATTTCGGTTTAGATCAGCCACTAACATCTATGCACGAACATTTGCCCGTTTGGCCACCCCATGTTTTGGGTAGCATTAGTCATTCACAAAATAAATTGATCGTTGCGCTATCCGACAAAGCCGGCTATTTAGGAATTGATATCGAGCATTGGGTGACCCCAGAATTTGCTCAAGAGAGTGCACATCTTATTTTAACACCTTCTGAACTTGAACTTTGGAAGATTAAAGCCTCTGAGTTTTTTGATTTTTCTCAATTTGTGAGCTTAATTTTTTCTGTTAAAGAAAGCTTATATAAAGCTGTATATCCTATAGCTAAACAATACATCGATTTTTTAGAAGCTTTTGTAGTGGATATTGATTTTGAAAACCAAAAATTATTTTTAGCTTTTGCACCAAAAATACGAAATCGCCATCAACTCTTAGATCACTATAAAGGCGGCTGGAAAGTGGAACAAGACTGTATTTTGACTTGGGTTTTTAAAGCGAATATATCTGCTTGAAACAAAAGAAGGCAACGAATTGCCTTCTTTTAAATTATGGCTTAATTTTCTTGTAACTTAGGATCTTGGAAGCCTGTTTCACGCATATCTTGAGAATTGAATAAGAACATAAATCCTACCGCAAAACTTAATATGCCGAAGAAGAGAATGCTTCCTGATATTGGTAAAAACCGCGTTAAAAGTCCTAAAGTTGTTGTGGCAATCGAATCTCCCAAAGCATCTTGTGCGAGCCAGATTGCATTAATACGTCCTAAATATTCATCAGGCGTATGTCCTTGCACAATGCTGTATTGAAGCAAGTTAGCAATCGACATCAAATATCCGAAAACACATAAAATTGGCAAAGTCACGATTAACCATGGTGAAAGCCCAATCATAATCATGCAGCTAAAGACACCTAAACACGTGTAGAGCATGACCAAGCCAGGTCGCAGTAACCGTGTTGTCCAGCCACTGAGTAAGGCACCTAGGGTTGAACCTAAAGGCACTGCTGAATACATAAGACCGAGTTCAAATGCACCGCCGTGAAAGATTTCATCTGCCATTTGCGGAAAAATAATGCGAATAGCACTGCTAAAGCTAAGCAATGTTCCAATTAAAATCGTGCTGCCAACTACTTTGTTTTTAAAAACGAATTTAAACCCTTGGACTAATTGGCGAAGGGGACTTTCACCATTAGCTGCATGTTGTGGCTTAAGAGTAGGTAGTCCCATCAATAAAAACACGGTGAGTAAAGTACCCACCGTTGAGACCCAATACACGGTTGCAACGCCACTGAACGCAATTAAAATACCACCGATTGCAGGTGAAATAACGGTAGCAAGTCGTACGGATACCATACTGATCGCACGGGCTTGTACAATATTTTCACGTCCTACAATCACAGGCATGATCGCCATCATTGCGGTCACACCTAAAGCACCAAAAAAGCCATCCCACGCTGAAAGGAAATAAATAGCATAGAGCGAAGGTTGCTCAAACATGGCGTTGATGGCGAGGCCAGCAAAGCCTAAACCACACACACCACGTGCTAATAAAATCAGCCATTTTCGATCTTTGCGATCTGACAGCAAACCACCGAGTAACAAACCAATAAACATGGCAACGCCTTCAAAGGCCATTGCAACAGCAACATTTAACGAACTACCAGTTAAGTCATAGACTTGTTTTGGAATAGCAACGACCAACATGCCAATAGTTAGTAATGATAGCGTGCGGGCAATAAATACATGTCGAAAATGAGCATTACGTTTTAAAAGACTGAAATCGGTCAATATTGATTTAAAACTCATGGCATTTGCTCCTCTAAACCGCGTGCCTGACAAATCATGCGATTTAAAATTGGGCCAAGGGTTTCAAGCTGCTGCGGAGACAATAAATCAGTATGGTCCGCTTCGCTTAGTCGAACAATATTGAGCTTTTTAACTAAAGGCGACCATTGTTGTTCTGGTTGGATATATGGAAGTAAATCTTTTTCAGCAACAACCACGTGTAGCTCACCGTTAAAACGTGGCATTTTATAAGGTTTTAGCAAACGTACTGCATCGCGATAGTTTGCGAAAATATCCTCTTGTAAACGGCGAGTTTCTTCGTTTAGCGCCGTATCTGCATCGGCCAGAATATCATTGAAGAATTGAAGCTGTTCTTGTTCGGTTTCTGCATTCATTTCCTCTACCGACAAATCTAACCATTGATGAATTTCAGCAGGGTAAGTGTCTAACAAGCCGAGATAATCAACTTTTTCACCTTGTTCAGTGAGCTTCGCTGCAACTGCATAAGCCACAGTGCCGCCAAGTGAATAACCTAGTAACGTATAAGGTCCAGTTGGTTGTTGGTTGCGAATAATCTCAAGTTGTTTTTCAACCAATTCGTCCATATCAATACTATTTGCCAATAGGCCATCTGGTCGAGGAGACTGCAATCCAATAATTGGTAAGTCGGAATGTAAATAACGATTCAGCACCGTATATTGCCATGCCGAACCAGAACCAGGGAAGAAACAGAACAATGGATGCCCAGAGCCAGAACGGATTGGCAAAACAGGTTGCATACCAGTTTGTTCAACTTCTTCCAAACGTTCTTGTGAAAGAAGCAAAGCCGCTAAACGCTGAATAGTCACATGACTCATTAACTGACCAATTGGAATGGTCCGCTTAAATACTTTTCGGATTTCAATTGCAAGCTTCATGACCAAAATGGAATGTCCACCCATGGCAAAGAAATCTTCGTTCACACCAATATTCTGATCCGTATTTAAAACTTGTTGGAAAATACGTGTCAGTTCATGTTCAAAGGCAGTTGTGGCGTACTGTTTTTCTGTGTTTGAAGTATCAAGTTGTGGTCGCGGTAGTGCTTTACGGTCCAGCTTGCCATTATGACTTAGAGGAAATTTCTCAACTAATACATAGTGTGTAGGCACCATATATATAGGAAGCTGTTTCGCCAATTGTTTCTTTAACCGCTCAATATCCACAGATGCTGTTGTTTGCAAGTAAGCAACCAACTGAACATCAGCTTTATTTTGTTCAGAAGGAATAGGGTGTACCACCACATCTAGACCGCTGATTAAGCGTAATTGCTGTTCAATTTCACCCAGTTCTATACGTTGACCCCGTATTTTTAGCTGATCATCACCACGGCCTATATATTGGATACTGCCATCAGCGTGCCAACGAGCAACATCTCCGGTGCGATACATTCTTTGACCTGCGACAAACGGGTTTGCCACAAAACGAGTTGCGGTGAGGTCCGCTCGATGTAAATACCCCATGGCGAGTTGATGGCCTGCCAAATAAAGGTCACCGTCTACCCCAACAGGAACAGGGCGTAAGTATTGATCTAAAATATAAAGCTGGGTATTCCAGACTGGATAACCAATTGCGACGCTACTTTCTTCTGGGTGTAATCCCAGTGTTGCATCCATATAGCTAACATCTACAGCCGCTTCGGTTGGTCCATATAAGTTATGCAACTCACAGCTAAAGTGCTCAGTAAATGATTTTGCTAAAGCCGTTGGTAAAGCTTCACCACTACAGAACACTCGACGGATCGGTAAACTTTGACGCTGAGCAGATGACAAAATTTCAGTAGCAGCATTTTCAAAAACAGCCAACATTGACGGTACAAAATGTAATGTGGTTACCTGATATTTTTGAATGAGATTTAATAATGCCAACGGGTCACGGTGTGCATCCACAGGTGCCATAACCAATCGAGCACCGACCAGATACGACCAGAAAAATTCCCATACAGAAACATCAAAAGTACATGGCGTTTTTTGCAAAATCGTATCGGCTGCTGAGAGTGGATACTCTGATTGCATCCATAAAATACGGTTCACAATGGCTTGGTGAGAAACCATGACACCTTTTGGCTGACCTGTTGTACCTGAGGTATAAATTAAATATGCCGGATGTTGTGGGGTAATGACTGTGGTTTTATAGCTGCTTAAATCAACTTTGGTTTCATCAAATAATTGATCGAAAGCAAAGGTGGCTATTGATGAATGGGCAATAGCGGTTAGATCTTTTTGTTCACCAATCACCAGTTTAGATTTGGCATCTTGCAACATAAACTTGATACGTTCAGTCGGGTGTTGCAAATCGAGTGGCAAGTACGCTGCACCTACTTCAACCACCGCTAAAATAGCAATACTCAGTTTGACCGACCTTGGTAGGGCAACCGCAACAATATCTCCCGCCTGTACGCCCGCTCTTTGCAATTGCTGTGCTAAAGCACAAACTTGCAAACGCACTTCATTAAAGCTTAACTGATGAGCTTCATCACATAACGCCGTTTGTTCAGGAGTAATTCGAGCTTGCTCTCTCAGTAATTGCTGTAATGTTGTTGGGCGAACATAATATTGAGTTTGATTTGTTTTCTGGATTAATTCACGCTCTTCGGCCAATTGTAAGCGATAGTGACCTAAAGATGTCTCTGGTTCATTTAATGCAATTTCAATAAATTCAACCATTCGCTCAAGGAAATGTTCAGGCTGATCAATTACACCACGTTGCTCGAGTAGTAATTCAATTTGATGATCAGGAATGACCAACAAAGCAAGCGGGTAATGGCTATAACCGCGATTTGTGAGCTTAGAAATAGCCGCATCGCCAAGTTTTTGCTGTAAATATTGGTTATCTGGATAGTTTTCTACGACTAACAAACTATCGAAAAGATTGCCCTGAGCCATCAATTGCTGAATTGCACCAAGTCCTAAACCATCGTGTTCTAAATGTTCAACATGCAATTGCTGTAACTGAGCTAATTGTTCCCAAAGTGTTTGCTGCATGTTCAACTGTACACGTACCGGAATCGTATTTAAAAACAATCCGATTTGTTGCTCTAAACCATTGATAGGTGCTGAACGCCCAGAAACAGGTGTGCCAAACACAATGTCTTCACGATGAGCATAAATATTTAAAGTCATTGCCCAAATCATTTGCATGAAGACATTTAGCGTGATGCCTTGTTGGCGTAATTTGTGTTGAAGTTTCGCACCCAACTCAGCACTTAAACGATAGGAAGTTTCCTGTACAGCTTGCTGTGGTTGATTAAATAAAATAAGTGGCTGTAAATCAGTTAAATCACGTTGCCATATTACTTTTGATGTTTCATGGTCACGTCCAGATAAGGCTTTAATCACCGTTTCATAGCTATGTTTAAGCGCAGGCAGTTGTTGGTTAGTTTGCTGATAGGCTTTAATAAAGTCTTGTAAGAACAGTGGAGTTGACCAGCCATCAGTTAGCAGGTGATGCACCATAATCAATAGTTCTGATTGTTCAGAAGCATGTTGAATTAAAGTTGCCCGAATCAGACCATAGGGTTGGTCAAGGTGAATCGGTTGTTGTAATACCTCTTGAATGGTTTGCTCAAGCAAATCGGGAGTGACCGAACAAAACTGAACTGGCCAAGCTTGAGTAGGGTGTAATGAATAGATAAAAACAGGTTCTCCAGCTAATTCGCTATCAAAATGTCCACCTAATTGAGGGTGACGTTTTAATACGGTAATCAACGCTTGCTGTAAACGTACCGGATCAATGTCTCCATTTAAGCTAAGACGAGTAAAGGCATTATAATTCGATTTATTTTCTACTTGAGATAAGAACAGCATGCCTTTTTGCAGAGGAAGCAAAGGCAGAATCGTGCTATTTTTTCCATATTTTTCTTGAACCTTTTGTTCTAGGTCTGCTGAAAATAAAGGTTTTGAAATGGCCGTTTGTTGCTCATCTAAACGTGTCAGATGGGGTACCAGAGCAGCAACTGTTTTGAATTGGAATACATCACTTGGTCTTAAGCTGTAACCATGCTGCCGTAGTTGAGTGCACACCATGATGGCAGAAATGCTATCGCCACCTGTCATAAAGAAGTCGTCATCAATCCCAATAGAATCTAGTTTCAGCACAGATGCGACAATCTGACATAAAAGCTTCTGTTCAGGTGTTTCTGCCATACGACTATGACTGCGAACTTTCGGACGTGGTAGGGCTTTTTTATCAACCTTACCACTTACATTTCGGGGAAATTCAGCCATGACTGTGAGGGCTGAAGGCACCATATATTCAGGTAGGTTTTGACGTAACTGACTTAAATATTGCTGACTTAACTGCTCACTTATTTTTTCATCAAGTTCGATGTCTTTGACAACACAGTAACCGAGCAAACGATGGCTGCTATTAATTGGCTCTGCAATGACGACAACACTTTCAATATTTGGTAAAACGGAAAGCGCATTTTCTACTTCACCAATTTCAACCCGATAACCACGAATTTTAATTTGGTCATCGCAGCGTCCCATAAACTCAAGCTTGCCAGCCGTATTCCAACGCACTAAATCACCCGTACGGTACATGCGCTGTCCATGTTCAAATGGATTGGCAACAAAACGAGCAGCACTTAGGTCAGCACGACCTAAATAACCATTAGCAATACCAAAGCCAGAAATATAAAGCTCACCAATCACACCAGTGGCACATCGCTGTAAATGTCGATCAAGCACATAGGCCTGCGTATTACCGATTGGGTTACCAATTACCGGACGTGATGTGTGCTTTAATTCTGCACGGAAAGTATCAACCGTATACTCTGTTGGGCCATATAAGTTATGTGCAAAAAGCTCTGGCTGAGCATTAAGCTGTTGCCATAAAGCTAAAGGAGCAGCTTCACCACCAATCAAAATCAGACTTGGATGATGCTGACCATCTGCAAATAAGCCATTGGTAATCATTTGCGCGCAAAAAGACGGTGGTAAATCTAATGTATCGATTTGTCGTTGCTGAATTTCCTGAACTAAACCAAATGCATCGCGGCGCATGTTTTCATCAAAAATATGTAGCTCTTGTCCCCATAGCATCCAGAAAACTTGTAGCCAAGATGAATCGAAAGAAAAAGAATGTGTATGTGCTGCGCGTAATGGGCGATCAGGAAAACGCTGCTCTACAGCATTAAGTACAGGCCAATAAATTGTAGGTTTATGCGATAAAATCAGGTTAAGTAAAGAACCATGTGTATTCATCACACCTTTTGGACGCCCTGTACTGCCTGATGTAAAAATCACATAAGCCACATCCTGAAAATCTAAATTACGACTCTGGGTAGGAATATCACTCGTTTCTTGTTGTTGAATCTGCTTTTGAACATCAATATCGTCAAGATGTACTTGCTGAATATTTTGAGGCAATTGGATTGAAAGAGCCTGCGTTGTAAGAACAAACAATGGGTTGGCATCTTCACACATCATTTGCATACGATCGATTGGGTAATCTAAATCGAGTGGTAAGAAGCTTGCACCCGAATTTAATACCGATAGCATCACAACAACTGAATCGATAGAACGGGGAATAGCACCAGCAATAACTGTGTGTTTCTTTGCGCCATTTTCTTGTAAAAAACGGGTAAGTTGGTTCACCCGAATTGCAAGTTCAGAAAAACTAAGTTGTTGTAGATGCGGACGTTCACCACTAATAATTGCAATACGTTCCGGATACTTTTGAACTTGTTCATAAAAAATATCTAGAACATTATTATATTGTTCAGGATGGTTAACGCGAGGGCCTATGCCACTTTTTGTGAGCGCACTAAGTTCTTGTGGGGTAGTAATATTAAAACTGCTACATGGGTGATCTGGTTGTAATAAAGTCTGCTCTAATAGCAGCGTTATACGCTGACCATGCATGAGTAACTCATCTTGAGTATAACGCTGTGCATCGGCACGTAATTCGATAATGAGTTCATGATCTTGAACAATAAAAGAAAACTCAAAATCATCAATTGGTCCTGTGGAAATATGATGTGTTTTGACCTTTTCACCATCTAACACCAAGTCTTGATCAAAAGCTTTATAATTTAAAATTGGACCATACATCCGTTCATGAATGTCGATACTGTTTAAATCTCTTAAAATTTGTTCAGCATCGTATTTTTGATGTAGTCGAACTTGTTGTAATTGTTTTTGAACATGTTGAGCCAAACTCACCCAACTATCTTTTTCAGCCACATTAAACTTCACAGGCAGTACATTTACTGTCGGTAATGTTGAGCGAATCGCCTTTGAGCCTAAACGGCGCATAAATGGAATGCCATTAACCAACTCGGCTTTATCTGTCATTTTGTAAATATAATGTAATGACAATGACATCATCATGTCATTCAAAGCTAATTTAGATTGTGCAGCTAAAGCCTGAATTTGCTCTAAAATTCCTGTAGAAAAACGCAGCTGGTGCTTAACAAATTGGGCTGTTGTTTTCGAGGCTAAGTGGTGTGTACTTAAACTAATAGGACTAGGTAAGTCTTCACAGTAAGCCTTCCAAAAAGCTTGGTCTATCTTAAATTGATGGCTATTTTCATAAGCCTGACGCTCTAAGATGACATCATTAACATCAATAAAAGGTGAAGAACTAAGGTCTTTTCCTGCTTGTAATTGTTGATATAACTCAACAATTCGTTTTGTGAGGTTAATCATGCTAAAACCATCAAGCATGATGTGATGATAACGTTGATACCAATACACTTTGTCATGCGTAGTAAATAGCACCTGACGGAACAGTTGAGATTCACCAGCTTTAAGTGATTTAGCGCATTGGCGGTCAGATGGCATCCAATCCCATAAGCGTTGCTGAGCTTTTTGAGGGGTTAAATGGCAAAAATCAAATTCTTCGATTCGAATCTGTACTTGGTTATTAAGCTCAATAAATGGTTCTGCCGGATCTGATGAATATGAAGCAATCACTGTGTCAGCTTCATTCAACCCCATTTGAATTGCTTGCTTAAACATTGAAATATCAATAGATTTTGGTAATTCTAAGCAGTGTGCAATCGTATATAAATCTTCAATAGAACTTAAATGATCGGCAAGAAAAATACCGAGTTGAGTAGAGGCCAATTCAAAACGAACTGGTTGTGAAATATCGGAAGTAAATTCATTATTTAATGCCTGATTCATGACAATACTCCTTTACGCTTGCTGAAAGGGGTTAATTGCAACCCAGTGCTTTTCTACATACGCAATACACGAAGCCCGTGTATCTGGACCATGTTGAACGTCCCAACCTGATGGCACCTGATGTTGGGCCGGCCATAAACTGAATTCACCTTGCTGATTTTTTAAAACCTGAAAAGACAAACTTTCATTATCGAAAGGATTAATATAGTTTTCCTGTAAGTTGCTCATGATATTGTTATCCTTGATGAAACAAATGGTTATAGTGAAAGAATTTTTTGCAATGCCTTAAGCAAGTCAGCACGCCAGTTCACCGCATCGTGGCCGCCTGAAAAAGTTCGAAAATTCACTTGATTGAATGATTGCAATTGTTGATAAAGCTGGTGGGCATCGTCCCGCATATCGGTTTCATACGTGCCTGCACTGATATAAATTTGAGTTGTTTTTGGTAATGGATGAGATAAATTTAGTAGTTCTAAAAAGTTACCCGTATGGTTTCGTCCCAACGCGCTGTTAGAAAAATCTGACCACCAGTAAGAGCCAGACTGCACAATCAGCGATGTAAAAACTTTTGGGAAAAGCAGTGCGCTATGTAAAGCGCATAAACCACCTAAACTTTGACCACATAAGGTAATGTTCGTTGTTGAAATAAATGAATATTGTTCTAAAAGAATTTCTAATAATTCATTTATAAGCGCCTGACTAAATACATCATGGCAGCCATAATCTTGTCGACGTTGTTGACTATTTAAACTATGGATAAATACGTATGCAGCTGGATGGAGTTTTTTTAAATCGGTTAAATCGCGAATTTCGGAAAGAATCGAAAGCTCTCGACTCCAGACTTGGCCATCAAGAAAAATAACGAGTGGTAATGTTTTTTGAACTGCCTGACCACTAATAAAAACATCAACTAAATAATCTTGTTGACATAACACGCTTGACCACTGAAATGTCTTTGTAATAGGGCAAAGGGTGGTGGGTAATTGTTTTGTCTTTTCGAGTTGAACTTGATTAATGTAACGAGCCAAGTGTCCGCTATAAAACTGGTGATGACTTAATGAATCAATCTGAGCATTCAGTTTAAGCTGGGTTTGCCACCATGAGCGTCGCGTTGCTGCACAGTTTGTTTGTGGTGCTTCCTCACTCGCTGTAACTACAACATAACTACCAGCCCAAGCCACAGGGAGTTCTATTTCAAAAAAGTACACATCTGTCCCAGCTATATGGCTAAAACGATTCCACTTTTGATAGATAGATGGGCTTTGAGAATAGACATCGATATAAACGAAGCAACGCCCTTCGTGCTTGGGTTTGCGCCAAATAAAAGTGCAAGAAGTTTTATTATTTGTTTGCACAGTAACAAGGGGAGTACCTAATTTTTTAACGGTATTCCACCAAGTTTCACATCCAACATTTGATTGTTGAAATAGTGGATGTAAAGGATGAGAAAATGGCTTCATTTTGAGTCCATCTCGACAAGAAAGCGCGGTCAAATTATCAGAATGATTCTCATTAGTAAATGAAAACAATTATCATTATAATCAATAAAAAAAGATGAGTTTTATTAATATTAATTAAAAACAATAATTTAGGTTGAAAATGTGGTTAATAAATAACTTAATTTAGATTGTAATCTTATGTTTGATATTTATCGCCCTTGATAATAATGATAACTATTTGCAATTATATTGCGCAATTTAGTGATCAAATCAGACGGGAGTAAAACATGAGCTCTACCATCGTAGTCACAGGTGCTGCAAGAGGTATCGGAGCTGCTATTGCAAAGCAATTATTGCAACAAGGGTATCAAGTGATCGGTATTGATCAGCAGGAAAACCCAGAACAATGGGAAATCAGCAAAAACCTGACATCAGATGAATGTTTACGTTGGCAAGGCATTTCACAGGACATTACACAGCAACAAGCCACTCAAAAGCTTATTGCCGATCTTTTAGAAAAGCACAACATTACAGGTTTAGTGAACGCCGCAGGTGTCTTGATTATGCGTTCTATGCTTGAAGCAAAAACAGAAGACTGGGAAACACTTTTTGCGGTAAATGTCATGGCTCCTATTGCGATTAGTCAACAACTGGCCAAACATTTTTGCGAGAAAAAACAGGGAAGTATTGTCACGATTAGCTCAAATAGTTCACGTATGCCACGGATACAACTTGGCATGTATGCAACTAGTAAAGCTGCGCTCAGCCACTACTGTCGTAATCTTGCGCTTGAAATCGCACCTCACCAAGTAAGGCTTAATATTGTTTCACCTGGCTCAACTTTAACTCAAATGCAGCAGCAGTTATGGACAGACAATACACCACCACCAGCAATAATTGATGGCGATTTAAGCCAATATCGAACAGGCATTCCTTTAAGAAAATTAGCCCAGCCTGAAGACATTGCAAATACGGTCAGCTTTTTACTTTCTGATCAGGCAGCACAAATTACCATGCAAGAAATTGTGGTTGATGGGGGAGCCACTTTAGGCGTTTAAACACTCATTCATTACAACAAAATAACGGTATAAGGAGTCACGAGATGTCGGCACAGCATCCATATTTTATCCAACGAGAAAATTTTACTGAAAGCCATGTTGCACTTGCTCAAGAGGTTCTAAAGTGCGGACATGATGCGGGTTTTATTTTTACCACACCAGAATACACAATTAATAGTCATGAGAAATTACAAGATATTCAGGTCGCTAAAAATAGCCTTTTAAAAGATTGGCTACAAGAAGCTCGGATTCAACTACAGCAAGCGATTACTGACGGTTATAAAGACGTCAAGATTATGGGCGGACTGCCGTTTTGCTCGGCAGCAGATGTCAATTTAATGCTCATGCAAAATGCGAAAATATGTCAGAAGGTACTCTATGCACAATCTGATATAGATCTTAGTTCTTTAAGATTAAATAAGGCTGATTATTTTCCGTTAGGTGAACATTACCAGCAGCAAGTTGAATATCTAGTTCAGCAAATGCAGGCAAAGAAACTGGATAAAGCCGTTCTAGCCCGCATTTTACAACTTGAATTTGAACAAAATATTCCAGTCTCAGACTTATTTTTTAATTTAGCCAAACATAATCCTGAAGGTTATAACTACGCTGTTGCGAGACATCCTCAAAGTGAAGGTTGGTTTGTTGGTGCAAGTCCAGAACTATTAATTGCAAAGCAAAATACAAAAATCTGGAGTAAACCGGTTGCGGGTACATTGGCTCGTGATGATGATCCGACTATAGACCAAAACAACGACAGAGCATTACTTGCTTCACAAAAAGATCAGCATGAGCATGCGCTCGTAATCGAAATGATTGCCGATGAGCTCACACCTTTTTGCAAACAATTATATGTTCCTAAACAACCTTCTCTTATTCGTACCAAACGTCTTTGGCACTTGGCTTCACATATTACTGGTGAGTTAAAACAAGCCGACACTCACGTTTTCGACTTAATTGAACGCCTTCACCCAACACCCGCAATTTGTGGCGAACCGAGCTCAGTAGCCAAAGATTTAATTCAGCAACTTGAACCATTTAATCGTGAACTCTTTGCAGGAACGATGGGCTGGGCAGATGAACAAGGTAATGGTGAATGGTCGGTGACTGTCCGTTGTGCCCGAATTTATCAGAATATTGCGCGTTTATTTGCTGGTGCAGGCATTGTGGAAGCTTCTCGTCCGCAAGCCGAACATGCTGAAACTGCCGCAAAATTCCGTACAGTGCTGGATGGATTCCACATTTCACCAAACCAATTGCCAATTCAGGGATCAAACATATGACAACACAGGTTTATTTGGATGGTGCCGTGCCATATCCAGAAGAATTTGCTGAGATTTACCGCAAAAAAGGCTACTGGATTGGGCAAAACTTGAGTGATTTCTTGCGCGAAAGTGCTCAAAAGTACCCGGAAAATATTGCAATCTATGATGGTGAAAAAGCCGTTACTTACTCTGAGTTCGATTATTTAGTCGATTGCTGTGCCAGCCATTTATATCAACATGGACTAAGAGCAGGTGACAAGGCAGTTGTACAGATGCCAAATCACTATCAGTTCTATGTTCTATTCTTTTCACTAATTCGACTTGGTGCACTACCTGTGATGTCTTTACCTGCACATCGCTACGCTGAATTAAGTAGTTTTTTCAAACAAACTCAAGCAAAAGCTTATTTCTGTGCTGATTTTGGTGCACAAAAATTTGACTACCGAGAGCTTGCCGAAAAGCTTAAGCCAACAGCTTCTTGCTTACGACATGTATTTGTACTTGGAAATGCAGGTAACTTTGTTGCCATTCAAGACCTATTTAAAGAAACCAATATTTTGGATGAAGCCATCTTGCCGACTACGGCAGATCAAGTTGCTTTTTTACAGCTTTCCGGTGGAAGTACTGGGGTTCCTAAGCTTATTCCACGTACTCATGACGACTACCTCTATAGTGTTCGTGAGAGCGCTAAAATTTGCCATCTGGACCAGTCATCACGCTTACTCATGGTTTTACCTGCGGCCCATAACTTTTCAATGAGCTCAGCTGGTTCTTTAGGTGTTTTTTATGCAGGTGGTGCGGTTGTTTTAGGAACCGATCCAAGTCCTGACACGGCATTTCCATTAATAACAAAACATGGAGTTACCGATGCCTGCCTAGTTCCTGCATTAGTTCGACCTTGGATGGATAAAGCTGCAAAAGATCAAGCCCCAATCTTATCGACATTGCGTTGCTTACAAGTTGGTGGGGCGCGATTACCTGATGCAGTTGCTTCACGTTTAATTGATGAGTTTAAGGTCAATCTGCAACAAGTCTTTGGAATGGCTGAAGGGCTTGTGAACTACACCCGTTTTGATATGACGAAAGACCAAATCATCCATACACAAGGCTTAAAAATTTCTGAAGATGATGAAATTTTAGTGCTAGATGATAACGATCAACCAGTAGAAGCTGGGCAAGTGGGGCATTTGCTTACACGGGGTCCATATACCATTCGCGGTTATTACCAAGCCCCAGAGCACAATGAGCGCTCTTTTACTCCCGACGGTTTTTATCGTACTGGTGATTTAGTCCGTATTCGTGAAGATGGCTGCATCGTTGTCGAAGGCCGTTCTAAAGAACAAATTAATCGTGCTGGTGAAAAAATTGCGACCGAAGAAGTTGAACAAGCTTTATTAACTCATCCGCAAATTCGCCTAGCGGCACTGGTTGCTATGCCAGATGAAATCATGGGTGAAAAAAGCTGTGCCTTTGTTGCGTGGCAATCTCAAAGCGATGATCCAAGTCCAATTCGTCTTGCGATGTCAGTACGCCAACACCTTAAAGACTATGGACTTGCGACCTACAAAATTCCAGATCGCGTGGAATTTATCGAGCAATTTCCATATACAGCCTTTGGAAAAATCGACAAAAAACGATTGCGTCAACAACTTGAAACTATAACCAATGTTCTTGCTTAAAGATAAAAAAGGAAAAATTTGATGAGTATTCCAAAGATTGCCAGTTACAGCATGCCCCAAGCACACGAATTTACGGCGAATAAAACACATTGGCAGTTACATACCAATCGTGCTGTTTTATTAGTACATGATATGCAGCAATATTTTTTAGACTTTTATGATCAGACCCAAGAACCAATTCCAGAATTGATTAAAAATACCAAAGAACTGATTGAAACTGCACGCAAGTTTAATATCCCTGTGGTCTATACAGCCCAGCCTGGTAACCAGACGCCAGAACATCGCCAGTTACTAACTGATTTCTGGGGAACTGGTCTAAAAGACGATCCGGAAATCACTCAAATTTTGCCGGAAATTACGCCTCAAAAAAATGATACTGTTTTAACAAAATGGCGATATAGCGCATTTAAATTTTCTCCACTCGAGCAACTCATGCGTGAGTCAAACCGCGATCAGCTCATCATTTGTGGTGTCTATGCACATATTGGTTGTCTCATGAGTGCAGCAGAAGCTTTTATGCTAAACATTCAACCGTTTTTATGTGGAGATGCACTTGCTGACTTTAGCCGTGAAGAGCACGATATGGCTTTGAAATATGCAAGTACACGTTGTGGGCAAGTCATGACGACTCAACAAGTCACGCGTGCGTGGGAACTTGAACAAGCTGCATCACCGTTAACCCAAGAAGGTATTGTCTTGGCAGTGAGTGAACAGCTACAGATTCCTGTATCAGACATTCGGTTAAATGATGATTTACTCATGCTTGGGCTTGATTCAGTTCGCCTCATGACACTGGTAGGTAAATGGCAAGCTTATGGCGCACAGGTGAGCTTTGAAGATTTAGCCGAACAACCAACTCTAGAAGTGTGGATTGATAAGCTAGTCGCTTAAATTCAAAGAATAAAAAAAATGGCAGATTTAATATCTGCCATTTTTTTATTTTAACTTTTAAAAGGATGTATTGTCCTTTTTAATACGACGGTTAAATTTCAAAGTTCGAGTAAACCTAAGTTTGCTCATTGACCACTGAAAACTTGGCGCACTATGAATCATAACAAAGAAAAACACCGTAAATAGCGGTACAAGTAAGGTACCAAACACAACACTTCCAAATACGCTCATGCCAATTTCATAACGACTAGTAGCGCCTGCACCTGTCGCAAAAATTAAAGGAATAACACCCGCACCAAAAGCAAGAGAGGTCATCAAAATTGGGCGTAAACGCAACTTTAACGCTTCACTTGCTGCGTCGATTTTACTTTTTCCTTGTTTGAGTGCTTGGGTCGCAAACTCCACAATTAGAATTGCATTTTTACAAGACAAGCCAATACCCGTTAATAGGGCAATTTGAAAATAAACATCATTAGGTAAGTTAAAGATCTTGGCAAAAATAATAGTGCCCGTAATTCCTAAAGGTAGACCTAATAAAATAATGAATGGTACTTTCCAACTTTCATATAAGGCTGCCAAACATAAGAAAATAAATAAAATAGAAATAACATATAAAAAGATAGCCTGTCGATTAGACTGCTGCTCTTGTAACGAGAGGCCACTCCAAGCAACGTCTACGCCAAATTGTTTAGCAACCATATCAGTAAGTTCTTGCATGGCTTGTCCTGAACTAAAGCCCGGACTGATATTCGCTTCAAGTTGTATAGCAGCTAATCCCATAAACCGAGTTAAAGCTTCTGGTCCACCAGTCCACTGACTTTGAGCAAAATGGGCGAGGGAAAGCATTCCTCCTGTATTGTTTCGCACATGCCAATAAGCTAAATCTTCGGGTTTAGAGCGAAATTCAGAGTCACCTTGCATAATAATTCTTTTAATTCGACCTCTTTCAACAAAATCACCAACATAGTTTCCACCCCAAGCAGTCGATAGTGTTGAACGTATCGCTTGCTGATCAATTCCTAGCATTTTTGCCTTATTTTGATCGAGTTGAATAAATACTTCGGCTTTATCTTCACTCACAAGGGGACTTAGATTTTCAAAGGCCGAATAATTCTGTGATTCTTTTTCTAAGGCTTTATATTGTTTGGTTAATTCATCGCGTCCTTGACCATTTACATCTCTAAGCCAAAGTTCTAAAGCATCAGACTGTCCTAAACCAGATACACTTGGTGGCATTCCTACCATGACTTTGGCTGGCAAGTTTTTTTGCAAATAAGTTTGAGCACGTTCACGAATAGCACTTGCCGTATTGGCTTCGCCTTTACGCTCATTCCAATGTTTGAGCGAAACGAACGCCATACCTAAATTTGGCCCACTTCCTGAAAAATTTTGTCCATTCACCACAAGTACGGTATTAATATTTTTGGCTTCATGTTCAAAAAAATAATTATTGACGAGCTTTCCAACTTCTTCGGTCTGACTCATCGAAGCACTATTATGCAAACTATATGGAACAGCAAGTAGTCCTTGATCTTCATTGGGAATAAAGCTTGTAGGCAAACCACGGTAAATCATAAATAAAATAACCGCTATGCCCACAACTAATAGACTGGAAAAGACTTTGAACTGAATTAGGCGAATGGATAAAAAACTAAAAGTTGATCTAACTTTTTGAAGAGCAAGCTCGAGTGCTTGTCCCCATTTTGGCTTTTTATTGTGCTTTTTTAATAGAACTGCACACATTGCTGGTGTAATGGTCATGGCTACAAATAGCGATAACAACATAGCTGCCGCTAAGGTAATAGAAAACTGGCGGTAAATCATACCCGTCGAACCACTAAAAAAAGCCATTGGGATAAATACCGCAGTTAATACCAGTGTAATACCAACCAAGGCACCGCTAATCTCTTGCATGGACATTAAACAAGCTTCACGCACGCTAAGCTGTTGTTCATGCATAAGTCGTTCAACATTTTCGACCACGACAATCGTGTCATCCACCAGCAACCCAATGGCTAAAACCAATGCAAATAGGGTAAGGGTGTTAATACTCATTCCAAATAAATACAACACAACAAATGTGCCACTAATTACAATAGGAACCGTAATGGTTGGAATCAGTGTCGCGCGCCAATTTTGTAAAAAGAGATACATCACAATAACAACAAGTACAATTGCTTCAAGCAAAGTGATAATGACTTGCTTAATTGACTCTTCAATAAATGGTGTGTTGTCTCTTGGATAGACAATTTTATATCCGGTTGGTAAATGCTGGCTAAGCTGAGCCATTTTTTCTTTAATAAGAGCAGAAGTCTCAATTGCATTGGCATCAGGGCTTAGAGAAATACCTAGGCCTGCCGATGGATAGCCATTAAGCGTATTAATGCTTTCATAATTTTCTGCACCTAATTCGACTCTCGCGATATCTTTTAAATAAACAAGGCTTCCATCAATATTTGCTTTAACCACTACCGACTTAAAATCATCTATTGTTTTTAAACGTGAACCTGCTTTTACTTTTGCATAAATATTCTGGTCAGAAGCAGAAGGCATTGCACCAATCGAACCAGCAGCAATTTGGGTATTATAATCTTCGAGCGCCTGTTCAATATCACTCGGCACAAGTTGGTAATTTCTAAGCTGATTTGGATTTAACCAAATTCGCATGGCATAACTCGAACCAAAAACATCAACCTCACCAATTCCTTGTAACTGGCTTAAAGGTTGTTCAAAGTGATTCACCATATAATCAGACAACTCAATATTGCTGGCTTTTCCTGTTTCATCATATAGCCCAACAATAAGCAGCATATCACCCGTGGTTTTCCATATATTTACGCCTTGTCTTTGAACTTCCTCAGGCAAACGGTTTAACGCAGCATTAATTCGGTTTTGTACTTGTAACTGTGCTTTATCAATATCTGTTCCAATTTTAAAGTGAATATCAATGCTACTCGTTCCCGATGATTCACTATAGGACGTAAAGTAAAGCAAATTATCCAGACCTTTGATTTGTTGTTCTAAAATTTGGGTCACGCTTTCTTCTACAGTGTCAGCAGCTGCACCACGGTAGTTTGCAACAACAGTGACACTGGGCGGAGCAAGGTTTGGATACCGTTCAATAGGCATTGCTAAAGTGGCAAAAAAACCAAAAATAAGAATAGTGATTGCAATGACAGAAACAAAGATAGGGTGATATATAAAAAATCGAGAGAGCATTGTTATGTCTACTTTAAGCTTGTTTTAAATAGGTTTTTAAGCACACGAATGTGTAATGGTAACGCTTTTTTACAGCACAAACAATAATGATTATCATTATATAACTAATAATTATTTTTATCTTGATCAGTAAAAGTCATGCGTATATGATGCTCGGCACATCATAAATGATAATAATTATCACATGGTAATCATTATCCAAAACAAGGACCGAGAAATGACGTTAACTAAAAAGGCGCTGGTGGTCGCCATCTCAACACTGCTTCCGTTCGCAGTTCAAGCAAATATAGATAGTGAACAGCAGGGCAATACCGAACCAGTTCAAAAACTTAAAACTATTGTGGTTTCAGCAGCATTAAAAGAGCAAGATGTTGATAAAGCACCCGCATCGATTAGTGTGATTACTAGCGAAGAGATTGAGCGTAGTGCAGCACTCAGTCTTGCTGATGTTTTACAAAAACAAGCTGGGGTTTATAACTACAATAGTGGGCAAGATAAGATTGTTATACGAGGAATGCTCAACACATCGGGTAACTACACACTCATCTTACTCAATGGCAAACGCATGTCATCGAACGGAGCAATGTGGCGAGGTAATGACTTTGACTGGAGCGCAATTCCTTTAAATAGTATCGAACGTGTTGAAGTCATTCGTGGGCCAATGTCATCACTTTATGGTGCAGATGCCATGGGTGGTGTAATCAATATCATTACCAAAAAAGCAGAAGATGGGCAGCTTCATGGTTCGATCTTTGGGCAATATAATCGAGCCGACCGTGGAAATGGTAAAGATCAATTCCGTTACGGATTTAATTTATATGGGGGATTAACCGATAATTTAAGTTTTACTTTGGCAGGAGACGCATATAACCGTGATGCATGGTACCGAAATGGTAAGCCAGATCCAGATGGAGCGTACTTTGTAGAAAAAGACACTAAAAATGTAAATGGTACTTTAAGCTGGAATATTAGTGACCAACAAACTTTAGATTTAGATTTGGGTTATAACAACGATAAACGACCCCTTACTCAGGATGCCGCAACTTCCATTCAAGAATCAGAAATGAAACGTACCAATGTGGGGATTGCGCACCGCGGAAAATGGGGATGGGGTAAAACAGAAGCCTATATTGGTAAAGAAACAGCCAAAATTTATGATTACGACAGCGAGTATGACGCACCACAAAGTCGTCAATATAAGCAAGAAAATTTAATTGGTCGTGCTTTCGCTAACTTTGATTGGCTGATGAATAACACCACAGCAGGTTTTGATTATAAAGACCAGAAAATTACCGATGTTGTGAGTTATATCGGCACTGGAAAAAACCAGCAGAAGAGCTACGGTGTATTTGTTCAAAACGATACCCACATTAACGATGCACTGACATTAACTTTAGGTGGTCGTTATGACGATTTTGATGACTTTGATGGCAAATCAACAGGTAAAGCCTATTTAACATATGAGTTAGCAGAAGGTGTCATCCTTAAAGGTGGTGTAGGACAGGCATATAAGGTTCCATCTCCAGCTCAGCTAGATATCAATTATTCAATGATCTCATGTGGTGGTAGTTGCCATATTCGAGGTAACCCTAACTTAGATCCTGAAGAAAGCACCAACTATGAAGCTTCTTTAATTGTGACTCGACCAAATTGGAATGCTGGAGTTACAGTTTTCCAAAATGATGTGAAGAACCTGATTGAAGCGATTACCCTAAGCGATGGAGACCCTCGTTTAGAAGGCGATTTTAGAAAAATTTGGACCAATGTAAGCCGTGCGGAACTCAAAGGGGTTGAACTCACAGGTGGTTATGACTTCACCGATAATTTAGGTGTTAAGGCAAATGCAACTTATTTAGATGCAAAAAACAAAACTACTGGTAAAGATTTAACTGAACGACCAGAGTGGCTCGCTAATGGTTCAATTTCTTGGGCGCCCGTTGAAGATTTTCGTGTAAATGCTGGCGTAAGTTATGTGGGTAAACAAATGTACTCAGCAACTAAAGAGTTACCAGCTTATACAACTTACGATGTTACCTTTACGTCACCACTTTCACCACGTTTAACATTGGATTATGGTGTAAAAAACCTGACTGATGTTGATCTTGAAGATAAAAATAAAACCTTTAATACCAAACTCTATGGACGCAATTACTTTGTAAAAGCGACTTATAGTTTCTAAGGTAAAGCTAAGCTCAAAGCCTATTCATAGGGGAATAGGCTTTGCTTTTTTTAACAAATACCCATAATTTTCAAGCAAGTATAGACAAAATAATTTTAATAAATCTTATACTTCTAAACATTAAGGCTAATTAATCATGACGACAACTTCAAAATCATTATTAAACGGACTACCGATAAAAAAATCGAGAATACATGTTTTTGAAATCTTAAATCAGAATCCACAAGGTTTAAGTGCAGACAATATTTATGCTCAAATTAAAAATGAATATAAAATAACGTTAGGAACGATCTATAGAATTTTATCTGAATTTGAAAATCGTAAACTCATCAAAAGAGTATTCTTAGGTAAAAGCAAAAGTATCTACAAAATTAGAAAAGATAAAATGAGCTGTAATCTGATTTGTCTTAAAACGTCAGAAGCCTCTAACTTTGAGCATGAGAAAGTTAATGAATTACTTCATGAAGTTATGGAGATTATTTTTGCAAATACTGGAGCAGACATTAGCAGTATTGAACTTAATCTATATACGGAATAAAAAGCTTAGATAGAAAAATAAAGGACAGCTTTTGCTGTCCTTTATTCGACGAGTCTTATTATTTAATTAATTTAATTCGAGTTGTAGCAGGAATAATTAATGGAGAGTTCTTTGAGTTTTCCGCAATATAGCTTTCCAGAGCATCAATATCTTGACCACCACCTACACGGTTTTGGCCTTCTTTTAATACCGTAAAGTTATCGCCGCCATCTGCCAAGAAACTATTTACTGTCACGCGATATACTTTACTGTCAACCAACGGTGAACCAGCAACCATGATATTACTTGCTCGCGGTGAAACAGAAGTATTTGCCGCATATTCATAAGTGAATTCTTTAGATGGCTGTAAAATTCTCGCTGAATTTGCATTTGCACCAGACCATTGTTGTTCAAGTACATCTCTAATCTGTTTGCCAGTTAAGCTCAAAGTCACAATAGAGTTGCCAAAAGGTTGCACCGCAAAAACATCGCCAAAGGTAATCTGGTTACTGCTGTTAATCAGTAGGTCGGCACGTACACCACCTGGGTTCATGAGTGTAAAGTCAGAGCCTTGGTTGCTTGCTTTTAAAGCAGCCGCTTGCTGAGCATCGGCAATCATAATACCGAGCGGACTTTCACCACTTTCGATTTGAGTGCGACTTACAACCGCTGTTGCAGTTCCAACCACACGACTTGAAATGGTAGTCACAGCTTGGCGGTACTTATCTAAAATGGCCTCAATACTTGGGGTCTTACTAAATTTTTGATAGAGATCTGTAAGGCTTACAGTAGTTGTACCAGATGTGTAGGCTTCACTTTGTATAGGAACCTGTTTAGCATCCTTTTTAATCACATCACCAGTTTTACCATCAAGCTCAACCTTGATGTCAGTAATAAGCGTGCCATATTGTCCAGCTGAGGTAAGCAAGAACGGTTTTGCCGGATTTTTTGTAGCATAGTCACAAATATAAGATTGATGCGTATGTCCAGATACAACAATATCAACTGCCGGATTTAATTTATCTAAAATACCTACGATCGGACCGCTTAAGCCGTCACATGTTTTTTCATTAAACTTAGTACTTGGTGCAGCACCTTCATGAACTACAACAACAATTGCTTCAATGCCTTGTTTTTGTAACTCAGGAATCAAGGCGTTTACAGTATCGGCTTCATCACGGAATTCCACATCTTTAATACCCGCCGCTGAAACAATACTCGGCGTTGCTTTAAGTGTTAAACCAATAAATGCGACTGGAATTCCGCCGTAAGTTTTGACTTTATAGGCAGGAAAAATCGTTTTGCTTGCATCATTTTTCATTGCTACGTTAGCAGCAAGAAAATTAAATTTTGCACCACTAAAGTTTTTATTAATTTGGCAAGGTGCTGTACTTGTATATTGTTGACATCCACCATTTTGCAAACGGCGTAATTCATCTGTACCACGGTCAAATTCATGATTACCTACAGCATTAAAGTCAATTTGAATATCATTCATTACTTCAATGGTCGGTTCATCTAAAAATAAAGAAGAAGTCAGTGGGGAAGCACTAATTAAGTCGCCAGCAGAAACGACAGCATTATTTGGATTTTCTGCTTTAAGTTTTTTAATTGCGTCGGCAAAGTAACTCACCCCACCCACAGGAATACGCACAGATTGAGCGGAATCATTTGGATTTGGTGCTTCAACATAACGCTTTGGTGGCTCAAGATTTCCATGAAAGTCATTAAAAGCTAAAATATTTACAGTCTGATTGCTTCTTTGAGCAGGTGGGGCCGTATCGTTATCATCATCGTCATTACATCCCGCTAATAACGTTATTGTCAGAGAAAGTGTTGTTACTTTAAATAGTGTTGTTAAATTTTTCATTTTTTTATCATTTGATCAATTATGACGGATAAAAAATACGCTTTTAGTATGAATATTTGATGAAACGTCCAATAAGCAAATATGTTCGAAATATTAAAATTTGGACAAAAAACACAATTATCGAACAATATCTTCGCTAGAGGCTGTCTACAAACCCCAATTTTTTATTTAGAATAAATTTTTAATTGCCTTATCAAATTTAATCAAGTGATTAATTTCATAAGATTAATATTAACCGGAGATAATTTATGCAATGGACTAAACCTGCTTTTACTGATTTACGCATTGGTTTTGAAGTTACAATGTACTTCGAAGCACGTTAATCAGCTTCATCCAAATATGTCATAAGCCCTAGTCTTGTTCTAGGGCTTATCTCTTTCTAATAAGATATTAATTTTATGTATATTTATGTTTTAGGTTCAGCTGCTGGAGGCGGGTTCCCGCAGTGGAATTGTAATTGCCCGAATTGTCATGGTGTTCGTACAGGTACAATCCAAGCCAAACCCCGTACTCAATCATCAATTGCGGTTTCAGAAAACGGCGTAGACTGGATTTTATTAAACGCATCACCTGATATTCGTCAGCAGCTTTTCGAATTTAAAGCAGCTCAACCAGCTCGTAAATTGCGTGATACAGGAATAACGAGCGTTATTTTAATGGACAGCCAGTTAGACCATACGACTGGGCTTTTGACCTTACGTGAAGGTTGCCCGATGAATGTATGGTGTACAGAAATGGTCCACCAAGATTTAACGAGCGGCTTTCCAGTATTTAATATGCTCAAACACTGGAATGGTGGTCTTCAATATCATGAGATTAACCCAAAACAAGCTTTTAAAATTGATGGTTTTGAAAATTTAGAATTTTTACCTTTAATTATTAAAAGTGCTGCGCCACCATATTCACCGCATCGAAATGACCCACATGACGGTGACAACATTGCCTTAATTATCAAAGACCATAAAACACAAAAGAAGTTGTTCTATGCGCCGGGTCTTGGAAAAATTGATGATCAAATCATGGAGATTATGCAGAGTTCAGACTGCGTCATGATTGATGGAACGCTCTGGACAGATGATGAAATGCAACAAACAGGGGTTGGTAAAAAAACTGGTCGTGAAATGGGGCATTTATACATTAGTGGCGAAGGCGGTTCGCTGTCTTATTTGAACCAACTGAGTACGCCTAAAAAAGTACTTATTCATATTAACAATACCAATCCAATTTTAAATGAAAACTCTAGCCAGTTTGCTGAGCTTAAAGCAAATGGTGTAGAAGTTGCCTATGATGGCATGCAGATTAAACTCTAAGGTGAACCATGACTCAAACACCTGAAGCTTTAACGACTGAGCAGTTTAAACAAGCCATTATCGATAAAGGCCAGTATTATCATATCTATCATCCATTTCATGTGATGATGTATGAAGGTCGCGCAACTCAACAACAAATTCAGGCTTGGGTTGCAAACCGCTATTACTATCAAATTAATATTCCGCTCAAAGATGCAGCCATTATGGCAAATTGCCCAGACCAGCGCGTCCGTCAAGAATGGATTCAACGCATGATCGATCAAGATGGTGAATATCCTGATGGCGGTGGCCGAGAAGCATGGTTACGGTTAGCCGAAGCTGTGGGCTTGAGTCGTGAACAAGTGATTTCTGAAGAACTGGTATTACCAGGGGTTCGATTTGCCGTAGATGCCTATGTGAACTTCGCACGCCGTGCTTCATGGCGGGAAGCAGCAAGTAGTTCTTTAACTGAACTTTTTGCCCCAAAAATTCATCAATCACGTCTAGAGTCTTGGCCACAGCACTATCCATGGATTGATGATAAAGGCTATGAGTATTTCCGTTCACGTTTAAGTCAGGCACGCCGTGACGTTGAACATGGCTTAACGATTACGCTTGATTCATTTACGACTCATGAGCAACAAGAACGAATGCTTGAAATATTGCAGTTTAAGCTGGATATTTTATGGAGCATTTTAGATGCTTTAACATTGGCATATGTTCACAATGAAGCACCGTATCACAGTGTGACTAGCAAACGGGTTTGGCACAAAGGACTATTTAAATGAATAAAGAGCAGTTTGATTTAAACCTTGTACCGACATGGCGACAAGGTTACCGTTTCCAGTTCGAGCCAGCTCAAAATGGTTTTGTGATTTTATATCCTGAAGGCATGATCAAGTTAAATGAAAGTGCAGGGGCAATCGGGCAATATATTGATGGGCAGCAAAATGTTTCCGCGATTATTGCGCAGTTAAAGCAAAAATTTGGTGATATTGCTGAGATTGATCAGGATGTAATAGATTACATGCTGGTCGCAAAGCAGCAGCACTGGATTGACTTGGTATGACAGAAGGTGTTGGTCTACCTTTATGGTTATTAGCGGAACTCACTTATCGTTGTCCGCTACAATGCCCATATTGCTCAAACCCATTGGACTACGCCCAGCATAAAAATGAGCTGACCACCCAAGAGTGGTTTGATGTTTTTGATCAGGCGCGTCAGATGGGCGCCGTTCAACTTGGTTTTTCTGGTGGTGAACCACTGGTACGCCAAGATTTAGAAGAGCTGGTTGCACATGCTCACCAACAAGGGTTTTATACCAACCTGATTACCTCGGGCATGGGCCTTACCGAACAACGGATTGCCGATCTAAAACAAGCAGGGTTAGATCACATTCAAGTGAGCTTTCAAGCTAGCGATCCTGTGGTAAATGATGCCTTAGCAGGTTCAAAGCATGCTTTCGAACAAAAGTATGAAATGTGCCGACTGGTTAAAAAATATGATTATCCAATGGTGCTCAATTTTGTAATCCATCGGCATAACATTGACCAGATTGAACAAATTATTGAACTTTGCCTAGAGCTCAATGCAGACACAGTCGAGTTAGCAATTTGTCAGTTTTACGGTTGGGCTTTTTTAAACCGCCAAGGTTTGCTACCAACACAAGAACAACTGATACGTGCGGAACGGATTACCAATGAATATCGAGAAAAATTAAAAGCGCAAAATCATCCGTGCAAACTCATTTTTGTAGTGCCTGATTATTATGAAGAACGCCCAAAAGCCTGTATGAATGGTTGGGGGAAAATCTTCTTTACAGTTGCTCCAGATGGTATGGCGCTGCCTTGCCATGCAGCACGACAATTACCAATTTCGTTTCCAAACATCCGTGAACATAAATTGTCAGATATCTGGTACAAATCAACTGGATTTAATCATTTCCGTGGCCATGCATGGATGCCAGAGGGCTGCCGCAGTTGCCCTGATAAAGATCGTGACTTTGGCGGATGTCGCTGTCAGGCCTATATGTTGACCGGCGATGCTGCTAATGCTGATCCTGTATGTGGGAAATCACCGTATCATCAACTTATTGAACAAGCACGTACAGAAAGTCATGTAGCAGCTCCACTACAACAACTCGTGTTTCGGAACAGTAGAAATTCTAAATCTTTAAGTGCTACACAAAATATTCCAGTCCACACGATTACAGATAAATAGCAGCAGCGGGAATTTCATGAAGCCTAGCCATATTCCAGTTTTTGATGGACATAATGATGCATTAACGCGTTTATTGCTAAGTGATCATGCAGATCCTGTACATGCTTTTCTGCACGAACGCTTAGCAGGCCATCTTGACTTAAAACGCTGCCAGCAAGCAGGCTTTGTTGGTGGAATGTTTGCCATTTTTTTACCTCCATTTAGCTATGTGCAACAGCATCATTCCAATAAACTTTTTGATCAAGGTGCTACTGATTTTACGCAACAGCAAATTGAACAGATTTGCTTAGAGCAACTCGATATAGCACACCAACTCACGCAGCGTTCTACGGATATTCAAATTTGCACATCAGTTCAGGATATTCAGGGTTGTGTAGACACACAGAAACTGGGAATTGTGCTGCATATGGAAGGTGCAGAAGCTTTACAGCAAAACTCCGATTTACTTGATGTATTTTATGATAAAGGTCTACGTAGTATCGGCCCACTTTGGAATAGGCCCAGTCGGTTTGGGCATGGTTTGAATGCTAAGTTTCCTCACTCACCTGACACAGGAGCTGGTCTTACCCAAGATGGCAAAGCCTTTATAAAGCGATGTGCTGATAAAAAAATGGTGATTGATGTTTCCCATATGAATGAACAGGCTTTTTGGGATACTGTAGATCTATTGCAACAGCCAATCGTAGCCACACACTCTAATGCACATGCTTTATGTCCTCAAGCCCGTAATTTAACTGACCAGCAGCTTAAAGCTATTCGAGAAAGTAAAGGTATAGTCGGGGTGAATTTCGATGTCGCTTTTTTACGGTCGGATGGGCAACGTAATGCAAATACATCTATAGATGTAATTTTAGACCATCTAGATTATTTGATAGATCGACTTGGCGAAGAACATGTTGGTTTTGGTTCTGATTTTGACGGTGCACTCATCGGGACTGAGCTTGAAGATGTTATGGGCTTACATAAACTTATTCATCGCATGCAACAGCGAGCCTACTCAAGCGAACTCATTGAAAAACTATGTTTTACGAATTGGATAAACGTGCTTTATCGGATTCTGGGTGAATAGTTTTAGAGCTAAACATATTGAACATAACTAATTATTTGCGTTTTTTGATTGGCTGAAATGACTAAAAAAATACAAATGGTTTAATTGTCAACCATTCGGTAAATTCACTAAACTCAACCTTACTGAATGTAAGAACATTTAGTATTTCAGGTCTTTTGTGGTTTTCACATTACCCATTTCTTCATGAGAAGTAGAAATGGGTTTTTTCTTATCCAAATTACACAAACGTGATTTTCATCACAATAATTACTAATTATTGGTAAAACCCTTCAATCCCATCTTGACTAAAAGTTCAGCATTAAATACATTTGTAGTGTATTTAAAGATAATAAGATTGTTTTAAAGCAATTCATAATACTGCTTAATCCTGAAATACAGTAAAAGCCTATTCAAAAACAGAATAGGCTTTTTACTTTGTATCAAAATTTATTTTTTTAACTATTACACTATTCAATTAACATAAAAATTAAATACCTTACAAAAGCGGAGCAAATGAAAGCCTTTAAATAACAAATTATGTGCTATTAATTTAAGTTGATTTTTCAAAAAATACTCCGTTAATCGAAGAGGTGCAAAATGTTAAAGTCAATTATAGTATTGGGAACAGGTATTGCGATTGGGATGTGTGTGTACAAGAAAAAGCAAAAAAACAGTAAGAGTTTTAACACAGATAGCGATACTGACTCAGTGATTAGTAAAGACAGTGCTAAAAATCAAGATGATGGCCAGCTTGATAACGCTGTAAAAGTTTAGAGTTAAATAAAAAGGGGTTCAGATAATGAACCCTTTAATTTTTATTAAAAATAAAGATTAATAATTATTTTGAATAGATTAACTTAAATATAATATTTAAATTAAATAATCACTCAACTATTCATTTAATTATTGCAAAAGCATGATTAAAATAAAAAAACACTTTCATTATTAAAATTTACATATTGTATCAGAGGAATCTTTATTATTTTTGATACGAATAATAAAAATGGAGACTAGAATGTCAAAGCGCCATATTTTAAAAGAAGTAAATGCCAAAAGTATGTGTGGTATGGAAATTGTGGTTGAACAAATTTATGAAAATATTAATGAGAAAAGCTTTGTCGAAGCTGGAATAGAGCAAAACTGGTTGCCACTTTCTAAAATTGTGATTTCGGATAAAGTCATTAATTTAGATCAAGATAATACCTTTGCTCATCCAAGAACAGGCAAGGTCTTTAAAGTCCTTAACTCTTAATCGATTCTTACTTCTCTAGTACAGTTTTATATTTTTAAGTTATTGAGGCGAAACACAGATAAGTTTCGCCTCAATGCATTTAACTAAGAGCTAATTTTCTTCTTAGAGAAGAATTTTTCTGCTGCTCCCAACACAAATATAAAGAATACTGGAACAAAAAAGATTGCCAGAATAGTCGCAGATATCATCCCTCCAAATACGCCTGTACCTAGCGCATGTTGAGTTTCTGAACTTGCTCCACTTGCAATCACCAATGGAATCACACCACAAGTGAAGGCAAGGGAAGTCATTAGAATTGGGCGTAAGCGTAACTTCGCTGCTGCAACGGCTGCTTCAACTAAACTCATTCCTTCTTCTTTGAGCATTTTTGCGAACTCAACAATTAAGATCGCATTTTTGGCAGATAGGCCAATAATGGTAATTAGACCAATTTTGAAGAAAATATCATTTGGTATTTCTCTTAAAATAATGGCCAAAATAGCACCAAAGATTCCTAAAGGAACAACCAGCATAACTGATAACGGAATTGACCAACTTTCATAAAGTGCAGCTAACACTAAAAACACGACCAACATTGATAAGGCAATAAGAAATACCATTTGAGATTCAGACTGTTTTTCCTGCAAAGAAATACCTGTCCACTCATAACCGATTCCTTGAGGAAGCTTAGCAATCAGTTTTTCCATTTCTCGCATCGCATCGCCAGAAGATACACCCATGTTAGGAACACCAGCGATACTTAATGAAGGACGGCCATTATAGCGATTATATTGCTGAGGCAACTTATTCCACTGAGGAGTTACAACCTCAGAGAGAGAAACCAGTTGTCCATTTGCGCCCGCGACCTTCAAACTTAAAATATCTTTTAAGTGCATTCGTGATTTTGCATTGGCTTGAACAATAACTTGCTGCATTCGTCCTTGGTTCGGAAAATCATTGATATACATTGACCCCATTGAAGTCGAAATAATATCTGAAACGGAAGCAAAGCTTACCCCTAGAGCACTTAACTTCTCACGGTCTATTTTCAAGCTAATATTGTCACCTTCGGGCAAACCTTCAGGATAAACCATATAAAACTTTTTGTTTTGAGCAGCCATTTCCATAAGTTTTTCTTGTGCAGAAATTAAGGCAGGCATTCCTAAATTTGCTTTGTCTTGCAATCGCAAGCTAAAGCCTGAAGATGTACCTAATTCATCAATGGCAGGAGGAAGTACCGACATCGTTGTACCTTCTTTACTATTCGCCATTTCTGCATTAATGAAGTTAGTATAGTCGGTCGTGGATTTATCACGTTCACTAAAATCTTTTAAGGTTGTAAAAGCGAGTGCTACGTTTTGTCCAGCGCCACTAAATCCCCAGCCCATAATTGAAATATTACTTTTTACATCTGACCGCTCGTTTAAATGGTCTTCAAATTCTTTGACGATTTTTTGAGTTCGTTCAGCTGTTGCATCCGAAGGTAACTGGAATGAAGTCAAAAACCAGCCCTGATCTTCTTCAGGCATAAAAGCAGTTGGCCAATATTTCATTCCTGCAAAAGTTAGTCCCGTAATCACCACAAAAATGATTAAAGTCGGAATAGTATGTTTAACGACTTTAAGTAGAAGAACTTCATATTTTTTTGTGACTTTATCAAAGCTGCGATCAAACCATGCATAAAATCCTTTCTTTTGATGATGTGCATCAATCGGTTTTAATAAGGTTGCGCAAAGGGCAGGTGTAAGAGTGAGCGCTAAAAATGCCGAGAATAAAATTGAAACCGACATGGTAATAGTAAACTGGCGATAGATAATGCCGACTGATCCGCTTGCTAAAGCCATGGGTAAAAACACTGCGGCCAGCACCAAAGTAATACCAATAATCGGGCTGGTAATCTCAGTCATGGCCTTTGAAGTTGCTTCTTTAGGCGCTAAACCTTCGGTTGCCATAATCCGTTCGACGTTTTCGACCACGACAATCGCATCATCAACAATAATCCCGATCGCAAGCACCATACCGAACATGGTCAACACATTAATTGAGTAACCTGTTAAAAGCATGATGGTAAAGGTACCAAGCAGGGCAATTGGAGCCACAATCGCAGGAATTAAGGTATAGCGAACATTATGAAGAAATAGATACATCACAATAAAAACCAAAACCATGGCTTCAATTAATGTATGAACTACTTTTTCTATCGAAATTTTAACAAAAGGCGCAGTATCGTATGGAACACTAAATTGCATACCTTCGGGTAAATTTACTTTTAATTCTTCGAGTTTCTGTTTGACACCTTCCGCTGTTTTTACCGCATTTGCACCAGGGCTAAGTTGAACTGCCGCAGCAGTTGCAGGTTTACCATTTTCTAAAATGGCAAAGTTATATGACTGAGCACCCATTTCTACATCGGCTACATCCGACAACTTAATATTGGCACCACTAATGTTGCTCTTTAGACTAATATTTTTGAACTGCTCAACATTTTCAAGCTGTCCTTGAGCGGACAAAGGTACGGTAATTAGTTGACCGTTAATTAAAGGCCTATCACCAAGCCGACCTGGTGCAATATCAATATTATTATTCCGGATTGCATTGTTTACGTCGCTTATTGAAAGTCCATAAGAGACTAACTTGTTTGGATCTACCCAAATCCGCATTGCTTTCTCAGCACCGAAGGATTGAATTTTTCCAACACCTTCAACACGTTTAAGCTCTTCAACCACATTACGAACCAGATAGTCACTCAAATCTACTTCTGAATAGCGGTGATTAGGTGAATTTAAGCCTACAAGCATTAAAAAGCCTGATGATGAGGCTTCCACAGATAAACCTTGTTGGCGGACGACTTGTGGTAATCGTGCTTCAACAGCCTTAATTTTATTCTGTACATCAACTTGAGCCATATCAATATCGGTACCGGGTTTAAAAGTCGCGGTAATTTCAGCAGTACCAGATGAATCGGTTGTGGCGCTATAGTAGAGTAGGTTTTTTACTCCTGACATTTCCCGTTCAATGAGGGTAATCACACTATCATTAATAGTTTTTGGAGTAGCCCCTGGATAGCTTGCTGTAATGTTGACTTCAGGTGGTGCAACACTCGGAAAGCGGGCAATAGGTAACTTTGGAATACTGAGTACACCAAATAAAATAATAAAAATCGCAATGACCCATGCAAAAATAGGACGGCGAATAAAGAATTGAGACATCATTTCGTGTCTCCTTGCTTCGCCGTATTTTCTGCTGAAGCTGCTTTCCATACGGAAATCGCCAGCTTCTGGTTTGGCTGAATACGCTCTATACCTTCAACAACAACTTTGTCGCCTGCTTTAAGCCCTTTATTGATGAGATAAAACTGCTCATATTGTTGCCCCAATTCTACAGAGCGAACATCTGCACCACCTTTAGCATTTACGACATAAACTTGCGGATCGCCGTTCATATTGCGCTGAATTGCTTGCTCTGGAACGAGTAAAGCCTGAGGAACTGAAGCACGCTCAATAGTGACGCGGACATACATACCCGGAAGTAATTTTCTTTCAGAATTATTTACTTCAATACGAATGGTGACATCGCCAGTTTCAGGGTCAACATTAATGTCTTCAAAAAGCATTTTTGCCGAGACGTTATAGGGTTGTCCTAAACTATTTAGAATCTGCACATCTTTTTGATTGTTGGCAGATAGCTCTCCACTTTGTAAAGCCGCCTGTAAACGCTCATATTCACCAATAGACTGTTTTACATCGACATACACACGGTCAATTTGTTGAATTGTAGCCATGGTATTGCTATCACCTTGGCTAACTAATGCACCTTCAGTCACAAACGATTTACCAATGCGTCCTGAAATGGGTGCTCGTACTGTCGCGTACCGTAAATTAAGATTTTGGCGAGCCAACAAAGCTTTCATTTGGGCAACATCTGCAATCGCTTGTCGATATTGCGCTTCGGCGTTACTCACTTCTTGCTTACTAATTGCGTTACTTGGTAAAAGTTGCTGATAGCGTTCGAGTTGTATTTTTAAACGATTAACTTCAGCTTCAGCTTTATTTAGCCCAGCTCGATTACTATTTACATCTGCCTCAAATGTCTCTGAGTTTATTTTATATAGCGGTTGTCCAGCTTTAACTTCACTACCTTGAGCAAATAAAACTTTTTCGATAATGCCACCAACTTGAGGACGAATTTCGGCAGTCCTGAAAGCTTGAACGCGTGCAGGTAAGTTTTCGCTAAAATTAATCGACTGTGGTTGAACTGAAATAACGGTAACTTTAGCTGTAGATACCTGTGTTTGATCACTTGCTTGTTCTGTCCCACAACCATGTAACACAAGACTGAAAGATAAAACGAATGGAACTAAAAAATGCTTTTGCACTTTTATAACACCTAATGGACTTCTAGATGCTGGCATTATTTTGGAAGTGTGTGTAACGAAAATCACGAATATGTGGAAAAAGTGTGGAGATTTACCAAAAAATACGCGTATGATAAATCAAATTTTTCTCGCGTTTTATTAATATGTTCGAGTCAACCTTTACATTCAACTGTCAGGATAAGCTTATTCTTGTCGTAGAAGATGAATATGATATTGGCGATATTATTGAACATTATCTTAAGCGCGAAGGCATGCGTGTTGTTCGGGCCATGAATGGTAAGCAGGCGATTGAAATACATGCAACGCAGCCCATTGATCTAGTCATACTCGATATAAAAATGCCCGAATTGAGTGGGTGGGAAGTACTCAATAAAATTCGGCAAAAAGCAGCTACACCTGTAATTATGCTGACCGCTTTAGATCAAGAAATCGATAAAGTCATGGCTTTACGAATTGGGGCGGATGACTTTGTGGTAAAACCATTTAACCCAAATGAAGTGGTCGCACGTGTACAAGCAGTATTACGACGTACTCAACAAAATCAGCAAACGCCTAACCGGAACTTAATTTATAAAAATATTGAAGTGAATACAGAAATTCATACAGCCTATATTTATTCGGATAACAAACAACAAGCACTTAATTTAACTCTGACTGAGTACAAAATTTTGTTGTTGATGTTACCTCATCCTCATAAAGTTTTTACCCGCTCTGAACTGATGAATCAATGCTTACCAGATCGAGATGCATTAGAACGCACGGTCGATAGCCACGTCAGTAAGCTACGAAAGAAAATAGAAGATCTGGGCTTACACAATATGCTCATTAATGTTCGTGGTGTAGGTTATAGGCTGGACAATCCTCATGAAAAATAAAACAGGCATTAGTAAACAACTTATTATTGCACTGAGTTTTACCAGTCTAAGTGTTACATTAAGTTCACTCATTTTAGGCTACGGCACCTATTATATTGCAATTGAAGTAGGTCTTATTTCTCTTGAAAAACTAAAAGAAAGTGATGAGTTTTTCCACTATTTAGATGGTATATGGTTATTTGCCGTGCTTCTGTTTGGCACAGCATTATCAATTATTTTAGGCATAAAGCTTGCTCAACGTTTTATTGTGCCTATTAATCTATTAGCAGATGCAGCAAAAAAAATTAGCCATGGGGATTTAACTGCACGAGTAGAAAAACCTATGCATCATTCTTCTGAAATTGCAGAGTTGATGGACAATTTTAATGATATGGCTCAAAAGCTCGAAACCTCCGTTGAAAACGCTCATGTCTGGAATGCTGCAATTGCACATGAGTTACGCACTCCAGTCACTATTTTACAGGGCAGGTTACAGGGGATTATTGATGGTGTTTTTGAAGCAGATCCCATCTTATTTAAGAACTTACTTAATCAAGTTGAAGGTCTGTCAAATCTAGTCGAAGACTTACGTACATTAAGCCTTTTTGAAAACCAACAACTCAGGCTTCATCTCGAAACTATTAATTTTAATGAGACAGCACATAAAGTCGTGCACATGTTTCAAGAAAAATTAGAAAAAGCTCAGCTTAAAGTCATTTTTGACATTCAAGCGCCAGAGGTTAAGTGTGATCAAAGGCGTATAGAACAAGTTTTAATTGCTTTACTTGATAATGCTACCCGATATGCAAATCCGGGGAAGCTACTTGTTTCAACAAGACAAGACCAATATAACTGGATTCTTGAAATAGAAGATGAAGGGCCGGGCATTTCAGCGGAGCATCGCAAAGATTTATTTAACCCTTTCTTTAGGTTAGAACAATCAAGAAATAAAGAGTTAGGCGGTACTGGCTTAGGTCTTTCAGTTGTACAAGCGCTAGTCATTGCCCATAAAGGTCAGGTCGATTATCTCAATCAACATTCACATAGTATTTTTAAAATAAGCATTCCTCAAGAATGATGGCTGAAGTGGCCTCCCTTAACGCTTTAATGAAGAGAAATTGCATTTATTGACTCGTGATTAACTCGAAAATAGGTTAATTTATTTATAAAATTTTAAGTAAATACTGATTTTTTATGACAATTGAGATAGAAACACATCCACTTGAACCATTTTTACCCGAAAATGCCCGTTTATTAATGTTAGGTAGTTTTCCACCACCACGTAATAAATGGAAGATGGATTTTTACTATCCAAATTTCCAAAATGACATGTGGCGTATTTTTGGTCTGATCTTTTTCCAAGACAAAACCTACTTTTTAAGTGAAAACCAGAAAAATTTTAATGAAGAACGTATTCGAAATTTCTTGATTGAAACAGGTATTGCAATCTTTGATACGGCTTACCAAATTAAGCGATTGAAGGGGAATGCCGCAGATAAGTTTCTTGAAATAGTAACGCCGACAGATCTTGCTGTGTTACTTCAGCAGATTCCGTTATGTCAGACCATCATGACCACAGGTGATAAAGCGACTGATACTTTAATTTCTGTTTTACCAGAGCACACTGAAAAACCACTTATAGGAACATCTACATCAACTCGCTTTGTAGGGCGGGATATTAGTTTATACCGCTTACCATCCTCTTCTAGAGCTTATCCATTGGCATTAGAGAAAAAAGCAGAGGCTTATCAAAAAATCTTTAAAGAGATTGGTATCTTATAAATAAAATTGAAGTGCTGTTACATCATCCATTCAACTGGCAAATATGAAACGGCTTTAATCATTGTGCGTTGGAAAAGGCTGGTATCTGGGTCTTTTTCATATTCAATAACTTTTCCATTAGATTGATAATCTAACCAAATAATTTTTCCTTCACTATTTAACTTAAGCTGATAAGCAACTTGTGGTAAATGCTGATCAAGCATCACCGAAACTTGAGCCTGTAATTGACTCGACTCAATAACAAGACCCACTTCAGTATTTAAGTAAGTCGAACGCGGATCAAAATTAAATGATCCAATAAATACTTTACCGTCTACGTCAAAGAACTTGGCATGTAAACTTGATTTATTTTTGCCTTTTGCCGGAATCACACTTCCAGTCACAACCTCATACCATGTTCTACGTCTACGTTCTAAAAATGGCTTAAACTCAAATAGTTCTACACCACTTTTGAGCATTTCGACTCGATATTGACTATAAAATGCATGCACAATCGCCACATCATTTGCAGCAAAAGAATTGGTTAAAACCCTGACTTTAACTCCTTGCACCTTTAGCTGTTTTAAATAATACGCGCCCTGTTGTGTGGGAACAAAATAAGCAGAAGCTAATTCTATATGCTGCTTTGGTTCACCCATAATCTTCATGACTTGCCCATAAAGCATCTCTTCTTTAGAGGCTACTCCTAAGATTTTTTTAGGTGAATCTGCAACAAAATACGCTTTTGACCATTGAATGGGATAGTGCTCTAAGAGTTCTTTTAAATAGCTTTGAGCATCGTAAAGCTTATCTTCGGTTTGAGTATGATTTTCACTTTCATGAATTAAATCATGATAGTGCTGTCGTAATGATTGTAAGTGGTGGACAGCACAAGTTCCGATAAGCTCAGTAGCATCTTGGCTTAGCTCGCTTTGCCAGAAATCATTAAAGACAGTCTGGGCATGCTGTACCGTATGTCCATAAAATAAAATATCTAGGTCAGTAAATTGAAACTTACTACTTGCATCAAAATATTCACTACTGATATTTCGACCACCTGTTACGGCAATCGCTCCATCTGCAATAATTAATTTATTATGCATGCGATGGTTTACTTTTTTGAAACGAAAAATATAGTCTAAAATTCTTAAATATCTAAATTTATATGGATTAAATAATCTAATTTCAAAATTAGGATGGTGGAGAAGGCTCCTGAGAACTCCATCAAGCTTTACTCCATTTTGATCATCGATGAGTAAGCGGATTTTTACGCCACGATCTGCCGCCGTTAGTAACTCATGCAGCATTAAGTTTCCAACAAAATCATTTGTCCAAATATAATATTGTAAATCGATTTTTTCTTTTGCATTTCTAATGAGATACATACGAGAAGCTATGCTAATAAAGGCATCATCTAATGCCACAAAAGCAGTTAATCCTTGTTCTGTTTTTTCTGTAGCTTGCTCATCATTCAACCAATTAAAGCTATTCGTCACTGTATCATTCTCATTAGGATCGTATGTATCTGTATAAGAGGGTAAATCCGTAAAGCCCCAAGCACTTGAAGCTATAGTACTGTACTGCTGATATAGCTGATTGATCATGTAAGCATTTAATCTGCATCCAAGTTAAACCTATCAGAGCATTCTTATATTCAATTTATATGTCAAAATTCATATTAAACCTTATAAATGCATTGTGCCAAGCCTCAACGCTAGCAATTCCTTATTTTTATAGGTATTTCTAAGAAAACATAGCCTTTTAAAAATATAAAGTTAAATTTAACCGTTTTAGACCTAATGCTATATTCAATATTATTTTTTAAGGATGCTCGAGATGAGTCATATGGGTTCTTGTCTATGTAATGAAGTCAAATTTTCAATTACCAACGAGATAGAGACTATCTATCACTGCCACTGTAGTCTCTGCCGAAAACAATCGGGAACGGGATCAAACGCGGCCACTTTGGTCGGCAAAGACAAATTTAAATGGTTATCAGGTTTAGAACTTATTCGTACTTATAAAAAGGAAACAGGTTTCACATCTTCATTTTGTAGTAAATGTGGATCGCCAGTACCCAACCTAGTTGGAAATACACATTTTATGTGGATACCATTAGGCTTATTAGATAAAGACATTCTTGTGCTAAAAAAACTTAATTTTTGCGTGTTTTCAAAGTCAAACTGGGCAAACACAATAGAGGCAGATGAATCTTATAACCAGCTTCCAAGTTTAGATGAGCTAAACATTTTTTTTGATTAGAATAAATTTTCCTATAAAAATAAGATTTAGTTTGCGTTATCTTTAATTTTTACGGATGGTTATGCTTACGATTTTCACAAAAATACATTAATTACAATTAGAAGCATAACAATTACATTGGGAAACATAATATCTATCATACTTCCTTAAAAGGCTGAGTGAGTAGCTCGACAATAAAAGGGAGAAAATAGAGATGCCACAATATTTAATCATCGCTGAGAATGTGTACAAAAAGATTGAGGACAAAAATTTATTTTCAGAAAGCTCAGCAGAGACCTTAAATCATTTGGTTGGTGTAATTCGTAAGGAAATTAAAGGAACCAAGTTTAAACTTAAATATAATTTTATAGATTTTGATGAGTGCTTAACCAAGCCGTTAGAAGACTGTGCGATTAAGTTGGATGTGAGCCTCATGCCCAACCATAAAAATAAAGATGAATATATTCTTTGGCTCGCAGGTTTTATTGAAAGAATTACAACAGGAGGAGAGGCCAAGCTTCCCCCGATCTCACAATTTATCCCTCCAGATTTTAAGTTTAGCTATGATGAACCTCCTAAAGTGTCATCATCTACAGGTGATGATGGAGAGATGATTATTAATTATTTTAAGTCAGATGCCTTTACTAAAATTATAAAAGAAGAAAAATAAGTTTAAAAAAAATATAGAAGTGATCGTCCACTACACTTCTATATATCGCTGTAAATTCAGCAACCGCCTTCTGGGGCGGTTTTTTAATAGCGATTTTTAAAATGTTCAATATTTAAAATAATATAGAGCTTTTAAAATATAAATTTTTAGCTGACTGCTAAAATACCTACCAATTTAATCGGAATAAAATTTAAATTAGATCACTTTATTAAAACAATAAATAGTTATGATATTCATAATTTATCAATTAAAATTAAAAAACAGCAACAATCTTAATAAAAATTAAAAATTTATTTTTACAACCACAATTTTATACTTATATTTTATAAATAATTAATAAGGAGATAAAAATGCCAAAATACTTATTATTAGCAGAGAAAATTAATAAAAATATTAAAAATAAACATTCAAAAAATTACTTTAAAAACCTAAATAATTTAATTATAGAAATTGAAAAAGCCATTTCAGGCACAGAATTAAAATTTTTATATAACTTTGTGAACTTCGAAGGTGCTGTTGTTAGCGTGCAAATTGAATTACTCATTCAAGTAGATATGAGCTTGATTCCAAAACATAAAAATGAAGATGACTTTATTTTATGGCTGGCAGATTTCATTGATCGAATCACCATAGATACCAGTAAAGAAGTCATTAAATAAAAAAGGTGCTTCTTAGTAAGGCAAGATTACTTAAATGTTAAACCGAGAGGAATAGGGTATTTAAGGCTCTTGTCTAGGTGCGGAATTCATATCATGTCGAACCCTGCTTATATTTTCATAAATGACTTTACGCATTCGGTTTACTGCACCTAGTGGCTTATGTGCAGGTAAGGCATGCCACGGCGTAAAAGACAAATTTTCACAGAACTTATTTTGCTCGGGCGTATCAAAATTCTGCTTTGGAATATGAATAGTCGCTACTTGATAAAAAGGAGCTGCTTTCTCATCCCATTCTGTCATTGAATCTTCTACTAACATTTTACTTGAAGTTCGGGGCTGAATAAGGAACTCCATGCAGGCCTCTGTTTGCTGTAAAGTATTCTTTAAAGCTTCTCTTAAAAAATCATGACTAGGGTTTTTAGGTAGATTATTTGCTGTCGCTGAGCAAGCACGTACTGAATATTTAACCGCTTGTCGGTCATTACCCAGGCCTAACTGATAGGGAACCATAGACCAGTAACGCGCATAGAGTGGGTTTGCGATTTGTGAATTACGTGCTCCGAGTGCATTCATTGTTCCTTTAAAACCTAAGGCAAATGGAATATGAAGTTTTCTAATCATATTATGGCTATTCACATCATTTATAAAAGAAAGGTATCGTTTAGCATCATTCGCAAAAAAGACAGGGTGATTAATCATAATAAAATCTTGGGTAGTTGCTTGCTTTTCACTTTCTAAAATTTTCTCTCCAGATACACCTAAAAGTTTTATCGCTATACCACGTGCATCTTTGTCAATGTCAGCACTAGAGGCGTCACTAGAAGCATTTGAAAAGCGAATCCATGCTTGATAACTTTGGTCTGGTATAAAAACGCCTTTAGCAAACTGAGCAGGCATATTTTTTGAGACATGAAATTCAGCTCGAACACACCCATGTGCTTTAGGATGCGCATCACGTAAAGCATTTCCCGCCGTATATTGTTCACGAATTGACTTTTCAATGACTTGAGCTATGTTCTGGGCTACTGCTTCCTCATTAGGCTGTAACTTTTCCCCTAAAACGGTATCAACTTCGGGATAAGAGATACTTTCTGAAGATGTCTTTATTGGTATGGTTCTTTGGGAATGTAAAGTTTCACTACAACCTGCTAGTGCAAACACAAGAGGAGTAAATACAAACAACACCCTAAAATGTATAGGCTGCATAAAATTTGACATCTATTATCTCCTTAGGGCAAAAAATATTTTAAGATAATATTAAGAGTTCTTGTTTAAGTTTATTTTGAGCTTTATAAAAAATATTAACTGTAAATAATTTAAACGTCATTGTTACTTATCTGAACAATAAAATAAGAATTATTATTTAATATAAAACTTCTTAATACATTAAGAGAATGACGACATGATAACTAATCGACAAAATGTGCAAAATAATTCTAATTCATCACTTCATCCAATCACTCAAAATACACTTATTGATCGATTTAGCCCTATTTATTGGAGAATAGACGGCCCGCAAACCATGTCTTTTGCCATTACTAGTTATGGAAATGGTTTTGAAGCATCTTTTAGGTCGCGCATGGCAAATGATTTGGTAGGAATTACGTGGGACTCTTATGACACTAAAGATCATAAATTTTTAGCTTATGAAACTAAATATAGCTATGCAGGGGTAATTTGGGACTTCGATATTGAATTGTCGGCTTCGATGCCTGTGCTTAACAATGCGAGTTTAACACCGACTTTAACGGTGTACTATAATGAGAATGGCATAGATAAAATTGCATATGTCGTCTTGTTTAACTACGCAAATAATCCTTCATCTCGTACGGCGCATATCCATATTAACTGGGATACGGTAAAAGCTGGTTTTTCTGCGACAGATAGCTTTCCCATCACCAATATTCAGCGAATTTCATTTTCTGGTTTTACCAGCCAATATAATGGCCAATCAGCTACACCTTTAAGTCAGCCCCAAGATGGTTATATTCGACTGACCAACTCAGTTGTCATAGGAACAAATGCAAAGTTAAATTTGAGCCGTGTTGTTGTACCTCAGCACAATTATGGTATCTGTACCAGCTATGACGACCATTACGATTTAAACCCGCAGCGCCTAGTCAACAATATGGTCACTTTGGGATATCAAGGTTTGGTTAACCATTATTGTGGAATGTCGCATTATCCTGAAATGAAATGGAAAAGCGATATTAATAAATGGCAAATACCAGATACGTTGGTGACGGGCGAGGCTGTTGTTAACTCATGTACCCGTAAATGGCATGAGAAATATGCTCAGGCTTTGCATAGCACCAATATGCAGCCCATCTTTGGGGTCAGCTTTGAAATGTATTCCTTGGGGGCCAATGAGTATTGGGCACAGCGTGACTGGAATAGTAATTTGGGTAAAACAGGCTACCAACCACCGAGTTATTTTTTTAGTTTAAGTGACCAAAATGCTTTGGCATATCTACATAAAGTCTTTATTGAGTTTGCAGATGCAATGGTTGTCGGGGGATGTGATGTAAACATGCAGATTGGTGAACCTTGGTGGTGGTATAACACTGACACGAATCTACCTTGTGTGTATGACTATCCAACAAAACTGGCTTTTAATGCAGATACAGGTTTATATGCACCAGATTTAGGTACAATTTATGAAGCCATGAATAAAACAGGAACTCCTTATGATGAGTTTAAAACATGGCTTAGAAATAAATTAGGGCAAACTTGCCAAAACATTCGTACCGTTATCAAAACAAAATATTCAACTGCCAAAGTTAGCCCACTCATTTTCTTTCCTTCTATTCAGTCTCCAATTCAGACACTAGCAACTTATATTAACTATCCAAGCACACACTATTCACATCCTAATTTTGATTACATGATGACTGAAGCTTATGACTGGCTATTAGAAGCTCGCTTAGACTTAGCACATCAGGCAGTTTCGCAAATACCTATACAGGGTCTGGGCTATCCTGCAAATAAAGTCGTTTATTTATCAGGATTCGTTCCTGATGCATCTATTGCCTATATATATGGCTTTGATAAAACCAAACCTTATCGAACGCCCATCTGGCAACGAATTTTTGGTGATATGAAAAACAATGTTTCTCTGGGATTAATGAAGCAATTTATCTGGGCATATCCACAAGTCATGTTTGATTCGATTACGATCGATACCACTCAAGCCCCTAATGGCTTCTTTGTTGAAAATACGCTTTATTCACCAATTAGTGATAACACACCATATCCACCAGATATTTACCTATAAGTAAACATAAACCGTTTATAAGATAAGTGATTTGATAGAAAACCTCTTCAAGTAAGAGGTTTTCTTCTTTTTGAAACATAGGCTTGCTTAGACTTACCTGACTGGCTATGCTGTGATGGATTGTCATGAAAGCCAATTTTAATTTAAGCAAAATTAATCTCTTGTATTAGCGTTACATAATCTATTTTGCTCGACTATAAACACCGAATGATTTAAAGGAAACCCAAAGATGAAATCTCGTGCAGCTGTCGCCTTTGCCCCCGGAAAACCTTTAGAAATTGTTGAAGTTGATGTTGCACCACCTCAAGCAGGTGAAGTTTTAATAAAAATTACCCATACAGGGGTATGTCATACCGATGCTTTTACTCTATCAGGCGATGACCCAGAAGGTGTTTTCCCTGCAATTTTAGGTCATGAAGGTGCAGGGGTTGTGGTTGAAGTCGGTGAGGGCGTAACGAGCGTTCAACCGGGTGATCATGTTATTCCACTTTATACCGCTGAATGTAAAGAATGCTTGTTCTGTAAATCTGGAAAAACCAACTTGTGTGTTGCAGTACGTGCAACACAAGGTAAAGGTGTAATGCCGGATGGAACCACGCGGTTTTCTTATAATGGCGAACCTATTTACCACTACATGGGGTGTTCAACCTTTAGTGAATATACAGTAGTTGCTGAAGTATCTTTAGCTAAAATCAATCCTGAAGCTAATCACGAGCAAGTTTGTTTACTAGGATGTGGTGTGACTACGGGTATTGGTGCCGTACATAACACAGCTAAAGTACAAGAAGGTGATTCTGTTGCTGTATTTGGCCTAGGCGGTATTGGTTTGGCTGTTGTACAAGGTGCACGTCAAGCGAAAGCAGGACAAATTATTGTGGTAGATACAAACCCAGATAAATTTGAACTTGCTAAGCAGTTTGGTGCTACAGATTTCTTAAACCCTAAAGATTACGATAAACCAATTCAGCAAGTTATTGTAGAAATGACAGGCTGGGGCGTAGATCATTCATTTGAATGTATTGGTAACGTCAATGTTATGCGCTCAGCTTTAGAGTGTGCACATCGCGGTTGGGGACAATCAGTCATTATTGGTGTTGCTGGTGCAGGTCAAGAAATTTCAACTCGTCCATTCCAGTTGGTTACCGGCCGTAAATGGTTAGGTACTGCTTTTGGTGGGGTAAAAGGCCGTTCACAACTTCCAAAAATGGTCGAAGATGCCATGAAAGGTGAAATTCAACTTGAGCCTTTTGTAACGCATACCATGCCTTTACAAGACATTAATACCGCTTTTGATTTAATGCACGAAGGTAAATCAATTCGAACAGTCATTCATTTCTAAATGAAATAAAAAAAGGGCTGTGATTCAGCCCTTTTTTACGACTTATAGTTTTATATCTTAAATGGCATTACCGCACATGTCAGTTGTACCCTGAGGATAACTAAACTGTAGCGCATTACGGTCAGTAATGAGTTCATTAGAAAACTCTTTTCCAAATAATTGTTGAGAATAAATTGATATACCACTTAAAACAGAAAAACTTATATTTTCAAGTGGAGCAGGTAAAGTAGTTTTATAACCTTGATCAACCCCATTTAAAATAAAGCCAACCTGTTTAGTGTTCTGATTAATATATATACCTAAACGTTGGTATTCCTTTGTATTATTTGTCATATTCTGACTTTTGAAGTAAGGGTTATCTGGCCCGCTATTATCACTAAGTCGGTAATCTACAGAATAGCTTAATCTAGGGGGATTCTCACCAAAATCTGGATCATAAGTCCCCATATCAAACCAATAGTTGGATCTAACTGTGTAACCATTATTTGTTACGCCAAGAAAACCAATATTAGAAATATAAGAAGAGTTACCAAATGATGAGTTGCCAAGAGCTGTTGTTGGCACTTTAAGCTCCATTTCTAATGCGATAATACCTGTGTGAGGTATCGTTAAATCACCAATGTCATTAGTCGAATTAAGACTAGCTTTACTTCTAGCTACATAATCTACGTAACCATACTCACTTTCTAACCTAGGCTCCACTGTAAAACCAAATTTTTGGCCATTTATCGATGGGAATATTTTTTTAGGAAAATCAGGGTATTCATTATTCCAAAGTTCATAATCTTCTTGAGTCGAGTCAAAATTATATTGGCAGACTGGAGCAGAAGAATTAAGGGAGGTAGTTTGAGCTAATAGCATCTGTGGTGCTAAGTTTTCATTCTTTACAGATGATGAACTGCTTTTAGATGCTACTTTTGGGCTAGATTCATTACGTGCTACGGTACTCGTATTGTCAGAAGATACCTCATACATTGCCCAACATAATGTAATAGTGCTAACAGCAACTATGGCTATTTTTTTCATAAATATTCCTATCGCGTTAAGTATTAAATTTTTAGAAAATAGTGATAAAGTAAAACTTATTATTAGTTTTTAAATATTTGAAATTATTAAGTTTATAAACTATTGAATATGATTAATCATATTCAATAGTTACAGTAGCCATGGCACGCACTTTACCAGGCGTAACATTTGCTGCAGTTTGATAGTAACGAGCTGTTAAAGGAACATCATATTGAATGGTTTGATTTGATTTCACAGTTCCCAGTTCTAGTTTATTACCTAGACCAATAACTTGATTCTTATTTTGATAATTCCATAAAAGTTGAACCCCAACACCATTTGCTTTAGTTGCATTTGGTTCAAGATTTTTTAAAACTTGGGTATTAGTGCCGTCTTGTTGATAATCAAAACTCAAGCTAATGAGGTTTTTCTCTTCATAACCAGTTGGGTTGATACCACCATTACACAGAATATTGAGTTCAAAGGATTGATCTCCTTGAGTTGAACCAACACCTTTAAACCCAGCTTTTGTAACTGTTGGTAGCTGTACCTGCTTATTAATAGCGCCACGCCATTCACAAGATGAAGAGGCAATAGTAATTGCGTTACCATATACACTACTTGTTAAAAATGGGCGATCACTTCGGTTTCCAGCATAATAAGTACTATAAGTACCAGGGACTAAAGTACCAGAACCAGTGTTCTCAGCTGTTTTCACAATTTCTACAACAAAATAACCTTCCGCAAGGTTAATGAGAGTCCCTGGAACATTACGTGTATAAGGATAGTAACCAGAGAAATTTCCAGCGTTAAACGCTTCACGATAGAGGCGAATACCAATACCTGGGATATTTGTTGAATAGATACTATCCCCAAGTGAACTAATTGGGTAATTTTGTAATAGCCGCGCTACCATCATATCTGAACGACTACAGGTATATGTAGTATACTTATCTGGTCTAATCTCAAAAAGTGATTTAACCAAAACTTTACCTACAGGATCACTTGGTCGTACTACAACTCGTCCAACCTGCATCGGAATATCAATTGTTCTGAAACTTGGGCTAGTCGTACATGCTGCTTCGACTCCTGTATTAATACAAAAACTTAATACTACTAAAGCACCACTATTTAAAAGTAATTTTTTCATTTGCAGACAGCCTCAGTCATTACCATGCTTTGTTGCTTATTTTGCAACTGATTACTGATGTTGTACTCAACCGAACAACGTTCATTACTTTCGTCGCCCCATTTCACATAAAGACGATCTTGAGCAAGTGGCGTACGTAAGTAAATCATACTACCTTGCGCAACAATACCTACAGCTTCATCTTTCTGATTAAAGACTTGAGCTGCAAACGGTAAACTGTTGCCGTCTGCTGTTTTACTATTAATGTAGACTGCATAACCTGTCTTGGTCGTAAAATCTACTTTAGCAATTGCGCCAGCAAAAGGTGCAATACGTTGACTCGTTTCTTCAAGTTCTACTTGGCTCGACATCTCTTGTGGGTCAAGAGTAATGTCGTTAAGGCGGTAAGGCGTTACATATGGAATAACCGCATAACCAGCCTTATTCACACTTAAACCAACTGTGTTATTAACTTTTGCTCCAGCTGCATCAGGTGCATGCACAAGTACCATAGTTTGACCTTGCTCAGGTCCAAATAAAATACCTTCTGAATGCGCAACCACACTACCACTTAAGCTAACCATTGCTTGTTGGTAAGAATCAGCAATACTATAAGAGCCGCCAACAGTTGCATAGTTAGTACGATAACGACCATTTGCGTTAAATGATGGATTTGCGTAGTCCTGATGCGATACAGAAGCACCATAACTAAAGCGATCACCAACCATTCCGCTTGCGCCAACAGTACGGCTATCTTCAGAAGCAGTAACATTGACGTTGACTGAGTTCTTCTTGAAGTTAATTGGGAATGAAAGCGTCATTAAATATTCAGTATCATGTGACGCATCATTTGAACCATACTCAACCTTACGGTTAATTGCAGATAAACCATAAGTTAAACCATGGTAGTTATTGCTATAACCAATTTGGTACTGTTTAGTACTTTCGCTACGGTTCCAATAGTCAACCCATGAGCCAACCACATAGAAATTACCCCAACCTTCAGGAAGACCTTGGTTTAAAGTAATTTGGAATTCACTGCGCTGATGACCCGCAGCAGCATAGGTATTGACACCTTTTTCTTCTAAATCGCGAATAAGTAGAGCATCTCGTAATTTATAGAAGTTTTCTGTCGAGTAACGATATGCAGCAAGGGTTAAGTTTGTGTTGGTTGGAGTAATTAACTTACTATAACTTAAACGGAAACTTTGCCCAGATTGTGATGACTGCTTTTCAAAGTCAGCCTCAGAGTGGGTAACATCTAACGCAACAGCCCCAATTGGTGTAGCAAAAGCAGCACCTAATAACACAGCGGCATAGTTTTCCGTTGCTTGGATGCCTGTATAGCCCGTTAGGTAGTTGTTAATCCCTTGCTGATATTTACCTTGAACAACCCAAGGATTAATATCAATGTCTTGATCGCGGAACTGACCCACAGTTAAAGAGTAACGGTTTACACCCGGACGCAACATTTGTACAACTGAAGCATAGGGAACCGAGAATTTTTGTATTTGGCCATTTGCTTCAATAATAGAAACTTCAATCTCGCCACCAAAACCAGTAGGGTAAAGGTCGTTAATTTCAAAGTTACCTGGCGCAACAGTTGTTTGATAGATAAGTTGGCCTTGTTGACGAACTTCAACTTTTGCATTGGTTTTTGCATTACCACGAATACGAGGGGCATAGCCCAACATACTATTTGGTAACATTCGATCATCACTTGAGAAATCAATACCACGATAACCAATAGAGTCAAATACTTCGCCGTTTGTAAAACTATCACCTAGCGTTAAAACACCGCGGTATTTAGGAAAGGCTCTTTGTAAATATGTACTTGTTTCTTGATAATCAGATTTAGATTGATTTTCAGCAGGGGTATCTTGCCATTGCCATTGGCCATTATGACGTAATTGCCAACCTGCTACATTTAGTCCAGCAGTCACGCCCATAAATGCGTTTGTTGTTTCGCTTCGGTCACCAGACTGACTAAATGTTTTATAGGCACTACCACTATAAGATAGAAAACCAGCATTAATGCCTCGATCCCATACACTTGGATCGACATAGCCTTGCGCATTTTTTTGCAAAGCAACTTGCGGAATCGAAATATCTACACGTAAACGAGATGTATCAAATTCATAAAATGCATTTTCAACCCACTCTTCAATTTTATAACAACTATTATTTTCTTTTTGAAGGGTAGTATGTTTAGACAAAACGTCTTGTTTAACACCGTACTCAAGGAGGTTCATTCCTGTAAAGCAAGTTACAGCATTTTTATTAGGGTCTAATGCTTTAAAGACCATGCGACGTTTACCAAACCATTGACCATTTACATATAGGTCAACATTATATTCACCAGGTAAAACAGGGTTGCCGTATTTAAAACGAGAAATATCGACTTTTTGTGCATCCCCAATTAAAAAAGCAGAATCGAATTCAGCCTCTACGGGAGCACTCGTAGCTGTTTCTTCAGCATGCACGAATACAGGCATTGTCATTGTAACAACACCAGAAGCCAAGTAGTAACAAATATGGCGTTTTAATAATTTATAAGATTCTTGCCTTTTTTTTGGCATAGCTAAGTCCGCCTACACATATAGGTGCTTAAATTTATTAAAAAGATAAATCTGATTACTAAAGTTTTATTGGGTGTTCGACTCGACCACCGTAGTCATTGACATTAATAAAACTCATATCTTGAAGATTGCCATTCTTAAGCTGAACTGACGCTTCAGAAAAAGGCTTAATCATTAGACCTTGAGGTAGTAAATCAACTTTTTTATCACCTGCCTTTTGGTAAACAGAAGTCAGCGTAATATGAAAAGGGGTAGGATTTTTTACCGTTAAATTTTGACCAGATTTAATCCATTGAAGCTTATCTGATGCTAAATTCGCATCTTCTTTAATCGATGATGGACGATAGAAGAATTTAATGCGTGAGCGAATTGCAAGTTGCAGGAAATTATCAGGTGTCGTATCTTCACTTTTTGAAGTAGGTCTAGGTGGAATATCTAAAATATTCAACCACAAAACCGTTTCTTGCTTCTGATTTAATTGAGAAGCATTTGGCAAAGCGGTAATACGAAGTGTCTGACTTTTCGTTGCTTCAACACGAGAAATTGGAGGTGCAATCATAAAAGGAACTTTTGATTGGTCCGGTGTACTTTTTGGGTCACCTTCGTCAATCCAAGCTTGGACAAGTGCTGGCTTTGAACCGTTATTGCTAACTTGTAGCGTAACTTCTCTAGCATCCGACGGATAAATTACACGGGTGCCATGAATTACAATTTCTGCTTGAGTAGCAGGTGCGACAACCGCTGAAGCAAATGCTAAACCTAACAAAAAATTATAACTGTTCAATTTCATTTTTCGAGTTCTCAACCAAGAAAGATTCGGGAAGGTGTTACACAAAACAGGGCTTCCATGCGAACATAGAAACCCCGCTATCAATTAATTATTGATAGATAATTGTGTATTGAACAGAAGTAGTTACTTTACCAGCAGTAGAAGCGCCAGTTGCATAGTATTCAGCATAGTAGTTAAGGTCAGCACTTGCGCCTTCAGCTACGTCAACCCATTGAGAGTTAGCTTGAGCACCATTTGCACCCGCAGCAAGTACTGGGATGAAGTTGTTGTTGTTACCTAAAAGTTGAACGTTAACGTTTTTAGCACCAGTAGCGTCTTGGTTAAGTAAACGACCAGTATTAAAGTCAACAGTTGCACCTGGTTCGAAGTAAGTAGCTACTTTACCTTGTGAACAGTTAGCTAAGTTGATTTGGAAAGGAGTACGACCAGCAACATCCCCAGCAACAGCTAAAGTTTGTTTAGAAACAGTTGGAAGAGTAACTGTGAAGTCTTTACCAGCTGGGGTAACGATGTCACAAGTTTTGTCTGTAACTAAACCATTAATTGTAATTGTACCATCAGCAGCTTGAGCATTCGCAATCCCTACAACCGAAAGAGCAGCGATCAAAGCAAGTTTTTTCATAGTGTTTTCTCAAAAGTCTGGATAAAAGTTTATTTCCTTACTTTTCCAGTGTTTGACATCTTGAAAAGTAATGCGGCGATCTTAACACTTATCAAACAAAATGCAAACTAGATCACATTATTTTTTCATAATTTTAATTAAGTCACGCTCTAAATTTGGCATACAAAGCGAGAAATAACAGCTTATATAGCTGTTTATAAAAGTTTTTTTATTTTATAAAAAAGAGATACGACGGAAAAAAGCAAGTTACATAAGAACACTATGCAAATAGAAAAGAATTGAACAATTTATGTGAAAAATAAGCTTAAATTCTTAGAATACAATTATATAGAATAAATTATGCATATGTATACAGAAAAAACATACAAATAGTCACTTTTTATAGAAAAAGAGTGACTCATCCGTTAAATCATCAAAATGTGCGATGAGTTCGACAAATCACTCTTTGATCACACTCATTGTAGGAATAGCCTCAAATGCTATACATACCTACAATAAGTTAATGATAGTTGATAAGCACGATTTTGTGATTGGAACCTATGCTTTCAATGCTAGTGTCCATTTTCTCAGTATGTTGAGCTAAGTTAGAAAGACTATTTTTGTTTAAATATTCACTATCAAGTTTAATATTTAAATTATTTACCTCAACACATTCTATCTCGCTATGTTCTGTTGAACATGTATCTTCAACAATATTTCCTCTTATCATTATTGTGTTATTTGCATAACAAAATAATGGGGAAGTGGAAAGCACCATCAGAATAAGAAGTTTAAAAATATTATTTTTCATTTTATATACCTATTTATAAAATAGTTTATATATATTTGATACAATATTTTTAATTTAAAAACAATAATTAAGTTCAATCTAATAAAAAAATATTAATTTTAATGTGATATAAATCACATTAATTGCTTTAAATAATGTAATAGTTAAAATTTATTAACCCATATTAATAAATATAATGATTATAATCCTTTGAAAATTATTATCTACAAATTAAATCATTGATATTTATATTTATTTAATAAATTTAGCTCAATATATCAACAAAATAAAATTAAAAAACCAAATGATATATGATTAAACATTTAATAAATATGTAATTTATTTTTTGTGATCCTAATTTTTACATTGCATGATAATTATAGAGAAATAAGATTCTAATTTTATTTAAAATGTGATTTATTTAACCTTTTATTTATAAATAAAAAATAAATTCACTTTATTTATTGAAGACAATTACTATACTGCCAATAAATTGAAATTAATCACACATTTTAAATATATTGAGGTACAAAAGATAATTTTAGTTTTTCGAAATATTTAAAAGTTCCTGTTACAATTTAAACGTGTACGATCTTTTCAAGATCAAATTATATAAAGTAGAAATATGAGTTAGATCAAAGCATAGTAATATTTAAACTTGATGAAAATCACTGTTTAATTGAATTTTATAAATATTATTTGATTGCTGAAAACTTTATTCTAGAAAAAAATATTTTAAGAAAGCGACTAGAGCATTATCTACAACATTTAACGCTGTACATACCATCTGTAGACTCCGCTCTACTCCAACAATAAATACTCAACTTGCAAACAGAACGAGTTCTAGGGCGGCTGATTGCATGATTCTGCATTTTTGTAAGTTATGTCTGTCGGAGGTAAGTGTTGATAAAACAACACTGGTATTGAAAAATGATGAAATATAAACATTTCCAGCCCAAATGTTTTTAAATAAGTTGTTGAAAATAAATAATAAATTAAATTGGCATAAAAGCTGCTCAATGTGACTGATGAAAGTGGAATTATCCTAAGGAATCCGTATGTCACTTGTAGTAGATAAAAAAGAAAATTCTAAAGAATTTGTAAAAAACATCCTGTCTGAAATTTGGGTTACTCGATGTCCTGTACCCACAGCAACAGGTATTTCCTTAAAGCGCGGCACTCTGGTTAAAAAATTTGAAAAGCACGGCATTGATGTTGCTGTATTGCAAGATGCGCGTAAAGGTTTGTCGGTTCATCATTTTGATCATCAATTACCCGCGTTGTTCAGAGAAGGGGGCAATGTACCTGCATTAGCTGCTCGTTCCGAAGGTGCACCCAGCCGACTCATTGGATTGACTTGGATTGATGAGTGGCAAGTCATTATTGTTCGACCTGATTCAAACATTAGCCAGCCAGAACACCTAAAAAATGTGAAAGTAGCGTTACCAGAATATGCTGACAAGCGTGCTGGTAGTATTTTTAGAGCCATGTCATTGCAAGGTATTCGTGGCGCGTTACAACTTGCCAACCTCACTTTCCGAGATGTCAATTTTATTGAAGTACCTGAGCGTGCAGGGCCTAAAGAGAATCGTGATGCGAGTACATATTGGTCTGGCCTTGATGCATTAATCACAGGTGAAGTTGATGCTGTGTATGTAAAAGGAGCTTCTGCTGTTGAAGCTGCAACTAAACGCGGCCTCAAAGTTGGTATTGATTTAGATAAATTTGAAGATGTGACTTCTCGTGTAAATAACGGAACGCCTCGTCCAATCACAGTCCATGAAGATTTATTAGAAGATCATTTTGATGTCGTAGTCGATTTTCTTGAAGAGTTATTTGATACGGCGGATTGGGCACAAGATCATTTAGATGAAGTGTTGGTCATTCTAGAAGATGAAACGATTGCAGGGGCTGAGAGTGTTGCGACAGCCTACCGAAATAATTTTCATAAGTCTTTACATCCCTCATTAAGTGAAGAGCGTTTAGAGCTTTTAAGACAACAAAAAGATTTCCTTTGGTTACATGGCTTTTTAGAGCGAGATGTCGATATTGATACATGGGTTGATCATCGTCCTTTACTCGAAGTTTTAAAGCGCCGTCAAAATAAAAAATTTTAAGAGGATTTAATCATGACAACACTTACTCAAACGCCATTGTCTCGTGAACTCAATGACTTTATCGAATTGAACCGCGAAAAAGCTGAATTTGCTTTTGAAGTGTTCCGTGAAACAGGAACAATCACAGCAAATGGAACGGTTAATTTTGTAGAACGTGGGCCTGAAAATACCTTAGTCACTTTTAACTATGCAGGGCCGTGGTCTAAAGATAAAAAAAGCAAAGTACTGGTGGAGACAATTGATGGTGAAGTTTTACTGGGAAGAAAAAGTGCAGGTGGGCGCTATAACAAGCTTTTTAAAGAACATGCAGATGTCACCACAATATCTCATGTACACGCACCGAATTTAGGTGCTTGGGCTCAAACCCATCGTACTTTACCGATTCGTTATGTGCCTGTGCAGCGTTTCCATTTATTTAAAGAGTTGCCGATTTACATTGACCGCCGTCAGGCAGAAGTCGATTTCATTTTAGATCAACTCAAAATTGATATTGAGTATCGAGCCATCTTAGAAGCCAACGGTGGTGCAACCGTATGGGGTCGTCAAGGTCTACAGGAAACAGCTGAATTTATCTTGTTGCTAGAAGAAGGGGCTCAAATTCAGCTTCTCGCAGAGTTAGTAGGCGGTAGCCGAGAATACGGGCAAGGGGTTTTACATCAGCAATGGAAAATGAGCGGTTTGACTGAAAAAGCAAAATCTCTTGGATTGCTCCCCCTCAATTAGATAAAGATTTAAAAAATAAAGATCGAGAATATTATGGCTGTAAAACTTTTATGGTATCTCACGTCTCCAGATGGGCCATATCCTTGGTTGGAATCTGGGCGATGGGATACCGATTATGAACACTTGCAACAGATTGCGATTACCGCAGATCGACTTGGTTTTTACGGTTCACTCATGGGTACAAGTGAGTATGAAACACTTTCTGTTGCTGCAAGTTTAATTCCATTTACTGAACGTTTAAAATTTCTGGTTGCCCAACATCCCGGAGAAGTCCAGCCAGCAGTTTTGGCAAAATATGCTCAAACTTTTGACGCATTTTCTAAAGGGCGTTTGCTATTTAACGTAGTGAATGGAAATGATAAGGGTTTAGCAGCTTTAGGTATTCACTATACTCATGATGAGCGTTATGACTTTAGTAAAGAATATTGGACTGCATTTCAGAAAAACTATTTAGGTGATACATCTGGTTTTGAGGGTGAGTTTATCCAAATTGCTCCACGCTCAGAAGGTGGATCTCCAATGTCAAAATGGCGTGGCCCCACTCAAAATCAGGGTATTCCTTTGTGGGGAGCTGGAACTTCTGCGAAAGGCGTTCAGCATTCTGTTGAATTACTAGATGTGTATTTAAGTTTTGCGAATACGCCGCCATTACTTGGAGAAAAGTTTAACAAGGTTGCGGTTGAGGCTGCAAAAATTGGCCGAACTTTAGAATTTGGCACTCGATTACAAATTATTGTGCGGGAAACAGAAGAAGAAGCTTGGCAATATGCTCAGTCGTTACTTGACAAAATTGATGTAAATTATGCAATCGAAGCTGTTAAACGACAGCTTCCTCCAAATGAAACTTTTGAGAGTTATCAAAGTAACAATCCATCTATTCAAAAGAACTTAGAACAATTACGTCGAGGTATTTTGCCTCAAGCTAAAGATTTTGAAATTTATCCTAATATTTGGACTGGCCCATCTTTATTTGGTTTCGATATTTTAAACCCAGCCGCAGGGACAGCCTTAGTGGGAAGTGCTGAAAATATTGCCAAACGAATTAAAGAATACGAAAGCTATGGCGTATCAGCCTTTATCTTGTCTGGTTTTCCTTTAATTGGAGAAGCCTATCGGGTAGCAGATTTATTGTTCCCATTATTGGAACTCGATCATGGTTTTGAGTTACCTAAGCTCAATAAAAATTCATCCATTGATTCCCTTTTGAATCAAGAAGTCGTGGTTTAAGGGAGAAGGCATGAATAAAATTACACGTAGAGAACTGATTAAACAGACTGGATTAGGTGTTGGCGCTTTTGCTGCAATCAGCCTTATCGGGTGCTCTAAACCAGACTCATCGTCTGAGAGTGCTACTGCTAGTACAACCCAAAATGATACGCCGAAAAAAGGTGGCGTTATCAAAATTGGGGTAATCAATGGTAATCAAGCTGGCAATTTAGATGCACATAAACCTATTGGTATGTCCAGTGCGTTCAGAGGTTGGCCTTTGTATGCAAAATTATGGGAATGGGGCAGAGATATTCAGCCTAAACTCGCACTTGCTGAATTTGCTGAACCAAATAATGACGGAACGAAATGGACCATTCGCCTAAAAAAAGAGCTTGAATTTCACCACGGTAAAACCATTACTGCCGATGACGTTATTTTTTCTTTACGTCGTTTGACTGACCCTAAGCTCGCTTCTCCATTTGCAGCCTATCTTTATTCTTTGCAAAGAGATGCAATTAAAAAGCGCGATGAATACACGGTTGAAATTCCTTTTTCTCAAGGAAAGGGATTGGTTGCTTTACCAGAAGCATGGATGAGCTGGGGTGGTATTGTTCCTACAGATTACGACCCAGTTAAAAATGTCGTAGGAGCTGGACCCTTTAAGCTTGAAAGTTTTACACCGGGTCAGCGTTCACGCTTTGTTCGTTTTGAAAACTACTGGAAAGAAAACCAGCCTTACGCCGATGCGATTGAAATCATTGATTTTAAAGATCAGACGGGGCGTCTTGCTGCCTTGCAATCAGGCCAAATTGATATTGCGTCTGGTGTAAGTGCGGAGCACATTGCTTTAATTCAAGCCAATAAACGACTAAATCTGGTTTCATCTGAAACAGATGCTTGGCAATCATTTGATATGAATACGTCTAAAGCACCGTTCAATGACCCACGAGTGCGACAAGCTATTCGACTAATCGCCAATAGAGATGATTTGGTGAAACGCGCTTTGGCTGGTCAAGGGCGAGTTGCAAATGACCTTTATTCGTTTAGTGATCCTGTATATGACCATAGCATTGCTCAGCGTAAGCAAGATTTAAATAAAGCAAAAGCTTTACTCAAAGAAGCTGGTTTTAATAACAATTTGACAGTCGATTTATATACAGGCCCAGATAGCAATGCGGCATTGGTTTTTGCTCAGCATGCTGCTCAGGCTGGAGTCATCGTTAATGTTAAACAGGTTGAAGCTGCTACCTTTGCTGATGCTGTAAAACAAGATTGGGCATTTAGTACCGGTTCGAACGTTTCACGTCCTTTCTTATTAACAGTCTTGCAAATTGATGGGCCGGGTGCGGCAAATAATAAAACTCGTTTTAAGAATGAGCGCTTTACCGAATTAGTGCATGCGGCATTGCAACAACCCGATTTGGAAAAACGAAAAGTTCTTGTTCATGAAGCACAGCATATTCAGCATGAGCAAGGCGGTTTACTCATTTGGGGCTTTAATAATGTACTTGATGCACATTCGAGCCAAATTGGTGGTGTAACACCTGATCGCACTGGCTTTGCTGCGTGGCGTACTGATGAATTTTGGCGTAGAGGGTAACCGATATGACAATTCAATCCAGTAAAATAGAGGCATCAATCCAACATCCGACAATTGCCAAGTCATTTGAATTTCCTGCGTGGTTACCTTGGTTTTTCACACGTTTGGTATCAGGGGCATTGGTTGTTTTTGTTATTAGCCTCATTGTATTTATTGCCACACAGGCACTTCCATCGGATCCAGCTCGCGTCATTTTAGGTCCAGAAGCACCTGAAGCCACGGTTCAAATACTTCGTGAACAATTAGGCTTGAATGATCCGATATTGGTTCAATACTGGCATTGGTTAAGTCAATTATTACAAGGTAATTTTGGACGATCGATTGATTCCAATGTGCCTGTTTTACAAATTATTCAGAATTATTTTGGTAACACAGTTGCACTCACGAGCCTCGTGATTGTCGTTACTGTACCGATTTCAGTCGTGTTAGGTGTGTGGCTCTCGCTTCATCGCGATAGCAAACTCGACCGTATTATTGTCTCTAGCTCTATTGTGTTTAAAGCAGTGCCAGGGTTCGTTATTGCGATTTGGTTAATGATGTTTTTTTCAACATCGGTTTTACACATATTGCCAGCCGCATCGTTGCTGATTCCTAATGAGTCGCCTTATAGCCAACTAGAGTTTTTAATTTTACCAATTTTAACTTTAGCTTTATCACTCATTCCATATCTGATGCGTTTAGTGCGTGGTTCTATGATTGATGCGCTAGAGTCGGAATATGTGACCTCTGCACGGCTGCGTGGTATTCCTGAGCGACGGATTATCTGGAAACATGTTTTACCAAATGCATTGGTGCCAGTGGTGCAGGGAACAGCATTGACCATCCGAGTTTTGCTAAGTGGTGCTTTAATTATTGAGGTGGTTTTCAGTTATCCCGGTATTGGTAATGCGCTCAATGCAGCAATCGAAATGAGGGATATTCCGACCATTCAAGCGATTGTTTTATTGCTCACCATTTGTGTGGTGGTCGTTAATTTAATTGCAGATTTAATCACGACTTTACTCACACCAAAAATACGAACTGCAAAAAGACATAAAGCACGTTCACCGGGAAGACGTCAGGCGTTACGTTTATGGAAGTCTGGCCGGCCAATTACAGTAAAACCTGTAGACCGTCGCAATGCTTTAAAGAATATTCAGCAAGGAGGTGGGAAATGAGCTCACTTCACTGGTACCAAAGAAACTTTTTTCAAACATTAATTCGTGAAAGACAAGTACGTTTTGGATTTGTAGTCACTACTTTGGTTTTGATTTTTGCACTGGTTGGCCCGTTATTCGTTCCATTTGAGCCCACTGCGTTGGTCGGCATGACTTATGGCTCACCTGAAGGACGTTCATTTTTAGGTTATGACTATATTGGTCATGATGTTTGGTCTCGTGTACTTGCTGGCGGTGCTTCTATTATTTGGATGACACTGGCTGCTAGTTTAGTTGCATTAATTATTGGTTCTAGTTTAGGCATATTTGCTGCTTTTGCCCGAAACAAGATTGATCAGTTCGTGACTTGGCTGACTGATGTTTTTATGGCCTTTCCCGATCTCATTTTAGTCTTACTTATTGTTTCGATGTTAGGTCGGCAACCTTGGCTCATTGTTTTAACGGTTTCAATTGCTTTTATTCCCGGAGTCGTACGTCTTGCACGAAGCGTTGCACTTAATTTAGTGGAACAAGAATATATCGAAGCCGCCCGAATTCTAGGTTACTCAAAAACCTATATTTTATTTCGCGAAATCTTACCCAATATGTTGACGCCGTTATTAATTCATCTGGGGGTGATGCTGACATGGGCAGTGGGCATGTTATCGGGTTTGGCTTTTCTTGGTTATGGTGTGGCACCTCCAGCAGCAGACTGGGGACTCATGATTAATGAAAATCGTGCTGGTTTATTAGTTCAACCGTGGGCTGTGTTTGCTCCTGTCATTTTAATTGCTTTGTTTGCGCTCGGAACGAATGTATTGGCTGAGGGTGTTGGACGTGCAGCAGCTCGGATTGAGGAAAAATAAGCATGACAGATACATTTAAAAATACAGTATTGAGCGTAACAGACTTAACCGTGGCATTGGTAAATACAGGCAATCACATCGTTTCTGATATTTCATTTAGCTTGCGAGAAGGTGAAGTTCTAGGGTTAGTCGGAGAGAGTGGTTCGGGTAAAACGACATTATCGAGTGCCTTACTGGGCTATGCACGACATGGTGCCAAGATTATTCAGGGAACAATTGAGTTAGATGATCAAAATATTCTCAGTTTAAATGATCATGCTTTGCGTCAGGTTCGTGGTCATAAAATTAGTCATGTCGCTCAAGATCCTGGAACAGCGCTTAACCCGGCATTAAGTATTGGGCAACATTTACTTGAATTATTAGAAGTCCATCAATCACAGTTATCTAGTGCTGAAAAATACCAAAAGGTTGCCAAAATTTTAGATGAAGTGGGGTTACCTCATGATGAGCTATTTCTCAAGCGTTATCCCCATCAACTTTCAGGTGGACAACAACAACGAATTTTATTGGCCTTAGCGTTTTTGCTACAACCACGTTTAATTGTTTTAGATGAGCCAACCACCGCCTTAGATGTGACGACACAGACTTTAGTATTGAACATCATTCGTAAATTATGCCGCGAATATAATGTTGCTGCTATTTATGTATCGCATGATTTAACGGTGGTGAAAGACATTGCAGATCGGGTGATTGTTTTATATTCAGGGCGAATTGCTGAAGATGCAGTATTAACCCAACTATTTGAAACCCCTAAACACCCTTATACGCAAGGTTTACTTAACGCCATTCCCGATGTGGCCATTCGTAAATATTTATCTCCAATTGAAGGTCATGCTCCTTCACCAAATGAGCGTCCAGCGGGATGTGCTTTTGCAGTACGTTGTACTTTTGCTACCGAAATATGTCGCAAAAAACAACCCGAATTAACTCAATTAAAAGATGAGTTTGATCCGCATTTTGTTGCTTGTCACCATTCAGATGAAGTCGGTGTGATTAATTTTAAAGAGATTGAGCATCCGGTACGTGAATTAGAAACTGACACAGAAGCGTTGTTAAAAGTTGAACATATTAATGCTTGGTATGGGCAGCAACAGGCACTTTTTGATATCTCATTTCAACTCAAAAAAGGCGAATGTTTAGCATTGGTCGGCGAATCGGGGTCGGGTAAAACCACGTTATCCCGTGTTATTGCTGGGTTGAATGAAAATGCAGACGGCCAAATTACATTAGGGGATGAAGTCTTGTCATTGCGTGGGCAACAGCGTCATTTGCAGCAGCGACATAAACTGCAATATATCTTTCAAAACCCTTATAAAGCGTTGAATCCAGCGCATACCATTGGTCAGACACTCATTAAGGTCGTGCAGCATTTCTTTGCAGCATCTCGACAAGAAGCCATAGAAAAAGTCACACAGGTACTTAAACAAGTCTCTCTGCCTATACAAGTTCAAGAACTCTATCCTAGAGATTTATCGGGTGGAGAACGACAACGTGTGGCTATCGCACGAGCTTTGCTGTGCCAACCTGATGTTTTGATTTGTGATGAGATTACATCTGCTTTAGATGTTTCAGTTCAGGCATCCATCTTGAAATTACTACAATATCTCCAGCAGCAAGGTGTGACCTTATTATTTGTGACTCATAACCTAGGGGTTGTTCGTGCAATCGCCGATCGGGTCGCTGTATTAAAAAATGGACATATTGTTGAATACGGCGAAACAGACCAAGTGCTTAGCCATCCTCAACATATATATACCAAAACTTTGCTTATACATGCACCGAGCTTGTTTAAAAACAACGTGCTTGAAGTTTGCGCATAAAAAAGAACAGATTTTTCGGAGTTAAAAATGAACGATATTAACCAACGTAATTTTTTAGAATTAGGTAGCGTAAGACATATTCAAAGCGAGCAAGAAGCACTTGATATTGCAAAAGAGGTGGCAAATCAACTGAATCAATTTGCTCGAGACCCGAGTTATAACAAAACGGTGCCTTATGATCAGGCTCGCTTAATTTCAGAAGCTGGTTTAACCTCGATTATTGTGCCTAAGCAATTTGGGGGCTTAGGTGCCAGTATTTCAACATTGGTCAATGTGATCAAAATTATTTCATCTGCCGATGGTGGTGTAGGGCAGTTATTACAAATTCACTTCACTATGTTCCGAGGAATTTTAACGGGCTATGACGATGAAATTCGTGATCAATTACTTGCCGATGTATTAAGTGGAAAACGCTTGGGCAATGCACTTGCAGAAGTGGGAGGCAAAGATAAGTTTCAGCATAAAACACGCGTAGAACGAAATGCGGAAGGACAATTAATTTTAAATGGCAGTAAGTTTTATTCTACGGGCTCTTTACTTGCAGAATGGATTTCTTTATTTGCTGGTAGTGATGATGGACCAGTTTCGATTTTAATTCATCGAGATACACAGGGAGTAGAGTTGCTTGATGACTGGGATGCAATGGGACAAAATAATAGTGTCAGTGGCACTGTTATTTTTAAAAATGTGATTGTTGATGAACGTTATATTGCCAAGCGAAATACAGGCGGTTTAGGCACGGTTTTACGTACGGGTCTTACTTGGCCCCAAATTTTACATGCTGCAATGGATACAGGAATTGCCAAGGGGGCATTACAAGGCGGGATTGATTATTTACAACATCATGCTCGTCCTTGGGTAGAAAGTGGTGTTGATTCGCCTACCCATGAATCTCATATCATCAAACAGATTGGTGAATTCGCTGTTTTGGTTCGTTCAGCTGAAGCATTGTTGGATCGTTCGGCACAGATTTTTGAACAGCATTTGGCAAATGTAGAAGATGAAGACTTACAAACTGAACTGATTTTATCGGTTGCTGCTACACGAAGTCAGTCTGATCATGCATCTTTAAAAATTTCGAGTGAAATTTTTGGATTACTCGGGGCAAGTTCAACCTTATCGAAATGGAATCTAGATCGCTTCTGGCGTAATGCTCGAACTCACACCACGCATGATCCAATTCGCTGGAGGCTATATCATGTTGGAAATTATTATTTAAATAATATTCCACCAGGAGAATACAACTCAGTGCTTCTGAAGAAACAGGCGGAAAATGTGACTAAATTTAGTAAATAACCAGAGTTCGAAAGTAAATATGATACTCGGAAACATCATCTGCAACCTGCATGGTTTAAACAAGAGACTGTTTCTACGAGAGGTTTTAATAAATCCAAGAAAAGAACAGGTTTTGCAGATGACAATGCCTTTGGTTACTTTGGGCGAAACCAAAGTAACTCCAGCTGAAAGCTAATCCTAAAATTGGAAGAAACTCGATAAGGCTCCGTTAAAATAATTGTTATTAAAGAGATTAACATTACCGATGCCAACTACTACGATAGTTTACGGTTACTTGAATTTGGATGTTAAAAATAAAAAAGGTTGTCATCAAGACAACCTTTTTGCTTTTTGTATTGTTACGCTACTTGAGCTTGAATAGAAATATCCTGCGCCAGCCATTTACGAACATTAATTTGTGCAGGAATAAAGTTCCAGCGGTAGAGAAAGTCACTCAAGTCTTGTAAAGCAACAATAGAAGTCTCATCAAAGTTAGTGTTCAGTTTTAGATGTGCATCTGCACCGTATGCCGCATGAACCCATTGCTCACTACTATTACATTCTTTTGCTAGATAACGATGGGTTTCATCGGCGTGTGCATGGGCCCATTGTTCTGCTTGTAAAACAGCATCGACGATCGATTGGGCTTGCTCTGGATATTGCGTTAGAAAATCTTCATCGACAGTGAGCGTTCTTGGTGTCCCATTATTAGAGCGTAGAATAGGGTCTGGATGTGAGCCAATATCAATAATGATATGCAGGGCGAAGTCATGAGCAATTTGCGCAGCATGTGCACCTTTTAGAAAAATAGCATCAACATCACCTTTAATTAATGCCACGATTTCTGCACTTGCATTAATTTTGTTGCGATTGCCATAAAAACTAGAATCATTTTCTTCAGGCTGTTGTTGCTGTGCGGCTAAAATATCTGCTCGTAAACAATCAACCAACTCAAGATCGCTCACCTCCAGATTTACTGTTTTTAAGGCATTTTCTAACCCTCGAATAGCCTGTGCGCGAGAGAAATCAATAATTGCATCTTGATTCAGTGGAATTCCAAAACGTTTGTCTTTTAGGTCGGCAACAGTTTTGATGTTTGAATCATAGCGTGTTAACAACAATTGAACTTCATCAGCCCAAGATAAGCCAATCACTTTAGTTTTTTGACCAGATGCATATGCCCAGATTGCAGGAATACTGCCACCATGTCGAACTGAGTTGGCAAGGGTATGGTTAAAATGAGAGTTACGAATATCTTTTGAATTTGATTCTCGAATTGATTTTATTTCAATCTGCTGCTCATTAAACTTTTCTTTGAGCCAACCTTTTTGAATTGAAATGCCTAGACCAGTTGGTACAGGGCAGCGTGTATACCAAAGTGTGTTTAATGGTTGAGTTTGAAGTGTTGTCATCATGACATCCTTTTGTGGTTTTCATGCTTTAAAGCAAAATTGATGCCACTCAATAATTTATTGATATTTAATGATTATTTTTGATATCGTTTTTTATGATGTTGATATATCAAATTTTGTTGCGATTACAGCAAATCATTTACGCTAGTGTTTTAAAATCAACACCCCCATAAATAGTTAACTATAAAATCAATATAAAACAATAATTTAAAATCTTTTTAGAGATCATTAATTTGGCATGAATATCGCAATAAAACGGAATCTTAAATTTTTACTATCTTTTATGTTTAAAAATTATCCATTATTACGAAGTTTGGCTTTATACCGTTTTATGCCATTTCGTTTCTTATTGACGGCGACCTTATTTGTTATTGCAAATATAGGGTTAGCACTCCAACAGTATTCAATCGGACATGCGATTGATACCTTAAAACATAGTGAACGAGAAACCTTATTTCAGCATGCTATTTCTGATCCTTTAAATCCTTGGTTTTGGTTCATTCTACTTGCGAGTATTGCTGGTATTAGGGCTGTTATTCAGTATTTGGCAGGGCTAAGTGCTTTAAGCATTGGCCAGCAATTACTAAGTATTTTAAGAGAAAGAATCTTTAGCCAAGTACAGCATTTAGATGTTTCATGGCACTGGAAACATGGGTTAGGAGAGGTGCTATCTCGAACAACCCGTGATTCAGATAAATTAAAAGAAGCTCTTATTAATTTTTGGCGTCAAGTATTTGAATCAAGCCTTGTTGTTACTATAACCGTTGGACTCTTGTGTTGGTATCATCCTTGGCTCGGCCTAGTCCCTTTATTATTTATTTTTCTAGGGCTGTGGGTCCTCTTTAAACTGACCAATCAATTAGTGGTGCTGGATCATCAAGTCGCATCCGCCTACGAAAAAGTCAGCGATACCTTAGCAGAAAGCGTGAATGGAGTACGGGTAGTCAAAGCGTTCCAACTTGAAGAGAAACTTTTACAGCGTTTTAATCATGCCGTAGATCTATTTATTCATCACTCTATTCAAACCATAAGCACAAGTGCGAAACGCTTGCCCATTCCACAAGTGATTATTGCGTGTTCTTATTTATGGGTGATTGGCTTTGGTGCTTATTTAATTGGCCAAAACGAGTTGCAGGTGGGGCAGTTTGTAGCTGCGATACTCATGGCAAATTTATTGGTGTTTCGTATTGAAAGCATTGGTCAGGTCTTACAAATTTTTGCTGATGCTCGCTCTTCGGCAACAAGAATATGGCAAATGCTAGATGAGAAGTCCGCAATTGAAGACCAACCACACCCTTTGCAGTTGCAATGGCGTGATGGGATAAATATTAGATTAGAAAATGTAAGCTTTCAGGATAAAACAACACAAAAGTTTATTTTAAAGCAGTGTCATGTTGAATTTCGTGCAGGTGAAATCGTCACTGTCGTAGGCAAAACTGGCTCAGGTAAAACCACCTTGATGAATTTACTTAATCGGTTTATTGACCCAACAGAAGGGCAAGTCCGGATTGGTTCTGAGCAACAGGGATGGATCAATATCAAAGATTTAAGCCTGTTTGAATTACGCCATTTAGTTCAGATCATTCCTCAAGAAAATTTCTTTTTTAGTGGCACACTGGCAGATAACTTAAGAGTTGCTAAGCAAGATGCAACTGAGCAAGAGATGCGAGACGCTTTACATTTAGCTTCCGCATCAGAACTATTACAACGGCTTGATGATGGATTAGACACTTTGATTGGAGATAAAGGCGTTACTTTATCTGGAGGACAAAAACAGCGGATTGCATTGGCTCGTTCTATCTTAAAAAACTCGCCAATTTTAGCCCTAGATGACTCAACCAGTGCTTTGGATTCGACCACAGAAAAACAGATTTTACAGCGTCTATCAGCGCTTTCTGATATGGGAAATCATTTTAAGAAAACCATTATTATCAACTCAAATAAACAAACCACGATTGCTTTATCTGACCGAATTATTGTTATAGATCAAGGGCAAATTATTGCTCAGGGAACACATAATGAATTAGTACAAAGTTGTTCATTCTATCGAGAGTTGATGGGTTTTGAGTTGCCACAACAGGAGCTTGAAGCATGAATACAAGTGTTAAAAATTTCCATCCGTTCGCAAAATCAGCCGATCTACAAATCGAAGAAAATTTGGCAAAAACCTCAATTCATAGAGGGATGTTGACGAAACTTATTCCTTTAATTTATCCCATTCGTTATTTGCTACTTGCTTTGATTGCAGTAGAAATTTTGCAGGTGATGAGCGTTTTTGTTCGGCCTTGGGTTGTGAAATATATTTTAGATTCAGGCTTTCAACAAATTGCTGGGAAAATGGTGCTACATCAGCCCGTTTTATTGATTGCAATTAGCATTTTAACGTTGAGTTGGATTTGCCGTTTTACTTTAGCGGGGGTATCAAAATATTTGTCAGGCCGAGCAGCTTTAAAAGTGATTAATGGTTTAAGACGTACTTTGTTCCAGCATATTCAAAGTTTAAACATTGGCTATTTTGACCGTACTAAAGCTGGCAGAATTATTTCACGGGCAGATCGTGACGTTGATACTTTAGAGCCTGTTTTAATACAAGGACCACCCGAATTACTTTCAGCGATTTTGCGTTGTGGTCTGGCTTCAGTTCTTCTTTGGTATATTTATCCACCATTTTTCTGGTGCTTATTTGCGACTTTACCAATTTTATTTGGGATGACAGCCTTTTTTAAAAAGTCATCGCAAAAACATTGGGGACGAGTTGCCGAAGAACGCAGTCGATTTACTGCCCATTTGGTTGAAACTGTAAATGGCGCAAAAATCATTCAGCAGTTAAATTACACCGAAACAAATCAATTCCGTTATCAAGATTTATTAAAAGATTTTAATAACGCTATTATTTATGGCAGCAAGCGGACCAGTTGGTTTGCACCCTTTACAGGACTACTTTCGACTGTAGCCACTGCCGGATTTATTGTGATTGGTAGTTATGCCTATAGTGGTGGAATGATTAGTATAGGGCAGTTTGCAGAGAGTATTTTCTATGTGTTTTTATTCTTAGCTCCCTTACAGGAACTTACCGATTTATTTGAACGTTATGCAAATGGAGCGGCATGTGCGCAACGAATATTTTTACTTTTAGATACGCAATCTAGCATTCAAGAACAACCGAATGCTGTGAAGCTTGAACAGTTGAATGGTCATATTCGATTTCAGTCGGTACATTTTGCTTATACCCATAAGCCTGTTTTACAAAATTTTAATTTAGAGATTGAAGCTGGAAAAATAATTGCGATTGTAGGGCCAACAGGACATGGGAAAAGTACGATTGTCCAGTTGTTAACGAGGTTTTATGAACCTCAGCAGGGCGGAATTTTTCTAGATCGTTACCCCATCCAAAATATTCGTCTTGCCAGTTTAAGACAGCATGTGAGTATTGTTTTACAAGATAATGTTTTATTTAGTGGAACGATTTTAGATAACTTGCGTCTAGTCCAACCTAATGTTTCAGATCAGGTGCTTATCGCGGCAATTGAAGACTTGGGGGCAGATGAGATTTTGCAACAACTTCCACAAGGGTATTTCACTGAGGTAGGAACCCTCGGTAAAAACCTCAGTCATGGGCAAAGACAGCTTGTTTGTTTGGTTCGCGCATATTTGGCAAATCCTAAAATATTAATCTTAGATGAAGCTACTTCTGCAATCGATATTTATACCGAGCAAAAAATACAATATGCACTCAGACGCTTATGCCAAAATAGAACATGTATTGTCATTGCACATCGGCTGAGTACCATCCGTGAGGCCGACAAAATTGTGGTGATCGAAAATGGTCATGTTGTAGAGCAAGGTTCACATGAACAGTTAATACAGCAACAGGCCGCATATTTTCAGTTATATCAGTCGTATCTTCAAAATCAACTGGTCTAAACATCTTCGAAATTTAAAACTGTAGTTTTATAAACATTTTTTTGAATCATTGTTTAAATTTAAACAATGATTCTTTTATTTTAATTAATTAACCAATTGATAATAAATAATTTAATTATTGGCATTGGCTTTGCTATATCGGTCTAGATCGTTAAGGAAGCTCATATGCGTACATATTTTTCTCAATTTATTATTCAGTCCTCACTTTTTGCACTGAGTGCACTTACTGCTTCAATTGCTTTGGCAAACGACCAAAAGAATTTGTCAGAGAAAGAGGATGTCATCACATTACAATCTGTCGTTGTCACTGGCTCTAGACGAGCAATTAGTAGTTCTCTCGATGCACCTGCACCCGTTGATATTTTAACTGCCAAAGAGTTACAAGAGACTGGGGCAACTGATTTGGCAGCAGCATTAACACGGTTGTCTCCTTCGGTGACGTTACCGAGTTCTCCTGCGGGTGGATTTGGCGCATCGGTTCCACCAAGTATTGCACTTAGAGGATTATCTGCGGATCAAACTCTAATTTTAATTAATGGAAAACGTCGTCATACATCAGCATATTTCACCCGCCAAGCCTATGCAGGTGGAAGAGGAGCGGCGGTAACTGACCTAAGTTTAATTCCAGTGAGCGCGATTGAGCGTATAGAAATCTTACGGGATGGTGCTGCTGCACAATATGGTTCAGATGCAATCGCCGGCGTCGTTAATATTATTTTGAAATCACGAGATCATGGCGGCGGCGTAAGCTATCAAACGGGTGGCTACACTCAAGGAGATGGTGAACAACATAAAGTGAATCTTTGGAAAGGTTTTGCGCTCCCTAATGATGGTGCGTTGACGGTTGCATTAGATTTAGGCAAACGTGAAGCTGCAAGTAACACGGCCCCAGATACACGAACTTTTTATGATGGTTCAACCAAGGCTCAATATACAGAACAAAATACACCCTATAGAACATGGAAATTTGGTTCACCAGAACAAAAAGATCAAATCAATGTAACGGCGAATTTAGATTTACCTTTGACGGATGACGTTGCATTTTATGGCTTTAGTAGCTACGGACACCGTAAAACGATAGGGGAAAACTTTTATGAGCCACCAACAACCAAAACAGTACTGAATCAATCCAGCTATTTTAAAGAACGTTATCCAGATGGACGCTCGCCATTGAGCTTAGTCACTGTAGATGATTTTGCAACAACAATTGGAGTTAAAAAAGGAGAGCAGAAGTCAGGTAAATATGATCTTTATGCGACCTATGGACAAAATAAAGTCAGCACAGAACAAGGCAATGGCATTAACCCAAGCTACGGGCCAAATTCTCCTTCAAACTATGACTTGGGTGAAAATATTTTTTCGCAATTAAATACAGGACTAGACTATAGCCGCGATATTGCAATTGACTGGTTAGCAAGCCCACTCACGTTGTCTACAGGGGTTTTATATCGTTGGGAGCAATATAAGCAAAATGCAGGTGATCCAATTGCCTATACCCGCGGCCCATATTTTAATCCAAGCACAACATTGGGTGTTGGTGTTCCGGGAATATATGCCGGAATTACAGACCAAGATGAACGAAAAATTAGCCGCGATGTTTACGGTGTCTATCTAGATTTAGAAGCAGATATTATTAAAGACTTGAATGTGGGTGCCGCTGTTCGAAGTGAAAAATATTCAGACTTTGGTTCGACCACAAACGGAAAATTATTTGCTAAATATGATGTATCACCTAAATTTACGGTACGTGGTTCAGTAAATACAGGCTATAGAGCGCCGTCATTGGCACAGCAGGGCTATTCGGCTTATAGCGTACAAACAGTGCAGACCCCTTCAGGTTGGCAAGATGTGCAACAAAGAACTTTAGTTGCAGGCAGTGAGGCAGCTTTACTGATTGGTGGAACTTCTCTTAAACCTGAGAAATCAACGAATTATTCTTTAGGTTTTGTTTGGAAGCCTCTTGTTAATACATCGGCAACTTTAGACCTTTATCAAATTGATATTAAAAATCGTATTTTGCTTTCAGACAATATTACTGGAAGCGTAATTACCAATGCTTTTGCTAATACACCGTATTCAAACATTGCCAATGTGGCGTTCTTTAATAATTTACTAGATACACGTACCCAAGGCGTAGAGCTCGCGCTTAAACATGATTTAAACCTTGAACAATATGGCAAGTTAAATCTGAATCTAGGTCTGGCATATAACAAAAATGAAATTACAGAAACAAGAGATTCTATTACCGCAAAAGGTGAGCGAATTCCGGTTTCAAGCATTGCAGGACGAAATACACAAAGCCTCATTGAGTCCGCTGCACCAAAGACAAAGCTAACGCTTGTCGCACTTTGGTCAAATCAAGCGTGGAGCGTGAATACAGCAATCCGTCGCTACGATAAATGGACCACCTTAAATAATACCAATACTGCATTAGACCAAACCTTTGACCCTCAGTGGATTGCAGATTTGGATATTGGCTACAAAGCGGATGCATTCGTGAAAGGCCTGAAATTCAATTTAGGCGCGATCAATTTATTTAATAGCCATCCTGATCAAGCGAAAGATTCTTCAGTCGGCAACATCGTCAAATATAGTTTTAATGCGCCGGAAGGAGCATTTGGAACATATTTATATGGCCGCGTAAGTTACGAATTTTAAATCAAAAATGATGAAACAAATTTTAAGGTAAATGACAATGCAACATACTTTTTTATCAACGTTATGCAAGTTTTCTTTAATCACAACGGTGTTAACTTCGAGTTGTTTGGCAAATGCTCAACAAGCTCCAGCTCCTGAAGATAAATATGGAGATGGCCGAGTTTCCGAGTTTTATACATGGAAATCGGCTATTCCTGAACAAGCAGGAAAACTATTAAAAACAGAAGCTATTCATAATCCTTATATTCGTTTGGCAAATGACAGTCAGGCTATCCGGATTCTCTACAGTTCTACCAGTGGTAAAGATAGCAAAACACCTATTGTGGTTTCAGGCAGTATTCACTTACCAAAAGGAACACCACCTAAAGAAGGTTGGCCAGTGGTGTTATGGGCACATGGTACGGTCGGTTTGGCCGATGCTTGTGCGCCGTCTTGGAGTGGACGATCATACCGAGATGTACAATATCTAAATCGTTGGCTTAAAGAAGGATTTGCTGTCGTTGCAACAGATTACGAAGGTTTAGGTGTTGCAGGACCGCATTTGTTAATTAATAACCCAATGCTGGCTTATAGTATTTTAGATAGTGGTAGAGCTGCTCTCAAAACCAAGTTACCACTTGCTAATAAGTTTGTGATTGTTGGCCAATCACAAGGAGGCGCTGGGGCTGTTGCGGCTTCTTCTTATTCGGCAACGTACGCACCTGACTTAAATATTAAAGGTTCCATTGGTACAGGCGTGATTTATCAATATCCTGAAGCGACCCCTGAAAAAAATCAGTTAAAGTTAAATCCTTATGAAGTCAGTCCGTCGCTTGCTTATGGCATCTATAGTTTTTTGGTGACGCAAAGTTTATATCCAGAAATAAAAACAGAAGATATTTTCACACCTGAAGCAGCGCCTTTAGTTGAACAAGCAAGAAATGCATGCTTAACAAGCTTTATGGGAGATATTCAAACTGCGGGTCTTTCGCCAGCACAAGCATATAAACCTAATCCACCTGCAAGCTATAAAAAGCTCCAAGAGAAACAGTCGAATGATTATGGTTATTATCCTACATTAAAAATCAGTCACCCATTGTTTATTGGAACAGGGGCAAATGACCGAACACCAGATGCTCGTTCTCAAATGAAGCTGGTGGCAGATGCTTGTAAAGCAGGTACAGTAGTCGAAGGTCATTTGTATCATGGCTTAGGCCATAGCGAAACTGTTAATGCCTCATTAAAAGATTCAATTCCGTTTGCTAAAAAGGTGATTGCGGGAGAGAAAATTCAGGCTATTTGTAAACCTGACTTGCAATAAAAGATGGACTAAAGATTTTCTCGCTGAAGAAAATCTTTATTAAAAAAAGCCGCTCATTCAACATCTTTGAAGAGCGGCTTTATGATTTAAGTGCTTAAGCAATTTGTTTTAATCTTTTGGCTGCCTCTTCACGTACAGCGGGGATAATATAACGACCATAATCGACCGTATCATAGATAGGATCGTAGCCACGATTTAAAAAGGTCGTAACGCCTAAATCTACATAATCAAGCAATGATGCAATAATGGTGTCTGGCGTACCAACTAGGGCTGTCGTATCACCATAAGCCCCTACAGCGGTTGCAGTTGGCATCCACAATGCGCGGTCATGTCGATCACCTTGCTGGGCTGCTGCCAATAAGCGTTGTGAACCGATGCCTTTGATTTTATGTCCCGATAATGTACCGTTATTTTGAAAAGTCGGATTATTCTGAATGTCTGAAAGAATCTGTTCTGCTCGTTGCCAAGCAAGTTCTTCAGTTGCACCAATAATAAGACGTACAGATAAGCTAACAGGAGGCTGTGGTTTATTGGCTTTTTCTGCTGCGAGCTTCAATTTAGTAATTTGCTCTTTTACTCCAGCCAGTGGCTCACCCCATAGTGAATACAGGTCTGCATGCCGGACTGCAATATCATAAGCAATATCTGATGAGCCACCGAATGAAATCGGGATTGTACCGTTGACTGGCTTTAACGGGCAAAAAGCATTATCTAACTTAAAGTATTTACCTTCATAGCTAATGGGTTGATCACTTTTCCAGAGTTTCTGGATGATATCTAGATATTCACCCGTCCGTTCATAGCGCTGAACTTTATCAACAATATAATCGCCCTCTTGAGGCTCGGCAGTAATTCCAGTAATTGCATGTAACCGAATTCTTCCACCACCTGTAGTATGGTCAAGCGTAGCAAAAGAACGCGCAGCAAGATTTGGAGTGAGGAGTGCAGGACGATGGGCAATCATAAACCCGAGTTGCTCAGTATGCTGTGCCAGATAAGCTGCGATTTGTGCGCTATCCGGACTGCTTGGCCCGCTAGCAATTAAGACTTTATCAAAACCCGCATATTCATGTGCCCGTGCATGGTAACGTAGATATTCGAGGTCAATTTTATGACCAATACGTGTTCCTTTGGTTTCAGACCATTGGTTGGGAAAAACCATACCAACAAATTCGATGCTCATTATTAAACCTATTTTGTGGATTTTAAATGAATGAGCAAAATAAATGCCAAGCTTTATGCCTATATAAATCAAATGTTGTAGTGGTTTATAATTACTTGAGTGTTTAGATTTAATCAAAAAGACAACATTGTGTTTGATAAGCAACATATCATAAAAAAAGAATTGTGTTTATTTTTAATTTATAAGAGAGAATATTCTTATAATAAATAGGTGAATTTTGGATTAAATATCTTTATTTATTATTTATTAAAAAACACCCTGAAATGTAATATAGCCTTTTAGAATGCTTATATCATAAGTTTTATGGGGCAATTATGAAGACCTTTTTAGATAATGATTATAAAGTAATTACTTTGCCTGATAATGGTGTTCCTGTAAAACCAATAAGAGCAAAAGCAATTATCTTTTCAGATCAAAACTCCCGTAAATTATTAAATCAAGTGGAAACGATTGCTCCAAGCTCTGCCAGCGTCATCATTCAAGGTGAATCTGGAACAGGCAAAGAGTTAATTGCGCGCGAAATTCATTTGAAAAGTGATCGTAAAAATAAGCCTTTTCTTGCAGTCAATTGTGGTGCTTTAGTCGAGACACTTGCTGAGTCTGAACTGTTTGGTTATGAAGCTGGGGCTTTTACGGGTGCAAATAAAACACGAGCTGGTATTTTTGAAACAGCGGATGGTGGCACTTTATTTTTAGATGAAGTGGGTGAGTTACCACTATCCTTACAAGTTAAGCTATTAAGGGTATTGCAAGAAAAAGAAGTAGTACGCGTGGGTGGTCGAAAACCAATTCCAATTAATGTCCGTATTTTGTCGGGAACACATGTCGATTTACGTAAAGCTGTAGCAGAAAACAAGTTTCGTCTAGATTTATATTATCGCTTGAATGTAGTTGTGCTTAATATTTTGCCACTGCGTGAACGTAAAGGAGATATTTTACCTCTGGTTGATTTCTTCTTAAGTTCATACTCTCAGAAGCTCATTACCACTAAACCCAATATCAGTGATAGAGCAAGAAATGCGCTGCTGAACTATAGCTGGCCAGGCAACATTCGTGAGCTGGAAAACAATATTCATTATGCTTTGCTCGTGAGTGGCGGTAAAACAATTGATCTTGAGCACTTAAGATTTTCTGAGGAAACGGGTTCCGCCGTGTTACCAGACAATGATCTTATTCAAGAATTTGAGAATATCTTAAAGCGTTTATTTCAGGAGTATGATGGAGAAGCTTGGCATATTATTGAAGATAAAATTGTAAATACTGCATTTTCAAGTTGCTGGAATAATCAGGTCAAGACTGCAAAAATGTTAGGTCTATCTCGTAATGTTTTGCGTAATCTTCTATCAAGATATAACTTACTACCTAATAAGAATGAAAATGAAATCGCTTAATGATTTTACATAGAAAAAACATCCATTTTTTAATGGATGTTTTTTTGCGTTGTGAATTTTGTGACCCATAAACCCAATTCAAAAAGCAGCCACATTGGGACTGCAAGAGCAAGCATGCTAAAAACATCAGGAGGGGTAATAAACATTGCAATAAAAAAGAAGAATACAATGATGTGTTTGCGATGTGCCTCTAGCTGTTGAATAGAAATAAGGCCAATAAAAATAAGAATATAAGTTAAAACTGGAATTTGAAATGCCAGACCAAACGCCAGAAAAAGCTTTAAACAAAAATCTAGATAGCTATTGATATCCGTCATGGGTAATACATTATCAGGCGATGCCAATACGAAGAACTTTAAAGCAAGTGGCAAAATTAAAGTATAGGCAAACACAATTCCTAAATAAAATAAAAGGTTACTCGAAAGCACGAGTGCTATACCGAACCTTTTTTCTTTTTGATAAAGAGCTGGAGCAACAAATTGCCAAAATTGATAAAGAATAAAGGGAATGCTTAATAAAATCGCAAAATAAATATTGAGTTTAAAGGGCGCTAAAAATGTACTCATGACATCTGTTGCAATCATGGTGGAGTTGCTAGGAAGCAATGAAATTAAAGGGTGAGCAAGAAAATGGTAGTTCTTCTGAGCAAGCGGCAATAACAGTAAAAAAATCGCTAAAACTGCACCAATGCTATAGATCAGCCGTTTTCTTAATTCTTTTAAATGTTCGCTATATTTCATTTCAGTGAGGCTTTCACTGACAATATGTTCCGTCATGCGGCTTGATCCTCACTGAATTTATTGGCTGTTTTAAAATGAGCTAAAAATGGTGTCTTTAACTCATCTGAACCGGTATAGATATAGTCATTGATGCGGCGTGTTTTGGTTTTTTGTTCAATAGAAACAGATGTTTGTACATTTTCAATTTCTTGTTGCATGAGTTGGAGTTGTTGTTTGAGCTGCTCTTCATTTTGTTTTATTTTTTGCAGCTCTTCTTGCATGACTCTTTTAAGCTCGATTAGGTCAAGTTCGTTTTCAATATCATTTTGAATTTTACTAATTTGGTTTTTAACTGCTCTATATTTTAGGAGGACTGATCTTAACGTGTGAGGAAGCTTTTCAGGTCCTAAAATAATAAGTGCAATAATTGCAAAAGCTAATAACTCTCCAAAACTGATATTAAACATAATAATAAATCACTCATATTTTATTTTGTTTTTCATTATGTGATTCGAGTGGACTGATATCTTTGTATTGCTGGTTTTGCAATAACTTCTGATCATCAGAATTAACTGAATCTTTAAAATCTTTAATTGCACCACCTAAGTCTTTACCTAGATTTTTTAACTTTGAAGTTCCAAATAATAAAATAACAATCACCGCAAACAGTAAAATATGCCAAATAGATAAACCCATTTTCTTTATCCTATATTAATTAAATGTAAATAATATTAATATCACAATATTATCTCTTTTCTAAATCATATTAATATCGATCAATATTCAAATTAATTATGCAGTGTGATCTAGCATATTAAGTGCCTGATTACGGAAACCAAATAACAGCTCACTTTCTTTATGTCGAGGATGAGCTAACGGAACTTGAATAATTTCTTTAATTTTTCCTGGTCGAGCTGACATCACAATCACACGGTCTCCAAGATAGACAGCTTCTTCAATGTCATGAGTCACTAAAATCATGGTGATTTTTTCATGTTGCCAGATACGCTGAAGTTCAGCTTGTAAATGACTCCGTGTGATGGCATCTAAAGCACCAAAAGGTTCATCCAAAAGTAAAATATCGGGTTTATTGACGAGTCCGCGGGCAATTGCAACACGTTGTGCCATGCCACCCGAAAGCTCATGTGGATACGCCTTTTCAAAACCCTTCAGCCCGACAATTTCTATATGCTCATTTACTCGTAAATTTCGCTCTTCACGGGTGAGTGGAGTCTCTTCAAGTGCTAAATGGATATTTTCAAAAACAGTAAGCCATGGAAGTAATCGGTGCTCTTGAAAGATGAGACCGCGTTTTAAATCTGTGCCTTTTATCTGGGTTTGATTTAGTAAAATTTCACCTTCATAGTCTTGATCTAATCCAGCAATGAGGCGTAGTAGGGTTGATTTTCCACAGCCACTACTACCAACAATCGAGATAAATTCGCCTTGCTTAATGTTGAGGTTAATCCCATCTAAAACGGTCAAAATATTTTGATCACGCTGAAAAGATTTATTGAGTTTTTTAATAGAAAGTAGAGAGAAAGACATATTAATTCCCGATGTTATTTTTTAAATTAAAGATTAGGTACGCCATTGTAGTAAGCGCTTTGAAATAAGATGAATGCTTGCGGTCATGAAAGCTCCACACAGAGTCACCGTGATGGCACAAACCAACAGAATATCCATTTCGGCATTAATCTCGGCTTTCATCATTAAGTTGCCGAGTCCCGCACCCGCATTGAATAGCAATTCACTTGCTGTCGTGGTGATCCAAGTAAATGGCACGGCTAAATTTAAACCGGTTAAAATATGGGGTAGGGCTTGCGGGAGACGTATTTTTTTAAATTTGCGCCAGAATGAAAATTGATAAATACGTGCGATTTCATCGTATTTTGCATCATTGTGGCTGAGGCCCTGAAACGTATTGATTACTAATGGAAAAAACGAGGCAAGCGCGATAATAAAGATTTTTGCTTCTTCTCCATTACCAAACCATAAGGCAATTAAGGGTGTTAAGCCCAGTAACGGTACTTGTCGAATACTATTAAATAGTGGAGAAACTAAAGCATTTAAAACCTTTGAATAGGCGAGCAAAGTACCTAAAATTAATCCGCTTATCGAACCTAAGATAAATCCTATTCCAGCTTTTTTAAGGCTTCCCCACGTGTTTAGCCACAATTCACCTGTTTCAAGCAATTTAATAAATGCGAAATAAATGTTTTGTAAAGGAACAAATGCATAAGCATGACTGGCACCTAAACTTGAGTTGTATTGCCATAAGCCTAATAACAATAATGGCAGTACCAAGCCTTGTACTAAAATAATTGGCCGTTGCCATGTCTGTTTTAAAGTAAATGAACGCTGAGACATTATTTATCCCTCGAACTGAGTGCAGGTGAGATAAAGCGTTGTTCCACTAACCGTAAAACTTTATCTAAACCAAAGCCCACTAGGCCTGTGATAAACACACCGACCATCACGACATCTAATCGCAACATTTGACGTCCTAATTCCATCATTTGCCCAATACCCGTTCCAGCAGCCAGTAGTTCAACGGCAACCAAGATCAACCATGCACGACCAAGAGCAATTCGTAGCCCACCAATTAACGGCGGGAGTATGGATGGAAGAACAATAAGCCTGAGCCAAGCACGTGTTTTAAGCTGGTAAATTTGTCCTAGTTCAATATATTTTTTGGGAATATTTTTGACTGCATCGGCAGTTGCTAAAGCAATTGGAAAAAAGCAGGCTTTAATAATCAGTAGAATTTTAAATAATTCACCAATCCCAAAAACTAAAATAAAAATGGGAATAAGGACAAAGATCGGAATTTGATAAAGAACGTTGAATAAAATATAGGTGTAATTACGGAACGTTGTGTTTGCTCCATAGGCAATACCAAAAGCAATTGCACTGATTGCTGCAATGGAAAATCCCAAAAACAGACGAGAAAGACTATCTTTGAGATGCATTTGAAGCTCACCACTTTGTAACAACGCAATGAAAGTATTCCAGACAGTTTTAGGCGGCACCAAAATTTGGGTTGGGAAAATCTGTAAAGAACTAATCAAATGCCAAATGAGTAATACTAATAAGGGTGAAATCACAGAGAGCAGCCCATACACCTTTTTAGAAGAAAATTTCTTACGGAGTGGGGTTTTAAATAAAACGTTATTTTGCTCAATAAGCGGCTTTACTAGTATTTTCATGGTCTAGTTTCCCTGCTTATTGGGGGCATGATTGGCCTGTAAATTTTGAATCGCTTGACGGGTAAACTTCGGATTCAATAATTCATCTGCTTTGATTGGTGTTTGAATAAGCTGATTTTTCACAGCGTGATCAATGACTTTTGAATAATGCTGTTTAAGAAAATCGACTTGATAGTTAGGTGACCAGTCTTGTTGCCATGTGCTTGCCGTGTTCTGGCTTTCACGTTGAATCACACTAAGAGGTTGGCCAAACTTAGTTTGACTTTGCTGAAACTCATCTTGATGGTGGGCAATCCAGTCCATTGCACGTACTGTCGCATCAGCAAGTAATTGAGTAGTATCTGGATGTTGCTCAATGTAGCTTTTGCTACCCCAGAGTTCGGCACGCATTTTCCAGTCCGCTGGTAAAGATTGTGATGACCAAATAATTTTACCCAAATGGCGATCTTGTAAAGTAAGTGCATCGCTTAAGGTAAAAAAGGCATCTACACTTTTAGCAGATAGAGCAGCAGCCCCAGCTTGTGGGTTTAAGTTAACAATTTGAAAGTCTTTTAAGCTTAGCCCTTTACTTTGTATGAGTTGCCCAAAGTTAATTTCCCACGGACGGCCACGATGTAATGCAATTTTTTTACCTTTTAATTCTTCAATAGATTTAATAGGTGAATTTTCTGGGACAATAAGGTAGACGTTATTACCAATACCTCCAGGTACAACAATTTGCGTTTTAACGCCTGTTGCATTGAGCACTACAGCAGGAAGGTTTCCATAAAAAGCAAAATCGATTTTATTATTTATAAAACTTTCATTGACCAGAGTTGCTACAGCAGCAGTGGTTACAGGTTCCCATTTTAATTCAATGTGATTTTCCTTTAATGCTTTTAGAAAAATTTGATCTTGTGAAATCAGTTGTGGCACACCAATAAAGTCCAAACTACCCGAAGTGCCATTGGCAACGACTGCAATTCGGAGTTGTTGCTGTTCAGACTGTTTTGGGGTGGTCTCTTCTGTTTTTTGTGCGCCACAAGCAACAAGACCCAAAAAACTGAAACCTAAAAGTAGACGTGGAAAAATACGCATATCATCATAAGAATTAAAAAATATATGGGTATAGAGCAAGAACCAAGCCAATAAAATTATTATAAATAAATCAATAAATTATAATTTTTTAAAATTATTATTGAGGTTAAATACCGCAGTTATGTTGTGATTGGGACACTCTTTAGTGGCTAAGTGTTGAAATATCAACACAGCATTTAAACTCGATTTTGTAATAGTTATATAAAACAGTACCATAGCTGAAAATTAATTTAAAAAAATAACGGCATGATTCCTGCTCATAAGACTTTTAACGAATTAAATATCGTCAAATCTTTAAATTATCGAGATTCATTATGTCAGTTGAGTTTTTATGGAGAATCCCTGTTCATGGGGATGGTCGTCGAGCACATCAGTTACACACACGCGGTGAATGGAATCAATTAACGCCATCAGTTCAATCTCCACAACGTGTTGCACCACAACATGAAGATCAATTATTTGCTTACTATGACTATGTCCAGCAAGTGGCAAAAGCAGCCGATATTGTTGGTTTTCACGGCGCACTCATTCCTGCTTTTCCACATACTGAAGAGCCATGGGTGTTAGCCTCTGCGCTGGCAAGAGAGACAAAAAGGCTTCGCTTACTCATCGCAATTCAGCCTTGGTTTATTCATCCAGCCTATGCAAGCCAAATGGCTGCAAGTTTACAGCGTTTAAGTCAGGGACGAGTAGAGTGGAATGTAATTTCAGGCGGTGGTGGCGCACAGCAACGCGCTTATGGGGACTTCATTGAACATGATCAACGCTATGCACGGACCAATGAATTTTTAGAATTTGTAAAAGGTTACTCACACAATGCACCTTTTAATTACGATGGAAAGTTTTTCCATGTTGAACAGGGCGGCCTGAAATACCCAATGAATCAATATGACGTTCCGCGTTTGTGGTTAGCAGGTGCGAGTGATGCTGCTTTACAAGTGGCAGGACGTCATGCCGATATTCATTTAACTTGGGGGGAGCCTGTAGACCAACAAAAGAAAGTGATCGAACAGGCTCAAAATTTCTTTGAGCAGAATTCGCCAGAACGGAAAGTTAAATTTGGCATGCGTATCGATATTTTGGCACGACCTACTCAAGAACAAGCATTCCAAGAGCTTAAACAGATGTATGAAACCATTGCAGTTGATGGTAATGCATTTGAACGAAAAGATACTGAATCGGTAGGAGCTAAACGTCAGCAAGCATTGGCACAGGGCAATCGTTTTGAAGACTTATTTGTAAGTCCGAATGTTTGGGCGGGAATGTCAAATGTAAGAGGTGGGCCAAACTGTATTTTAGTAGGGAGCTATGAACAGGTCGCAGAACGTTTGCAAGAATATATTGATATTGGGGTAGGACATTTTATTTTAGCGAGTAACCCTCATTTAGAAGAAGCATATCGGGTGGCTGAAGAAGTCTTACCCTTAGTAGGATATAAATTAAAATAATAAACTTAGACCTCTTTGAGAAATCAAAGGGGTCTTGTTGTTTGAACAGCATAACAGTGTTTGAAAACCAACATCTTTTGTATCAAACATTTAAAAAATATAAATTAAACTAATAAAAAATAATAACTTAAGTATTTGGCATGGCTTGTGCAACTTACTACTTAATCTTTTATTTTTAGTTTAAGTTGCTATGCGTGAACAAATCTTTAATCCCCATAAGCGGGCTTTGCTCTTTGAGCAATATGCAACAGTTGCAGCCTCAACTGAAATTGCAGATCCATTTGCACGGCATGATCAAGAAGCCATTCAACCTGCTCCAGAGAAATTAAATAAAGTCTTAATCGCAATTATTGCGGTTGCTTCAGCACATCTGGGAATTTGGTATATCGCAAAACAATTACCAACAGCGGCTTTAGACATTCATAAACCCGAACCTGTGGTGATTGAAATTGTAAAACCGGTTGAACCACCTAAAGTGATTGAACCAAAAATCCCACCGATTACTGAAAAACCAAAAGTTCCACCTGTGGTGGAAAAACCCAAGCCAACTCCTAAACAAGTTGAACAGCCAAAACCTGTCCAAAAAAGTGTGGAGCAACCTAAGCCAATTGCAAAAGCGGTGGCTGAACCAACTCCACAAAAAGTTGCAACACCTGTGGTCGCAAAAGAAGTAGTCGCAGAACCGGTTAAAAAAGTTGCTGAGCCTGTAAAAGCTTCAGATGACAACTTGCCAGTGACTGAAGCCAAAGGTTATGCCGGATATCTCAGTAACCCTGCACCTGAATACCCTGAACAAGCTTTAGAACGTGGTTGGGAAGGCTCAGTCATTTTACGGGTAAAAGTCTTAGCAAATGGTAGCCCTGATACGGTTAGTGTCAAGCAAAGTAGTGGCAAAAAACTTCTAGACAGTGCTGCCGTAAGAACAGTAAAGCAATGGAAATTTTCACCTGCACTAAAAGGGAAAACACCTGTAGAAGGCTGGGTCGATGTTCCAATTCATTATCAATTACCGAAATAAAATTTAAATTAAGAGGATATTTTCATGACAGATATTAATTCATTGATCCATGACGGCACGATCTGGTTATTAGTTGCTTTCTCAATTGTGACTTGGGTGTTGATTGTGGTTAAGGTGGTCCAGACACAGCGAGCGACTAAACAAAGTAAGCTTTTTGTAGAAGAATTTTGGAAAGCAAAAAATTTATCCGATGCAGTGACGAAATCTGAACTTGGTGAAGGCCCAGCAGCACGAGTGGCTAACACAGGTTTTCAGACATTAATTGAAGCAGATGAAAAGACGCATCAAGACTTACAAAACAGTTGGAGCCGTCAGGACTTATTAGAGCGCCATTTAAGTAAACAAGTTCTTACCGAGCGCCGTCAATTAGAAAAAGGCTCGGCTTTACTGGCTTCTATTGGAAATAATGCACCTTTCATTGGTCTGTTCGGTACAGTCTTTGGGATTATTCATGCATTACAAGCGATTGCTCATTCAGGTAATGCAAGCATGGATGTGGTGGCTGGACCAATTGGAGAGGCTCTGGTTGCAACGGGTATTGGTATTGCAGTTGCTGTACCTGCGGTGCTTGCCTATAACTACTTTGTGCGTAAAGTAAAAACAATTGGCGCAGATCTTGATGACTTTGCAACTGACTTTGTAAGCTTAAATCAAAAGGCAGGATTCCAACTACCAACTGCTAAAAAAGGTACGACTGGAAATACGACCCTTAAGGATAATTCTGTTAAAGAAGTGAAAGAGAAAGGAGTGTTTGCATAATGGCAATTTCTACCTCTCAAGAAGACGATGTCGTCAGTGAAATTAATATTACGCCGTTAGTCGATGTCATGTTGGTTTTACTCATCGTATTCATTGTGACAGCTCCTTTGTTAACAAATACGGTGAAAGTGAACTTACCCAAGGCGGCACCAACTCAATCTACAGACCAGAATAAAGCTGTGGTGATTAGTGTAAATCCACAAGGTGAAATATTCCTTGATAAAGATAAGGTGACACTTGCGAACTTTGAACAAGAAATAAAGTCACGCAAAAGCAGTAACCCTAAATTAGCATTAAATTTAAATGCTGATGAGACTGTACCTTATGGAACAGTCGCAAAATTATTGGCAAGTATTGAACGTGTAGGGGTAGATAAACTCTCTGTGATTACAGTACCTAAGTAATTATTACCCCCGTAAAAAAAAGCTGCTTCGGCAGCTTTTTTGTATTGTGAGTTTACAGATGAGTATTAAGCTTTCCAGAGTTTTTCAAAGCGCCATGTCGGAAAAATCGTATGTTCAGGAGCTAAACCGCCAATATTTTTAGCTGCTGCGTCAATCGTATGGCTAAATCCCCAAATAAGCATTCCACCACGTTCATGTTGAATTTTTTGTGCTTGCGCTAAATGGATTCTGCGTTTGGCTAAATCAGGCTCTGCCAGCGCTTTAAAAAACAACTCACTATATTCAGGGTCTTTAAAGTTCACACGATTGGTTGTGGAAATTGGAGCATCATTAACAACGGCAGTCGATAAATAGGGTGTGCCTACATTGGTCGCATTACTCGAAAGCTGCCACTTATTGCGGTCAGGACCATTAAACGTTGCAAAATCGACTTGTTTAACACGAATATTCACATTGGCTTGTTTTGCTTGCTCGGCAAAAATTAATGCAGGTTGAGCACTACTGACTGCGGTAACAAGCTCAATACTTAAACCATCTTTAAAACCTGCTTGCGCTAATAGATTTTTTGCCTCGACAATGTTTTGTTGGCGCTGCGGTAAATTGAGAAAGGCAGGGTCTTGCGGCGAATAAAGATCGTTGGCGATTCGACCTTGCCCATTTAAGCCCCGTTGTACCAACTCCTCTCGATTTGCAATTAAACGAAATGCCTGACGCACTCTAGGGTCATTAAACGGCGCTTGTTGAGTATTAAAGTCAAAACTATTATGCGTATTGGTCTCAGAGCGTATGGTTTGAATGTGTTTTGCTTGCTCCAAAATTTTAATGTATTCAGGTGAAATCGCATTTGCGACATCAATTTGCCCAGCCAATAAAGCATTTAAGCGAGAGACCTGATCTTTAAAATCAATCACTTCAAAACTATCTGCATAAGGTTTGTCTGCTTTAAAGTAGTTGTTAAAACGGGTAAAAACAGAACGCTGCCCTGGAATAAACTCTTTGACTTTATATGGACCAGCTCCGACTGGATTATGAATAGGGTCGAAGTCAGTCGGTACAATTCCTCCAAAGTTTACCCAAGTTTCGGGCAGTGCAACAAAGCCGGGAATCGTACTAATAAAAGGAATACGAACCGTGTATTCATCTAGTTTTTGAATACGATCTCGGTCAATCCACTGCACCAGATTGCGAAATGGTGAAGCGAGTTTAGGATCTGTTAGACGTTTAACTGAAAAGATCACATCATCTGCCGTAATGGTCTTACCGTGATGAAATTCTAAGCCTTTGCGTAAACGGATAGTCCATTCACTTGCATTGTGATTAGGTTCGGCAAACTCCGCTAAAGCAAGTCGGGGCAGCATATTTTCATCCCATTCCCATAACTTATTATAAATCGCGAAACCTCGTGTAATACCACTTCCCGATGCTGAAAGATGAGGATCTAGACTGCCTGATTGTTGTCCTCCAATTAGACCCAAGCGTATAACTCCTCCATGCTTAGGCGTTGCTGAGGTAGTTTTTGATTCGGTACTATTATCTGGAGAGGGGCCACAGCCTGATAAACTGCCCAACAAAGAGACGCCACCTAGCGCCGTGAGACTTTGTGTTAAAAATTTTCGACGTGATAACAGAAATGTTTGATTTGTCATTATAAATACCTGATTAGATCTTCATCTTCTAAGGTATTGCAGAATAAATGCCAATATTTTTATATAATTTTAATATATTTATCAAAAGCTTAAACAAGTATTGTTTTTAGTGGGTGTCTCTATTTCAACAGCTTTGTTGAAAAAATAAACATGAATAGAACTAATAAGTAAACAATGAGAAATTAAAAATAATTGAATCAAATGGTTAGGATAAGTTATTTGGGCATTTAATGGTTGGCATAGGCTTTGCGTAACGCATTGTAAATTTACTTTACTGAGTGTGATATGAGACAGTCTTTTCAATTAAAACCTTTAGTTATTGCGCTTAGCGTATTAGGGACGACTTTACCGTTATATGTTTTTGCCGAAGAAACACCACAACAAGCAGGCGATTATGAAAGTGATGTAATTACTTTGTCAGATGTAGTCGTTACTGGAGCAGCTAAGAAAACCACCGTTGTTCCCAAACGCAAAGTGACCTCAATTTATGGAACGGATAGCTCTGTATTGGATACCCCGCGTGTAGTATCCCAAGTATCAGAACAACAATTTAGAGAAGATGTTATTCGCAGTGCGGATGATCTTGTCAAATATGCACCTAGCATTACGCGAGGCGGGGGACAAAATGCTAACTTTGCTCCACAAATTCGTGGACAGAACTCAGAAGTTTTTCAAGATAGCCAACGAATTTATAGTACCCGCCATCCGACCAATCTCAATGCTTATGAAGCAGCCGATATTGTGGCAGGGCCAACAGGTGTAATTTTTGCGCCGACTTCAGGTTCTGGCGGATATATTAACTACCTAACCAAAAAGCCTAATTTTGATAAGGCTGAGACCAATATCTCTGGGACTGTAGGTTCAATTTACTCAGGTAAAGGTGCAGAGCCTAATTTCTCTGTCAGTATTGATCATACTGCACCCATTTCAAAAGAGTTAGCATTTCGCGTGAGTGCAACAGCACAAAAAACAGATGACTATTATGACAATGTGAAAAATAACTTTAATGCATTTTATGGAGCGCTTGCTTGGCGTCCAAATGATCGTTTAAGGGTAGATTGGAATATCAGTTACGATGACTATTACGATTTTAATGTGACACATGGCTGGAATAGAGCATCACAACAATCAGTTGATAATGGCCTTTATTACAAAGGTAGAGCTACGCCTATTATTCAAAACGGTTCGACTTTTTGGTCTCCTGTATTTGAATCGGGTGCGGCAAATTCTAAAGTCATTGGTTGGCAAACTCGTCAGAAGAACGATAAAAACCAATATGTGGCTGTTGGTGGAGTTCAGACCACACCGTTACCGAACTCAACTGCTGATCAAGCAGGAACTATTAAAGGTTGGGTCTACGATCCATCAATTCCTGGCAATGAATTGGTCAAGCTAGATGATAATGTTTCAGGACGTAGTGAAGATAAAAATAGTGCCAAGCGATTTAGCACTCAATTAAAAGTAATTAAAGATTTAAATGAACATTGGTCTATTGCAAACAGTACGCTCTATCAAAATAACAAAGATTTAGGCGACTCTGTTGGAAGCTTTTTTACAGATTTAGATCATGAGTTAATTGATAACCGACTAGAATTTTTAGGCGACTATGATTTTGAAATAGGGGGCGTAAAAATTAATAATAAAAGCAGTACAGGTGGAACATATCGTCATGAGAAGTTTACGTCTTTAGCTGCAAATAATAGTTTTAATATTAATCCTTATGATTTAACCAATGATCCATCGCAGAAAAACCCTGGTGATTTACTGGGGTTGATTAATAATAGCGGTTCAACAGGAGGTTGGATTGGACAAGCCGGAGTGCCTCAATATTCTCAATATTTTGGTTATTTAAATTTACCGCGCATGTACCCAATTGGAAATGGTTTATATGCAGAAAAAGGTGGCTTCCCACCAAATGGAGGAGGAGCTGTCTATACCGGCTCGGGTTTCTGGGATACGTTGAGTGTGTTCACTCAACAAAACTTTACCTTTAACGATGTATTCGGTATTAATTTAGGTATTAACCATAGTTCTGTAAGAGCAAAACTTGAAAATCCACTTGATTTAACCCCAGCAGATGTTCGTTCATCGAGTGATAAATATAGTCTATTGAGCTATCAACTGAGTACGTTTATTAAGCCTACTGCAAAAAGTACACTCTATTTTACTTATGACAAAAGTACTGCATTAAATACGGGAGTATTTGGACCTTTCTTGATTTGGGGCGCAGGAAATCAACTCAATCCTTTAGCTTTTGATAGTGGAAGTGAGCTAAAAGAAATAGGGTTTAAATATGAATCTATTACTGACCAGTTATTTTTAACCTTAAGTGGATTTGAACAAAAGCGGGATTTATCACCGGATACGAACGGCAATATGGCACGCTTTGAAGTGAAAGGCATTGAGTCATCATTAAGATGGCAACTACAAAAAAATATAGCGATTGGGGGAAATTTCACTTATTTGGATGCTGAATACAGTTCTATTATACCTGCTGGTTTTTCACCATTTGGCTTTCACGCGGACAATGCTACGGTTTGGGGAGACAATAACGCTTTAAACCAACGTAAAGCCGGACGCTATGACGCAGCAGGAATTCCCAAGTACTCTGCAAGTGCTTATGTAGATTACCAACATCAGTCTGGTTTTGGGGTCAACCTATCAGGATGGTGGACAAGCTACTGGTACACAAACTTAAGTCAAACCGTGAAAGTACCGAATAACTATAATCTGGACTTAGGTCTTTATTATCGCCAGCCACAATGGACGGTGGGTCTTAACATTCTTAACCTAACCAATGAACGAAATTTTGTGAATGGTTTGGCAGGAGCGAATAGCGAGTTTTTACAACCTATGCGTCCACTGACTGTACAAGGCCAATTTAGTTATAAATTTTAAAACCAATCAATCATTTCCAAGAATCTTAAAAAGCCATACTTCTGTATGGCTTTATTATTAATACGGGATATAAAACACGTTAAATCGTGAATGTTGAAATAACAACAATAATACCTTTCAGACTGTCTATCTATCAGCAGCATTGAGTCAATTTTATTTTTAAAATTTTATTAAGTATTTGAAATTACTTAAACAAATTAAATGGCATAGAAGTTGCCAATATAAGAATAGATTTATTTAAATGGAGTCACCATGTTTAAGGTTACAAAAATTAGGCAGAGTATTTTAACTGCTATGTGGGGAGTAACGGCGAGTGTTTCGACATTAGCTTTAGCGAACGATGATGCTGATGCAATTCCTCCTGAGCAACAAGCTCAGGTGGTAAATGCTAAAGATGTAAAAAAACTAGGCGATGTCATCGTTACTGCACAATATCGTGCACAAAACATTCAAAAAGTTCCGACTGCAATTACAGCGGTTTCAGGTAAAGATTTGGCGGCGAAAGGCTCAACATTTATTGGCGATGTTTTGACTTATACACCTAATGCAGCAGCTGAAAACCCTGATGGCGATAGCCGTCCACGTTGGTATATTCGCGGTCTAGGAACTGGCGATGTTGCTGCCTCCACAGTTTTTCCAGTCGGTATTTATGCAGATGGGGTTTATTTAAATGCGCCTGTTGCTGGTGCTGGAGATTTATTCGATTTAGAACGTATTGAGGTTCTACGTGGTCCACAAGGCACCCTTTACGGTAAAAACACCACGGCTGGTGCAGTAAATTACATTTCACGAAAACCTGTTTTTTCAGATAAACCGACCGGTTATGGAACTATAGGAATAGGCGACCATAATCTTCGTACTTTTGAAGGCGCCGTGAACGGGGCTATATCAGATAATGTTGCCGTACGAGGAGCATTCTATTCAGAAGACCGTGATGGTTATGCAAAGAATTTAGCCAGTGGAGAAGACTACGGAGATGTTGATAAAAAATCATTCCGTTTCCAGATATTAGGAAAAATTAATGATGATTGGAATGCTTTAGTCAATCTGCATAGCCAAACCTATAATGGTCTCGGCAATAATGGCTCTTTAAGTATTGGAAAATACTGGGGTGTTTATGAGAGACCAGAAGGCAGAGATACAAATTTAGATTTAGCTGAAAGCAATAAAATTCAACATGATGGTACATCGCTCACATTAACAGGAGATTTAGGGGGCGGTCATACTTTTACATCCATTACAGCGTTTGATAAGACCACTCAAAAATCCATTTCTGATGGTGACTATACACCATACGATGTAGCACGAAGCTATAGTGATAATGAGTGGCGCCAATACAGCCAAGAGTTTCGCATTTCATCCGATGCTGAAAAAAAACTCAGTTGGATCGCAGGTTTTCACTACTTTAATGAAGATCTAGACTCAACAGGGGTAAGCGCACGAGTAAACAAAACATTACCGAATGGTGCTCCAGCTCAAACCGCGGGAACGCCTGCTTTCAGGGATATTACCTATAACCAGACCACCCAAAGTTTTGCCTTGTTTGGAAACAGTACCTATAAATTTACCGACAAATTTAAAGTAACAGGTGGTCTACGTTGGACAAGTGAAGAAAAAGATATTGATGTAGATCTTGTTCAAATTACCTCTGGCGACTACACCAAAGGCAGTTGGTGGCAAAAGGATGGGTACAGTAATGCAGTTTATAACCCAGCGCCGAATGCAAATGGTTCAACAAGTCGTAAAAAGAGATGGAATGAGCTGACTTACGATATTACGCCAGAATATGAAATTACTTCTGATATCAACACATACTTCCGTTTTGCTCGAGGTTTTCGCTCAGGAGGTTTCAACACCGGTCTTTCAAGTAGTCTGACTCAACTTGCAGATGTTAATCCTGAATATCTAAATAGCTATGAGCTAGGGTTGAAGTCTAGCTTGTTACAAGGCAATTTAACGGCCAACGCTAATATTTTCTATTACGACTACAAAGATATTCAAACAAACCTATTGGTTGCGACCGAAGGACAGGGTGGAGGGGTAACTTCAGTTTTAGCAAATGGTCCTAAGGCAGAAGTAAAAGGTGCAGAATTAGAATTAGATTATTTGGCAACCGATAATTTACGCCTACGCTTTGCCGGAGCCTATTTAGACAGTGAATACACCGACTTCGTTGATAAAAACCCAGTAACCAATGTCGTAAATGCTGACAATACAGGTAACAGCTTGGTTCGTTCTCCTAAGTACACCATCGGTTTAGGGGGTGAATATACCTTTAACCTTGATAGTGGAGCACGAGTTATTGTGGGCACAGATGCAAAATATCGTGACCGTGAGTTTTTCTTAGTAAATCGTCAAGATTATTCAGTTGACCCAATCTTGAGTCAAAAAGCGTACACCTTATGGAACGCGAACGTTGGATATATCAGCGCAAATAATAAATACCAAGTTAATGCTTACGTTAAAAACCTATTAGATGAAGAATATCAAGTTCACGGGCGACCAAATGGTCCTGCTGGACAATATGTCTTAACCTATGGAAACCCACGTCAAGTTGGTGTTTCTCTCACTGCAAAATTCTAAGCTTTGCTTTACGGAGAAAATAATGGGAATTGAATTTTTTACACGTTTGCCGCTTCATGGCGAAACAGAATTTTTACCCGGTGATCCACGTAATCGCGGTGATTGGGCCAATATTGAAAATGTTGAAAATACCGGAGCGGTTTCTAACTACAACGTAGGTGATGATTTTACCTATATTGATTATCTAAGCCAGATCGCACGGGCAGCAGAAATTAATGGGTTTGCCGGCGCACTCATGGTGAATGCGCCAACGGGTGAAGAACCTTGGACTGTATGTTCGTTACTTGCTCGAGAAACCAAAAAACTTAACTTTGTGACGGCATTCCAGCCTTATCATTTTAGTCCATATAATGCTGTACAAACTGCGGCAACTTATCAGCGTGCAACTGGCAATCGACTGGTTTGGAATATTATTAATGGCGGCTCGGAAGTAATCCAACGTCAAGTAGGTGATGATTTACCTCATGACGAACGTTACGCACGTGCTACAGAGTTTCTAGATGTTGTAAAAGGATATTGGAATAATCCTTCATTTCACTATCAAGGAAAGTACTATTCAGCAGAAGGTGGTGGATTAAAATATCCACTGAATAAAGCGAGCCTCCCAATTATTTGTACAGCAGGTTCTTCAGAGGCTGCTCGCGAGTTTGGAGCAAAACATGCCGACTATTATTTAATGCGAGCTGAAAAACCTGAAGAAATCGCTGCATTGATTGCCGATGTACGTTTACGTGCAAAAAAGTATGGTCGTGAAAATATAAAATTTGGTTTATCAATAGATACCATCGCACGCCGTACTGAACAAGAAGCGTTGGCAGAAGCACAGCGCTTTTTGGATGAAGCAGCTGAAAAGCAACGTTTACATGCAGCAGCAGCCCATGCGGGTTTACGTTCAGCACGCGTATTAAGCTTCGAAAAAGAATACGCTGAAAAAGATGGTAGTAAAAATGTCAGCGACTTCTTTATACATCCAAATGTCTGGTCTGGCTTTGGCTATATTGGTGTTCCACCAGGTGTTGCTTTAGTGGGAAGCTACCAACAGATTATTGAGCGTATTCAAGAATATAATAGCATTGGCATAGAGTTATTCTTTCTTGCAGGCTATCCACATCTTGAAGAATCATATCGACTTGGTGAACACGTTCTTCCACACTTTAAAAAGCAACGTGCTCGATTACAACCTACAGTAGCTACACCAGAGTTTGATATTGCGCTTTAAAGTTTAAATGTTCTTTAAATAAGCCTGATTAGTAAGCTAGTTGGGCTTTTTTAATTTTTATCTATGTGTAAGTTTTATTTTGTCAAGCAACTTTAAAAAATTAAAACCATTATTATCAACAACTTATATATTTAATTAAATCAAATTTAGTCCCAAGAATCTTCATTCTGTGAACCTGAAAATTCAGCGTGATAAGCATCGGATAAGGGCTATTTGTCAGGACAAACGTACACAACATCTTTAAAAGCAAATTACTCAAAGTAGACGAATGTGCTAGAGATAAAGGCACAGAATATTCATCTAATTTTGCAATCAGAGAAATTCGATCGTGGGCTTGAGCAAATGGTGTCATGTTCGCAAGCAGTTAAACTTGATGAAGATCATCATCATTTAGTTCAGTTGAGTTTTATAAATTTTATTTGAATAAAGATTTCTTTATTACAGTGGTTGTCATCAATGGGCAGCAATATTTTTTATCGTACAACTGTGATGGTAAGGCAACAGCAAGAAGACATGTAGCTAAAAGCTTGATAGAACTAAAGACTTAATAAAGAATTATATAATTGTTCGTATAATGTATATTATGTTAAATAGAAGATTTGGAAACCTACCATATAAAGCTCTGGCTACTCTACGTTGTTACTACGCCGTTTATGCTTCATTACACTGAATTATTAAAAGCTTGCTCGACTGCATCTGTTGCTCAAGCAACTTACTAAGCCGTGGCACTCTTAACTACTTAAACTGGCTTAACCCTATTTCTAATCTTAGCCAGAATAATTCTCTACACAGCTTCCTATAAGTTGTCATTACATTTTTATATTTACCATTGTGAACTGCACATCACCTTTACGAGCTGTATTTTGTGACTACTACTGGCTGCTATATAGATTTCTTTTTCTAAATCGCCTTTTAAACATTAAAATTATTAAGCTTGCTAAGCTCTTATTTAAAATTCAAACAACCATGTATCCTGTTGAAATTTAATTAAAAAATAAAAATATAGTTATACAGGCTTTTAAAAAACTTATATAATTTATGTGCATAGCTATTCTTTAGATTTCCATCAGCACAGTACAACTCACACTAACTGTAATAAAAAATACTCAAGCAATCCCTTCCGTTCATCTGGTTTGTTCGGGTCTAAAAGCTGAACCATTGCGCCATCAATCACAAACAAAAACATGTGTGCATCTTGTTTTGAAGCATTTTCATTGCTTTTTAAAAGCAAATTATAGATTTCATTAATCAGCCAGTTCCGATAGTCAACTACCACCTGATATGCCTTTGGATGTGTTTTCGCAATTTCAAAAATCGCTTTGAACGACAAATGGTAAAGCCCATCTAAGTCGGCGTGTAAGTAATATATTTTGCGGAGTTTTTCAACTAGTGTTAATTCTTTTTGAACATGGATAATTGAAATGACCTCATGTTTAAGGCCATCTTTTTGAAAAGTTAAGCTCATTTCAATAAGACGTTCTTTTGAGTGAAAGTAGTTATAAAAGGTGGCTTTAGGGATGTTTGCCGACTCAATAATTCGGTCTACACCGACATTGTGAAAACCGTATTTATTAAAAAGATATCTTGCAGAATGAAGCACGCTTAAAGCACGAAATGGAAGATCTGAATGTGGCATAGTTTTACCGTGTCAAATTATTGTTGTATATGAATGAGATAAAAAAGGCATAGCAAAGCCGTAAAGACTGTGCACAGCACATCTCAAGTTTTATTGTTGATGCAAGTTTTTTGAGCCGTAATGACTTAAAGCCTGAAAACCTTTTGGTGATCAAGCTGCTTTAAATTTTTAAGTTGTGTCGTTATAGCTTTTGGCAAAGGTTGCCAAGAAATAATGAATGTGCAAAGCCAACTCCTTCTACTGGGAGTTCTGCCAGACATTTTAAATTATGGTGGCAGAACGGAAGAGGGTTAGCAGACTAGTAATAACTCAAACTAGCACACCCGAAGGTGTCCCTCTCCCGTCCTACCGCTACGGGAGGGAACGAGTAGTTCACCACACAAGGTTATTCCTCAGAAGGAAAAGCTCTGATGCGGGAGTTATTATGCGGTCTGCTAAAACCGACTGGCAATGTGGCCAGCAGGCAAAGGATAGTGTCCAAATCTCTTGTCGTCAAGCACACAAAATGACATTTGTTTTTAAAATAGACCATTAAAAAGTAAGGATAAATAATTATCTAATTATTGTTAATTTGAGGTTTATAAAAAGATATGTGTAGAAATTTAGCCTGTTTATATAGAAGTATTCAGTTATTTTTAGAGTTGGGCAGGCATTTTTCTTTTGAAAGGTGTGTGAAAAATGCCTACTCATTTTTCTAGGCGCTCAAGTTTGGTGCGACCAAAATTTTGATTTGGGATCTGTCTTCAAGTAGCGCATCAAAACCGTCTTTTACTGCGCGCTCCAGCGGAACAACTTTAGTCACAATGAATGACGGATCAAACATTTTATTTGCAACCAGTTGAATAAGCTCTTCATACACATGTCGATAGCCCACACTCGCGATGAGAGACAACTCATTATTGACCATATCAAACGAGTTAAATTTAGCTTCAGGCATGAGGCCCACCATGACCAATTTCCCTCCTTTACGCAGGGCCTGTAATCCATTTTCCAAAGTGGCGTTTAAGCCAGCAGCTTCAAAGCTAGCATCTACCCCTAACCCGTTTGTTTCAGCTTGAATGGCTTGAACCAATTCATGACTATCAAACTCTCGACCATTGAATACATGCGTTGCGCCAGCTTGTTTCGCAGAGTTTAAGCGTTCTTCTGAAACATCGACCGCAACGATGGTGGTGGCTCCTTGTAACTTTGCGAGTGCAACCAATAACAGTCCAATTGGCCCTAAACCAAATACGGCACATGTGTCACCAAGTTTGAGTTCGGCACGGCGTAAGGCATGTAGTGCTACTGCGGCTGGCTCAAATGTCGCAGCTTGTTCAAAACTCACCGTATCAGGTAAATGGTGCAACATATAAGATGGAATAACGGCAAACTCAGCCATGCCGCCGTCTCCCATTAATCCAGCAAAACCCATTGATACACATAAGTTGTATGAGCCAGTTTCACAATATGCACATTGTTGACAGCGGTATTCTGGTTCTACCGAAACACGGTCGCCGGCTTTGAAGTTTCTTACAGAGCTTCCAACCTTAACCACTGTGCCGCAAAACTCATGTCCTATGACGATGGGTGCGACCGTACCTGACAGTTTATGAGGTACTTCGATCGGAATCGCATGTGGACCACTGTCATACTCATGTAAGTCACTGCCACAAATGCCGCAATAGGCAACCGAAACAACGACTTCGTTATCTTTGGGTGTTGGTACTTCAATTTTTTCTAAACGAATATCATGGGCAGCATGCCATTTAAGCGCGCGCATCATATTTTTCTCCGTCATCATCAGTTTGTATTTATGAAATTACGTTGTCGGTTTGCTTTTTTAGTAGGATCGGTGCGGTCTCTTTAAGTCCAGCTGAGAAAAGGCCTGCCATCATAGCGGCGACAGCAGCCATCCACATGGCAATTGCCAACCCATAATGATCAGCTGCAAAACCTGCGACGATCGGGGCAAAAAAGCCACCTACCAGTTCACTTGTTCCCATAATCAGTCCCAGTGCACTTGCAATTGAATGGCGTGGCACGGTTTCAGCGGGAATGGTCGACATAAATAACGTGAAACAACCAAGCCCCGTATACGTTAAGAACACGAATACTCCTAGGCTCATGACAGATGTGCCGTAGATCATGGCAATTGGGCATAAAGCAGCAATTGGGGAAAAGATCAGCAGAGCTGTCTTACGTCCCATACGGTCTGATAGACCGGGAACCACGAATCCCCAAAACACCCACGCTGCACCTAGACAAGTCATAACAATGGTCATGTCCGTTGCAGAAAAGTGTCGATATTTCATTAAAAATGTTGGTGCAAATGAAATAATCACCACAAACCACGTGAGAAAACAGCAACCGATCAGCACACATAACAAAATGTTCCGTTCACGTAGTAGAGTCCATCTGCTTACATGAGAGTTTTGCTGTGTTTGTGCAGGTTGTACCTGACTCGGCTTTTCTTTTACCCAAAGCCATATGCATAAGGCTAGAACTAAGCCTGCGATACATGAAACATAAAATGCATCGCGCCATCCATAGTGAGTCGCAATACCGATCACCACGGGTGGCCCAATCACACCGCCAATGAGACCCGGAGATGAACCTTGTAACAGTCCCATATTCAGTCCACGGCGTTCAGGTGTAGAACTGTCGACCATTAAGGACTGTGCCATTGGTAAAACAGGTCCTTCGAATAACCCCATTAAGGTACGAAGTATGAGTAAACTCATGAACCCGACCACCCAACTTGAAGCAGCCGCACATACTGAAAAGCCAAGTACCGCGAGCAAAAGAATGGGTTTACGTATACCTCGAGCATCGGACCACGCGCCTGACAGTGCACCCGATAATGCCCATGTCAACGACAGTGCAGAAGACATTAGGCCGAGCTGCATTTCACTTAGATGTAACTCATCGGATATAAAAGGAAATAAAAACGATAAGGCCAAACGGTCAAAAAACACAAAACCAGAAGTCACGCACAAAATCAGCAATAACCGATTTTCGTAGGTCAACAAGGACCGATGAGATGTATACATTGCATATTCCTTTGCAGCTGTAGATCAACGATAAAGTTTTTCAATCATCTCCGCGCCGAGGCCGACTTTTTCATAATGTGCTTTGCACATCTCGATGTATGAATGCACGTCGAAATATCCATCGGGATTGCCTTGTTCGTCCAACCAAATCAGTGGCCCTTTTACAATGAAAAATGCACGCATAGGTTCAGGATGGTCAAAAGCGACGAGCGTATGTCCTTCTCCCGGTGTTTCATAAACAAAGTCCCCTTTTGTTGCTGTCCAGTCATGTTCCAGATAGCCCCATTTTCCAGAGATGGTATAGGCAAAAACTTCGTGAGGATGGTAGTGTCGGTTAACCAGACCAGCACTTTTGGCCATGAGAATATCGCACCATTTATTTTGTGAAGGTGAAATCCATAGCGGACGCGATGATACGGTATCGGTAAAAGGTACATAAAGACGTTCATCCTCTGATGCTGCATCGGCAATGTAAACCTCAGGCAACGCATCTGGTTTTAACGGATTAAGAATAGGTGAAATATCTTGCCAAAATTCATCCTTCGCTTTGTCAACCACGATATATCTCCTTAATTTTGATATCGTGGAAATCACTTTAGCGAAACAATGCTAGGCTGGCTTATCTAAGCTGGACGTATTTTTTGATTCAGCAGGACATCATTATTTAGTATTTGTCTGACTTGATGAGGTCGTTATTTTTTAAGTATTGAAATGGTCAATTTCAATTAAAAAGGGTTGTTTTAAACGCTTTATGCGTATAGTTATAACAGTAAGTTTTATGAAAAACTAAAATAAGGACGGTTTAGGATGAACACTTCCAGCATAGTTTCTTATGCACATTATTCGACAGAAGATGTACCTTTTACTGATCAACTTGAATACTGGAACACATCTAACACCAACTCACTCATCGGTTTGAAGACCTCTTCGCTTCATCTTGAAGGAATTCAATGTGAAATGACCTGTGTGAAATTACCCGAGTTGGGCATAGCCAATATCATTGGCAATAATCATATGATTGAGCGGGATGAAAAAAACATACGTAGTTCTATTTCAGAGTCGATTTTTGCCTGTCTAATTATTAGTGGTAAAGCCTATTTTGTACAAAAAGGAAAATGTCTGTTATTGGAACCGGGTGAGATCATTATTTATGACACACGGGTACCGTATCATTTTGGTTTTTTAACTGAGATGCAGCAATATTTAATAGATATTCCTACCCATGTTTTTTCAGAGCTTTGTAAATTAAGTATCGATCAACTACCGCTTCAACTTTCTAATCAATCCAAAAGCGACAAACTTTTTGCCACAAATCTCAGTTCAACTATTCGCAACTATTTTATTAATCCGTGGGAACAAGATGGAGCCTGTTTTTACGACGATATTCGTGCACTCATTTCCACCACTGTGATTAACCACACGAAAGGCACACAGTTAAGCTGGGCACATCATGCTTATTTAAAAACAGCAAAACATTATATTGCGAATAATCTTTCTGACCCCGACCTTTCCACTCAACACGTAGCCGCAGCTGTTGGAATTTCATTACGCCATTTAAATCGGCTATTTCACCTGCAAGATCAGTCTACTGTAAGTGATTATATCTGGACCTTACGATTAGAGCGTGGCTATGCTCTATTGCATGATTTACATCAGCGCAAAGTGACTATTGGTGAGATTGCTTACAGATTAGGATTCTCTAGCCAATCACATTTTAATCGTGCGATTAAAAAACGCTATGGGCTGGCCCCCGGAAAAATCCGAGAGTCAGGCTTATAAACTCAATACATATGAAATTATGATAAATCCCATGTGTTCTTTGTTGAAAACACTCTTTTTTCATTTGCGCTGATTTAAGAGATTGGAACAAGCTTCAACTAGAAATATGAATTACAAATATTATGATTCTTTAGATATCCCCTCCTAAAACTTTATAAATTTCAATTTGGTTATTTAATTTGACCTGTTCAAGTGCCAGTAAGCCTTGCTGTGCTGCATACGCAGAGCGTTGTGCATCTAAAACCGTAAAATAACTATCAACTCCAGCTTTATAACGTGCCATTGAGAGTTTATATGTTGCAGCTGTAGCAGTGACTAAACGGCGCTGAGCATCTAGGCGCTCCTCAATATGTGCATGTGTAGCAAGAGCATCATTCACTTCTTTAAAGGCTGTTTGAATAGACTTTTCATATTCTGATAAAGCAACTTTTTGGTCTATTTCAGCAATTTTAATACCCGCCTTTCTTGTTCCCCAATCAAAAATTGGTAGATCAATGCTTGGACCAATTGACCATGCAAAATTACCCGACTTAAATAAATCTTTAAGTTCAGTAGATGCATAACCCGTAGAACCAGTAAGGCTTATGGTTGGGAACATTCGAGCCTTCGCAGCACCAATGTTTGCACCTGCCGCTCGCAACCCATATTCAGCAGCTTTAATATCTGGACGATGATTTAACAAATCACTTGGTAAACCCGCTACAAAATTCTTCTCAAGGGTAATATTTTTAATTGAATCACTTGGAAGTAAGTTTTCAGGAATAGGAGAACCTGCTAACAAATCTAGTAGATTTTTTGCCTGTAGAATTTGAGTCTTATAAGTTGCAACGTCATTTCTAGCAGTCTCTACAGAAATTTGTGCTTGTTTTAGTGGCACTTCACTGTCAATACCAACATCAAAGCGCTTCTTGTTTAGGTTATAAGCATCGACTTGCGCTTTTAAAGTCTGCTCAGCAAGATTTAAATTGGCTTGTGAAAAAGCATAATTTAACCAGACCTGAGTGATGTTACTGATTAGACCAATTTGTACAGCTTCTTTCGCGCTTTGAGTTGCAAGATAGTTATTTAATGCAGCATCCTTTAAATTTTGAACACGCCCCCAAAAGTCTAGCTCATAGGCAGTCATTCCTAAGCCCACTTGAAATGTAGAAACTGGGTTATTGGGGTTAATAGATGGGCTAACCTGCCGCACTGCATTTCCAGTTACCCCAATGGTCGGGAGCTGGCTATTTTTTGTGATTTGATATTGTTGCTGTACACGCTCAATATTAAGCGTAGCAGTCCGTAAATCCCGATTATTGTTTGGCCCTATTTCAATGGCCTCTAATAATTTAGGGTCAGAAATAAACTCTTATAGAAAAAATAATAAAAAATTTATTTATCTTCTTAAAATTACTTTCCTTGTCTAAACCATCAGGAAAGTAAGTTATCAATTAATCCAAGCAAGCATAAATATTGAAATCAAACAGTTATGTCGCTAAAACAAATCTTATATGACATATAAAATAATTTAATTCTAGTCATTTTAATTATTCCTGAACAATAACGATATACCATTTTATTATCTATACATTTATAAACAATTTAATGGGAAACAATAGTAATGATATATGTTTACTATGCTTTTTTACTTTTCTTCTTAAAGCTAAGTGCAATCGGTTTAATTTTTGGCTTTTATCATGATGATATATTTTTCTTTATAGCAGGTGCTCTATGTATTTTCGCATCCTTTATAACTTACTTAATGATTAAAGAAGTTCGCAAAAATCCTTTTGACAAACACTAGCGAATCAGAGAAAACAGGCTTAATGAATTCAGATGATATCGTCCTTATACCCTATCCTATTTCAATACATTAGCATAATCATGCAGACGTTGAATTGATCTTTTGAAATCAAACCGCTGTAGATCTTGTTCTATCTGCTGCCAAATGTCTTGATATTGATTAAACTGTTGCTTACATTGCATCAATTGTTGTTTAGCTCCACGAATATAACCAATACTCAAATGTTGTTCTAATTGTGCTAGTGCATCTTGCAGATTGAGATGGGTGACAAAAGAAGGAGCTATTTGAAAGGGATCTATTATTTCACCGATATTGTTTTGCATTGGAATATAGATTTCTGGTTGTTCTTCAGCTTGATGTTGATGAATCCATTTTACTCCAAGTTTATCTCCAATTTTGTTTAGCAATAAATTGAGATCGACTGGTTTTACTAAAAAATCTTCATTTAATACATCTGTTTCAGGATTTTGCATACGCTCATTGGCATCTGCTGAAATAATAATAATCGGTACATTGGTAATCTTATTTTTACGTAATAACTTAGCCGTTTCCCAGCCTCCGAGCACTGGCATACTCAAATCCATCAAAATCAAATCAGGATTAAACACAGGAACTTGTCTTAAACATTGTAATCCTGATTCTGCTTCCTCCAAAACAAAGCCTAAAGGCTGTAAAAAGTTTAAGACTAAACCACGATCAGTCACCTCATTATCAACCACTAAAATTTTCTGACGCTGCCCGGTATAACCAACCACAGTATTCGATGCGACATCAGCAATTGGGTGAATCAGTGACTTAGATGGCAAAAATAGTTTAACTTTAAAAATTGAACCTTGTTGAAGCTGACTACTTAACTTCAACTCCCCTCCCAATATATCTACCAACATTTTAACGATAGGCAAGCCTAAACCTGTACCTGCAAAGCTGCCTTGAACCACGTTATTTCCACGTTCAAAGGGTTGAAAGATTCGTTCTAGATCTGATTCAGCAATTCCACAACCTGTATCATGAATCTCAAAATAAGCAGTCTGAAAACGATAATCAACTTTAAATTCAACTTGGCCCGAAATAGTAAATTTTAAAGCATTTCCAATGATATTAATTAGAATTTGCTCAAGTCTTTTTTTATCAATACGAACGTATTCAGGAATTTTTTCGCTAATTTCTACTTTAAACTTGAGTTGACGCTGCAAAAATTGCGGTTCAAACATATTCACGATTTGATTTAAAAATTTGGGAAAATTAATATTCGACATTTCCAGAGAAATCTTTCCTGTTTCAATTCGGGCAAGATCCAGTAAACCATCAATCAAAGAGGTAAGATGCTGCCCGCTACGGCTAATTACTCCGAGCGCAGCTTCACCTTTTTCAGATAAGCGTTCTTGTTTTTGAAGAAGTTGACTATAACCTAAAATACTATTTAGTGGCGTACGTAGTTCATGACTAATTCCCACCACATAGCGACTTTTAGCTTCATTAGCTTTTTCCGCTTGAGTTCTTGCATCTTGTAATTGACGATCAGTTATTTTATGGGCTTCAATCTCATCCATGAGCAATTTAGTTTGCGTATTACTTTCAAGCTGTGCCTGACGGCGACTTTCATCATTCAGAACTAACCACCATGCAGCAACGCATAGTAATAAAAACAACACCGCATAAATTTTGATAAATAAAGTCAATAATGCATCGTGTTGCTGGAAAGAATAACCTGTATTCGAAAGCTCTTGTAAATACACTAAACTGAGACTTACAGCTAATACCACACCAAGCACAAAGAGTAATAATGTATATAGGCTCAAACGTGTATTAATATATTGAATCCATTTTTTTGGTAAGAACCACACTGCAAATACACGAAGTTGATATGACCACCGTGCATGTGGTTTACACAGATCATGACATCGTGCCTCTAAAGTACAACACAGAGAACAAATTTGACTATTATATGCGGGGCAACTTGCCATATCCGCAGCTTCATAATCGTGTTCACATACTACGCAGGTATGTGTTTCTACACAGGATAAAGGTTGTTCTTCCAAACGGGCAAGATAATATTTACCTTGGGTTAAATATGCAATAATAGGTACACATAGGATCGATGAACCAAGCGCAATGAAACCTGCTAAAGATTTGGCAATCTCACCAAACATTCCCCAATAACATAGCAGTGAAAGACTCGAAGCTATAAATAAACTGCCGACACCAACAGGATTAATGTCATATAAATAAGCACGTCTAAACTCAATACCTTTGGGACTTAGACCTAGCGGTTTACAGATTACCAAATCTGCCACAATTGCACCGATCCATGCCAAAGCCACATTACTGTAAAGCCCTAAAACTCGTTCTAAAGCATGAATCACACCCAGTTCCATCAGGAGTAAGGCAATAAAAATATTAAACACTAGCCATACTACGCGTCCTGGGTGACTGTGTGTTAAACGAGCAAAAAAGTTAGACCACGCCAACGAGCCAGCATAGGCATTTGTGACGTTAATTTTAATTTGTGCTACACAGACCAATAGAACTGTCAAGAATAAAGCGATTCCTGGATGTGAAACAACATGTTGAAAAGCGATCCAATACAAATAATTAGGATCTGTGAGTTGACTGCTGGGCACTAAAAATTTCAATGCTAATACCATTAGCATCATACCCATGAATATTTTAAAAAAACCTACCAAAATCCATGCGGGGCCTCCTAAAAATACCGCCAAATTCCATTTATATTGAATATTTTTTTTATCCGGTAAAAACCGTAGATAATCAGCTTGTTCTCCAATTTGGGTAATTAAAGCAAAGAGCACCGTACAAGACGCACCAAAAAATGCCAAGCTAAATGAAGAACTGCCACTTTTTGCACCCTCAATCAGTACAAGTTCTTTTAGTAAGCTGGGATGTTTTAAAAGAACAAAACACCACGGCAAGAGAAGAAGAAATAACCATAAGGGTTGAGTAATCGCTTGCACTTTATTGATAAAGCCAATGCCCTTCACTACTAGCGGTAAAATAATTACAGCCGAGATCAGATATCCCATACTAAGCGGAATACCCAAACCTAGTTCCAATGCCAATGCCATAATTGCAGCTTCAAAGGCGAAGAAAATAAAGGTGAAACTGGCATAAATTACCGAAGTGATTGAAGAACCTATATACCCAAAACCAGCACCACGGGTGAGTAGGTCAATATCAACATTATAGCGTGCGGCATAATATCCAATCGGCCAGCTAGTTAGAAAAATGATTATCGCAACCACCAATAATGCCCAAAAGGCATTATTAAACCCATATTGCCATAACATGGTTGCGCCCAAGGCTTCCATTGCTAAAAAACTGACCGCAGCAATAGCCGTATTGGTTACTGTCCACAGCGACCATTTGCGAACAGACTTTGGAGCATAACGTAATGCGTAATCTTCAATACTTTCATCAACGACCCATGTATTGTATTTACGGCGAGTCGGGATCACACGTTGCGGTGCTGAGTGGGGCTTGGCTGATGGATCCATGATGATCAAATATTTATAAATAGTTACTCTTTAAAGTTAAAGCAAAAACTATACCTACCCAACTTAGGCCTAACTAAAAATTAATCTATAACGGACTACACAGCTATATACGTAATGTGACGTATATGTTCATTTTTTAATTCCTCTTAGTCTTAGTCCATACCAAGTGCACAAATATTAGCAAGTGCATAAATTCAAACAGCTTCAAATCAGGGGAAAACATCATGACTTTCAAAACAAAAGTAAATACCGCTGGATTACTGGCAGGTTTACTTACAATACCTTTTTTACTTGCACCTATAATGACTAATGCCAATGTTCCAGCAACAGCAAAAGTGAATACCACAAAGCTTAAAGTGGATGACAAATTTGTATACGTGGGCCAGCTTCACTCAGCAACAGGCACAATGGCAATTTCTGAAACAGGCTCGATTCAAGCAGAACGCTTGGCGATTGAACAGATCAATAAGCAAGGAGGTGTACTGGGGCGCCAAATCAAGATTATTCAGGAGGATGGCGCTTCTGACTGGCCAACTTTTGCTGAGAAAGCACGGAAACTTACTGAAAAAGATAAAGTTGCTGCAATCTTCGGTTGTTGGACATCTGCCTCTCGTAAAGCAGTACTACCCATCATTGAGCGTAATAATGCCCTGCTTTACTATCCAACATTTTATGAAGGTTTAGAGCAATCGAAGAATGTAATCTATACTGGTCAAGAAGCAACGCAACAAGTTCTTGAAGCTTTGAACTGGTTAGCAAAAGAAAAGAAAGCGAAGACTTTCTACTTAATTGGGTCTGATTATATCTGGCCACGCACCACCATGAAAATTGCTCGCACACACATTGAAAAAGTATTGAAAGGCAAAGTGGTCGGAGAAGAATACTATCCTCTAGGCCATACTCAATTTGGTTCTTTGATTAACAAAACCAAGCTAAAAAAACCGGACGCAATCTTCGCTGCTGTCGTTGGTGGTTCAAACGTATCCTTCTATAAACAAATGAAAGCTGCTGGTGTAACTAGCGACAAACAAACCTTACTAACCCTTTCTGTAACTGAAGATGAATTACTGGGGATTGGTGGTGAAAATATGAAGGGCTTCTACTCTTCAATGAAATATTTCCAAAGCTTAAACAACCCAAATAACGTGGCATTTGTAAAAGCATTTAAAGCAAAATACGGTCCTAAAGCTGTGGTGGGTGATGTAACCCAAGCTGCTTATTTAGGGCCATGGTTGTGGAAAGCTGCTGTAGAAAAAGCGGGTAGCTTTGACGTCACTAAAGTAGCTAATGCTTCACCAGGTATAGAGCTTAAAACAGCACCTGAAGGTTACGTGAAAATCGATCCAAACCATCACTTATGGAGCAAGTCACGTATTGCTCAAGTGCTTCCAAATGGTCAATTCAAAGTAGTATACGAATCAAAAGGCTTGATCAAGCCAAATCCATTCCCTAAAGGATACTAATTTAACTGCCACAGGATCAGGAGAAGTCATTCTCCTGAACTTTTATACCACACAATTTTAAAGCTTGGAGGATGATGCGATGGATATTTCATTTGCGGAATTCGGTGCAATATTTGCCATGCAAGGCTTTAATGGTTTATCAGTTTTCTGTGTGCTGTTACTGATGGCCTTAGGTCTTGCAATTATTTTTGGACAGATGGGCGTTATTAACATGGCGCATGGTGAGTTCCTAACCATTGGGGCTTATACCACATTTTTTATTTCAACTCTGACTGAAAACTACTTCCCTCAATTACTACCTTACTATTTCATCATCGCGATTGTAGCAGCATTTCTCACCTCAGGGATTATTGGCTATATGGTCGAGCGGCTAATGATCAGTCGACTATATCAGAGACCACTTGATACATTATTAGCCACTTGGGGCTTAAGCCTCATTATGCAACAGTTGTTCCGTTCGGTATTCGGCCCTAAAGAGGTCAGCCCCACCCTTCCAGATTGGTTGATGGGGTCTTATCAACCAACAGAATCCATTGATATTCCTATTAATGGTCTATTTTTGGTCGGAGTGACTTTAACTGTTACGGCCTTTGTTTACTTTCTGATTTATCGTTCACGTTGGGGCTTACAACTTCGTGCCACGAATCAAAACCGTTTTATGAGCGGTGCCGTCGGGATCAATACCAAACGGGTCGACAGCTTGACCTTTGCACTAGGTTGTGGTTTAGCCGGGATTGCTGGGGCAGCCTTTACCACCATCGGCTCCACAGGCCCAACAGCAGGTTCTCTTTACATTGTCGATACCTTCCTTGTGGTTGTGTTCGGTGGTGCAGCTAGCTTACTAGGTACCATTGCATCTGCATTCAGTATTGCCCAAGCTCAATCATTACTAGAATTCTTTTTGTCAGGTTCTATCGCAAAAGTGATTACTTTGGCGACCGTAATCATCATCTTGATGCTACGCCCTCAAGGTTTGTTTTCAATTAAAGTTCGTAAATAGATATTCAGGAGAGATTAATATGAAAAATCTAATGAATGTCTTGTTAGGGGGTAAAGAAGGTGCTATTGGGCTGATGATTCTAGCGATAATCATCCTACTCTTAATGCCGATGTTCCTTGATGTATTCCGCTTAAATCTGATGGGCAAATATCTAACTTTTGCATTTGTAGCAGTGGGATTAGTGCTCTGTTGGGGGCATGGAGGCATATTAAGTTTAGGCCAAGGTATTTTCTTTGGCATTGGTGGTTACTGTATGGCGATGTTCTTAAAGCTTGAAGCTTCGGACATGCAAAGTACAGCCGCGCAAACAACACCGGGTATTCCAGACTTTATGGACTGGAATCAAGTCACTAGCTTACCGATGCTTTGGGAACCATTTCATAGCTTTAGCTTCACCCTCTTCGCCATCATTATTATTCCAATTTTGCTTGCCTTCATTATCGGTTTTGCCATGTTCACACGTCGTGTAGGCGATGTGTACTTCTCCATCATCATGCAAGCAATTGTGGCAATCTTGACCATTCTTATTATTGGTCAGCAAGGTTTTACTGGTGGTATTAACGGTATTACTGATCTAAAAACCTTACATGGCTGGGATATCCGTACCGATGAAGCCAAATATGTTCTTTATTACATCAACGCATTATTACTGCTTGCGGTGATTATGATTAGCAGATTTGTACTGAGTTCTAAACTTGGTCGTCTACTGTCTGCAATGCGTGACAAAGAAGAACGCGTGCGTTTCTCTGGGTATGATGTAGCCATGTATAAAGTCTTTATCTTCTGTTTTGCCGCAGTCGTCTCGTCAATTGGCGGTGCGATGTTCACTCTACAAGTCGGTTTCATGTCACCAACCATTATCGGCATTGTACCTTCGATCGAAATGGTAATTCTTGCCGCCGTGGGGGGGCGTTTATCTCTTATCGGTGCAGTCTACGGTGCAGTCTTAGTTAACCTTGGCAAAACTTATTTCTCTGAGGCTTTCCCTGAGCTGTGGTTGTTTTTACTAGGCGGTCTGTTCATCTTTGTGGTGATGTTTCTTCCAGATGGTTTAGCTGGTGTTTATCAAAAATATGTACGCCCTTTATTCATCAAAAACAAAACATTAAATGGAACAACTCCCCCACCTACCATCGATTCTGACGAAAACAAAGAACCTGTCATGAAAGGAGGTGCTAAATGAATAAAATTGGCGTAGAAATGAGTAAACCTGTCCTCGTTATTGAAGATTTAACGGTTTCATTTGACGGCTTTAAAGCAGTCAGTGATCTCAACTTCTATTTAGATAAAAATGAAGTGCATGTCGTGATTGGTCCAAATGGCGCTGGTAAAACTACGGTTTTAGACCTCATTTGTGGTAAAACCAAAGCCACTTCGGGCACGATTAAATTCAATGATATTGAGCTGACCAAACTCAAAGAATTCGACATAGTACGTAAGGGAGTTGGACGTAAATTCCAAAACCCAAATATTTACGAAAATCTGTCGGTATATGACAACTTAGAAATGTCATTTCCAAGAGGACGCAATGTTTTTGGTGCGTTATTCTTTAAACGTACCAAAGATGTTAGTGATCGCATTAGCGAAGTTGCATCAATGATTTTCCTGACTGAACTATTAGACACATCTGCCGGCTTATTATCACATGGTCAAAAGCAGTGGCTGGAAATTGGCATGCTACTAATGCAAGATCCCGAGCTTTTAATGCTTGATGAACCTGTTGCAGGTATGAGTGTCTCTGAACGTGAGCAAACGGCACAATTACTTAAAAAAATTAGTCAAGGACGGTCAGTGCTAGTTATTGAGCATGATATGGAATTCGTAAAAACCATTGCGGACAAAGTCACCGTACTACACCAAGGTAAAATTTTGGCGGCAGGCAAAATGGACGACGTTCAAAATGATCCTAAAGTCATTGAAGTTTATCTCGGACACTAAGGGGACCTAATATGAGTGAATTATTCGAAATCAATTCTTTGTGTTCAGGCTATAAACAAAGTCAAGTTATTCATGACATTAATATGAAAATTCAACCCAAAGAAATTGTGGCTATCATGGGCCGTAACGGCATGGGTAAAACAACGCTCTTTAAAACGCTGATTGGAGATATTAAAAATACTAAAGGTGAAATTAAGCTCAATGGTAAAAATCTAGAGAAGCTTGATCCTTACCAACGTGTAGAAAATGGCATGGCCTATGTACCACAAGGGCGAATGATTTTTTCAACCATGTCGGTACTTGAAAATATTCAAACAGGCCTTCCAAATTCTGCCCATGGCAAAGTTCCTGATGACTTATACGAGCTGTTTCCTGTACTTTGGGACATGCGCAAGCGCAAAGGCGGTAATCTATCTGGTGGACAGCAACAACAGTTAGCAATTGCACGTGCACTTGCGACTAATCCTAAAGTATTGTTATTGGATGAACCAACTGAAGGGATTCAACCATCCATCATTAAAGATATTGCGAAAACATTAAAAGAAATTCGTGACAAACGAGATTTGACCATTGTAGTTTCTGAACAAGTCCTGAGTTTCACTATGGCAATGGCAGACCGTTTCATGGTGATTGATAAAGGCCGTTTCGCTTACGAAGATGTCCGATCAAATATCGATGAAGTTACCATTAGTAAATATTTATCAGTTTAATTTAATAAACTTTTTCTATATCTCCCTTCGATTCGTCGGGGGATTTTTAATCATAAAAACTTTTATTTTTTATATATAACAACCTTTAGTTTTATTTGGATTATTCAACGGTAAAAATCATTAAAAAATGTATCGATATACGCAATTCAACGTATTTTTTAAAACTGGATTTCACGCGACACTCTTTACATAGATTATTTGTACCAAAAAACTTGGAGAAAGCAAATGCGTCATGGTGATATCTCAAGCAGTCCAGATACAGTGGGTGTTGCGGTTGTAAATTACAAAATTCCTCGTTTACACAAAAAAGCTGAAGTTCTTAACAATGCAAAAAAAATTGCTGAAATGTTGAAAGGGATTAAACAGGGTATTCCCGGTATGGATCTGATTATTTTCCCTGAATATAGCACCATGGGCATTATGTATGACCACGAGGAAATGATGGCAACAGCCGCCACCATTCCTGGCGATGAAACTGCGATTTTCTCTCAAGCCTGCATTGAAGCCAATGTTTGGGGCGTGTTCTCTATTACAGGAGAGCAGCACGAAGAACACCCACACAAAGTACCGTATAACACTTTAATTTTAATCAATAACAAAGGCGAGATTGTTCAAAAATACCGCAAAATTATTCCTTGGTGCCCAATTGAAGGTTGGTGTCCAGGTGATACTACCTATGTAACTGAAGGTCCTAAGGGTATGAAGATGTCATTGATCATCTGCGATGATGGCAACTATCCTGAAATTTGGCGTGACTGTGCCATGAAAGGTGCAGAGCTAGTCGTACGTTGTCAAGGCTATATGTACCCTGCTGCCGAACAGCAAATCAATATGGCGAAATGTATGGCTTGGGCTAACAACGTGTATGTCGCTGTTGCGAATTGTACAGGTTTTGATGGAGTCTACACTTATTTTGGTCACTCAGCAGTTGTCGGCTTCGACGGTCGCACCTTAGGTGAGTGCGGCACTGAAGAGAATGGGATTCAGTACGCACAACTATCATTGCATGAAATTCGTGATGCCCGTAAATATGACCAATCTCAAAACCATTTATTTAAGCTGCTACACCGTGGCTATACCGGGGTTTATAACAATGGCGATGGTGATAAAGGGATCGCGGATTGTCCTTTCGATTTTTACAAGACATGGGTACTCGACGCTCAGAAAGCACAAGAAAATGTGGAAAAAATCACTCGATCAACCATTGGTGTCGCGGAATGCCCGATCAGCAATTTACCGCATGATGGTTTAGAAAAAGAAGCATCTTAGTTAGTTTAGTGCAGGAGGTACTCGACATGACATTTGCCAGTGATCGCATCAGTGCCAATCAGGAAACCTTAGCTAAGCAACGCTATGATATGCAAAGCAAAGAACGTATTGCTCGTACTTCTCGTTTTAGTTTTAATCCTGATTTGGTCATGCAACATGTCCGTGACAGAATTATTGGCCAAGCTGAAGCATTGGAAGAAATCGAAAATATGTTGGTGACGATCAAAGCTGACTTCAACTCACCTAATCGTCCACTCTCAGTCACCTTAATGCTAGGACCAACTGGAGTTGGTAAAACAGAAACTGTCCGCTTGATTGCAGAAGCCATTCATGGCAAACCTGATGCATTTTGTCGAATTGATATGAATACTTTGGCACAAGAACACTATGCCGCGGCTTTAACTGGCGCCCCCCCAGGTTACGTGGGTTCCAAAGAAGGCAACACCTTATTTGACGAAGCACAAATTCAAGGTAGTTTTTCAAAACCAGGCATTGTGCTGTTTGATGAAATTGAAAAAGCGAGTACTGAAGTGATTCGCGGACTTTTAAATGTTTTAGAAACAGGCATCTTAAAACTCACTGCGGGCACCAAGGTTTTAGACTTTAAAAACTGTATGATTTTTATGACCAGTAATGTCGGTGCTAAAGATGCACAGACACGCCTACAACAGCTATCAAAACTACCTAAAGCTATTCAAAAACTAGCACGCTTCAGTAAACTCGATGACAGTGAAATTATCAACAAAGCCTTACATAAAAAGTTTGATCCTGAGTTTTTAAACCGAATTGAACGTATCTTACATTACCAAGCTGTAGAGGCATATTTTGCGAGCACATTGGTTAATTTAGAAGTCGACAAACTCAATCAACGTTTGCGTAAGCAAAGCCGTACAGTTGAGTTGACTGCATCTGCTAATACTTTTTTATCGACTGGCCATGATGTTCGTTTTGGCGCACGCGGCTTAGGTCATCGTTTCCGTATACTCGTCGAGCCAAAACTCGCAAAGTTTTTGATTCAAAATCCTGAAACCAGTCACATCATTATTGATTACAACAATCAAAGTCTAAATATCCGTTCCATGCTGTCTGAAACTAAGATCGAAGATCCAAAATCTCATTAATGAGTTTTGGATCTTCCGATTAGAAACTAGCTTTATTTGACCTCACATAGGGGATAAAACATGCAACATATCAAAATTAAACCTGGCGTTCCTTTAGCAGAACAATCTGAGATTGGACACAATCGCTGGCATCCAGACCTACCATTTTTAACATCTGTGAAGCCTGGGGAAGAAATATTAATTGAAAGTTTAGATTTTTTGGATGCCCAAATTAAGGATACTGATGATATTTCGGATGTTAAAAATGTCGATTTAACCCGTGCCCATCCTCTTACTGGCCCATTTTATGTTGAAGGCGCTGAACCAGGCGACTTGCTAGTGATTGATCTGCTTGATATTCAGCCAATTTCAGATGTCGGGTTCTCTGGAGTGTTTGCTAAAGAAAATGGCGGTGGTTTTCTTGCTGATTACTTCCCTGAAGCCGACAAAGCCATTTGGGACTTAAAAGGTTTATTTGCAACCTCTCGTCATATTCCAGGTGTACGTATCGCGGGCTTAAAGCACCCAGGTTTGATGGGTACGCTACCATCCCATGACTTACTTAAAGAATGGAATCGCCGTGAAGCATTGCTTGTACCTAAGGGACAAGCTAACCCACCTGATCCACGTACTGCTGTACTTCGTGGTGTAAGTGGGACTGAGTTTGACCGTATGGCAGCTGAAGCGGCACGTACTGTGCCACCGCGAGAGCATGGCGGTAATACAGATATTAAGGACCTCGCAGCAGGTAGTCGTATCTACTTCCCTGTTTATCAAAAAGGTGCGGGTTTCTCAATGGGTGACCTCCATTTCTCTCAAGGAGATGGTGAAATCGGTTTCTGCGGTGCGATTGAGATGGATGGGGTTACTCGTGTTGGCTTCGACCTCATTAAAGGTGGTATGGCTAAATATAATATTGACTCGCCAATCTTTGTTCCAAGTAATGTTAAACCAAACTATGATCAATGGTTAACTTTCGAAGGTATTAGCGTTGAAAATGATGTGAACTATTACCTTGATGCCACTGTGGCATATCGCCAAGCATGTTTAAAGGCGATTAAATACTTGGAAAACTTTGGTTTTACTGGTTCACAGGCTTATATGTTATTGACAGCGGCTCCTGTTGAAGGTCGCATCGGTGGTATTGTGGATATCCCAAATTGTGCATGTACTGTGTCATTACCAACCGCTATTTTTGAGCAGGATATATTGCCAAAAGGTGCACTCAACGATGATAAATTTTGGGGGAGAAAGCGTTAATTCCTAAGATTTAAGGATAAAGGAGTACAAAAATGCCATTATATGATTTTCGCTGTGAACATTGTGAGGGAATTTTTGAGCAGCGCGTACCCATTGCTCGTATTTCAACAGACACTATTGAATGCGATTATTGCCATCAACAGACCTCTGCAAAACCAATGATTACGGGTCATCAACAAATTAATATGAAAACCAAATGGCGCCCCAGCTCAGGCGCCGAGCAACTTGCAGGTCCCTTAGTCGAAGGACCTGGAACTAATAAAAATAGCGCACGCAGTTCAGTTTTACATAATTGCCGCGGCGTGAATTGTTCTTTATGCGATGTCTAATGAAATAGTAATTACGAAGTTCACCGCTAATTATTTTTCTAAATATAAATAAAAACCGTCTGCACGAGCAGGCGGTTTTTAAAATTTTTATAATTTATCTAATTAAAAAATCTAATATTATTTAAACAATAATATTGCATCACCATCTTCACGTTCACCAGTTTTATCAGAAGGCAGATTTTGAGGGATACCATTAATTGTCATCATTGTTGACCCACCACCATCTAACTTCATTGCGTCCACTGCACCAAGGTATTTCATTAATTGCGCAGTCTCTGGTACAGAAAGCCCCGCACTGTAGCGTGGAGCACGCCCATCGACAGTAACAAAGAGTAATGTGCCATCTTGTGTTTTTCCAACAATAGCGTGTGGATTTCTTCTTAAATACCAGTCATTAATGAAGTAGGAACGGTTTGCATTGTTATAGTTAGATGGAACTCCGATAAGACTCTCATAGCCCCACCCTTCACGTATGATTTGCTTACCATCAGGGTAAGTACCATTTATGAGTAGTGTCGGGCCACCATTTACTGCATATGTAGTTTCAGTAATAGGAATATCTTTTTGAGTATCTTGATTAATTAAACGAGAATCAAATTTTAAAACTTGCCCTATCTGAATATTTTTTAATACCCAATCTACACTTGCTCCAGTTGCCTGTAGTGTTATATTCCCTTGAGCTAGGTTCATACCACGTGTTTGATTGATTCGTTGAACAATACCTTTATCAGTGAGTAATACTTCAACACCAGCACCCGAATCTGTTTTAGTACCAAAATCCTCAGTAAAAATAATCATTTCATTTGGATCTGTACAAACAACATCATGAAGAGCAAATGATGTTTCAATATCAAAGGGGTTACCGCAGTTAAAGTTCTTGCCAGGCGTACGGTTTAGACCATCAATACGACGACTCTGTCCTTGAGCGGTTGTAATGGTTAATAGTGTAGAAATATTTGTTTCCAAATGTGATGCACGTTTGCCATTTTCTGTCTCAAAAAACATTGCTGGACGGCCTTCAACACCTTCACTAACAATTTTACCTTTCACAACTGCTAAACCAGCTAAGTCACCTGGTGTGCCCATTGTTTCATTAACAACAAAAAAACCAGCATTGATTGCTGCAAAAGCCCCTAAACGTTTGGATAAGGATGTAGTGGTTTCCTTACCTGGAATAATATCAGTTGCTAAGGCACTTTTAAGTTGACCGGTAAAACTGGGTCTAACAGCAAGAATATTGATAACCCAAGGGCCTGACGTATTTAAACCATCCTCCGCCGTATAACGTGTCTTTGCCTGTACAAATCCTTCTTTCTTGAATAAATTAACAATATCATCAGCTTGGTTTGCTGAAGAAAATCTTGAGTCTACACGTATCCAATAACCCATATTTTTTCCAGCTTGTGAGTTATTAGGTGGTATCACTTTCTTAGCTGAATAACCTAATTTTTGAATAGCGGCTTCAAATTTTAAAAATTCTTGTTCATCTTTAGCAAAACCTATTTCAGCTTCAAAACCGTCTTGTAAAGAGGCATAACCCCGAATAATACGGTATTGTTCAACGCCTTGGACCAAATCTATTTTTTGGCGATTCTCATATAAATTTTTTTTACCTATAGGCAATTGTGTTTGTGGTAATTGCCAATCATGTATTGTAGATAAATTAGATTCAGATTTTTCATCATTATTACAACCATTTAAAAACAGTACAGCCATACATGTACCGAGAAGAATATATTTATTCATAGTTAATATTTCTAAATAATTTAATTTAATAATTATTTATTTCAACATCATTAAAGTAGAATCTAACTCCAGTCACCCTATAAAAAAACTTAACAAAATTAGAGATAGGTAAATTCAATATCTCCAATTTAATCAAATAACTAGTTTTTTAAATAAAATATATGATGAGTAGTTAAAAAATATTCAAGTGATCTCTTCTGCTTATCTGGCTTGTTTAGGTCTAAAAACTGAAATCAGCCAGTTTCGATAATCAATTACAACCTAATACGCTTCGGGATGTGTTTCCACAATCCCTCTCATTTTCCAACTAGCTCAGGTTATAATAATGGACTCCCAAAATATTGTTGATCTATTATGAACGCCTCCAATGACCCTTTACACGGTAAAAAACTTGCTGACATTTTGGATGAATTATTGGATTACTACGGTGGATTTGAAGGCTTAAGTCGTAAAATTGAAATTAGATGTTTTTGCATAGATCCAAGTGTTAAATCATCATTACGTTTCTTACGTACTACACCATGGGCACGTGAAAAAGTAGAAAGCTTATATTTGTATGTCTTACGCCAAAAAGCCAAACAGAAATCATAGCGATCAAAATCCTAGCCTCAGCATTTTAATTAGTGGTGGACTACCACCACTCTCCTAGACAAATTTAGTCTATTCTTAAGACCTTTTTAGTAAGAAAAACTGGTTAACCCTATTTCTAGTCTTAGCCAGAATGATTCTCTAGACAGCGTTCTAACAATTAAGCCCTATAAGTTGAACATTTAAACTATTTACTTAAGAAACATATACATCCTTTTCATAAATTTTATTTTACCTTACTATAAATCCCGAAATTCAAGTGATCACACATGACCAAAAGAACAATAAATATCTATGGAGCCAGACAAAATAATCTTAAAAATATTTCGTTGAAGATCCCTAAACATGAAATCGTTGTTTTTACTGGAGTCTCTGGTTCAGGTAAATCTTCTTTAGTTTTTGAGACTATTGGCGCAGAGGCTCAAAGACAAATTAATGAAACTCAAGATAGCTTTGTTCGCAATCGTTTACAGCATTTTGGGGTCGCTGATGTTGATAAAATTGAGAATTTAAATGTACCTGTCATTATTAATCAAAAGCCTTTAACGGGTAACATTCGCTCAACCGTTGCAACTATTACTGATATTTATGCAAATCTTCGCTTATTATTTTCACGTATGGGTGAACCATTTGTTGGCTATTCGAATGTTTTTTCTTTTAATCATCCCAATGGCATGTGTCCACAATGCGAAGGTATTGGTTTAGAGCAAACAATTGATATTTATAAAATATTAGACTTAGATAAATCCTTAAATGAAGAAGGTGCTATCAATTTCCCTACCTATCAACCTACTGCATGGCGTTGGACGCGATATGCAGATTCAGGTTATTTCGATTTAGATAAAAAATTAAAAGATTATAGTGAAAAAGAATGGGACTTGTTTTTGCATGCCCCTCAGCACAAGCCTTTAAATCCAACAAGTAAATGGAGAAAAACGGCACTTTATGAAGGACTGATTACTCGATTTGAACGCAACTTTTTAAAAGGTGAAGCGCAGGAAAGAAATCGTTATCGAAATAAACTTGAGGAGATTATTACAACCAAGGAATGTTCTTTATGTAAGGGGCAACGACTTAATCAAAAATCTTTATCTTGTAAGATTAACGGTAAAAATATTGCTGAATGTACAGCCCTATCTGTATCAATGCTTTTAGAGTTTATAGAATCGATAAAAAGTGAAAAATTTGAAACTGTTCTGCATGAAATCATTAATAAGTTGAGCAACTTAAACTTGGTTGGTCTCAGTTATTTAAATCTTAATCGTGTGAGCAATACATTATCGGGTGGTGAGTCACAACGAATCAAGATGGTTAAACATTTGGGTAATAGTTTAGTTGATCTGCTTTACATCTTTGACGAGCCAAGTATTGGTCTTCACCCAAAAGATTTAGATAATATTATTAAAATCATTCAAAAGATTAGAGATAAAGGAAATAGTGTTTTACTGGTTGAACATGACCCTGATCTTATTAGAACAGCTGACCATGTCATTGATATGGGCCCTCTGTCTGGTATCCACGGCGGTCAAATTATTTACCAAGGGACCTTCGAAGAGTTAAAGAACTCATCAGGTTTAACAGGCCAGTTTTTTAGAAGACCAAACGTATATAAGAAAACACCACGCATTCGTTGTGAATGGATTTCAATTAAAAATGCCCATTTATTTAATCTAAAAAATATTGATGTCGATATTCCTAAAAATTGTCTAAGCGTTATTACAGGTGTCGCGGGCTCCGGAAAAAGTACGTTAATCAGTAAAGTCTTACCGCAACAATATCCTGAAACAAAAGTGATTGATCAATCTGCAATTACTGCAAGCATTCGGTCAAATTTACTGACCTATCTAGACCTTCTTGATCCGATTCGCCAACTATTTGCAAAAGCAAATAAAGTGAGTGCTAAGCTCTTTAGTTTTAACAGCGAAGGTGCTTGTCCTCAATGTAAAGGATCAGGTATAGAGAAAATTGAACTCGCATTTTTAGATGATGTCGAAATGACATGTGACCTTTGTCACGGCTCAGGATACGCCCCAGAAGTGCTGAAATATCACTATAAAGGTAAAAACATTGCTGAAATTCTAAAAATGACTGTTACAGAAGCCAGCCACTTTTTTGAAGATCGTAATTTACAACAGCAATTTAATTCATTGGTAAGCTTGGGCTTAGACTATATTGCAATCGGCCAACGCTTAAATACTTTTTCTGGTGGCGAGCGCCAAAGATTAAAACTCTCAAAAGAGCTCAATGAAACAGATAATATTTTTGTATTAGATGAGCCGAGTACAGGCTTACACCCTTCTGATACTGAAAAATTGATTAGTTTATTAAATAGCTTGGTTGAAAAAGGCAATACGATCATCGTTATTGAACATAATCTAGACATTATTAGCCAAGCAGATTGGATTATTGATATCGGTCCATTAGCTGGTGACAAAGGTGGTGAATTGGTGTTTACTGGAACTGTTACTAGTTTGCTCTCAGCAGAAAAATCATTCACAGGTCACTATTTGAAAAAATATCTAGAGCTGTAAAGATTTGATCGACTAGCTTGGCACAACAATGAATCAGATTTTGCTTGAAGCAGAGCGGCATGTATCAAGGAATAAATGGAGTAATTAAAATCAACTACTCCATTTAAATTTAAAACCGATATCCAAATTTTAGACCATAGGCGATTGCATGATTGTCTTTAAAATCTGCCTGTTCTGCGAATGGTTTAATTCCTTCTATTGGCAAGTAATAAGTTCCATCTTCGGTTTTTGTATCACCTAACCAATAATATTTTATGCCACCAGCTATAAAGTAGTTTTTAGCGGGGTTAAATTGGACACCTAAACCAAGCGACCATGAACCTTTGATTGGTCCCATTGTTGATGCAGGATCACCCGTACCAGAATCCCAACTTACATCTGTTGAAGCAGCCCATTTTTCTGTAAATTGATGTGCGAGACCGACAGTCGCACTATATTGATCGTTCTGATAAGAATCGAGCTTAAAGCCTTGGGTATAAGCTCCACCAGTTGCCTCTTTCATAATAATTTCAGATAGAGCGCCATATTGCGGAGGGCGTGTTTCAAACTCTTTCCAATTCACCCATCTTAAATTCATATAAATAAGTGATTGTTCAGAAATGCCTGTCTGAAAATCAATATTTAATGATGCTGGAGTCTCTAATTTGGTTTTCTCATTTTCAACGAGTTTTAGTGGTTCACCATAAATATCTTCATCTACTTGAAATTTATATTTGATTTTAGACCGATAGGTTATCGCTGCTTTTAATGCAAGATCGGGTAATTGATAACTTCCTCCTAACAACCAGCCGACTTCGCCTTCTTCCTTAAACTTAGCATTATAGCCATTAAAAGCCTGAGTATAGGCATTGCCCCGAAGACCTAGGTTTGCTTTTACGGTTTGATAAACTGGTCCACCGTAAATCTGAAAATGCTCAACTGGTGAATAACCCACAATCATACTTAAATTTTGAGTATCGGCTTTTACGAATGTACCTTGATGGCTAACGTCATTATCAAAATAACTATTATTAGAACGTGCCGGATATTTAATGTCAGCACTAAAGGGCTGATCGTATAGCACACCAAAACTTAAACGATCTGTAAGTTGTAACTTTAGAGCAGCTGTATAGAACTGCGTACTTTCTGCAATATCGCCTGTATCACGACTTTGGTGATCTCGTACAAGATCGGCTCTATCGTTGACTATGCCAGAAACAGATGAATCGACTGCAAATAAATTCGCTTCTGCATAATTACCCTTTTCTAGAAATGGCAAGATAGATTGGCCTGATTGTTCCAAGGCTGAAGCGTGACTAATGTTACTCACAAATACGCCAAGCATTCCTATTAAAATCGGATTTGTCCTATTAGTTGGCATTCCATTCATACCTATATCCTTTTTCGTTGTTATTTCCCAAAATCCTTAGGATAGTTTTTTATTTTTAGAGCCATATTTCACAACATGGCTCTAAAATTCTTTACATCTATTTTCGTAATAAACCCAAACCGAAAAGGCTTAGCCACACGACCTGTACTGGTAATAAGAACAGTTCAAGGAATAAGGCCGCTTTAGGAAAGCCTGAGAAAAGAAGTGCAGCAAACCCAACATATCCCAACCCAACCAAAACCAATGGGAAACCTAATGCAGATTTGTTTTTTCTCAGAAGTAGTCCGTTAACTATTGCCCAGAAACCGATTGTCGGTCCTTCCATTGGCCATAAGCCATTTTGTGAGCCTTGAGAAATGGTGGCCCACACAGTGCCCGCTGCCTGTTTAGCCATTTCATTTCCAGACATATATGTTTCAGCAAGTGGTCCTAACACAGCGGCCTGTAAAACAGCCCCTGCTATACCTAACATGGTTGAAATCACAAGGAATAAAATAGCGATATCGGACAACAACCCTCCCGAAGAGCGCAACTTTCTCCACAGATATACGCCCACAGCCAAAAAAGGAAGATAAAACCCAAAACAATCAGAAATCATTGAAGTTCTGAAAAGTGCTTGGTCTTTTGCCGACAAAGTTAATGCAAATTCAGGTTTAAATATTTGATGCAAATCAAAACCTGTAACTGCAAGAAAACAAAGTAAGCAAGTTGCAGCCATTACCGTACCGATTAGTGCAACCCACGCTGTAAATACGAGTCCATCATCATATTGTTTAATCGAGTCCAAGACGTCTTCTCCTAGAAAGTGCTGATACTCGTTCGTATTCGAAATAAGTACGTAGCGCAGCGATAAGACCCGGAATTAATGGGAAACGTTTAAATTTAGCGTGTCCTTTTTCTCCATTGGCAACAAACCAATGCTCGGTAAGCTCCGTTTTACGTTGCAATGCAAGATCAGCTAAAATTCGGCCATAATTTTGTGACATCATTACGCCCGCACCACTGTATCCATAGGCATAAGAAATACGACCATTATGAAGTGTGCCCACTTGAGACCTTACGTCAAAAGGAATAGAACAAGCGCCACTCCAACGTTGAGCAATTTTTAATTTCTGAAATGTAGGAAATACCTTTTTATACATTCGCTCAGCGGCATCATAAAACTGCACTTTCTGAGCTTCATCCATAGAGCGCCCTTCACCCACGTAGATATCACATAGGTTAAATTGCAATCTTCCATCTACAGTCGTTCTACAGGTTGGAGGACAATAGGTTGTTTTGTCATAAAACTGACCACGATGTTTCCAACCAAGCGCTTTCCAATCTTCATCAGTTAAAGGTTCAGTAATTAACTGATATACAAACATTGGAAGTTGTGCGCGTTTAAGCCCCAATTCTGGTTGCAATAAATGGGTAAAACCATTTGTTCCCAATACAATATGTTTAGCTCTAACCTCACCTTCTGGGGTTTTGAGAATAAAGAACTTTTCCTTATCTTCTATATCCAGTACTGGCGTTTGCTCAAAAATTTGTGCGCCCGCAGCTTCAGCTATTCGCTTGAGTTCTCGAGAATGCTTTACAGGGTTGACTTGTCCAGAATGTGGCATTCGGCAACCACCAGAAAATGCATCACTATTTAGAGCTTGGCTGACTGTAGCTCGATCCATATAGACACTGTCTTTTGAGCGAGGTTGATCGTGCCAATATTGAGTAAAATGCTCTAATCTTTTTTCATGGCCGCGAAGTGTCGTAAATGTCACACCGGGCATTTCAAAATCGCTATCCATATTTTCGCGTTTGATTAGGTCCTGCACATAGTCCAGACCATTCCATGCGAAATTTTGAAGCTCAGTTAATCTTTCTTTTCCATAAAGTACTTTTGCAGTGGTAGGGTCAAGTACTGGAACTGGCACAACCCAACCAGAAGTACGGCCTGAGGCACCAAATGCCACACATTCGCCTTCAAGAACAGCCACTGATGCAGCAGAGTCGGCTTTTTTTATGTGATAGGCGGTAGATAATCCAGTAAACCCTCCTCCAATAATCACCACATCTACATCGATAGTACCTTTAAGAGGTGGTGAAGGAATGTATTCGCCTGAGTGGGCTAACCAGAATGACTTATTTGCATGTGGAATATTATTCATCTAATGCTCCTTCCTTTGATATTTGATATTGCTCAGTCCACGTACCCATACTTTCGCCTATTCATTTTTTTTCAAAAAAAAGGCTTATCGCAAACTCAAGACATAATTTCTTCCCTGAAAAAATGTTGAGTGCTTTATCACAATGCGTACGAAATCGTAGAGCTGAATATATATTGCTCCAACAATTACACAGTGTCAATGACACTGTGTAATTAAAAATAAAAATTTAGCTTCTGATAAGAATGTTTAGAAAAAAGGAAAATGAGATTGAAAAAATAATTGAAAAAATTTTATTAAATATTAAACACATATATTTTTTAATTATAGAAATGAATGAACAATTCCTTTTGAACATTCATAAATTTATAGTTAATATTTTTTTAATTAGCACCATAAAGTGTCGATAACCAAATGTTTTGAAGTACCCTTATCGCTACCTTTGGATCAACTTCTGATGGACGTCCGAAAACTTCAGAAAGATATCTTTCTTCAAGCCAGATAAGTGCTTTTGCTGTTTCTTCTACATCTAAATTTTTCTTAATTCTACCAGCTTCTTGTTCTTCTTTAATATGTTGAGCAGCAGCGTTAATAAAGTCTTGCACTAAACTCCGATATGCATTGTCCACACGTTCATCGCCTCCTGCTGCTTCTCCGAAAGCTCGTAGTACACGCCCATGCTGCATGTAAACTTCTACCAAACCAACTAAAGTACGGCGCAAATCTTCTTGAGGACTATCACCTTGCAGCCACCTATCTGCAATAGTAAATAATTCTTTCCCAATATTTTCAACAAGGCGTAAGGCCAAGTCATGCTTATCTCGGAAATGTACATAAAATGCTGGACGTTTTAAGCCCGTTCGGCGCATGACCTCATCTACATTGAGTTCACGAAAAGGATGTTCACTTAAAAACTGTTCAGCAGCATTTAATATTTCATTTTCAGAAACTTTAGGGTCGTGTTTGGGTCTACGTCTTGTAGTTGTCATACTATCCAATTTCTCATTGACACGATGTCATTGTAGGTATTAATAAATTATTCGACAAGCATTAATGCACTATTGTGGAACAAATTCTTGGAAAAAAAATAAATAAGAAGATTTTTATACTTAATAACACAATCAGAATTATATATTTTTAAAATCAAACTTTTCAAATATTTAAATAATTATTTAGAAATGCTCAATAACAAAATAAGTATAATTACACTGTGTCATTGACATTGTGTAATTATTAAATTAATAATATTGAACAGCCCCTTTTTATGACGGGGACTTCTTAAATGAAAACATACTGAGCTTAAGTAAGGCGTTTGTTCATCAGTTCCATGGATCAGGGAAAATGAAGATTAATAAATTCATCATCTTAGAAAATCTAACTGATGCTCAATTTACTGAAATTTGTAGAGAGGAATAAGATATGAATACATCAGAACAAGTTACTACTACTGATGTTTTAATCATTGGCGCAGGGATTGCTGGTATTAGCGCAGCGTACCATTTAAAGAAATATCGTCCTAATTCAAGCTTTTTAATTCTAGAAGGCCGAGAAAAAATCGGTGGTACTTGGAGCCTATTCCGTTACCCTGGCATCCGCTCCGATTCAGATATGCAGTCTTTTGCATTTGGTTTTAAGCCTTGGACCGAAAAAAGGACTTTCGGTAGCGCGCAAATGATATGTGATTATTTGCAAGAAACCCTTACTGAAAATGGTATTGACCAACATATTCAATTTAACAGCTATGTAACGAGTGCCGAATTTTCATCAAGTGAAGGCATGTGGACTGTTAAAGTCAAACAAAAAGACCAAAAAAATTTAGTCACCTTACGTTCGCGCTTCCTGCTTATGGGCACAGGTTACTACGATTATAATAATGGTTATTCGCCTGAGTTTCAGGGAAGCGAAGACTTCAAAGGTCAAATCGTTCATCCTCAACACTGGCCAGAAAATCTCAACTATTCAGGCAAAAAAGTTGTCGTAATTGGCAGTGGAGCTACAGCGGTAACCTTAATCCCAGCTATGGCTAAAGATGTTGAACATATCACCATGCTTCAAAGATCACCTAGTTATGTGATTGCGATGCCAAGTGTCGACCCTATTGCACTGGCTTTAAATAAAGTTCTCTCGCCTCAACGTGCATATGAAATTATTCGCAAGAAAAATATTGCACTCAGCCGAGGAATGTATAAATTAAGCCGCCGTTTTCCAGATGTGATGCGCCGCCTACTGATTGCAGATGTAAAACGCAGACTGCCTAAAGGTTTTGATGTCGCAACTCATTTCTCGCCAAAATACAATCCATGGGATGAACGCTTATGTGTTGTACCAGATGGAGACATGTTTAAAGCAATTTCTTCGGGCAAAGCTTCTGTTGTGACCGATCATATTGACCGCTTTACTAAAGATGGAATCTTACTGAAGTCAGGTAAAACACTTGAAGCAGATATTATTATTACTGCAACGGGTTTAAACATGCTGGCATTCAGCAAGATTCAACTGACTGTCGATGGTAAGAAAATCGATTATCCAGATACCACCATTTATAAGTCTATGATGCTATCTGATATTCCAAATTTTGCCTTTGCATTTGGTTATACCAACATCGCATGGACCTTAAAAGTAGATCTAGTATGGCGATACTTCTGCCGTCTACTTGACTACATGGATGAGAATAAATACGGAACATTTACGCCAGTGATTGCTAATAAAGACATGAAGCGAGTTCCGTTTGTTGATTTGAGTCCGGGATATGTTCAACGTGGTTTAGCTCAGTTCCCTAAGGCAGGAACAGAAGGACCATGGGAATTTCAACATGATTATGAGTTTGATTTAGAAAGGCTCAACAAAGGTCCTGTTGTCGATAAAGCATTACATTTCACTGCTCTTTTACCTAAGAAAAAATTGGCAGTTGTTCCAGAGTCAAATTCAGATGAATTGAAGATCAAAGCTTAATACTACCCTCAAAATTAAGGTCTCTTATTTAAGTAAAACCTAAATAAGAGACTAAATATATTAGGTAAACATTATGGAAAATATTAAATTTACCAGTAAAGGAATTACATGTTCGGCTTGGTATATCCCGACCACATCCGATAAGTACAAAAGCTCTCGAGGGCGCCCCTGCATTATTATGGGAAATGGCTTCGGAGGTACAAAAGATACAGGGTTATTACATTTTGCAGAGCCATTTAGCAAAGCAGGCTTTGATACATTTATATTCGATTATCGTAGTTTTGGAGAATCTGATGGTTTTCCAAGACAGAATGTGTCCTATAAAAATCAACGTGAAGACTATCATGCAGCAATTGCAGCTGTGCGAAGCTTACCCAATGTAGATCGAAACCGTATCGCACTTTGGGGCACGTCTTATTCTGGTGGACACGTAATGGTCGTTGCAGCTCAAAATCCAAAAATCTCAGCTGTAATCTCTATGAATCCAGCTACAGATGGCCTAGCCGCCCTTACCCAGATCTTACGTTACGGCGGGCTTAAGCAGTTAACAGTTGCCGTGGCTCACGGTTTAAAAGACTTAGCCCGCTCACTGTTAGGTCAAGAAGCACATGTTATTCCAATTGTTGGGCAACCTGGCACGGCAGCCATGATTAGTACACCAGGGGCAGAAACTTCTTATAAATCGATGGCTGGACCAACATGGCGTAACGAAGTATGTGCCCGTACAGCTTTAGAAGTTGCAAGAAATCGACCAATTAATTTCGCTCGTCAAATAAAGTGTCCTTTACTGGTACAAGTTGGTTCAAATGATCAAGTTGCTCCACCTGAAGCTGCACGCAAGTCCGCTAATTTAGCAAGTGGTAAAGTTGAATTAGCGGAATACCCAATCGATCATTTTGATTTTTACAGCGGAACATGGCAAACAAAACTATTAGATGAACAAATCAACTTTTTAGCAAATGTTTTAAGCCATCCAAAGGCGAAATAAAATTTTATAGTCATCAATAAACATATGAAAATAAGCTGATTAGGAATCTATCTAATCAGCTTATTTGAAGCCATTATCCCCATAACTTTTATGTATATAGTTAACCTTATGATCGGTACTTGGCCTGAATCATCAGCATGATAATAACGAACGACGAAGGTATTGCCGCAATCACAAATAAATGGGTAATGACCAGAAATTGAGAAAGATAACCACCAAATAACGGCCCAATGACCGAACCCAAACGGGCAATCCCAATACTCCAGCCCACCCCAGTGGTACGAAGTGAAACTGGGTAATAACTCGCAGACAGCGCATTAATAGCAGGTTGCCCACCAACAATCGCAAAGCCAGCAATGAAAATGATGATAAATAATAAAACAATATGGCTAACAGCATAGCCAATTAAAGCAACACTAATTACTGCAACTAAAAAAACAGGAATTAATACTTTATAAAATCCAGTCTTATCGATTTTAAGACCCATCACAACACTACCGATCGTACCGCCTAATTGTAGAGTTGAGCCGATCATCAATGCCTGATTTAATGACAGCCCTGACTCTTTAGACAAAGTCGGTAGCCAGTTCGCCAGAAAATAGAGACTGATCATATTTAAAATACTGATGATCCAGATGGAATAGGTAAAAAACGCACGCTTATTTTTAAATAACTCAAGCGGTGACTTCTTAACCTGAACTTCAGTAGTATTAATGATTTTCATCCCTGAATTAAATGTTAATGCAGGATAAAACTTCTTTAACCAAAATAAAATTTTGGGCGTATTTTTACTATTTTCACTTAAAAAATATAAAGACTCTGGTAACTTAAAGAACGTGATAAAGAAAATAATTAAAGGAACAATACCGCCAAAATAGAAAATCGCCTGCCATCCTCCCCAAGGAACTAACAAGGCTGATATGCCTCCCCCCAACATTGCCCCGACCGTATAGCCACAAGAAATGACCATCATGGTGAAAATACGAGATTTATATGGAACAATTTCGGAGCTATAAGCCATGACATTTGGCATGATACCTCCTAAAAAATTCCTGTAACAAAGCGGATTGCAGTCAATTGCTCAATATTGCCAACATGTGGTGTTACCAGCATCAATATGGAGAACATAAAGGTTGAGATCAGTAATATGGGACGGCGGCCAAAACGATCAGAAAGTGAACTTAATAAAAATGATCCAACAAACAAACCAAATAAGCTGGCGCTAAACACAACGCCTAGCATAGTTTTATGAACACCCCATTCTTCAATAATCATGGGGGCTGCGTAAGCCATGGACTGAATATCATACCCATCCATAATCATCAGCAATAAACAGGTGAACAAAATAAATTTCTGATAGCGTCCAACTTTCTGCTGATTGATCAAATCACTTAATGCAACTTCTTTCATGGTCATCCCTTCTCCATGTTGCGCTTTAAATTATTCTCATTCTAATTACGTTATTCATAATTAATTTACGAATAACGTAAAACAAAATAACAATATTACCCCCCCAAAGTCAAAATTTTAATTTTTTAGAATATAAAAAAGGTTAGATCAAATTATTTGATCTAACCTTTTTAATGATCTTGACAGAATGTTGAGTGTAACTCTAACGGCTGTTCTACACTTGCATTGTCATTCAAAACTGAAGTTAACTGGCGTCTCACCTTACCGCACAGCGACTGTGGTCTGCTCATCTAATAAAAATCGCTTCAACACCTCCTTTATCAGTATGAAATGATCAACTCATATATTGTCCGCCATTGATATGAAGATTAGCTCCTGTCATATAACTAGCATCGTCATTACATAAATAAGCTACTAATTCTGCAATTTCTTTTGGATAACCAAGTCGTTTCATTGGAATAGAGGATATTATTTTATTACGAATTTCCTCAGGAACTGACATCACCATTTTGGTCTCTTGATAGCCTGGTGAAATACAATTAACAGTTACACCTTTCTCTGCCAACTCTAAGGCCAAGGCCTTTGAAAAACCAATCATTCCAGCTTTTGCTGCCGAATAATTAGTTTGACCGAATTGACCTTTAGATGCATTTACAGAAGCGATGTTAATGATACGCCCCCATCCTTTAGCGATCATTCCATCAATAAATTGATGTGTAATATTAAAAATAGAGTCAAGATTAGTTCTTAAGACTAAATTCCAATCCTCAACTGTCATTCTTTTAAAAGAAGCGTCTTTGGTAATTCCAGCATTGTTAATTAATATATCAACTGAATGACCTTCTTTTTCCAAATATTTAAACATTAGAGATGCAGAATCATAATCGGAAACATCAACTCCAACACAAATAAAATCATATCCTTCTTCTTTATGCTTAGCTTGCCATTCATTTACTTTTGAATTATGAGGAGAATGAGTAACAATTACATTAAATCCCCTATCATGAAGTTTTTTTGCAATTTCTTGACCTATACCACCCATACCACCAGTCACTAATGCAGTTTTTACTATATTACTCATTTATATTAATCTTTTATTTATTAAAAAATTATGTTTCGATTTCAGTAGAACTTTTCCATTTAACTATCGTAATAATCATACCCACCGTGATAATCAGTAAGCCAATTACAGACGAAATATGAGGAAGTTCATTTAAAGAAATTGCTGAGATAATTGTCGCTAAAGCTGGTACAAGTGCAGCAAATACCGATCCCACAGTAGAGCCCAATAAAAATACAGATTTACTATAAAAATAAAGAGCGACAATGGAAACAAAAAAGCCTTGATAAATAATTTGAGGTAAAAGTACTCCTATAGGTATAGAGAAAATATCCAATCCTTTTAAGTAAAAATAGATTGGTGAATAAAATAACATTGAAAAAAATGAAACTAATCCAGTAGCATATAAAGCTGAGTCACAATAATATCTAGATGCTACGGTATACATTGCCCACATAACGCCACCAAGTAAAAAAAGCAGGTAGGAATAAATACTTGATCCATTAAAGGCAAAGAAACCAACTAAGATAACACCTGCTATGATTATGGATATTCCAAGGTATTCATTATTGAGTATTTTATTCTTAAGGAAAATCACACTCAATATAAGAGAAAAAGCAATCATACTGGCTGGAGTTACAGCCGCAAATTGTTCTACTGGAGCAAATTTTAGGCCTTGAGCAATAACTAACATATAAGGAGCACCAAGACCAACAACCATAATTACTATCCCAATAATTGGAATTTTCTTTTGCTTGTGCTTAATAGAAGAATAAAATAAATATGGAGATAATAATAAGCCTGAAAAAATAAAACGGAGAAATGTCATATCCCATGCATCAAGATTTGATCTGGCTACTCCAAATCTTGTCATTACGGGAAAAGCTGCCCAAATAAAAGCAGCAATTAAACCGCATAATACACCTACCCAATATTTATTTTGATTCTTCATGGGAATTCCAATATGTAAGTTAATAAAGTTAAAATACTTACTCTGATTTTAGGTATTTTTTAAGTCCTTCAATTGTCTCAGAATTCAATGGCATTGCTTTACGAGTTTCAACATTAACTTGAACAATAACAGTCTCAGCTGAAGCACAAAGTTGCTTATTTTGAAAAATTCCTTGTTCAAAAATAAGTGAACTATTTCCAATTTTTTTTACAACTGTCCCTATTTCGACAGTACCTGGCCATAAAATTTCATGGATATATTTAATAGTTAAATTTGCGATAACAAACTCAGCATCATGGGGTTTAATGACAATAGTAGGGTTATAAATTAATTCAACACGACCGGTTTCAAGAAATGTTGAAAACAACGCATTATTTATATGACCTTGACGATCAGTATCTGAATATCTTAATTTATCACTTGTAACAATTGGATAATCTATTGACGTTATATCCATTTCTACCTCCAAGACTAAAAGATAGCTATTACAAAGAATATTGTAATAGCTAATTTTTATTATTTATGACCGATATTAACTGACTCAATAGGTGCTTTTTTTCTAAGATAAGCATATTCAAGATCATTCAGTAACATTTGGGCTCTATTTAAATCTCGAGAAGCATAATTAATACTTGTTAAGAAATGAGCGAGTTCTTCACTATTTTCAAAATTATTAAAAACGTCTACTCTCGATACATCTAAGTTTTTTCTTTCTTCTAGTTGTTTTAAATAATCTGCATCTATTACTCGAAATGCTGCACCTATGCTCAGACCTTTTGCATTAAGAACCTTATGCCATTCGAATGGGGGATTCACTAAGACATCACCCAACCGCACCGTTCTGAGGTTCACCATAATCTTGAGTACTATTTCCTAAAAACATATGCCCTGTAACTATCCAATTAGGAATATCAAACCAATTATTTTTAAAAATAGATTCACGAACTTTTTTAAATGCTAATTTCCCCCAAGGGAATGGATCATTGTAACCAGAAGAAATTGTTCCTAAGTGTGAATAGACATCCAATTGATCATCAAAAATATTTTTTAAGAATTCTTTTGCTGGACCAATCTTTCCGGTTACATAATTATAGTCTGATTCGCCATCCTTACTACGCATAGTAACGCCACTATTACCATTCTTTACTCGCCACTGTAGTTCTAAGTTCTCGTCAATTTCACCAAAAAATTGGCGAGACTTTAGTTCATCATCTATTAATGCCAAGTTTTTAAATAAGGCTGGTTTCGTAAAATCCTCAGTGTATTTGTTTAAATTTTCAGAGGTCATTTTTCCTCTATGTTCTTCTGGTTCAACAATATTAAGAAATTTATACTGACTATTTAGGGTACTCATTTTATACTTTCCTCTTCTTTTTTTGAAATCTTGTTCTGTAATTTTGATAATCCACAGTTATCTTTGACAGTGTTGTCAAATTTGACACCCCTGTCAAGTATAAGGAATGTAAATTGTCTGGTATTCGTCAGTTTGATGAGCAAATAGTCTTACCTATCGTGCTCGATATTTTTTGGAACAAAGGATGGCAAGCGACCTCTTTTGTTGAAATTGCCCAAGTTACAGGTGTTCAACGAGGTTCTCTTTATAATGCTTATGGAAGTAAAGAAGCTCTTTTTCTACATGCCTATAAAATCTATACAGATAATTTTATAAAAAATGTAAAAAAAGCAATGGTAGGTGATTCTCTACAAGATGTTTTGAGAGGTTTTTTCAAAACAGCACTAGAAAACATGACTAAAGGAACTCCATCGAGAGGCTGTTTAACAACAAAAATGTTGATTGAAATAGACGTAACTAGCGAGCAAATTCAACAAAGTATTAGAGACTTTATGAATGATTTAAAGCTTATTATGGTTGTGCGATTATCAGAGAAAAATTTAGAAAAATCGTTATCTATTACTGCGGAAGAAGCTGCAGAAGTCATATTAACATTTGTAAGAGGAATTGCAGTAATGGAAAGAATGCATAAAGATCCACAAAAATTAATGACGATTTACGAGGCATTTATTTGCTCATTTATAAACTAATTAATTACATTATTAGTTTATAAGTCCCCTCTCTTTAAAACACATTCATTAAGCCACTATTGAAGATTAGTTGGCTTAATGACTCCCCAAAACTAAATTCAATTGATGAACTTGCCTCATCGTAAGGCTCATGGTCTACTCATCACATCATATTTTTAGATTATTCTTTTTCATTCAAATGTTTGGTTTAAAAAACTGCTCTAACATCACATCCCTTTCTTCTAAACTGTTCGAAATTAGAAACTGCATCATCAAGCCATCGATTAGGTTTAACACCATGTTGGCATCGGGTTTTATTGTACAAGTTTCTAGAATAAAAATCAGATCAAAAATCTCATGAAGTAGCCATTTTCGATATTCAATCGCCATGCGGTAACCTTGCGAATAAACGAGTTTAATTTCAAATATGGCTTTGAGTAATAAGTGGTACAGGCTATTAGAACAGACATGTAAACGCACAATTTCTTTGAGTTTATCGCTTGAAGTGTAGTAACGGTTTGAGTAGATAATAGACAACACTTCTTCTTTAAGGAGTCTCTTTTGAAAGGCGATACACATTTCAATCAGGCGCTCTTTTGAGGCAAAGTAATTATAAAAAGTGGTTTTGGTTATTCCAGATTCTTTCACAATCAGGTCTATTCCCGCTGTGTGAAAACCATAGGTGGTAAATAAGCGTATCGCCGTGCGAATAACCTGTAATTTTTTGGAAGAGATTTCTAAATTTGACATAGTTTTACCGTTATAAATTCTTGTTGTTTCTAAAAGAGATACTTTTCTGGGAGAAAAAAGGCATAGCAAAGCCATAAAGACTGTGCTGGGCACATCTCAAGGTTTATTGTTGATATAAGTTTTTAGACGAAACGAATGAAAGCTTGAAAAGCCGAACGGCGATCAAACCTTTGTAAAAAGTTTAAGTTGTGTCGTTATAGTGAATTTTGGCAATGGTTGCCAATAAATAATGAATGTGCAAAGCCAACTCCTTTATATATGGAGTTCTGCCAGAGCATTATAAATTATGGTGGCAGAACGAAAGAGGGTTAGCAGACTGGTACGACAACCAGCACACCCGAGGGTGTCCCTCTCCCGTCCTACCGCTACGGGAGGGAACGAGGAGCTTACGCACAAAACTATTCCTCAGAAGAAATAATCCTGATGCGGTCGTATACGGTCTGCTAAAACCGTCTGGCAATGTAGGCCAGCCCGCAAATGTTAATCTTCAAAAATTAAGGTGTCAATGTGAAATTGGCTAGAAATTATTTAATTAATTATTGTTTTTCATTTAATTATACAATTAAGGAAAATCTTAAGTAAAGATTGATTAAAGCTTCAGAATAAGAGTAATTAAACTTAACTACTGCATTTAATTTTAGAACCGATAACCAAACTTTAAACCATCCCCATCTTTAAATATATTATTTATCTTTTGATCCCATATAGTTATTTCACCAATTGAATTACTTAGGAATTCAACTTACGATTACTAATTAAGTAAAAAATAAACTTATATGAATAGACTGGAATGTAATCGAATGTTTATTTCGATCATTGAACTAGGAAGTTTTGTTAAAGCTGCCGAAAATTTAAATACAAGCGTAGCACAAGCATCCAAGCTCATTTCAAAGTTAGAGAACGAATTGGGAGTACAGCTTCTAAAAAGATCAACTCGCTCATTGAAGCCCACAGAACTGGGATTAGCGTATTACCACCGAATTAAGCAACTCATGTCAGAGTTTGATGAAATTGAAATTAGTATTAAAAATCAATCTCGAGCCCCAGTCGGAAAACTAAAAATAAGTGCTCCTAATTCTTTTGGAACAGTACAACTAAGTAAAACACTGGTTAACTTTGCACAAAATTATAGTCAAATTGAATTAGATGTGAGTTTTACCGACCGCACGGTGAATGTCATTGAAGAAGGATTTGATATCGCCATTCGAATAGGCGAGCTTAAAGATAACAATTTAATTGCGACTCCTTTATCTCAAATTAGATTTTTATTAGTCGCATCTCCCCTTTATCTAGAAAAATTTGGCTATCCTCAAAGTCTTCAAGACCTAGAATCTCATTCCTGCATAATTGATACAAATTTTAAAGATCCATATGAATGGACTTTTTTTGAGAAATCACCTTCGAATGTATTACATACCATTAATGTGAATGGTCGGATTCATTTTGCGAATACAGAAGCCTGTTTAGCGGCAACCATAGCAGGACTTGGCATCGCCAGATTACCTATGTTTATTTTAAAAGATGCACTTATCGACAAAAAGATTATTCCTATTTTAGAAAACTATGAATTACCGCGAAGAGGTCTCTATGCGGTTTACCCTCCTGCAAAACATCTAGCCAACAAGGTGAGAACCCTGATTGATTACTTAAAAGAGCAATATGCGTACCCTGCCGAATGGGAAATTTACGAGTAATTATTTCCAAAATAGAAATAAATATTCAATTTCAGCCTACTTAATCACTTAAAAAATCAACAGTAGTATGTATTCATCAAGTTAATTCTCATCGAGATAGAAAATGAATACATCTAACACAGCTCCTTATGCGGCATTACTACTCCGTATAACCTTAGCGCTTTATTTCTTTGCCCATGCTGGTCTCAAACTATTTGTATTTACACCAGCAGGTACAGCACAATTTTTTCAATCTGTTGGAGTTCCGGGATGGATGGCATATGTAACTATTCTCTGGGAGATTTTAGGAGCAATATTATTATTGATTGGTTTTAAACCTCGAATTGTTGCGATTGCACTAATTCCAGTCTTATTGGGTGCAATATTTACTGTACATGGTGCTGCCGGTTTCTTTTTTACAAACCCTAATGGTGGTTGGGAATTCCCATTTATGTGGATTATTTCTTTAGTTACTCTGGCACTCATTGGTGATGGATCGTTTTCTTTAAGTAAATCTTTTAAAAACTAAGCTCGTTAATAGATGAGATGCCATCGTATGAATGGCATCTAAACACCAAATATTCAGCTCATTCAGGGTATTAAAATGAAAGATCTATTTATAATTTTATTACACGGCGTAGGTAGTAATGGTGAAGACTTAGAAGCAGTTGGAGAATTTTTTAAAGCCAATCATTCTAATTTAAATTTTGTCGCACCCAATGCTCCTTTTAGCTTTATGAACAGTAAAGAGGCCTATCAGTGGTTTAGTATCGCTGGGGTTGATGAGGAGAATCGATTTAGTCGGATTAAAGAAGCCAGACCTCATTTTGACCAAAAAATCCAAGAAATCATTACTCAAAACCAATTGGAAAACCACCTAGATAAAGTCGTTTTTTTAGGATTTTCTCAAGGTGCAATAATGGCTTTAGATGCGGTCGTTTCAGGGCGTTGGCCTATTGCTGGGCTGATTAGCATCGCTGGAAGATTAGCAAGTCCAATCAATAATGAAATTAATAAAAATACGAAAGTTTTATTAATTCATGGTGAGTCAGACGCCGTCATTCCTCCAACCGAAAGCCAAAGTGCATATCAACAAATGCATGCAGCCAACTTAAATGTTGAGTTGAATATTTTACCCGCTACGGGACATACCATTTCGCATTCAGCCCTTCAGATAAGTCTTTATTTTTTAAACACTATTTAATCCATCTGGCCTAAAAATCCAAATCTGAACTTAGATCTTCCTAAATCTAAGTTCCGTACTTTCTCGTCTCAAATTATTCTTCGGAGTTAAAAATGACTACATCAATCCGTGCAGAAGATATTATCAGCCCTATTACTGATACTATAAAAGCGAATACAAACTCACCAAAAGAAGCAAAAAATCTAGGTTTGTTTGCTTATGATAAACCAACCCCAGAGAATACCGTTTTATTACTTATTGATCATCAAGTTGGTTTAATGGCTAGCGTTCGTGATACTTCAAGCCTAGCTGAATTAAAAAGTAATGTTCTTGGTTTAGCACGTACGGCTAAAGCTCTTAATATTCCAACATTAATTACCTCATCAAATGCGCAATGGCAAAATGGCGACACTCTCCCAGAAATTAAGTCATTGTTCCCAAATAATTCAATTTATCGACGTACGGGGATCATTAATGCATATGAAGATCCGACTTTTCGTAAAGCACTTATTAATTTACTAGAAGCAACAGGTCGAACCCATATTATTATTGCAGGCGTAACCATTGGTACTTGCTGTACTTTCCCAACACTATCGCTATTAAATGATGGATATAAAGTATACCCAGTCATTGATGCATGTGGAACATGGAATCAATATGAGGTTCAGGCCGCTACATTACGCATGGCAAATGCTGGTGCAGAACCAGTAACGACCTTTAGTCTAGCTTGTGAATTACAAGCTGACTGGAAAAAGCCTTCCGCAGACCAAATGCTTGAGCCTTTCAAAGAAAACTTATCGGAGTATGGATTTGTACTACAAAACTTCTGGGATAATGTAGGCACCCCAGCGGTTGAAGATCCTTTCAAAATCAAATAATTGATTTTTCTTAAGCTTTGTATCTTTGATTTTTCGTTAAAATTATAGATACAAAGCTTTCTAGTTTATTACCGCTGATAAACTTTCTTTCCATTAAAAATGGTCCATACCACCTTTGTTTCAGCCAACTGTTCAGGCGAAACTTTAAAAATATCTCGATCCACTAAAATCATATCGGCTTTTTTGCCCGGTTCGAGCGTGCCGATGCTTTTATCTAAATAAAGTGCCTTAGCCGAATTAATCGTATAAGCCTTAAATACTGTATCTCGATCAATCGCTTCCGCTGGATTTAAAACATCTCCTTCAATTCCTTTTCTTGTAATTGCAGTAGCCATAGCAACAAAAGGATTGGCGGTTGAAACTGGTGCATCGCTTGCGCCTGCAATTGTCGCGCCGTTAACCAACAACGAATGTGCAGGATACATCCCCTTATAAGAAGCTGCATCAATATAAGGTTTTACCAGTTCTTTGTTAAAACTGTCTTCGTAGGCCCATGCTAGTTGCATAGAAGCAATCACATTATTTTGTTTAAAGCGCTTATAGTCTTTAGGGTCTACGAGCTGGAGATGAGTAATACTATGTGGGACATTGCTCTGACGTTTTGAACGAGCATATTCAATTGCATTTAAAGATTCCTGTACAGCTCTATCCCCAACAGCATGGATATGAACCAGCATATTTCGCTTGTCAGCTTCATCAACAACTAACTTAAAGGTATTTGGATCAAATAATAAAGTCCCTTGCTTGTTACTATTAGAATATCGGCCAAGTAGTGCAGCCGATTGGGCGGGAAACTCTAACACTCCATCCGCAAATACCTTTACACCAATTAAATTAAAGTTATCTATGTTTTTATATTTGCTATTGATTGACTCAATGATGTTAAAAACTTGAGGCGTACTTTTTGAGTTAATTACATGTAACCCAGAAACTCGCGCCGTTAACTCTCCTTTCTGAGATAATTCTTTATACATTGGAATCATCCCTAATGTTTCCTCTGTATTTTTAATATTGGTAATTCCCTTATTGGGACTGGCATTCGCAGCAATATCCATCCATGCCGTGAGACCCAAACTGTTATAGTATTTGACCGCTTCTTTAGAGCCTTTATAAAGCAGATCATGTGATACAGATGGAATTTTATCACTCACCATATCCCAGCCTGAATCGACCACAAATCCAGTTGGCTCAAATTTTTCATTATGTGCAATATTTTGCTGATCCTCTGGGGTTAATTGCTGAACGAAGTTTGCATCTATACCTGCTTTTTTTAAAAGTGCTTGATTTGCCCATGCCGTATGGTGGTCACTACCCACCAAGGCAATTGGGCGATCTTTCCATTCATTATTGTTAAATACATTGGAGAGTTGGTCAGCTAATTCCCAATATTCTGATGACAAACCATTTAAAAATAGAACATCTCCAGCAACACCTGTACCATCCAAACTTGACTGTCTAAGTTTTGCTTCCACCTTAGAAATATCTATGGTTGTATCGTCACTATCCATGGTTGCTAATACAGTCTCTACACCAGAAGCTAAAGCATGAATATGACTATCGATTAAACCTGGCATTAAAACCTTGTTATCAAGATCAAAAACTTGTGTATTGCTATCTGCAATTTTTTTAATTTCTTCGTTACTACCCACTTTTATAATTGTTCCATCATGGGCAACGGCGATGGCTTGCTGAAAAGAGTCTCTATCTTTAGCGGTATAAATTTTTCCATTAATATAAATACTTTCAGCACCATTGTTATCAGCACTATCATTATCTGTACATCCCAAGTTTATAAAGAGCAAACCTAGGCTGAGTGCTAAAAATCCTTTTTTAAATCTCATATTTAACTCCAAAAAATAATTTAAATTCTAATAATCGTTTTCCAATCTTCTTGTTGATATGTTTACATCCAGTCTTTGAGCACTTAGGTCTATCCATCGACTACGGTTTGCTTACCATTCATACCTTTAGATAGTTCAATGCGATGCTTTGCACTACTAGCTAGAATCTCTATTTCACTGTTTGGTAGCCCCTTTAGCCCTGAGCCTCTAATTGCAATTTTTGTTTTTAAGATTTCCATAAGTTAATCTCCATTAGGTAATGGATAAACTAATTTTTAAGTTTATTTAAGGATATAAAAAGAAGAGAGAAAATACCGCTTTATGAGATTTTTGTCCGTTAATCGGACAAAAAATATTCTAAAAATAATAATTATTAATGTAGTTTCCAATCACATTAATGATTATGACTGACTGTATTTTGTATTAGCGGTTTTCAATATCTAAGGAATATGGATACGTTATTATTAAAATATGATAAAAAAGACCTCGATTAAGGTCTTTTTGCATAGCCGCTTCATTTAATAATTTTATTTTGAAGAATTCCAATAATTGACGTAATTCAACTGTTGAATCCCTCGTTCGACAAACTCAGCATTTTGCCATTGTTTTACATCAACATCGCGTTTTATCAGCTTGGCCTTTAATGCAGTCTGTACACCTTCCTGTAGATGCCCTAGATAATATTCATCCAAAAGTGGTGAAAAAACTGTTTTTAAGGCTTTGTCTTGTAAACTCAATGCATAGAGTTCCGTTGGTAATCCTGCATTTTTAGTGACAAGTTGAATGGCATTGCCCCGGTTTTCAGACTGTGAGACCCAATGTGCTGATTGTAAAACCGTATTGACCAATGTTTGGACAATTTCAGGATGTTGCTTAATAAATTCACTACGACCCACCAGACCTGATTGAATTGTTCCAGCTCCATCCTGTCTCTGCCCAGTACTCAGAGGAACCTCTACAATTTTCTGCTGTTTGAGCGCTAGAATTGGCATCAAACCCCAGCTAGCATCAACTTGCTTAGCTGCAAGTGCTGCATTGGCCGCAGCAGGATCCAAATTAATAATGCGAAAATCTTTTTCAGTAAAGCCATATCGCTCGATATATTGATCAAACGACAATTGCATAGCAGTTCCTTGAAAAATCGCAATTCTTTTACCTTTTAACTGTTCTAAGCTGGTATATCCTTTATTTGGCAAAACACCCAAATAGGCATCTAACTGTCGTCCAGTCGCCACCAATAACGTGGTATCGATTTGGTTTGATTTACCAATAATTGCAGCTAAGTCACCCAAAAAAGCAAAGTCTAGTTGCTTATTGGCTAAGGCTTCATTAATTACAGGCCCTGCACCTTTAAAAAATTGCCATTCAATCTGAATATTGTTCTTTGCAAATGCTTTTTCGAGTAGCTGATTTAAATAAATATAATCGACCAGTGGTGTGCCGCTACTATGTCTTTCACTACTGCTTAAATCAGGTACTGCAATTCTAATTTTTACAATGTTTTCCGTCTGATTTATTGTTTTTGAAGGTGCTGATGAAGATGGTTTGAAAATAAACAGTAGCAAAGCGACAAAAATAAGTGCAGGAATAATCCAGATAAATCGATTACGTTTTGATAGTGTGGCCATATCGTTTTTCTCAACAACATATACAACGTCACTGCTTAACGACAGTGACGTTTTGCATGTTTAAAATAGTCTTTAGTTGGCATTTAAAACGGCGTGAAGCTTGGCTTTTTCGAGTTGTTCTGCTGATAAATCTTTGGGTAATGTGGTTTTACCCTTTAAGCCATGTACGCCAGTCGTTACTTCACCTGCAAGCGTAATTCGGCGGACAACGCGATGTTGATCTCCATAATCGTTAACCGCATAGTGCTGCGTAGAGCGATTATCCCAAATCACCACATCTCCTTCCTGCCATTGCCAGCGCACGGTATTTTCTGGTCGCGTTACTTTTTCTTGTAAAATATTAAATAAAAGCTGTGAATCACTTTGACTGAATCCCACAAGTCGTTTGAAAAAATGCCCCAGTAATAGACTTTTCTTGCCAGTTTCTGGATGTACCACAACTACTGGATGCTCTGTCTCGTATTTGGTAGATACAAAAATTTTCTTTAGTCTCTCTAGTTGTTCTGGCTCGACATTTTGTTTTGGTCCACCATAATCATATTCATTTGAATGTACAGCTACCAATTGCTCAGCAAATTGCTGTAAAAGCTCAGGAAGATCCTCATAAGCAGTTTCAGTATTTGCCCAAGTTGTATCACCACCTGTTTCAGGGATGATTAGGCTTCTCAAGATACTAATTTTAGGATAGGCATCCACAAAAGTTACATCAGTATGCCAAGAATTGGCGCGTGCACCTTTTTGTGAGTCAAGTTCAAAAATAAAATCTGTGCCATCCACTGCTGGTACTGTTGGATGTTTAACGGGTGATCCAAATAATTCTGCAAATTTTTCTTGTTCCGTGTCCCCCAAATGTTGCTGGCCACGAAAGAAGAGTACTTTATGCTCTAATAGCGCATCGTGTATAAACTGAACTGTGGATGAATCAAGCTCAGAGCTTAAATGAATGCCTGATATTTCAGCCCCAATTCGACCAGTTAATTTTTTAACCTGTAGTTGTTGTGCTGGTTTCTGAATAAATGTTGTCATCTTAATTTCCTGTCATAATATATGACTTAATTTTTATCAGAAACGGCGGCATATTCTGTTATTTCAGAGACAATCCATCACGTAAAAAAATATTTTGATATTTAAATAATTAATAACACGCACATATGAAAATTAAATATGAAATTATATTTTTTTGAAATTTGAATAAATTTTAACTCTGATAAGCTGTTTAAAATCTTAGTTTATATCTCTGATTTATCATGAAAGCATCATCAATTATCGAGTTCAGGAATCCTATCTCAAAATATCAGAATGATTTTGACGGCGGACAATCTTCTGATCATCAAATTATAACGAATGAATTTATTCATAAAAGTATCCGTATTTTAGAAAATTATCAGGTTATTCAATCTTTATCTAATACAGACAAATCTACGCTTATTCAGCATTTAAAAATAAGAAAGTATTATCATAATCAAACGATATACAATCAAAATGATCCGTGCACTGATATCAATATTTTGCTTGAAGGCGCGCTTAAACTTGGCTGGAGCACATCTCAAGGCAAATATCACACCGATATTTTTGTGCCATCAGGTACATTAATCAATATTGTTCCGATCGTAACGGGTCAACCCCTCCTTCACGATCACATTGCACAAGGTAGAACGGTAATTGCCAACCTTCCCGGTCAATTGTTTATGGATGTCATCAGAAATAACGCAGATGCTTTGTTTATGGTGTTGAAATTAATCTGTGTAAGAACACAGCTAAATCGTGAACAAAATTTCATTTATTCAACTGAAACATTGCAAACTCGTCTCGCTAAAAAACTAGTTTTTCTAGTGGATTATCATTCCTATCAGGACAAAGATAAAATTTTACTGAATCTCAAATTGAGTCAGGAAAATCTGGCAGAGCTTTTGCAGACTTCAAGACAAAGCATTAATAAAGAACTAGCAGCGCTTTCGAACCAAAACATCATTGAGGTTAAATACAATCAAATCTTTATTTTGGACTTTGCAAAGCTAAGCGATATTGCACAGACTCATCAGTTCAACAGTACCACTAAGTTTCTTTGATATATCTGCTTTTGTCATAATGATATGATTTTATTAGGAGATAACTGTCAGAATAGAAACAGAATAAAAATTTGTCATATTTACACTAAGCATTTTAGTCACTTTGTTGGATAAAACATGACAGATGTAAATATCAAAAACCAACCTAATATTTTATTGATTGTGGCAGATGATTTAGGCTTTTCAGATTTAGGTGCTTTTGGCGGAGAAATCAATACACCTCATTTGAATGAATTAGCATTAAACGGCTTAAGACTGACTAATTTTCATACGGCGTCAACCTGCTCCCCCACTCGTGCGATGTTACTTTCAGGTACTGACCATCATTTAGCTGGTTTAGGAACCATGGCAGAGGCCCTTACCCCAGAACTTGAAGGTAAAGAAGGCTACGAAGGTGTATTAAATAACAAAGTTGCCGCATTACCAGAATTATTAAAAGATGCGGGTTACTACACCATTATGTCTGGAAAATGGCATTTGGGTATAAAGCCAGAATATTTTCCAATTGAAAAAGGATTTGAACGTTCTTTTGCACTATTACCAGGTGCAGCTAATCATTATCTATTTGAAGCGGATATTCCAGAAGACCAAATTCCACGCTTACTTAAGTCAACAAAAGGACTCTATGCAGAAGATGATAAGTTTTCGGAAGAACTACCCCAAGGGTTTTATTCATCAGATTATTTTACCACTCGCCTTCTAGACTTTTTACAAGATGATGAAGCACGCCAAGGACGTCCTTTTTTTGCATACTTACCTTTCTCTGCACCGCACTGGCCCTTACAGGCACCTCAGGAAGATATTGATCGATATAAAGGTCGTTATGCGGATGGCCCCGTTAAATTGCGTGAACAGCGCCTTGAGAAACTCAAGCAACTTCAGTTGGTTGATGCGGAAACAACGATTCACCCTGTCCTCGCTAGAACTCCATTCTGGGAAAATCTTACTCAAGAGCAACGTGATAAGTCTTCAAGAATTATGGAAGTATATGCGGCCATGGTAGATCGTATGGATCAAAACGTTGGACGTGTAGTGGAATATCTCAAAGATCGAGGGGAATTAGACAATACCATTATTATTTTTTTATCAGACAATGGTGCAGAAGGCGCTCAACTTGAAGCTCTGCCCGTCTTTGGTGGCCAACTTAATGAAATTATCGAGCAATATTACGACAACAGTATTGATAATATTGGACGAGCAAACTCATATGTTTGGTACGGAGAACATTGGGCACAAGCAGCCACTGCTCCTGCTCGTCTATATAAAGCCCATACTAGCGAAGGTGGAATTAGAACAGTTTCTTTCATTCACTACGCAGGGTTTAAACGCCAAAATCAGATCAGTCACGAGTTCTTGACGGTCATGGATTTACTACCCACCCTACTGGATTATTTAAATATTCAGCATCCTGGTCAGTTGTATAAAGGTCGTCAATTGGTACCACTCCGTGGCCGTTCGATCTTACCTTATTTACAAGTACAACAAGATCATATTCACAGTGAAGATCATGTCACAGGCTGGGAGTTATTTGGTCAAAAGGCTCTGCGCAAAGGAGAATGGAAAGCGCTCTTCATCCCTGCGCCAAATGGCCCGAATCGCTGGCAGCTATATAACCTTAAAGATGATAAAGGCGAAACTCAGGATTTGGCAAAACAATATCCAGAAAAGCTCGATGAATTACTCAAAGAATGGGCAACTTATGTCAAAGAAAATGGTGTCATCGAAAATGTGCAACAACGAAGATTATTACAGAATGATCAGCTAGAACCGTTTGAAGCATAAAAATAACGAAGAGATTAGTCTTTAGATTGAACTAAGCCAGCACCTAATGCTGGCTTTTATATTTGCTGCCTGAACAGTATTTTAAAAGGCCTATGTTTTAAAAAAATTACTATTAGATATAAAGATAAGATCATCAAAATATAAACTTAAGTTTGTACTGATAATGACAGTGTTCAATTACATAAAAATTAAAATCATCACAAAGAAAACACAAAATGGAGTCATTAATGTCAGTTCAAAAGCACACCTTTCACTTCAAGAGAAAAAGATTAGTTTTAAATAAAATCACGCAAAGTCTGTTTATTTCACTTATAGGGTGTGCAGGATATTCATCTATCGTCTATGCCGAGGACACTTCCGCTACTTCAAGTGCAGCGGTAACAGAAGCCAGTACGTCAAATTCACAGTCAAACAATAAAGCAGATGATGTCATTCAGCTTGCTGATGTTATCGTGACGACACGAAGACGTGAAGAAAAAGCGCAAAATGTTCCAACACCAATTAGTATTTTAAGTGCAAAAACACTGGAAACACAAAAACTCAGTAAACTTGAAGATCTACAACAAGCCCTACCCAGCCTTAATGTTGCTTTTTTGAACCCACGTCAATCGAGTGTAGCGGTTCGGGGGTTGGGTAATAACCCAGCCAGTGATGGTTTGGAAGCTAGTGTTGGGGTCTATCTGGACAATGTTTACTTAGGTCGCCCCGGCATGGCTGTATTTGATTTATTAGATATTGCTCAACTCGAATTATTACGCGGGCCACAAGGGACATTATTTGGTAAAAATACCACGGCGGGCTTATTAAACATTAGCTCAAAACAGCCTACCTTCGACCCAGACCATTCTGCTGAAATTTCTTTTGGTTCACGCAATTATTTGCAGGCTAAAGGAACATTTTCAGATGCTCTATCCGAAACTGTAGCAGGCCGACTCTCTTTTTATAAAACAACTCAAGATGGTTTTATTCATAATACCTATAATGGTAAAGATTATAACAATACAGATCGCGAAGGTGTCCGCGGTCAAATTCTCTGGAAGCCGCAAGAGAATTTTAATTTACGTCTAATTGCAGATTACAACAAGCAAGATGATGATCAAGGCGCGATGGTCGTGTACTACGCTGGGCCAACGTTTAACAGTACCGTATATGGCAATAACTACAATCGTTACTTAGAAAATGCCACACAGTCAGGTGCCAAAAATCTTTATACCAACTGGAAAGATAAACAAATTCATTCAGATGCCCCACAACATATGTCTGTTGAGCAAGGTGGTGGATCGGCAGAAGCGAATTGGTCGCTAGATAGCGGAAAAAAAATTACGTCGATCAGTGCATACCGCTTTTGGAGCTTCACCCCTACCAACAGTGATTTTATTAGCTCAAATGCATTGACGAATGCCGGTGTTTCGGTTCGAGATAAACAGTATTCTCAAGAATTACGCCTAACCTCTGCTGGAAACCAAAAAGTGGATTGGGTAACGGGCCTATATTACTTTCAGCAACAGTTAGACAATACGACTTTCTCTTTATATGGAGATACGGCTGACGCATTCTATCTTTATAACGTACCGAGCGTGAGAAACTTAATTGCCAATGGTCAATCAAATATTTTGAATAATCGAGACTCATATTCTTATGGGACAACTGAGACAAAAAGCTCAGCACTATTTGGTCAAAGTACATGGCATGCGACACCGAAGTTAGACATCACCACAGGTGCACGAGTCACCTATGAAGATAAATCTGCCAGTATCTATAGAACCGACCCTATTGGGGGTACTCCAGTTTCGGGTTTAAGTGCGGCAGAGCGTAATTTACTAAATGCCCAGCTTGGCGCATACGACTCGGGTGAACTGAAGCAACATGGTTTAAGTTACTCTGGCTTACTGACTGGCAGCTATCGGGTAAATCCGAGCACACTGGCCTATGCAACGTATTCACACGGCGAGAAATCTGGTGGCTTTAACCTAAGCATTGGTTCTGCACCAGCAGCGGGTGCTAACTCGTTAAAGGTTGATCCTGAAAAAGCAGATAACTATGAAATTGGACTAAAACAAAATTTTCTTAATAATACCTTACAGCTCAATAGCAATATATTCTGGATTGATGTTTCTGACTACCAAACCACAAGCTATGAACAAGTGGGTAACTCTGTCGTGAGTGTATTGGCAAATGCAGGTAAAGTACGCAGCCGAGGGATTGAACTCGATGCAACCTATCAACCTATTCGTCGCCTTACACTTAATTTTAATGGCTCTCTTAACGATACCACCTATACAGAATATAAAAACGCGCCTGCTCCATCCAATATCAGCATTCCAACAGGTGTAAATACACAAGATCTGTCTGGAGAGCGTGTATATGGCGTACCGAAGTGGATTGCAAACTTCAATTTCCGTTATGACTTAGCTGAACACAATAACTGGCAGCCCTATGTTTCAGGAAGTTATGCTTGGCGAGATTGGTCATATGGCTCTTTAGATAATAACCCGTACAGTGTCATCAAAGCCTATGGATTAACAAATGCAAGTCTGGGTGCACGACATCGTATTGGTGAAAATGAACTGGATGTTGCGCTATGGGTGAAAAACCTCACCAATCAAACCTATGTGACCAATACATGGAACTCTTCTAATGGTATTGTTCTCGCTAGTTTAGGTCAGCCTCGTACCATAGGTGCAACTGTGAAACTTAGCTTTTAATAAATAAAATGCACAGAAATTGCAGCATTGGCTCCTTCAAAACCATGCTGCAAATTTTGTATAGAGTTATGGCGTATTTAGAATAGCGTCAATCTGAGTCAACTCATCTGCACTAAACGTCGTATTTTGCAATGCTTTTAAGTTTTCGATGATCTGCTCGGGACGACTAGCACCAATGATTGTCGATGTAATCCGTTCATCACGTAAAACCCATGATAATGACAATTGAGCCAGTGTTTGGTCTCGACGCTTTGCTATTTCATTTAACTGCTGTATTTGCTGTAGCTTCAATGAAACGAGATGCTCTGACTGTAAATAACGACTACCACGCCCAATACGTGAGTCTTCAGGCACACCATTCAGATATCGTCCAGCCAATAGGCCTTGGGCCAGTGGTGAGAACGTAATTACACCAAAACCCTCTTGTTTAGCGGTCTCTGTTAAACCTTGCTCAATCTGACGTTCAAAAAAATTGTAAATCGGTTGATGCAAAGTAAGTGGAACGTGATAAGCCTGAAGCAATTCTATCAACTGTAAAGTTAACTCTGGTGTATATCCAGAAGAAATCCCCACATAGAGTGCTTTACCTTGCTGCACAATATCGGCAAGTGTCTTGGCTGTTTCTTCAAGCGGTGTTTCTGGGTCATAACGATGTGAGTAAAAAATATCGACATAATCAAGCCCCAGTCGCTGTAAGCTTTGATCAAGACTAGCCATTAGGTATTTTCGGCTGCTACCACCTTGTCCATAAGGTCCAGGCCACATGTCCCAGCCTGCCTTTGTCGAAATAATGAGTTCGTCTCGATATGGCTTGAAGTCAGTTTTTAAAAAGTGCCCAATATTTTTCTCTGCACTTCCAAAAGGTGTTCCATAATTATTGGCCAGATCAAAATGATTAATTCCCTGATCAAACGCCGTGTAAAGTACCGATTTTTGTTGCTGAATTGGAGTGTCATCGCCAAAGTTATGCCAGCAACCAAGTGACAATGGTGGTAATACCAAACCACTATTTTTAATTTTTCGATATTGAAATGATTGATATCGTTCTGAATTTGCGAGATACATACTTTGTCCTTTTATTCGGCAGCAGCCAAGAGGCTGAGGTTTTGTCTTAATGTTTGACCTTCGTATTCTTTGCGGAATAAATTGCGCTGTTGAAGGATGGGAATAACCAGATCGACAAAGTCTCTAATTCCATTGGATATGACAGCAGGCATAATGTTAAATCCATCTGCTGCACCACTAACGAACCACTCTTCAAGCTGATCGGCGATATATTCTGGCGTTCCAACCAAACAAAAATGCCCCCGTCCTGATGCAATACGTTGATAGAGCTGTTTAATGGTTAGACCTTGCTCTTGCCCCAGTGCCTGAATCAATTGCTGGCGACTTTGCTGCCCCGTTTGCGTCTCGGATAAATCTAACGAAGCTAAAGGCTGATTTACATCAACACCGCTTAAATCAAAATTACCCAACATTCTGCCTAAAAGCCCAAGGCCAATGTCATCATCAACGAGTTCATCTAAAAGCTGTTGCTGCTTCTTAGCATCTTCATTCGTATGAGCAACAAGCACATATACACCGGGCATTACTACTAACTCATGCTCTTGGCGATCAAAGTCTTCAAGACGTTGCTTTACATCACTATAAAACTGCTGTGCAGCTGCCAAGTTGGATTGGGCAGTAAAAATGACATCTGCGGTACGAGCTGCGAGATTTTTACCTCGTTCGGAACTACCTGCCTGAACCACCACAGGGTGAGACTGTGGGCTTGGGCTAATATTGAGTGGACCTTTTACCTGAAAAATATCACCGCAATGATTGAGCGTATGTACCTTTTCTGGATTAAAGAAAATACCTTTGGCTTTATCATGAATAGCTGCATCCTCATCCCAACTACGCCAAAGTCCTTTTACCACATCATGAAATTCTTCAGCACGTGCATAGCGATCTTGATGTTTGACATGTTCCTTTGTACTGAAATTTTTCGCTTCAAGCGCAAAATCGGTGGTGACGAGGTTCCAACCTGCACGTCCAGCAGAAATCTGGTCTAAAGAGGCAAACTTTCTTGCGAGATGATAGGGCTCATTGTAAGTTGTCGTGGCTGTTCCAATGAGTCCAATATGATGTGTTTGAGTCGCAATTGCTGAAAGTAATGTGAGGGGTTCAATCTCGTTACCACGAATTTTTCCTGAGGTCGCAGTTGCTGGATCAACAGCCAAACTATCGGCAAAAAAAATGGCATCAAATTTCCCTTCTTCAGCTATTTTTGCTGCGCTTAAGTAGCGTTCATAGGGACTTAGGTTTAATTGACTCGCTGGATGCCTCCAACTGGCCAAATGATGGCCATAACCATCTAAAAATAAATTAAGGTGAAGCTTTCTTGTAGACGAATGTTGAACCTGAGATGACCTTACAGGTTTTAAAGGATTACTCATTTTAATCAGTCCAATTGATGGGTGTACACCTCGTAAAAAACGAGGCATACTAGACATACTTTTTAGAAATTTTTACGAAATGAAATACCAAAGTAGCGTTCATCATCTCTAGGGACTTGACGATTAATACGGCTACCATTTGTGCTCAGCAGAGTTGCGTATGATTTATCCGTTATATTCCGTACATTCAATGCCAATCGCCAGTCAGAGGCAGTATCAGCTAAAGCAATGCTCGCGTTCAAAAGCCCATATGCACCCTGAATGGTGTTTGGGTTCTGGTCGAGACTGAACTGTACTTTGCTCTGCCATGCATATTGGGTTGAAAGTTCAATTTGCTTGTTATTTGCCAGAGTAAAATAGCGATCGAGCTGGGTATTAAATTTCCAATCCGGAGAAAATGGCAACGGTTTACCATTTACATTTGGGCACGATGTATCGGCAGCTGGACATTTGAAGTCATCAATTCGTGCATGTGTATAGGCACCTGAAAAGTTTAATGCCCAATTTGGATTAATCTTATATACCGAATCAATTTCAGCCCCATAGGTAGAGACACTTCCTGCATTAACCAAGCGGGTTATTGGGAAACCATTTGGATCGAGGGTTCTAAAATTTGCCTGATAGTTATCATAATCCGTGTTAAATAACGCCACATTGACGCGCAGACGATTATTTAACCATTGAGATTTGAGCCCAAGTTCGTAGGAGTTAGCCGTTTCAGGATCAATGACAGGTGTATCATTTTGCTGCATATTAAAATAAACGTTATATGCAGGACCTTTATAACCTCTCGAATAGGTAAAATAGCCCAATATATTCGGTGTAAAGTCATATTGAGGTCCAATGCGGCCTGAAACTCCAGTTTCACTGGTCGATCCATCACTGCTAAATGAAGAACGAATCGCATTTCGGACACCTACACTGCTTGGAACAGTTGAAACTCGGCTGTGATCATAAGACAACTCATCTCGAGTAACACGTAAACCAGCAATCCATCTCAACCGATTTGTGAAATGAAAGGTACCTTCGCCAAATGCAGCATAGTTGGTGCTGTCTGTGTTATAGATTGCCTTACCAAAATCTACGACATAAGCATTAGAGGTATTGTTGTACCAAGTTGACTCACGTTGATAAGTCTCATCGTTTTTGTTTTTAGAAAAATATAGACCCGCGACATAATCAAAAAAACCATGATCGAGCGGTTTAATTCTAATTTCTTGAGAAAATTGCTTACTGTTAACATGGCCTAAATCGGCAATTCCGGCAAAATTTGGTGTCGGTGCTGCAAGCTGATCACTGTCACCAATTTGCGTGTTTTTCCATTGGCGAAAGGCCGTAATGGATGATAGTTGATGATTGGTTAATGTCCAGTCTGCGGTGAGCGCTACCCCCTGATTGGTATCCTCAGTCGAAGCTTGAGTATTTTCAACTGTACTTCGATTGGTTGGAGATGCTACAACAGGTGATAATGCCGCTGCATAATTGGCATCAGTATTTTTAACCACAATGCCTGTCGGGGCACTTCCTTTTTTATGCAGATAATCGGCAGTAAAGCCCAACACTAGACTATCGGTAGGCGTATATTCAAATTTGGTTCTAAAACCATAATTTTTATAGCCGTTGACATCTTCATTTGTTGTAAGGTTTTCTACATTGCCATCAAAATTACCTAATAGAGCCGAAACATTGGCAGTTAATTTTTCAGGAATTAATGTACCAGATGCTCCTAGTTTAATTCGTTGTTCACTATCGTTAGTGGCATAGGCATCAATATAACCAGAGGTTTCACTGGTTGGATTTTTGGTCACAATATTGACTACACCTGCCGATGCATTTTTACCAAAAAGTGTTCCTTGGGGACCACGTAGGACTTCAATACGATCCACATCTAACAAATCAAGTGTTGCTTGCCCAGGTCGGCTGTAAACAACGCCATCTATCACTGTTGAGACCGAAGGTTCGACACCCGGTGAAGTGGTAACAGTTCCAATACCGCGAACAAATAATGACGTATCTTTATTTGAGGCTCCAGCCCGAAAGTTAACACTTGGTACTTGTGTTACCAATGTTTCAAGTGAGTTGCGCTGTTGCTTATCGAGTTCCTTTCCACTAATGACCGAAACGGCAACAGGTACTTTTTGAAGTGATTCTTCACGGCGTGTTGCTGTCACAACAACGGTCTCTAACTGCGCCACATCCTCTGAAGAACGTGCAGAGTTTGAGACTGTTTCTGCGTGAGCTTGTCCCCAAACAGACAAGATACTTAGTGAAAGTAGACTTAAATTTAAAATTTTTTGTTTGGTTGCTGACGTGAACGGATCACGCGTTACACTTTTCGAATGTATCGACATTATTTACCCCATAATTAAGTTTTAAAAGACGGTGCTTATTTCACTGATTTCAAATATTCGTACTGCTGAGTTGGTTTCCAGTAAGTCTTTAAATTTGATTGTTCAAGTGCTTGATTTACAAATGACGGGTTAATCCAGCTTTTGACGTCAATATTTTTGCGTATCAGCCCTTGTTGCGTAGCCAAAGTAATTTTTTGCTGCAATTGTTGGGTGTAATAGCCATCAAATAACGGTGAATATAAAAACTTCAAATTTACCCCATTGAGTTCTTGAGCATATATAGATGCTGGATAGCCCGATTGGGTAAAAAATAGCGCAACTTGTGGTACTCGGTTTTTCTCATTTGAGAGCCAATTCAGACCTTTTACAACCTGAGTCACCACCTGTTGTGTTTCATTTGAATATTGTCGAATAAACGATTGACGACCTAAGAACACCCCTTGGGTAGATCCTGCACCATTTAACTGACGACTACTTATAGGCAAGTTAACGATGTGTTTGTCACGTAACGCAAAAAATCGAGAAGGTCCCCATGACGCATCAATTTTTTTTGCGGCCAAAGCTGCGTTGACGGCGTTAAAGTCTAAATTGACCACTCGCACATCGCTGAGCTTTAAACCTTGGCTGTTCAATGCACTCACAAATGACAATTCATCTGCTGTGCCACGTAACAAACCAACCCGTTTTCCTTTTAATTCAGCAAAATTTTTGATCAAGAGATCAGATCTTACCGCCAGATAATTGGTAATCCCACGTGCCGTTGGAACAAGTAATTGGGTATCTAATCCATTGGCTTTACCAATGATCGGAGGTAAATCACCTAAAAAGGCGAAATCCAGTTGATTGTTGGCCAATGCTTCATTAATGGCTGGCCCAGCACCTTTAAAGAAATGCCATTCCACTTTGACATTTTTTTTTGCAAGTTCTTGCTCGAGCCATTTTTTGTTGTAAAGCACATCAACAACTCCTCCACCCGCGTGTTTCTGACCGGCGGTCAAATCGGGAGAACCAATTCGGATTGTTTTAAGGCTTTCAGCATAACTGGCATGTCCATAAGCCAATAAGCTCAGCAAGATCAATTTTTTAAAAATTGATTGTTTCATTATATCTTCCACATTTTTATTAATAAATCGGCGTCGTATTATTTAGACACTTATGAAGTAGATGGCTTAATTTGCTTACTCGCTTTACCGTCGATATCAACAGGAACATCGCCTGCTAACGTAACGCGTCGCATAATACGCAAAGCATTACCATAATCATTGACGGCTAAATGCTGCGTGGCACGGTTGTCCCAAATAGCGACATCTCCGTCCTTCCACGTCCAGCGAATCGTGTTTTCTGGTTTGGTAATACGATCTTGAAAAATTTCAAACAGCTTGTTGGACTCTTTAGCAGTCAGACCCACAAATCGTTTAAAAAATTGGCCTAAAATTAAAGTTCGTTTACCTGTTTCAGGGTGTACTCTGACCAATGGGTGTTCCGCCTCATAGACAGTTGAAGCAAAGATTTTTTGATGGCGTTTTACGACTTCATCACTTGCAGAAGGCCGAAAACCACCATAATCAAAATCATTGGTGTGAATTGCACGGAGCTGATTGGCAAGGAGCTTTAGCGGCTCTGGCAATTCATCATAGGCTGCTTCTGTGTTTGCCCATGTAGTATCGCCTCCTCGGTTGGGGGTAGTTACCGCTCTTAAAATGCTGATTTTTGGATAATTTGAAACAAAGGTGACATCGGTATGCCAAACGTCTGCACGACCGTCATGACGGGAATCAAGCTCAAATATATAAGTCGAACCCTCTGCCACTGGAACAGTAGGATGAGAAATAGGTTGCCCAAGCAATTCTGCAAACTTTTCCTGTTCGTGATCGGTTAAATGTTCCTGATTACGGAAAAAAATAACTTTATGTTCAAGCAATGATTGCCTGATTTGATTCAAAACCTCAGCATTAAGTCTTGAAGATAATTCAATACCATTAATTTGTGCACCGATACGACCTGTTAAAGGGATCACATCGATTAACTCATTCACTGGTTTTTTTATTAATAAATCTGCCATATCATCGTTCTCATCATTGATGATATGAGTTTAGAAATTACCCCTTTTAAATTCTGCAACAAAAATTACATAGCATTTCTTCATTTATGAAAAATTATTCATAATTCGTCATAATCTATTTACCGCAGTAAGGCTTTTAATTTGTCGATGTCTTTGACAGAGATATGATTGTATTTTGTTTCTATAATGCCTTCTTCAACAAACCACTGAATTTCCTTTCTTATACTTTGTCTCGATATTTTTAAAAGTTCAGCCAAATTTTCTTGCGAGAGCTTTAATAAAACTTCGATGCCTTTTTGAGTTTGAGTAGAAAAAAATTCGATTAAATAAATGAGCTGTCGGGCAATTTGTACTTTTAAAGGTTGCGTAGAAGTGTGATAGATATCATTGTCTAAAAGACGTGTTCTTTGGCATACCAGTTTTAAAACCTGATATAGCATGCGCGAATTGTGCTGTATGGTGTGCTTAAAGATATGTTCAGGAATGGTTGCTATCACAGTTGCTTCATGTGCAATATATTCATGCTCTAGGGCAGATTCAGAAATAAGATAGACAATATTTAATAGTGCACCTGTCGGAATAAAACGATGAATAAGATATTTTCCATCGTATGAATTCCAACCTAACTTGAGTACACCACTTAAAACAATGATCAGTTCACGACAGTTTTGATTTCTCGAATATAGCACTTGCCCTTGATAAAGATGCTTTATCTTAATTTCATTAAATAACTTCTGCTTTTCTTCAAACGAACATGCATCCATAAACTCACATTCTGACAGCATTTGTTCTGCCAGTTTTTTATATTCAAAGGTAATGTTGAAATCTTGATAACGATTAACATGAGTTTGATCTAATAAATCTAAAAAATGCTCATAGTTATTTCTTTTTGTCTCGTTATAAACAAGTGTTGTCATTCGCCATCTCACCATCAAATTGAAGCTCTAAAATAGACCATACAACTTCATCGTGAAATTCAAGTTTAATATAAATTTAGATTAAACAATTATATGAAAATCAAGATCTCAAATTTGGATCTTGATTTTCTTTCTTCCTATTTCTTTTAATAGAACTTAAGACTTAGGCGATGTAATGACTGATAGTTTATCAACGCCTACTCGTTCTATGCTGGCCAGTAACTTGGCAACCGTACCATAAGGAACCATCTCATCTGCATTCAGGTTCAGAGCCAGTTTAGGATTGGCCGCCTTACGCGTTTGAATGGCTTGTTCAAAGTGTTCAAGAGTGACTTTATCTTTATCCAGATAAATTTCCCCTTTTGGATTAACGCTGATGACCACCGCCTTAGTTTGCTCTGTCACCTGCGTCGGCGCAGCTTTTGGTAAGTTTACCTTAACAGTGTTTGTCAATAAGGGCGCCGTGACGATAAATACAATCAACAGAACCAACATCACATCCACTAAAGGGGTAATGTTGATCTCGCTGACCACATCATCTTGTTCCGATGTTGAAATTGCCATTATGCATATACCTTTTCTTTATTGTGGGTATGGCTTAACTCGCTGGCTGGAGTGCTCGTATTTGTTGTTTTTGCCTTAACACTCTTAAGCTGGAAACCTGATTTCTGGTTTAGACTCACAAAGTCGGTTGCAAAGTCATCCAGTTCTGCACCAATAGTTTTTACTTTACGCACAAAATAGTTATATGCCAGTACCGCTGGAACAGCCACTGCAATCCCGATGCCTGTTGCAACTAGCGCTTCACCAATCGGCCCTGCAACGACATCCATACTGGCATTACCCGAATGTGCAATCGCCTGTAAAGCATGGATAATCCCAAAGACGGTACCAAATAGCCCAATGAAAGGTGCATTATTACCAATTGATGCGAGCAAGGCCGAGCCTTTTTCTAGCTGGCGACGTTCTGATAAAATTTGTTTGCGTAAATGGCGCTCGAGTAAATCTTGACGACTCCAGCTATGTTGTAAATCTTGATGAGTATCGTCATCTGCATCGGCAAGTGTTTTAAAACCGGTATGTGCAATGCGTGCCACAGGTCCTTGTCCTGCTTCCGATTTTTGAATGGCATCTTGAAGATTTTTGGCACTCCAGAATTCTTCTGCAAAGGCTTTGTTCTGGCGGTCGGCTTTTTGGGTTTGAACCAGTTTAATTACAATCAAACCCCACGTCACAATTGAAAAAGCAACCAATAACCAGATAGTCCCATCGTGGATCAGGGAGTTGATATCACTCATGTTAAAATTCCTTATAGATCAATATTAAGTTAAAAAATTATTTCGGGAGTTGATAGTGAATTGGAACATCGACCCAACCTTCAACTGGTGTTTTTCCTTTTAAGGCGGGTGAGAATTTCCATTGTTTTACGGTTCTAATCGCCGCACTATCGAGTATTTTTTTGCCACTGCTCTGTTTGACTGTCACGCTATCGGGACTACCATTTGGCAAGACTTTTACCCTCAAGATAACTGAGCCTTCCCAACCTCGATCGAGAGCCTGTTCAGGATATTCAGGTGCTGGATTACTCAAATAACCTGCATAGCCCTTTGCTTCTGTAACAGGTAAGTTGTCATCAGCAGCTTTTGCTGGTGCTTCAGCGGGTTTTGAAACTGGTTGCTGAACAGGAGCCGCCACCACATTTTTACTTAAGGGTTCTGCTACAGGTCGCGGTTGCTCTGCTGCCTTATGCGGTTCAACAGGTTTCGGCTGTTCAACGTGTTTCTGTATTGGTTTGGGTGGCTCTATCTGCTTTTGTACAGGCTGAGGTGTCTGGCTAACAGGCGGTATCTTTGGCTTTTGCACCACTGGAGGGATTTTAGGTTCAATCACTTTGGGTGGCTCAGGTGGTTTGACAATCTCTATCACCACAGGATCATGTGTTTTAACGTCAAGCTGAGGCGTAGGAAGTTGTTTGGCGATATACCAGATTCCCAAATGTGCCGCAGCAACAGCCACAATCGCGATTGCCAAAGCATTCTTTTTTGGCCCAGCAGGATCATTTCTAACATCTACGTTATGTCTAAAAGGATCATTAACCGTCGTTGTATGGATGACTTGATTGGATAATTGCTCAAATAAAAATGCTTTTTTGATCGAGCCTTGACTAAATTCACTCATCAATAACTCCTATTAACCAATTTTGTCTTCGGTCAAGATCCGAAAAATCTGTTCTTTTAGTTGATGCAATTCAAAACTTGAACGATTTCGAGGACGCGGTAAGTTGATGGGAATAATCTGTTCAACACGACCAGGTTTGGGTTTTAAAATCACCACACGATCTGCCAAAGTGACAGCCTCTTCCACATCATGCGTAATAAAAACAGTGGTCATTTTTTGTTGAGATTGAATGCGTAGCAATTCATTTTGCATTTGATGCCGTGTTAACGCGTCCAAGGCACCAAACGGTTCGTCTAACAGAAAAATACGCGGCTGCACAACAAGACTACGTGCAATGGCTACACGTTGAGACATCCCACCAGATAGTTGATGTGGATATGCCTTTTCAAAGCCATTTAATCCAATCAATTCAATTGCTTTCTGGACCAGAATATCTTTATCACGTGCAGTTAATGCTTCATTTAATAAACCCAGCTCAATGTTTTGCTCAACGGTAAGCCAAGGAAATAAGCGATGTTCTTGAAAGACTACCGCTCGATCGCCGCCAATCCCGCTTACATCGGCACCATCAATTAAAATCCGACCATCAAAATCTTGATCAAGTCCAGCCAAAAGACGTAAGAGCGTAGATTTACCGCAACCACTGCTACCCACAATCGCAATAAACTCTCCCTCTTTAATTTCTAGATTAAAGTCATGAATGACTTTGACAGGTTGTTGATTAACAACAAAAGACTTATGAACATGGTGAAATGCCACACGTGTTTGAGCATTAGATTGAAATGAATGGTGATGTTTTTCGGTATTTGTATTAAGGGTAATCGTCATGGTCTGACCTCAATTTTTTCGCCAAGATGTTGCGTAGTTTTCAGTTATTTTGCCCAGCCATGCCAGAATCGCGCCCAAACCAGCGACTAAAACGGTTGCTGCTATTACACGCTCCATTTCAAAGTTTTGCTGTGCTGCCATCATATAGCTACCTATGCCAATTCCAGAGCCCATCAAGTATTCAGCTCCAAAAGATGCCATCCACGAATAAAGTAATGCCAGTCGAAACCCAGCGAACATTGAAGGTGCAATGCTAGGTAAAATCAAAAGCGTTAAGCGTTGAAGCAATGTCATTCTTAAGGTGCTTGAGACTTCAACGAGCTGCATTGGAATGCTGGACATGCCTTTCCATGTCGCAATAAACATAGGAAAAAATGTCGCTATTGAAATGAAAACAATTTTTGATAAATCTTCGAGTCCGAACCAAGCTGTCAGTAGTGGAATCCAAGCAAAAATAGCGATTAGACGTAATGTGTTGAGTGTGGGTGCCAATAGATTTTCAATCTGTTTAAATAGCCCCACCACAATTCCTACTGAAGCACCAATTAACCCACCAATAAGTAATCCCAAGATTGCGCGATAAAGGCTGTAATACATGGCAGTGGTGAGTGAAAAATCTTGAATGCCTAACCACAGTGCCTTTAATACTGCCCATGGCGCAGGTAAAATTTGACTCGAAATTAAGTCAAACCCACTGCTCATTGCCCAAAGCGCTATTAAACTCAAAGGCAAAACCCATGACTTGAAAACATCGGTGCGGCTTTTTTTGTGAAAAGCATGAGCACTTAAAGCAGCATGTGGCCAGAACACAAACTTACGTTCAATTCGATGTAGGATGAAATCGAAAATAATTCCCACAGACGCGATCACAAAAATCGTGACAAAGACGATATCGAGCTGAAATAGCTGACGGCCTGTCACCATCAAATATCCAATACCTTCCGATGAAGCCAACAACTCAACAGCAATCAGGCTTGTCCAACCTGCTGCAACAGCTAGTCTTAAACCCGTAAAGAAATATGGAAGTGTTGCTGGCAGTACAAGTTTTGTGAGTAGCGTTAGACGATTAAACTGTAAAATTGCTGCCATTTCTTTGAGCTTGGGTTGAATATCACGTACCCCTGCCTGAGTATGTAAGGCAATCGGCACCATCGTAGCTTTGAAGATTATGAAAATTTTTAAACTATTTTCGATGCCCAGCCAGATCATTAGCAGAGGCAACCAAGCCAATGTTGGGATAATCACCAACGCATAAAACGTTGCCGATAGGTATTGTTCTGCAATACGGCTATAGCCAAGTAAAACACCCAGAAATACGCCGCCTAGCACGCCTGAAAATAAACCAAGACCAAAGCGCTCAAGACTGATCGCAAGCTGTGACCATAGATCTTGAGATGAGATTTCAACAAAAGAATTCCACGTGTCTTTTGGGGTAGGTAAAATTTGAGCAGGCATCCATTGTTCGTTTGACGCGATCCACCAAAGTAAGAATAAACAAAGAGGTACAATCCAATAGATCGCAAGCGAGTTAAAATACCCAACAGAAATGAACCATTGTTTCTTGGTATGCTTCCAGACAATGCCGGATGAGTTTTTTTGCGAAATTATTTCTTTCATATCTCGATACATATCCATACATTCTGCTTTTATTGAACTCTCAGAATGTTTAACTAAACGTATGCCTGATGATCATCTGTTCACGGCATTCAGTTCTGATGTGAGACGTGTTGTGATCACCTGTGGTGTTATGCTCTGGATGAGTGTAAAGAGAGATGTTTTGTTTAACTGTCTACACAGGTACAAAGATCAGAAAATATTTTTATTTATAAATATGAGATAAAGATAAGGATGTTTGTATAGAAAGTAGATATAAGACTTTTTAAAGATTTAAGCCTTTCGGATTTAGATAAAAATATCTTCCTCAACAAAGGCTGTCTTCTGACTTTTTCCCTTAAAAATTTTTATTGAAATGTCATATCTAATCTAACCAAGCTTTATAAAATAAATTTTATAATTGAAATAATGGATAACTAAATATGGATCGTTTTAAAATTATTTTATTTATTACAAGTACATGTTTAACAACAACTCTTTATGCAAAACAACAAGTCGTCTGTGTTTTTGACCCAATTGGTAAGTCGGGAGATGCTTTCGCTTTAGCCAAAGATTATGCACTTGAGGCCAAAAATTGGGGAGCTGATATATCTTTAAAAGCATATGTTGATGAACGAGTTGCGGCTGAAGATTTAAAAGTTGGAAAATGTGATGGCGCTATTATTAGTGGCTTACGTGGGCGTCAGTTTAATAAATATACAGGATCTTTAGATGCTGTTGGCGCATTAACAAATATGAAAACGGCAATTAATGCCTATAAGCTGTTGTCCTCACCAATGGCCGCAAAAAACATGGTTGTAGGTCCTTACGAAATTGCAGGTTTAGGCACAATTGGCCCTGCATATTTATTTGTAAATGATAGAAGTATCAATACACTCGCTAAAGCTGCCGGTAAAAAAATTGGGGTATTTAAATATGATGAAGCCCAACCAAAGCTTGTTCAACATGTTGGTGGTCAGGCTGTATCGGTAGACGTCACCAATGCGGGTGCGAAATTTAATAACCATGAAATTGATATTGTGCCCGCTCCTATTGTTGCATTTAAACCTTTTGAGCTACACAAAGGTCTAGGTGAGAAAGGAGCTATCATTCGTTTCCCTTTAACTCAAATTTCGGCAAACTTCATTATTCGTAAAGACCAGTTTCCAGCAGGTTTTGGGCAAAAGTCGCGGACTTGGGTAGCCAGCCAACTAAATAGAACCTTTGGCATTATTGCAAAATATGAAAGTGATATTCCCGCAAAATATTGGATGGATATTCCTAAAAATGAACAATTAAACTATATGAAAATGATGCGCGAGGCACGAATACAGCTAACCAAGGCAGGTATCTATGACCCTAAAATGATGAATTTTCTAAAAAAAGTGAGATGTAAAGAAAATCCAAGTAATTTTGAATGTGCATTAAACGACGAATAAACACTCAAACAAAAACATATACGCATCTTGTTTTGAGGTATTTAAGTTCGTTATTAAAAGCAAATGGGCTACATGGTTCGTAGCCCATTTCAGCGATATGTCAGATTTATCTAAATTGAGCACATATTACAAAACTAAAGCTTAAAAGCATTAGTTAGATTGAATAACTTGCGAATCACTAAGTTCTTTGATTTTTGCTTGGTCATAACCTAAAGAAGTAAGAACCTCTATAGTATCTTCACCAACTTCCGGCACGTTTTCACGGACACCGAAACGTTGACCATCCATCGTAAATGGTAGTAAAGGAACCTTTACTTGCTTACCATTTTCTAGCACTACTTTCCCCATACCCCCTGACTCATTTAAGTGAATATCTTCAAATAAATCTTCTGGACGTTGGATCGGAGAGAAAGGTAAACCAGCTTGTTCACATAGTTCCATTACTTTTGTTTTGTCTAATTGGCTAAGAGTTTCGCGAATAATTGGATGGATTTGCTCACGTGCTTTTACACGTTGGTTATTTTGAGCAAAATCCGGATTATTTTTTAGTACTTCTAAGCCAAAAGCATCACAGAATGCGATCCACTGCGAGTCCGTAACTACGCCAATAAATACTTGTTCATTATTTTTAGTGTTGAAAACATCATATACTGCCCAAGCTGAAACACGATTTGGCATTGGAGCTACAGGCTTATCTGTAACTGCTCTTTGCATCATGTGCTGTGCAACCAAAAATGCAGAGTTTTCGAATAAACCAGTTTCAACAAGTTGACCTTGGCCAGTTAATTGACGTTGATATAAAGCGGCAACGATTGAGTAAGCACAGAACATTCCGCCCATCACATCATTAACAGATGCTCCAGCACGTAATGGACGTCCCACAGGACCAGTCATATACGCAAGCCCAGTCATCATTTGTACGACTTCATCTAGGGCTGTCCGATGTTCATAAGGACCCGGTAAAAAACCTTTCATTGAACCATAAATAATATCGGGCTTAATTGATTTAACCCCTTCATAATCGAGTCCTAGTTTTTTCATCGCTCCGGGTCTAAAGTTTTCGATCACAACATCCGCAGTTTTGATTAAGTCCTTAACAAGTGACATTCCTTTTTCACTTTTAATATCAACTGACAAACTTTTTTTATTGCGATTATAGGTCATCCAGTAACCCGCACCCGACCCCATAAGTCTGCGAGTGTTGTCACCTTGAGGTAATGGTTCAATCTTGATGACTTCAGCACCTAAATCTGCGAGAAGTAAACCACATGCAGGCCCCATAACCATATGTACGAATTCTAGAACTCGGATTCCAGCCAGTGGGAGTTTCTTTTCATCTTTCATGTTATTGGTCCTTTGCATATTTGAAATTTTTACCTACGCCTGCATCTGGAATAAATCCGTAGAGTGGCTCTCCTGGTATCCCTTGCTTTAACCATTCGCGAGCTTCAATAAGTCGATCGATATCAATACCAGTACGTAATCCCATACTTTCTAACAGGTAAACTAAATCTTCAGTGACAATATTGCCTGATGCACCGGGAGCATATGGACAACCGCCAATACCACCTTGCGAGGCATCAAATGTAGTCACACCCACTTCAATTGCGGCTAAAACATTCGCCAGACCTTGCCCACGCGTATTATGGAAATGTGCGCTACCTGCTAAATTTCCGACTTCCTGTTTTAATTTTTTAAATAGACTGCGGACTTGGACAGGATTTGCATATCCAACCGTATCTGCTAGGCCAATCTCATCTACACCTAATTGGGCCATTCGTTGAGCCATCGTTAGGACTTCACTTTCAGTAACTACACCTTGAATCGTGCAGCCAAAAACTGTTGATAGACCTGCTTCTATTAATATTTCTGGATATTTTTCATTTCTCAGCTGAACAATTGAATTCACTTCTTCATAAACTTCAGCATGAGTTTTACGAATATTTGAAAGTGAATGAGGTTCACTCACTGAGACAGGGATCGTAATTTTTTGAACCCCTGTTTTAAATGCATTTTCGGCACCCTTTAGGTTTGGGACTAAAGCTGTAACGAATACATCTTTTAAAGTCAAAGTGTGTTCAACCAGCTCTCCGCAATCCGCCATTTGTGGCAGCAATTTTGGAGATACAAAAGATCCAACTTCTATTTCAGTTAATCCTGCTTGAGCTAAAGCTGAAATCCATTTTTTCTTCATATCGGTTGGCATGGTTTGTTTAATACTTTGCAAACCATCGCGAGGTCCAACCTCACTCACCAATATATCGATGTCCTTTGAATGGCTCATATGCTTACATTTCCTATTGCACAAGAATATTTTTTACATACAACGCAGAAGCGTTCTATCTAATAGAACATAGTTCTATTTTTAATGCAAATTAAAAATTTTATCCGCCCATGACAAATTCAATTAATTTTAAAAAGACTTGACATGACTCTAAATTAGCTAAAAAATAATAATTAATAGAACACTGTTCTGTACAGCAGAACCACAAGGATGCATGTATGAATCTTTTTGTTTCCCTAAAAGAGTTACACACTAAAGATGGAAATTTGTTTGATAGAGATATCTCATCGAGTCGAATTTTTATTGCTGATTATAGAAATGGAATCATGCCATTAAAAAATTTTGGTAAGCCGATGTTTTTTCAACACTAATTTCTACTTAAAATTTATTTCTTAAGTAAATCAAGGATTGATTTATGTTAGTCTTTTTAAGTTACAGCATGATCGCTGTATTTATGTATGCGGTAATGTCGAAACGCTTATCCGCACTTACAGCTTTAGTACTTATTCCAGTAATTTTTGCTCTTCTGACTGGTCATGTAGCAGACATGAGTAGCATGATGATTGATGGGATTAAGTTACTTGCTCCCACTGGCATCATGATTACCTTTGCAATTTTGTATTTTTGCATGATGACAGATGCTGGTCTCTTTAATCCTCTCATTCAATTCATCATTAAAATCGTTAAAGGCGATCCGCTAAAGATTGTTGTGGGCACAGGTATTCTTGGAATTTGTGTCGGGTTAGATGGTGATGGTGCAACGACTTATATTATTGTCGCAACAGCATTATTGCCTTTGTACAAAAAAGTTGGAATCCGACCACAAGTCATGGCAACTGTTTTATTACTTTCAATTGGGGTAATGAATATTTTACCTTGGGCTGGCCCATTTTCTAGAGCTGCGAGCGCACTTAAAGTCGATCCGACTGGACTCTTTTTACAAATGTTGCCAGTGATGTGTGCTGGTCTTATTTGGGTGATATTTGTCGCTTTTTATCTTGGCTTAAAAGAAAGAAAGCGCTTAGGTATTCATGAGATTACATCAGATGACGACCTTATACATGAAGAACCAAATACGAAAAGCTGGAAATCATGGTTTAACCTGATACTTACTATTCTTCTCGTTTTCTCAATGATTAAAGGTTATTTACCTTTAGCTCCTCTGTTTATTTTGGCATTCTGTATCGGTTTAGTGGTTAACTTCCCTGAATTATCTGAACAGAAAAAATTAGTCGCAAAATATGCCGATAGTGTTTTAGCAGTGTCTTCTCTGATCTTTGCTGCTGGTATTTTTGTAGGAATCATGACAGGTACAGGCATGATTGAAGCTATTGCTCAGCATCTCATTTCAGTTATTCCTGAAACGTCTGGATCTTATCTGTCATCGATTACTGCTTTTATCAGTATGCCATTTACCTACATTTTGACGAATGATGCTTTCTATTTTGGAATTTTACCTATTCTTGCTGAAACAGCTTCACATTATGGTATTAGTGCGAATGAGATGGCTATCGCAAGTTTAATCGGACAACCTATTCATTTGTTAAGCCCAATGGTTGCCTCTACTTATCTATTATGTTCTTTAACCAATGTAGATTATGGTGAAAATCAAAAGGCATCCATACTCTGGTGTACTGGAACCTGCATAGTGATGTATCTTGCTGCTCTAGTTATCGGTCTTATATAAATTGATAAAAGTGCTTTCAATATTTGAAGGCACTTTTATATTCTTCTATGTTTTATCTCACTGCATACTGACATTCACTAAAAAATCTATTTCATCTTTTAAATTACAGCTATACTTATTTATTCCTAAAACACTTAAATTTAATTGAGTTTTTATATTTTTGTATGACGAAATCAACACAAGATCCTGATAGCCAAATGGATAAGCAAAATTCAGGTGTAGCTGCCGTAGATAGAGCATTACTTATTTTAGATGCTTTTGATATAGATAGCCCTGTCTTATCTCTCGCAGAAATTTCACGCCGTACAAAGCTATATAAAAGTACTATTCTTAGATTACTGAGTTCATTAGAACGTCATGGTTATGTCGTCAGAAATGAGGATGGTCAATTTTCTTTAGGTATAACTCCTTTAAAACTATCAAGAATTTATCAAAATTCTTTTAATATTAAAGATGTTCTTTACCCCATATTAGAAAGAATTACAAAAGAAACTGGTGAAACTTCTTCATTTTATATTTTAGATAAAGATAAGCGCGTAGTTCTGTTTCGTATTGAACCAGCTCGATCTGTAAAAGTTTCAATCTCTGAAGGAGATACTTTTCCAGTGAATGTTGGAGCTTCAGGTAAAATTCTTCGTGCATTTTCTCAAAATAAAGTAGATGAAAATCTAGAGCAAATCCAAAACCAATTTTGGGCAAGTTCATTTGGAGAACGTGACCCAGAGACTTCTTCGTTATCTGTACCTGTATTTAGCAATGGTAGACAGTTACAAGGGGCACTTACCATTTCAGGGCCTTCGGAACGTTTAACACAAGAAAAAATTGCCGAAAATATTTCACTTTTACTTGAGTGCAGCATCCAAGTGTCAAAGTATTTGGCAGGAAGTATTTATGGTTTAGAAGATGCTATTAAACTTTTAAAAGTTTCTCATTAAGCATTTTCGTATTTCATGGCGGTTCTTTTTTAATAAAGTAACTGCCTATTTTTTTCCAAAAGCTAATTTTAAACAAGCCTTTTATAATAAATCTCTGTGCCGTCATAGTTCCCATTTGGACTTCATATAAAGCCTGAGACCTTCTCCAATCGGGTACATTCAATTTAGCCACAAACAATTAAGAAATTAATATATTGATTTTCAATTTCAATAGATAGAAAATCACGCATACTTATAAATAACTACAATATAGTTCTATATGCTTCCTAAGAAGAAAAAGAGGGAGCTTTCACTCCCTTTTACTTATGCAGCCTTTATTTCTGAAGCAATGCCACCCTCAAAACATTTAATAGCTAATCGCACCATAGAAGCATATTCTTGCTTATTTGAAGCTTCATTCTGAATTAAATCTTGATAAATAGCTTGTCGTGCCTTGATAGGTAGACCTGAATTATTTAACTCTTTTATTATTAATGTAATTTTATCTAAACGTTCTTGTCTCCTTTCGACTAAAGCAGTTCTATTTAGATCTAACAATATTCTAGTTGACTCTCCTTTATTATCTGCTCCCTTAGCTAGAACACCAAAAAAGATTAGGCTAACCTCAGGAGAGTCAGTATATGGATTTAAAATATTATTCAAATTAGGATCCATATTTGATTTATTCTGATTACATACCTCACAAGCAAGTGTTAGGTTCTCCCACTCATAACGTTTTGACTCATCTAATGATTTAGGGAAAATATGCTCCACATCTCCATGATGAATATGTAATAATTTACTTTCACAATAAGCACATTTACCATGTGTTTCTTCAATTAGTCTTTTCTTAATTTCTGGGTCACTATACCTTGATAGAAGATATTGAGTTGGAGTTTTATCCTCAGTAAGAATCTTTAATAATCTAGTTTTCCACTTGTAAGCATTTTTTACTAATACAGTAGGTTCATTAAGTTTATTTATCTTAATCATAGTTTTTGACCTTCCACAATATTATTTAGTGCTTCTGGATAAAACTCTCCTAACCCAGCTTGATTTAATTCATTTCTTAATCTTCTTAATCCGTCCACTGTAATATCTTCTACTGTGAACATTGAACAAATTTTCTGTAGGTCCTCATCAGCCCACTTAGGAAGGGTAACAGGAACCCCTAAAACATCACGCAAAATCTCATTTGCAGTAGCAGCTTTTTGATCAAGATCTAATTTTTGAGACACAACTTTTTTTATAACTTTATTTACATCATCATCCTTAAAATTTTCGTATTTTAATGCGTATACATTAGAATCGCGAATGGATGAAACTATAAATGGACTATGCGTTACAACAATAAATTGTGCTCTAGGGAATGCCTTAACAAAATCATTGAGTAGTGAACGCTGCATAGATGGATGTAAATGATTTTCAGGTTCATCAATGGTTACAACAAACTCTTCTTTATCATGTGAATAGAGAAATATTTGCCATGCCAAATCAATAATAGACATTATACCTCCTGAAGAGGCATCTAATAAGAAATCACCAGAATCAGTTTCTAAAACAATATCTGGCATTCTTATACTTAAATCCTTAAAACCTAACTCAATAGGTAAAATATGTTTTAGTATTTCCTTAAAGGCATAAAACTGTTTTTCAATTTTTTCATTTTTTTGAACAAATTGGTTTCCAGGGCCAAATGCAGCCATTGAAACTATCGCTTCTTTCATTCTATAAGTAGGAGAATGCTGTGTATAACTGTTATTAAATAAATTAAAAGTCTCTCTAAGATAACTATCAAAAGCTTGTGACGCATCCATTGGATTTGTAGGGATATTTTGCAATCGTTCATATCTAGGTACAGGCCGATGCGAATTAATGTGTACCCCATTAATTTGTAGCTGATCTGTTATATTTAGATTGAATTGAACTTCTGACTGTATTTGTTGATTAATACAAATATCTGCTACAGCATTGTTTGAATAAATAATTTTCCCGAGTGAATCACCATAATAATTATAACCTTCATTATTTTTAGTTAATGGTGTAAATATAGACTTGTATTGAACAACACCTTGCTCTTTAGAAAAAAAAGGAGTACCTAAAAATGGATGATGCCATCCAAAATGCTTGGACAATAATTTTAATATTGTAGATTTACCTGCACCGTTTGCACCAGTAATGATAGTCACATTAGGATGAAACTCAATCTCTATTTTAGAAAATTGTCGCCATTCAGTAAGGGTAATTTTTTCAAATTTCATTTTAAAGCTCTTATAAAATTTAGTTTATTAACTATATGAATATATTTATATTACATTAAATAATGCTTTTGATCCTATCTTGAGTAAGCATTTCAAAATTTAATTTCTTGATATCCATTTTATGGCATTTGTCTCTCTCAAGCACTCTCCTAAATATCACAACAACTGTATTAAAAAATACTCAAGCAATCTCTTCCGCTAATCTGGTTTGTTTGAGTCTAAAAGCTGAATTATGCAATCAAACAAGCCTTTTATAATAAATCGCTGTGCCATCATAGTTCCCATTTGAGCTTAATGCGAAATCTGGAATTACACCCACACGAACAAATCCAATTTTGCTATATAACAGCTCGGACACATCGCCTTCACGTGTATCTAAGACAAGTAAGTGCAGACCTTTTTCTCTTGAAAACTTTTCTAGTTCATTCAGTAGAAAAGTTGCTATTCCTTGTTTTCTTGCTGTTGTCAGAACCATGAGTTTTTCAACTTCAGCTCTGTGAATTCCGTTCTTTTTACTCACCAAGGACAATTGAACACTACCTACAATTTTTCCTTCTTGAATAGCAATCCATAAACGGCTATTACCCTGTGCTAATTTACTGTTAACCTCACGCCAATAATTTAAGACCTCGTTCTTTTCTACGGGCGCCAAAAAACCTATTGAAGCTCCGCTATTGATAGAATCTTCTAACAATAACGATAGGCCTTCTTCATAATCGCCAATTTCATTTATCTCTAAAATTTCAATGTCTTTCATCTTTTTTTCAAATAGGCTAATTCAGCTTTTAGTCAAATGCATATGTGGCGCAAAAATAAAGTGTCGAGGTTCCTGTTGTTGCATAATTAATGAACGTAGTTCGGTAATAAATGCTTCTGCTTCTTCTTTGTTAAGATTAATACCAAATGAACAACCATCATCATAACCAATTACATGAATAGTTCCTTGGCTGCAATCAGGTAAAAACGGCGGATTTAAACCACCATTCCAAGGTCTGTAAACAATCTCAATAATCTTCTGAGTATTAATATCCTTTGTTAACAATTTTTCCCCAAGGCATTCTTTGGAAATGCGAAGATTGTTTTTAGAAATAAAAAAGGTTTCCTCAGCATTCTTAGCCCATCGTTTATTTTTTCTATATTCATTATGTAGATAAAAAAGAAATGGTAGAAATAAGAATATTAAAATAAGTGTTAGGGCACCATCATTTTCTGCATACACGTCATAAACACCATATATAAATACAATGTCAAAAAAAGTTAGCATTAGAAAGTCCAAAGCTATTAGATTTTCTATAAGCTCACCATTCATCTTTAAGTGAATCGTAGTTCCCGTATCTGAAGTATGCGTTTCAAATTGATTTGGCATCCAGTACTCAATTTTCTATGTTTATAGTCTATAAAAACCGCTGTACCTGTTAAATCTTACTTATTAGCACGGCGCTTAAACTTTCGTTATTGCTGTGTATTATAAAATCACCAAGCAGAATTTTATAGCGGTTTAAGACGACATGTGTCTCTCAATTACCCTCCCAAATATCACAACAACTGTAATAAAAAATACTCAAGCAATCTCTTTCGTTCATCTGGTTTGTTTGGATCTAAAAGCTGAACCATTGCTCCATCAATCACAAACAAAAACATGTGAGCATCTTGTTTTGAAGCATTTGTATTGGTGGTTAAAAGCAAATTATAGATTTCATTAATCAGCCAGTTTCGATAGTCAATTACGACCTGATACGCTTTTGGATGTGTTTTCGCAATTTCAAAAATAGCCTTAAATGGCAAATGGTAAAGCCCTTCTAAGTCGGCATGTAAAAAGTAAATCTTGCGCAGTTTTTCAACTAGGGTTAATTCTTTTCGAACATGGATAATTGAAATCACCTCTTGTTTCAGGCCATCTTTTTGAAAGGTTAGGCTCATTTCAATGAGACGTTCTTTTGAATGAAAGTAGTTATAAAAAGTAGCTTTGGGCAATTTTGCCGACTCTATAATTCGGTCTATGCCGACATTGTGAAAACCGTATTTATTAAACAAAAATCTTGCTGAATGAAGTACACCTAAAGCACGAAATGGAAGATCTGAATGTGGCATAGTTTTACCATTTTAAAAAATTATTGTTGTATATAAATGAGATAAAAAAGGCATAGCAAAGCCGTAAAGACTGTGCGCAGCACATCTCAAGTTTTAATTGTTGCTAAGTTTTAAGTAATAGCGAGCTAAAGCCTGAAAAAGCCTTACGGCGATCAAGCTGCGTTAAATGTTTTAAGCTGTGTCGTTATAGCTTTTGGCAAAGGCTGCCAAGAAATAATGGATGTGCAAAGCCAACTCCTTATATATGGAGTTCTGCCAAGACATTAGAATTATGGTGGCAGAACGAAAGGGGGTTCGCAGACTGGTCATAGATCCAGCACACCCGAGGGTGTCCCCCTCCCGTTCCACCGTAGAGGGGGCGCGAGGGTGTACACACTAAAAGTAAAAACCTTTAATGCTTCTATGAATCGGTCTGCGACAACCGACTGGCAATGTAGGCCAGCCCGCAAATGGTAATCTCCAATATTTGAAGTGTCAATGTGAAATTGGCTAGAAATTATTTAAATAATTATTGTTTTTCATTTAATTACATAATTAAGGAAATTCTTAAGTAATATTTTTAATCTACCCTTATATCATTAAGTTAAAGTTTAAAATTTCAAAAACTTAAAGTCGAAATTGTTCTAACTCAACTAAAAATGAATAAATAAAAAGAGTCACTACTGTTATTAAGAGATGTTTTTAAGAGTCGCTATTCAGTATAAAATTGTATTTAAGCAATCCATCTCACAAATTAGACCGTGTCATATACTTAAAGTGATAAGAGCAAAAAATGACTCAAAATAAAGTTGAATTAGCAGAGAAATTGTCAAAAGAATCTCATCAAGGTCAAAAGTATGGTTCTCATGATTACTTTGATTACCATATTAAAGGTGTGGTCAATTCATTAACTGAGCACCGATTTTCAGAAGTCTATATTATTACCGCCCTTCTCCACGATAGCGTTGAGGACACACCTCTTACCCTAGACAAAATCGAAAGTTTATTCGGGAAAGAAGTCCGTGATGCCGTTGATGGATTAACTAAACGGGAAAGTGAAACACGCGAAGAATATTTAATTCGTTGTAGTTCGAATCCGATCGCTCGAATCGTGAAACTTCATGATGCAGCTTTTAATGCGCATAACTCACATAAGGACAATAATCACTCACGTGTAGATTATTACCTTCAAACCATGTTAATTGTTTCAACAGCCCAAGATAGGTTGGAATGAAAAGACAACGAAATGAATCCGTTGCCTTTTTATTTTTAAGATTGTGCAAATGCCCAAATATCTTTTGATGCAACCGTGTCAGATACAAGTCTAAAACTCATAGGTTCTAAGTCTTCATCCACCACAACATAGCCTTTCGAGTTATTTTTTAGCGCATCACACTTGTTATCGGTAAGTTGATAATTTGCTGTGTCCGCTAATGCACTTTCAGTAATAACACCTGTAAATACACAACTTGGGTCTTTAGAGACAATTTTGCCTTGTGCATTGACCTCGGCATTTACCGTTGTTCCATCTGGAAACGATAAATCATAGCTACCGACCAATTGATTCAGAGAAATTTTCTGATCATCAATTTTTTCATAATGCGCCAATTCAACGGTCATCGCTTGATTAGACCGGTTGCTCTGCCAAGCTTTGGTTTTTGCGTCATAGCTCATCACAATTTTGGCACGGTTTTCGTCATCATCTAAAACCAATAATTTAGAACCATCTGCGCCAGAATAGTATTTACCCGCCATTGGTAACTCTTCATCAGTCTCGGTACTAATAATATAAGTACCGACATCTAAGCTCGGCGCTAAGGCAGGTTTTTCAGTTGAGACTTGGTCATCATGATCATTGTCATTACAAGCCGCCAATCCAAGCCCAAGAAGTAAAACCAACAAACAACGTTTCATGGTCTTTCTCCTTACTTGTTAAATAGGCTTTTTAAACGAATTTTGAGCCATTCTTGAGCTGCTGGTCGCTGATCGTAAGCAACTTGCATTGGGGTAACAGCAATTTTACTTTGCACTACGGCGCTTTCATCCGACATTTGCGCGGCTGTAGGAGCCGATGGTGCCGCATCAATTCCTAGGCCAAACTGGTTATTGCCTTTATTGTCTTTTGTCACTTGGAACTTCAGTTTATATAAGTCATACGTCCCAATTTTTGAAAAAGCAAAAGGTGTGCTGGTTGTTAAATTTTTAGGGAAATTCACATTTAGCGTAATGCCTTTTGGCAACAATTGGCCCTTGCCTGCCTTAGCTTGTAATTCTTTTAATAACACTACAGTTTGTTTTGCCACAATCGCAGAGTTAGGATTGTTTAAAGTCTTATCATCGACCGTGTTGGTATCGGCGCTTAATGCAATAGACGGAATGCCGCGTCCCGCCGAAAACTGTACATTGCCAATCGTGCCAGAGTGCACAACGACTTTTCCGACATTTTGTCCTTCATTCGGACCAGATAAAACTAAGTCTGGTGCTTTACCCCAGCGTTTTGGTGCAACCACGTCTAGTCCATAAATTGTTGCCATGACTGGTGTGCCATGCGTGTAGTTCCAGTCGCCATTGGTATAACCCGCTTTGGTAAAGGTTCCAGCCGCAGGTGCGCCAACTGGTGCTGCACCATTGTGACAACCGTTTTCAGCCGAAATTTGCTTATCATTATCCGCAGAAATGGTCGTTGAGCTGTACATCACAATTGCGCCACCGCGACCACTTTGTGGTGAACACGGTACAGACACAAGCACGTTATGACCATTTGCTTTTAATTCATCATAGAGTGCTTTGATATTGCTGGTTAGACCATCATCGTTAACCAATAGAATATTTAATGCAAAAGCTGGAGTTGTACATAAAGACAGAATAAGGCCGCCCAATAAACTTTTTTTCATCACTTAACTACCATTTATTCAATTTCGATTTGTATAGTAGTTGCGCTATATGTACGTTTAGTGACTAAGCTTCAATAAAAATTAAAATAATTTTCCATTAAAAATTAAATAATTATATTATAAATTATTGCTATATTTTCTTTTATAAACTGATCTTCAACTTCATTGCTCGTCTTAAAAATGACAAAACCCACTTTCGTGGGCTTCATTAAAAGTATCAATTCAAGCTTTAAATTAAATACGCCCAACCTCTAAATATGGAATCAAGTTTTTATCAAAATGTGGCCTTGGGTCGCCTTCATAACTAATAAAACCATGCATTCCAGTTAAGCGTTCACCTTTATAAAACTGGTTTAACTGATAGCGCGGGTCTTTATGTGAAAGCGTAAAACTGACCACACCAACGCCCTGCTGTTTTGACTTGTTATAGGCATCTTCAAGCATTTTATGATGCAAAGCCAAATCTTGTGGATGGCACATTAAGGTGTGTAGCACATGGTACTGAATAGAGTCACCCAGTTTAGGCAAACGCATGCCTTTAGTAATTGGAGTTAGCAAGTTATAAACGGGTCTAAAAATTCCAATGACTGAACTGTAATGCAAAATTTTGGTTTGTTTAATGCTGTGCTGATCCCACAAGCCAAACATGCCCACCAGTTTTTCACCTTTAAAATAAAGTGAAAAGTCCGAGAGCTTTATCCCTGAAAAATATTGATGTCCTTGAGCTAGTTCTTCAAAGTTATAAGCTGGAATAAAATTATAAAACTCTGCCATGTCGCTAATAAACTGATTCATGGCTGCCACATGTTTAGCTTCGGCTACACATGTACGAATCTCTTGAAGATCACTCTGATTAGCTTGCTTTAAGAAAGCCGTGATTTTTCTTTTTGCGCCCGTGTCGGTCAGACTTAATGTCTCAATGAGCCCTTCATCATAATAATCAGGCATTCCCGTTTTGCCCGTTTGAATGGCAGCGCGCGCGGCGTGGTTATCATCAAAAATAATCATTTGGCTAAAGTTCGGTTCATGCATGGTCTGTTTTACATGCTTTGCCAAAACCTTCACCAGTGATTTACCACGATAGTTGTGGTCTACCCGCAAATCACCTGCGTATCGTAAGTTTTGAACGTTCCGATCGACATAACATGGGCGATGACCATTGCTATAACAAGCAACATGCTTCTGACTCTCGGTGTCTTCAATCACGACATGTAATTTATGTCGATACACAATGTCGGAAGCTTGAAAATAACTGGGTTCACGCTGAAAGCTAATTTGTATCCCTTTGGTGGTCATGGGTACGGCAATCAAGTCTCTTAAAGCCTGATCATCTGCCAAAGTTGCTTCTCGGGTAATGAGCGTATTTTCAGCAAGTGGTGGATTTGTTTTATTCATTATTCACCTGTTGTGCGGTCTGTGTAGGAACCAAACTGTTTAAACGTCCCATTTGGTCGAGTAGCTGATAGACAAACACGACTTCGTCTTGATCATTCACTGTTTTCTGGGTTTGTGCATCGAGTAGCTTCTGCTCGGTATTCAGCAAATCAAAAGTGGTTTTGGTGCCAACATCAAACTCTTTACGTGTGTAAACAAACGCAATAGATGCTGCCTCTATGGCATTTGCCAGTGCTTCTTTATTTTGTCGAATGGTTTGAAGCTGCGCGTAGCTCGTGCGTGTACGCTTATTTAAATCTAGTTCAAGACTTCGCGTCTTTTGGTTAGCCAAATCTATATCGGCCTGTGCTTTTTTAACATTGGCCCGATTTAAACCATCATCATATAGAGGTACATTGAGCTGTACCCCAACCATATAGTTATTACTTTCAGAGCCAATATAGCTTGCTTCATCTTGCTTTCCGGCACGACTGGTGAGCATGACCGTAGGCCAGAGTTCCCTCTTAGTTAAAGCATATTGTTTCTCGGCAGCCTGTTTTTCATATTTGCTACGCATTAAAGCTGGATGATTTTTGGTTTGAGCCAAAATTTCATCTAAGTTAGCGGGAATAGCGGGTAGTTGTTTAATGGCAACAAGGTTGTCAGGTGTTACACCTGTCACTTGATAAAACTGTGCTTCGCTTACGGTCAAGTTAGATTGAGCCTGTGTAATATCGGCTTGGCCTTGGGCAACTTGTGCCAAAACTTGAGCCAAGTCCGCGCGGGTAATCATACCCACATCAAAACGGCGCTTTGACTCATATAAAGACCGTTGCAGATTTGCCATAGTCTTTTGTCTGAGTTCTAAAATCGCTTTCTTTTTTAATACGTCGGTATAGACCATCACGGTATTTAGAATAGTTTCCGATCTTTGGTCTGATAGACCTTGGTTTTGTGCAGAGAGCTGGCTTTCGGCAACATCAATTCCTAAACGATGCCGTCCAGAGGTATAAATCGGATAATCCGCCTGCAATTGCAAACTTCGACCTTTACGGTTTCCTTCAGTGGGAAACAGCACTTGTGAAGGCGTATCTATTCTTTCATAGTCAAGTTGCCCGACTAAATTGACTTTGAGTCCATCACGCTGTTTGGCCTGTTCAAGCATAGCGGTCGACTGATTCACGCTTAAACGACTGACTTCAAGCTGACTTTCATGTCTTAAGCTGGCAGACAATGCCTCGTCTAAAGTCATGGCATGTGTATTCGACACAAGCAACACGCCAAGATACAAGGCGTGTCGAAGTGTTAAAACCCGAGTATTAAATTGCTTCATCCCTTTCATAGTTGTTCCAAACTATTGAGGGTGACTTTTTTGAGTGGTTCAGGCTTGATATTGCCTTCGATAATGCCGTCAAACATAACCAGTTTTTTGTAGGCATTCCACCCATTATTGGCTTGGCGAATCTGAGGCTGGTCGAGCTGCCCTAAGTTTCGTGCAAGTTCATAATGGAAGTTTTGACGCAAAATACTGTCGATATATTCATTGCTAATGCTGTGATGAATTTCACCTTCAAAAAGCACGCAATAAAATGGTTTAACGTGTTGCTCTGTATCAATCGCCAGTAAAGAAATGGCTTTAGATTCCGTTTCATTTAACTGCGACAACAACTGTTGAGCAGTTTCAGGTGCAAGTTTCTCACCGACCAGATCTACACCAAAACGGCGGCCTTGGAACTCAAAACACGGAATTTGTTCTATAAAGCCAGTGACGCGTAAGCAATCATCCATACAGTAACGAAGCAAGCCATTACCAGATGTAATGAGTGGGCTCACCACATCGCCTTGTTTAAGCTGCCACGACGGAATGATTTGACCTTGTTTCTCGCCCTCTAAATATTCAAATTCATAGAAGTGACTTTGATACGCCAGCGGGTATTGGTCGTTATAGGGAATCGTGACTACACCTTCGGTCGCCCATAGACCTTTTCCTTCAAACTGAACACTGGGTAATTTCTCTTGTAATTTTTCGGCCCAAGCTTTTGAACCTGCGGTATCCCAACTCGATACTAAACTTAACTTAGGCCATAGTTGTTTGAAGTCGATCTGTACGCCGTTTGAACTGTCAATTAGGGCTTGAGCGCTTTCAGGACTATGTGGTGCAGTCACTTCTTTTAATGAAGCCTGACGATTGCCCCATAAACCACTTTGTAAAACTTCAATCACGTCTTGTTGTAGTAACTCTAAACGTTCAAGCAATTGTAGCGCAAAAGTTGGACTCCACACCGAGATCATCGCTAAGTTACGGTTTGCCACCAAATAGCAAATCGTGGCAAAGAGTGCATCGTCGGCATTGGCTGCAAATGCAACATTACTTGGAACCGCTTGGGTAAACTTAGATAAAATTCGCTTACCTACACCCAGTAGCGCACTATCATCATTTAGGTTTTTATCTTTTAAAACCTCACGCTGGCTTTCTGGTAACCATGATACCGACCAGTAATGTGTTCCCGAACTAAGCTCTGGACATTTACGGTATAAACTTGCCATCCACGGCGCAATCGCATGGTCAAGCTCATCTAAAAACAGCTTGGTGTATGGAATAAACTTGATTTGTTCACTCGAGCCACTGGTTGGCTGGAAACGAACCAGCTTACTGCTAGATAGTGAAAGCTTTTGCTCACGATAACGTTGAATGTCTTCTCGCCATGCGCCATAACGTGTCGCAGGAAATGATTTTACAAACTGCTCATAGTTTTGAACCTTTTTATCTTTAGCAAACGTAGAGGTCTGTAAAATCGAATGCAGGATTTGACGTTGTGTCGCTTCTAACGCATTAAACTGTTTTTGAAAATTACGATCGGATGCATCACACCATTTTTTTAAAATAAGATGCGAACCCAAAGTCAGCCATTCAGTAGGTTTCATTGGATGGCCTCTCTACGGTTTGTTTTCGACGTTTTACGTGCTTCGCATCTTCCCTTACTTGCAGGTTTAGTCATCAGCTTCACAGGAAAGCGGGCAATATCTTTCCAGCCTAATCGACCAATACACGGTAATTCCGTACCCGCACTCCATGTTGGATTCATCTGCTCAAAGAAATGAATGTTTGGGTTCTTTTGTCTCATTTCGGCAGTAATCGGTGCGACTTCACCTTTTAATGGTTGATAGTCATCACCAAAGTTGAGTAAGCCAGCTTCACGGTCGTAGTATTCGCCAAAGAATTTCTCACAGTAATGCTCAACCACTTCCGAGAGATGCTGATTTTCGTCTTTAATATTTGGGTAATACACATAGTAGTTATTGGCAAGTAAGAGGTAGGTCTTATAGCCTTTAGAAATCAGAAGCCAATAGAGTTCGTTAAATGGATATTTGATTCGAAGCTTGATCATGAGTTTGAGCATGGTACTTTGCAGACTACGTGTACCCCAAAACTTCTTCAAAATGACCGTATCACCGCTAAATAACACGGTGTAGTCTTTACCGTTTAAGTAGAAGTGCTGCACAACAACGGTTGAGAACCCCACAATCTCATCTGTTTCCGAGTCAAAAATTAAGATTGCACCACTTTTATTTTTAAAATCATCTACGAAAATAGAAAATCTCGTATTTTCATAATACTGTTCGTAAATGGAATACATCACTTTTAATCGGTCAGTATCAATTTGCTCTTTTTCAAAATATTGACCATAAGTCGTGTTTTTCAGGTTCAATTTTGAAATCAGTTTATACGTTGTATTAATCATAATCCTTTAACCTTCCACCTCTAATTTGCGAGTTCCCCGATCTCATCTACCGATATTAGAAAACTCATAAAAATGTTCTTTTTCTATGAAGGGATACGTTTTGATATGCCCTATTGTTTTTCATTCTTTGAAAGCTGCCTTTTATTTCTAAATAGCTACATATTCATTTTCTTCCCCCGATCCATAAAGATGGTTAAAAAGGCCGTCACAAACATGATGATTGCGAGCATGCGTAATAAATCATTAAAACTAGATGTAAGCGCCTGAAAATGAATGTCACGATAGATCACGCTGAGCGCAATTTGCTGTGCATTTGAGCCGACTTCCTGATATTGCGCCGTGAGCTGATCGAGTCTTTCTGTAAAAATCCAGTTCTGCGGGGTCATCGACTGATTAATCTGAGTAACATGAAGCGCGGTCAGCCAATCTAATGATGAGTTGATGAGTGCCAGCCCAACTGCTCCGCCAATATTGCGCATCAGGTTATAAATACCGCTAGCATCGGCCACTTTACTCAGTGGCAAAGTACTCATGGCTAAATGCGAAACCACAATCAAGCAGATCATGAGACCAATGCCACGATAGATTTGCGGCCAGAACATAAAGTCATAATCGCTGTGAATGCTGAGGTGAGAATTGAGCCATACACCAAAACCAGCCAGAATCATTCCAACAAATACAGTTTTGCGGGTATCAAAATTGGGAATGAGCCACGCAAGGAACGGCGCAAAGCAAAACATGACAATACCTGTCACCATCATGACGTGACCAATTTGGCTACTGTTCATTTCACGGACTTGCCCAAGAAATACGGGAATCATGTAACCCAAGCCATAGAGCGCCATACCAATCACAAAAGTCGTAATAGCACTTAAGGTAAAGTTTTTGTTTTTAAATACGGATAAATCGAGCAAAGGCTTGGGTTGGGTAAAACTTCTAGAGAAGAAAATCATGCCGCCCACAACACAGACCATAAAAGCAATCCGAACACCTGTGTCGGCAAGCCAGTCGTGCCGTGCACCTTCATCAAGGAAATATTCAAGCCCACCTAAAAACATCGCCATGCCAATGAGGCTGAACCAGTCCATGCTTTTGATGAGTGAATGATTCGCACGGTCAATATTTGGACCCGAATAGATCACCGTGGCGATGATAATGCCCGGAATGATATTAATCAGGAACATCCAGTGCCATGAGAAGTTATTGGTTAACCAACCGCCAATGGTTGGGCCGATGGCTGGACCTAAGGTACTGATCATTCCAAACATAACCAAAGGCAATGAACGTTTTGGTTCAGGGAAAAGTAAGTACAATGCGGTCATGGAAGTCGGAATCATCCCGCCGCCCATAAAGCCTTGAATGCCACGGAAAACCAGTAAACTTTCTAAGTTCCATGCCAACGCACAAAGTAAAGAACTGATGGTGAAGCCAATTGCACAGATCGTGTAATACACCCGTGTTGAAAGCACCCGTGAGACAATACTCGACATTGGAATCGCGATAATTTCGGCAATTAAGTAAACCGTTTGCACCCAAGTCACTTCATAACGACTTGCACTCATGCCGGCTTGAACTTCGTTTAAAGAACTCGCCACAATCTGAATATCAAGAATCGCCATAAAGTTGCCAAAAATCATGGCAGCAAAAATTGCCCAAGCCGTCTTTGCGGGAAACTTCCACTCAGCGTCAATATGCTTATTCATTTCTTATTACCTAAAAATTTTATTATTAAGTTCTTAGGTCAACCGTAGCGCTAACCGACATTCCGGGTTTTATAAGATCAATATGCGGGCTTGAATCTATGGCAATGCGTACAGGAATACGTTGTACAACCTTGTTAAAGTTGCCTGTGGCATTGTCTGGTGGCATGAGTGAGAAAGTTGCGCCTGAAGCTGGAGAAAAGCTTTCAATTGTTCCGCTGTAAGTCAGGCTTGGGTAAGCATCAAGTTTTAATTTAACTTTCTGACCAATATGCATTTTTTCAATTTGGGTTTCTTTGAAGTTCGCTTGTACATACAAACTATTTTCAGGAATAATTGCCATTAAGCGGGTTTGTGGAGAAACACGCGAACCTTTCTGGATTGCAAGGCTTCCTATTTTCCCTGCGACTGGGCTCACCACTTTTGATGAAGCCAAATCAATTTGATAAAGATTTAAGTTTGCATTGGCACTTTGAATATCTGCCAGAAGCTGCGCTCTACTCGCTTGTAAACTACCCAACTGAGCTTCTGCTGCATTTACGGCGGCTTGTGCCTTGCTGAGCTGTGCCTGAGCCGTTAAATATTGAGATTGAACCCCTTCAAAGTTTTGACGGGTAATTACCCCATCTTTTAATAAATCTTGATAACGTTCAAAATCTTTTCTTAAGCGAGATAAGTCTGCTTGTGCCGCAACAACGCCACTATTTGCTTCAGTAATGGAAGACTTGGCAGACTTTTCATTTTGTTGTTGTACGCCTAGCGCTGCCTCTTTTAAGCTGACTACAGAACTCGCCTGATCATAACGAGCTTGGTAATCACGATGGTCTAAGACCGCTAAAGTTTCCCCTTTCTTTACAAACTGATTATCGTTAATTAATAACTCCATCACTTCGCCTGAAATCTTTGGCATCACCCAAGTAACATCAGCTTGCACATAAGCATTATCAGTAGATTGATAAAATCGGTATACAAAAAAATAATATATAATGCCCGCGACTAAAAATAACAGCAGGACACTAAAAACACCCCAAGTTATCTTTTTTCGACTTTGGAAATTAGTATCAGTTTCTAGCTGAGCTACGTTATCCATATTCATTCCGTTTATTTGTAATATTCGATTTTTTATTTACACCAATAAACTATTAGCGTCTTTTTTACGTAACTTTTCACTTGGTTTATTCAATGAATCGTGACAGCGTAAAATTTGGTGCAAATTATGATTCTTAAATCGATTAAATATCATTGACCGTTTTGACATATATTTTTTCTATTTACGCCAATCCACTGCATGCTATAAAAAATATGTTTAAAAATTATGTGATTTTATATTTTTTGAAATTTCTATTTATAATCCATTTTCTAAAAATTTAATTTATTAATTTAAATCAATAACTTAATTTAGTTATTTTTCTTATTAAAGTGATTAATTGACAGGAAAATTCATTGTACCAATATTAAAAATCAGTCTTCAATTTGTAGTACTTGTGTAGAATTAATTAAGGTAATGTGTAATTTTAAAAAGAGTTATAGATAAGTTTTATAATATTTATAGAAACATAAAATATAAATGTTCTTATTTATCAAAATAGTTAAACAAAACTTATTAAAGATGTATTTTAATAAATTTATTATTAACTATTTTAAGTGGAATAGCAGAGAAATTCTGAACCCAAGCCAACATCTTTTTAAGGAAATAAGCATTATTAACAAATAAAATTAATCATAAAAAAGAGTTACTTTTAACTCTTTTTTATTTAAAAAATAGAGAATTATCAGTTTATTTTTTTACTTATTTAAAACCTTAAAAATTTCTTCTAAAGTCTCTCCAATCGCAAGTATTTCACTATCCTGATGAGGTAAACCATCAATCTCCAACCCAATTGGTAGTTTCGATTTCGCTCCCTTTCCAATGGGTAAACTCAGTCCAGGTAATCCGATATTACTGCCGGGGTCTGTATTTCGAATTAATGTTTGGAAATTTTCAATTGAACTGACTTGCTCGTTTACTAGTGGTGCAACGATGGCTGATGTTGGGAACAATAAAGCATGTAAATTATGCGCTTTAAATGTGTTTTGATAGAGTTCCAGCAATTGTGGACGAGCTTCACTGATGGCTTTTTCATACAAAGGTAAAGCAGGAACAAATTGACCAGTCTGATCTTGAATTAATTGGGGAAGGATATTCTGTTTAAAAAGTGCCTGTACATCTGGGCTTGAAATCTGATCGATCACCGACTCTAAGGTCAGGTCTATACAGTGATGTTTTAAATATTGAATAAGGTCATATTTGCCTTCATAGACAACCACTGGAAATGAAATAGCGTGATTGAGTTCGTCTAGATTCGGCATATCGACAGGAATAATTTCGACTCCCGCATCTTTTAAAAGACCAAGTGCAATATGAGCTTGTTGATGAACGTCTTCATCTAAATGATTCCAAAAATATGGATTGATTCCGAGTCTAATTTGATGAGGCTGTAATGGTTTTTTTCTTGGCTCTTGAGTAATGAGCTGATCAATTAAGATAATGTCAGATACTGTATGTGCTATAGGGCCGGCAGTATCCCGCGTATGTGAAATTGGGGTAATACACTCTTGTGAATATCTTCCTACCGTTGGACGAAAGCCGACACAACCATTTAAAGCACTCGGTAATCTAATAGAAGCGCCAGTATCTGTACCAATCGCAATCTGAACCATTCCTGCGGCAACAGCCACAGCACTACCTGAAGAAGACCCGCCAGCAATATGTAATGGGTTTACCGCATTTCGTGTACCTACAACGCCTTCAATGTGCATGGCAGTATTATAACCGGTTACCCCAAAGGCCAATTCGTGCATATTGGTTTTACCCACAATGATTGCGCCGTGATCAATGAGCTTTTGAATAATCGGTGCAGAGCTTTGAGGCTTAAAGTGGGCTAAAGCTGGTGTGCCTGCACTGTTAGGGAAACCTTCAACATGAATATTATCTTTAACCGCAATTAAAATGCCCATCAAAGCCGGACATGGTTTTCCACTAAGCAGATATTTATCCCAATACTGAGCTTGTTGAATTGCTGAAGCTTTATCTGTGCTAATAAAAGCATTTAAAGACTCTTGTTTTTCAATAGTCGCGAAGTAATGATGAACAAGTTCTTCGCAAGACACTTTTCTCTCATGAATCAATTGAGTGATTACATCTACTGAAGCATTGGCTAAATCGAGTGTTTCAATCCAATTATTTTTTTCAACTGCATTTGACATGATGACTTAAAATCCATTTAAGTTGTGATCTTAAGAACTTAGTACAAATTGCTCATTCATTCGTATCCTCAAAATTGAGGATTGCTTTTTTAATGTTGAATGAGTAAAGCCATTTCAGTGCGATTATTACAGCCTATTTTTCTCATAGAGTTATTCAGATGAGTTCTTAATGTGGTAAAGCTTATATCAAGTAAATTTGCCACATGTTTATCACTTAAACCTTTAGATACCAAATGAACCACTTCTTGTTCACGTGGAGTCAGGCCGTATTGTGTTGATAAATCTGCTGGTAAAGCTTGGGTAAAATAAGGTTCAAGTAGATTTAATATTCTTTTTTCACGCTCACCAAACATGTCGGCGTCTTGGGCACGCCAAATGCGCAAATCACCAATATCCATACCATTTCGGACAAAATAAATATTTATGCCGTGATACAAACCATAGCCTCTCAAAAACTCATTGTAATAGCTGGTTTTTTTAAGGTCTGCAAGAGGCATGACTTCATTGACGAAGGTCGGTTTCTGGAGTTTATGAAGTTGTGCAGTAATTGGATCAGCAAATTGCCAAATGTGATCATAGTCCTCCATCGCTTTAGGATCGATGTTCCATATCACACCTTCTCTCGATAAGTTATGTGTTGAATCCCAAATATAAGACGCGGCAAAATCAGCCCGCAACAAGATGGCAATATCTGCAATGATATTTTCACGTAAATTATATTTCCCTTTTCCTGAGCCAAGTTTCCATAATATTTCAGAAAACAAGGTGAACTCAGATGGGCTTAAATCCTTTTCCAAAAGTGCAGTCATAGTCTGCCTATTTAACGAAATCCATCGAATTTTAAGAAAAATGGAGCTTATGCTCTTCTATAACACATCCATAGAAAATTTAAAGAGTTTGTACAATAACGAATTTGAAAGTATAGAAATAAAATCACTTGATGAAGAAAAAAAGAACTTTTAATAAGATATGTAAATATAAAAAAGCACCCTAGGGTGCTTTTAAAAATTCTTTTTATTATCAATAAAATTGAGGATTTAAAGTTTAGCTTTTACTAAATTTTATTTCTTACAGACAAAATGAGCTAGGTCACTTTTACTTGAGCCTTCTACTAAATCAAACCACTTAGTAGGATTAATTTTTATAGCTTTTATTGATCCCTCACCAGTTCCAATTTCACGCATTTTCATAGTCTTACAGTTTGTCTCCAATCGAGTGTAATCTATAGTTTCTACACCAATGCGTTTGTGAAGTGTAATCATAATATCGCCTTGTTTTTTCTTCTCTATTAAATAATATTTTCCTTTATCACCTTGAACACTTCTTGGAATAAGAGTATCTGCATTTGCAAAATTAGAAATTATCAAACCCAACACTGTAGTAAAAATAATCTTTTTCATAAATTAACTCATTATTAATAATTAGCTGTTTCAATCTGCCATAACAATCAATAAAACAAATACCATCCAAATAAAGCTTATCCACCGAGCTGAACTGGAATAGCCAGATCTTAAAGTAAACCATGCAAAGATGTACGGTATCCAAAAGATTCCAAAACCGAGCAGAAATGAAACACTTCGGTTTGGTGGCATTTGAGAAGTCGAAGTATCAATAAATGGTTGCTGTTGGTAGCTATTTAATTGAGGTGGTGCTTTTTTCTTATGGGAACTAAAACTACTATATGACAAGCCTGTTCTAGGAATCCCCACTGTAGTTCGTGTTCCTTTCTTACTAAGATTTACACGAGCGCCCTTGCCACCGATAGAAACGCTAGAGATTCCTTTTTTGCCAATATTGAGTCGTACACCAGGTGCGATTTTAAAACTCTTTCTAAAGTTAAAGCCCATAGCCAAACCTATCTAGTGCAAATTTTCTTGGAACCACTTATTGAGCCATCCTTACAGACGAATTTACTACCATCACAGTGACTAATCCCACCTTTACTGCCAGAACAAGGTTGGCGGCCTTTACCAGCTTCTGTAATACTGATAGAACCTAGAACTAATAAAATACTCATAATAATTTTTTTCATATTCTTGCCCTTTATTTTATTATTTAACTATTAATATCTAATAATGAAAGCACCTAGAGGGTGCTTTCATTCACTTTACCAATCTGCATTAACTTTTTGCTGAGTTTTTATTTTTTCAGCCATGCTATCTGCTGATTGATTTAATTCATTCAAAATAATTTTTGCTGAAGGTGCTGTTTCTATAATAGGACGATTACTTTCCTGAATTCTTACTGTGCCACTCATGTGGGATGGTTGATAATGAGTTAAGTTATCGTAACTAACTCTCATTTTTCCATCTTTAGTATCAACACGTACTGTAAAATCAACCCGATCATTTGGGGTTGCAGTCATACAATCAGCAAATCCACCACAACGATAGGCCATATTACCCTTACCAATAATAGAGCCTGTTGATTTATCTTCATATTGGATTACTGCATTTGCTGAACGAAAAGCTGTTGCAAACCATTGACGTGCACCATCATATACTTGAGTTTGCTTCAAATTATCCATGGTATAAACTTTTTCAAATTTAATAGGTTCTGAAGGCTGTTGAGGCGTAGTTGCACAACCCGACATACCCAAAACTAAAACTGAGCTTATTAAAAGTTTTTTCATGTACTTTCCAACATTATTATTAAGTACACCTACTGTAACAAACTGGTTACTAATTATCACATATGAAAATAAGTAGTAACCTTAAGAAATATTTAATTTAAAAACTTGTTTATGGAATCAAAATTTCATGCTTACTACCTCTTTTAATAAAAAAATTTTAATAACAATTTGCAGTTTTTTTAATTGTAGGGTGCGCTGCAAATTCAGGTATTGTTCCTATGGGAAATAATACTTATATGGTCTCCCGACAAGCTGCTACTGGGTTTAGTGGAATGGGAACACTTAAAGCAGAGGCATTGAAGGAAGCATATCAAGAATGCCAAAAAACAAATAAATTCGTTAATGTCTTAGAAACTATTGATGCAAAACCACCCTATATTTTGGGTAACTTTCCTAAAACTGAAATCAGATTTAAATGTATAAATGAAGAATAAATTGAGCCATAAGGGAAGAGTTTACCTTTTTTGGACCTCAATTGTTTCACGGGAAGGTAAAGAGATTGCCAGAACCAAATTTGCAGCTTGTGGATGTAGAGCTTTAACTAGGATATACCACAGTAATTTCAGATACAGTGGATAGTCGGGCTTTTTAAACACTAAAACCCACTCATTGAGTGGGTTTTTTTATTACTAACCGTTTTGTTTGAGGTGATCTTGGAACTCTTGGTCGTGTATTTTGTCGTAATTAACAGGGTCGTAAACGCATCCAGTCAAAACAACAATTACAGTAAGTACAGCAACCAACTTTTTCATTGAGACAGCTTTCCTTTTAACGCAAAAGATTTGCTTTAAGTATACTCCTACGTGATCATTTTGATTGAACATAATTAAGGCAAGTAATTGTTATTTTTAAATTATTGCCGTACTTTAGCATATCAATTAATTTTGAAATCAAATCAAGGGGTAATATAAAACTTAAGCCTCAGTCGCTAAATACCAATTTTTCCAAGAACTGGTTCCTCTCGTTTCAATCGCTACTGTAGGAATGAGTTTTTCTTTTAAGACATCTGTTTGTTCAACTGCTTTTGCAAGTCTTGCTTTGACTGAATGAATACACTCACGGTCACCAAATTCACAGCGGTCTAAAGTTGTTCCACCACAAGGGCCGTTGGCTAAACCTTTTGGACACGTTTCAGGGCAAATATATAAAGTATCGCTTAAGCGACACTGACCACAGCTTTCACAGCCCACTAGGCTATGTTTACTCAGTACTTCGGTTTTAAGTAATGCTTTGGCAACCAAAGAGTTTTCCCAAAAAGATGCTTTAAAAATAAAGCGTCCAAGCCCTTTAGCAATTTTTGATTCAAACAGTGCCTCATGCATCACATGTAGTTGGCGATATTTAATTAATTGTTTAGATGTAGGCTGGCGAGAAAAACGAGCAATTTCAGGCGCAAACTCTTTGCCTGTCGTGACTTGCCAAAGTGAATTCCAAAGCTTTTCTAAAGCATCTAGCTTAAGGTGTCTGTATTGCTCGATATAGCTTTCAAGCAGCATTTGCTCTTCTGGCTTATGGCAAGCAGATAAATGAATCCCTGCAAATCCTAAATGTTTACATATTAAAATCTGTAAAGCACAGCGTAAATAAACTCGGTCTGTATTTCCTGCTTGTTTTTCTTCTGCCAAGACTTTTAGCATGTGCGGGGTGATTACAATACCCGCGACTTTATGCTTCACCATAAAATTGGCACGGCCCAAAGTCAGTGGCATGACACAAGCCAGTATTTGCTGCGAATAAGCATGCTGCGTTAAAAATGATTTAGCTTGTTTTAAGGCTTCAATGTCATAGCCCAATTGGGTAATGATAAAGTCAGCGCCTGCTTTAATTTTCTTATGCAGTTTTAAATACTGTGCGTCACGCTCAGCCTCAACATATTTAAATGGGTTAAAAGCAACTCCAATACGAAAACCGCCATGTTGCTTAGCAGCCATTACGGCATTTACCGACTCTAGGTATCGACTACGAGGCTGCCCATCTCGCCCATTATGATGCTCTTTAAGTTTATCGCCTGTAAGCAATAACAAGTTTTGAATATTAGCTGCTTGCGCTTGCTCTAAAAAGTGCTCAAAGTCTTGTATGTCCCGGGCCTTACCCGAAAAGTGTAAGACTTTATCGATTGTGTCAGGGTAACTTTTGCTGGCCTCAAGCGGCGCGATATCATGATCTGAATGTACGCGATCTGCCAATGTCATTGCAGCCGGATATCCTACAAACTCATGTTTCACAGGATAAATTTCATGCAGTGAAGTGAGATATTCCACCAACACAAAAAACTGGTTTTGCTGGAAGCAGGGAGAAACGTGTGACATAGGCAAAGTGCTGATCAAAACATGACATCAATCATAAGCGCGGCATTATAAATCAAAGCGCATCAATATGCGCTAGTCAGAAAGCTCAATGTTTTGCTTGTCTTCACCCTCTTTAATTCTTGGTAATTCGAGTGAACGTGGGAATATAAAATCAAAAGAATCGAGTGCATAACGGTAAAGCTGAGCTGGTCGTTTGCCCACAATTTTACTGTGGTTGGTTTCTTCAACTGCGCCAGCTTCTATCATACGGCGTCTAAACGCTTTTTTATCTAAAGATTGCCCAAGAATAATTTCATAAATGCTTTGTAGCTCGGTCAGTGTAAATAATTCAGGCATGAGACTAGCTGGCAATGCGGTATAGCGAGTTTTATTGGTTAAACGCTCTAATGCCAAACTGAGTAATTCATTGTGATCAAAAGCCAATGCTAAATCTTGTGCTTTTGCTACAGGCACCCATTCACTGTATTCAGCCAACTCTTGATGTTGATAGGCATTAAAATCGATTAAAGCAAAATACAAAATGGTCACAGCCCAACCACGCGGGTCACGTTTCGCATTGCCGACAGAAGCAACTTGTTCCAAGTAAGGTGATGCAATCCCTGTTTTCTCGACTAGCTTACGGTAAGCCGTTGCCATCAAGTCTTGATCATGGGTTAAATCGGCAAAACCGCCCGGTAAAGCCCATTGGTCTTTAGCTGGAAAGTTTGGTCGCTTAATGAGTAATACCTGCAACTGACCATTAAATACCGAGAAAATAGCCATATCGACAGTGAGTAAAGGTGCGTCATAATCTCGGCGATCATAACTGGCAAGGAATTCTTGTTCAGTTTGAATAGTCACGTTCAGTCTCTCAATGAAAACGATGAGTCGCCCACTATGTAACAACTCATCTAAGCTCAGTTATGCGATGGATAAACGTTCGCGAATTTGATTCAAAGTACACTCATATTGAAGTTTACCATTTTCAAAGACTGTTTTTAGTGCTCCGCCTTGTTCTTGTTCGGCTGTTTGCTCATCAAACAAGGTAAAACCAGTTTCACTTTCTTCGATGCGTAATAGACCTTTAGCAGATTTTTTTACACCTGAGTCAGTGATCGGGTCTTTAAACAGCTCTCGGCCTACGCCATTCACCTGTCCCCAAGTTGCTTTCACAGCAAATCCAAAGGTATCGCGAGTTAAGTAGTTATAGGTAAAACTGCCTATACCAAACACCAAGTTGTTTGAAGCGAAACCTTTGGTTTCAAGTCCTTCTAAAATGCGCTGTGCACGGTCTAAGGTAATCGAGTCACCGTAAATTAAACCGACACGTTCATTCAGAACTTTATAGCCTTGGTCGGTTGTTGTACCGCCAAACACTTCCCATAAGCATTCAACCGCGCCTTTGTAGGCTGGGCTGCCGACTTCGGCATCTGGATCACCACAAATAATTTTGACAGGGTCGCCAGAGTCTGGACGGAAAACCAATTTAGCCAAGCCTAAAGCATTCGGTTGTCTTGCCAGAATTTCAGGTTTTAAAGCCACCGTAAACTCTGTAATCACTCGCCAAAAATCCCAAGTATCAGACACAATGCTAACAACACCAGACGGATAAAGCTCACAGATTAAACGCTTAAATGTTTCTAGCTCACTGTCTTCTGTGCCCATACACATCACACTGTGTTCGGTCGCTGGTACAGAAACCCCAATCACACCTGTTGCATTGTAATATTCTTCTGCGTAGTCAATTGAAGCAACCGAGTCTGTTCCAATAAAACTAGTTAAGTGCCCAACACCAGATTGAGCAGCATCATAAATTCCACTCATGCCACGGCTACTAAAATCGTGTCCTTGCACAGGTACAAAATCGAGTGGTGCGCCAGTTTTTAAGGCATATTGAGTTAATAAGCGTTTGTACTCGTAGGCAATAGTGGCGGTTGTACAGCTTTTCCAAAGCTCAGCACTTAACACAGTTTCAATATAGTTAGTTAACCAAAAGAAACGCGGGTCGGTATTAATTACGGTGAGCACGGGTACACGCATATTGACACGGCTACCCTCTGGCAATGCTTTAATGCGTAATGGTAAATAACCCAAGTCATGTAACGCTTCAATATGATCAACGGGTACAGCACCTTCACCTAATGATGTATCCATGCGGCGTTTATAAGCAGCTACCACTTTGTCTTTAGGTTGTTGGAAAAAGCCTTCATTCCACGTATCTATCAAAAAGTGTTTGATAAAACCCTGAAGACCAAAGAATACAACTTTATCATCGAAGTCAGGCAGCATTTTAGCAAGTCGAGATGAACGCGGCGTAAAGTTGGCATATACGTACTCTGTACCTACTGGATACTGACGTCTGTGATCAGCTTTATAAAAATCGATAGCGTTTAATGGATTAAGTTTAATAGTCATCTTTATTCTCTTTATTTTGCTGCAAAAGCAATTACTGAAATTTTGTCTGTGGGTTGTTGTGGAAAGCTGTCTGAAGTAAACAGTTGGTCTAGCAGCCCATCAAAAACCTCTAATCCTTTACTAAAAATACCGTGGGTCACATATAGAACGACCTTATTGCAATTGAGGCGACGGAGTTCTTTGGCAATGCCAATAAAGGTTGCACCGCCATCGCAAATGTCATCGGTGATTACCGCAGTCAGCCCTGATAAATCAGTCGCATGTACATGTGTACCTAAAATTTTGCCAGTCACTGGGTCGCGTTTTTTATCACACTGAACAATAGTGATTGGTTGTTTACGCTCAAAATTAAAAGCGTCTGCAACCATTTGTGTACGTGCTTTTGCACCTTTGTCTGGGCAAATCAGTATTGTTTTTTCATCTTTTAATAATGCACTCAGCGCTTCACTCTTTGCGATGATGTCGACTGAACTGATATTTACAACTTCGCTAAAAGAAGCATTGGCAGCGAGTAATGCTGTTGTTACTTCACTATGGCAGTCCCATACAGTTACTTTGCCTTGTTTGCCGGCTTTTTTGTCTGTATTGATGTTAAGTAGCTTCGTCATCACATCGAGTGAGAATGCTTGGCCTACTGCACAAATACGGTCCTGACGTGCGTATGGAAAATACGGAATTTCTAGGTCAACGGTTAAACCCTGATTCAGCAATATGTTTTCAAGTAATAAGTAGTCCATCACATCGTGACTTGTGGTCATTTGTGCACGAACCAATACCGTGCCAGATAGTAAACCTAAGGTTGCCTCATCAATTTGAACATGACGCTCTCCACCAGAAAACTGCGTAAATTTCACTGGAATTTCATTTCTTGCCGCATCTAAAAGCTGGATAGCCATATCATCCTCTTTTTGTCTGATGACCTTCGATGAATATATAGTGGCATAAAGCCACTATATATTTCAAGTCTAATTTTCAAACTTTTTTTAAAGCCATTTAAGACATGAAATTTGCAGTTTTAGAGCGATTAGAAATTCGTTTTTTAATAAAAATTATTATTCAAGCTGTTGAAATAAATATTTAATTTACAAAAATCATGACAAGTAGAACCATGATTAAAAGTAGCGGATATAATTTTGCCCGCCATAAATCTGGTAGTTTTGAAATAAATTTTTCTGAAAAATACAGTCCGATCCATGTTCCCACAACCAAGAATAATGCAGCTTCAAACCAGATTAAACCGATAAATCCATTGGATGCCCAGGTCGATTGCCAAACTGACAATACACAATAGGTCAGCGTTGCTGATAAAGACAAAGGCAGCGTGAGAATGTTTGCAATAGCCGCGGCCTCTGCCATAGAACTCCCCCGTCGCCGTAATAAAGGAACTGTCATTACGCTTCCCCCTACACCTAAAAGAGCTGCAACCCAACCAATAACTCCACCTTTAATGAGTTCACTGTTTTGAGCATAGTTTTGCTTTTGCGCTGATGCCACCATAAATCCTGGTCGGTAATAACAATCAAGAATCGTAACAAACACATAACCCATAAATATCCAGCGAAGCCAGTTTCCATTAAACAATGAGGCCATTACCGCACCAACAACTCCACCTAGTGCAATACCACTCCATAAAAAATGGATCTTTTGCCAATCTATATGTCCCGAACGATAGTGTCGAAAAGTTGCAAAACTTGCCGAGCAGAGCATGACAAACGCTGATGTCGCAACTGCAATTTGCATAGCATGTATGCCAACACTGCTTTCATTACCCCACTTTTGAAGAATGACGGTGTAAAGCAAAGGCACAGCAACAAAACCACCGCCAAAGCCAAATAACCAAGTGGTTACGCCCGAAAGTAGTCCAAATAAAAATAGCTCATATAGCATCGTTATCTTCCTCACGTTTATAGAGGCATGATATAAAATAGCCATGTGGCAAACTAAAGTAGAAAAGCCATCTTTTTATTTATTTCAGCCAAAAATATATGCGTAATATTCCAATTAACGATGTAGATCATCTACCACAAGCAGTTCTAGCATTAGGATCAGATTATCCTGCTGATACCTTGTTAGATACGCATAGCCATCGCCGTGCTCAGTTCTTATATGCACCCGAAGGCCTCATGAAAGTTGAAACTGAAGATGGTCAATGGCTCGTCTTGCCCTACAGCGGTGTATGGATACCTGCAGGCAAACCACATCGAGTATGGTTATCTAAAGTCAGCACTTATAGTTTGTATATAGAAATGAGTAATGCCCCAAGACAGGCAAAATACTGCGAAGTCGTGCAAGTGTCGTCGTTACTTCATCAACTTCTCATTCAGGCAAATCAGCTACCTGTTGACTACCAGCCTTTAGAACGTGATGGCGCTCTTATCGATTTATTGTTATATGAATTAGAAGCTGCACCAGCCCTACCTCTATTTATTCCGCTACCTCACAACACATTACTATCTAAACAGTGTGCTGAGTTTATGAAACACCCCGATATTCATAGCAGCCCTAAAGACTGGGCACATGACAACAATAAAAGTGAACGAACTTTTTATCGCTGGTTTAAGTCTGAAACTGGTATGTCCTTTCAGGCATGGCGTAATCGGGTCTGCATCATCTATGCTTTAAATGCCTTAAAAGAAAATATCTCAATTACTGAAATTGCCTTTAGTTTGGGCTATGAACACTCGGCAGCTTTTACAGCAATGTTCAGTAAAATTATGGGCTATCCGCCTACCCATTTTCTAAAAAGATTTCATACTCAGAATGAAACGCTATAAAGATTTACTCATGTGAATGGTGTCATACGTCTCGATCCATTCTCGCTTAATAACCTCAAAGCCTTGTAACCGCCAAAACTCTTCAGCCGCAGGTAAAAATGGATGAGTGTGCAAATACAAAGTGGCAATTCCATTCTTTTTTGCATGGCTAAACAACATGTTGCATAGCTGAGTTGCAATGCCATTACGGCGGTATTCAGGCAATACAAATAACTTAACCACTTCAGCCGTATTGGACGGCAAATTTAGATCAAAACGATGGTCATACGCCCGATATGCAATGGTGCCAATAATACGGTTTTTATCTTTTACCGTAATAAAGCAACCTAATGGATCATTGACATAATATTGCCCAAAATTTTTTAAATCTTTGGGAACTTGCCCATGATAGATTTCTGGGAATAAAAGCTGTCTAGTATAAATTGCAAACTCTACCGCAGATGCATAGTCTGATTTGTCGGCTAGCTGATAGTGAAGTGTCATATTTTTTACAGCCAAGAATGATCAGGGATAACAATGGTTTTGTCTTGAATCATGGCTTCATGGAACTCGACATCATAGACACTTTTTAAAAACTTCGGATCGGTGATTCGTGTTTTAGACTCAGGCTTAACTACTTCGTGTTGGCGCATAAAAAACAGATGATCTGCAAATAAAAAAGCTAAATTGGGATCATGCATAATCGCAATCACCGTAAAATTTTGCCGCGACAACTGACGCAATTTTTTCATTAAATAAGACTGATAATAAACATCAAGATGGTTAGTTGGCTCATCCAGTAAAATGACTTTCGGCGCTTGCACTAAAATACGCGCAATCATGACCAATTGCCTTTCACCACCCGATAGCTCCGTATAAGGACGATCACGCAAATGCTCGATGTCTAAATCAAGCAAGGCTTGGTCAACACGTTCCCAATCTGACTTTGAAGGACGATATCGGCTAAAAGCCGAGCGGCCAGTAATCACGACATCTTTAACCAAAAATGGAAATACGGTTTTGTGAAATTGCGGTAAAAAGCCAAGTAATGCAGCCCGATCTTTACCTTTAAAGTCCGATAATGGCTTTCCAGAGTAACGGATCAATCCATCTTTTACGGGTTCTAAGCCAGCCATCAACTTAAAAAGTGTCGATTTCCCACAACCATTGCGCCCTAAAATGACGGAAAACTGATTTTCAGGAAACTCCAGATGAATATTTTTGAGGACCTGTTTGTGCCCATAGGCATAATTTAACTGATCAATTTGAATCATGCCCAATGAGTCCTCTGTGTTTTCATTAATAATAAGAAAAATGGCGCACCAAGTAGCATGGTAAAAATACCAATCGGTATTTCAAACGTAAGTAAAACCCGAGAAAAGTTATCAATCATGAGTAGAAAACTACCGCCCAACACCATATTGGCAGGAATGCTATATCGATGATCTGGCCCCACTAACATTCTCACAATATGCGGCATAAACAGCCCATATAGACTAATAATGCCCGCCGCAGCCACAGACGTTGATGTACATACAGTCACCAGAGCAATTAAAAGAAGCTGTTCCCACCGAGGGTTAACACCCACAGCCTGCGCTTCTTCAGCACCAAGTGCCATTAAGTTTAGTCGCCAACGCATAGCAAATAATCCAGCAAGCCCAATACAAATCGGTAGCACAGCATATTGAACCTTTTGCCAAGAAGCTTGATGCAAGTTGCCCATGGTCCATTGCACAATGGCTTGCAATTTAAATGGATCACTTAAATATTGAATCACAGTGAGGCCTGCCAAAAATAGCCCAGAAACAATCATGCCCGATAAAATTACCATCACTAAAGACGTCTGGCTTTCATGTTTTTGATGAGCAAATAAATACGTTAAGGCAACGGCGCACACACCAAAAATAAAGGCGGATAAATTGGGTGAAAGCCAACTTAAAGAAAGTGCCAAGGCCGCACCAAATGCCGCACCAGATGAAATACCGAGCACATAAGAGTCAACTAAGGGGTTACGAAATAATGCCTGCAAGCCATTACCCGCTGTTGCCAATGCAGCCCCCACCATAAAGGTCAGTAAAATTCTAGGTAGCCTGACATTCACAAGAATATTTTGCATCAGTCTAAATTGTTCAGCATCAAAATATGGTGTACCAAAGACTGCTTGCACACCCCACCGCAAATAGTCCCATGCACTCAATGTTTGAGTTGGCCCTATGAGCAACGAGATAAAAATCATGACGAACGGTAACGGGTAAAACCAATAATATTTCAGCTTTTCCATATTCATTGCACCAATGCTTTCGCAAGGTGCTCACCATACAACTTGGTTAAAATACGCTGTTGTAAAGCACTTACAGGTAAATCGGACTGTTCAGGATAAATACTGTGATTCAAATAAATCGCCGTAATAATAATTTTGATGGTATGCGGGTTATATATAAATGCGGGACTCAAATTAAAGACCTTTCGGTTTTGTACAGCGCTTAAGCCTTGTAATTCTTTTCGTTCATAAATCAGTTTTGGGTTGGTATTCCAAAGCACAATATTGTCAGGGTTCCACTCAATTAATGTCTCGGGGTTTACATTAGGTTGATTTGCAGTGGTCTGAACAATGTTGTAAGCCCCTGCAAGTTCAATAAAATCATTGGTAATCGACTGACGTCCAGAGGTAGAAAAAATACGCCCTCCTGACCACGCATAGTAAATCGATTGCTTATTTGGCTGACGTGCAGTTTTGGCTGCAACCTCCGCCACAATTTCATCCGAAAAACTTAAAATTTCTTGAGCACGCTTTTGAGCACCACTAAGCACAGCGATTTCAGATAGCTCTTCTTTCACTTGCTGGTAGGTACTGGACTCCATCACATATACAGCAATGCCAAACTGCCTTAACAGCTCAATTGTTTGGGTTTGTCCACTCCCCAAAATTACCAGATCAGGTTTTAACAAAACGAGACTTTCAATATTAGTGGCATTCGCCCCTTGCGAAGGTGCAGCAAGCTCTCTATTGGCAATGCGTTGATCTATTTTTGAATAGGCATGAAACAATAAAGGTTGAATGTATACTTCAGCTGGTATACCAATCACTTTATGACCTTGCCCTAACATGTAGAGACCATCTAAACCCGACTCAAACAAAGACACAATTCTTTGGGCTGGTTTGGCTACACAGACTTTTGTATTTGTACTATCAAACACACATATTGAATGGACCTCTAACTTTTCTTGAGCTTTTCCACTTTGTTCAGATGAAGAACATCCACATAGAATGAGTAAAGTGAGTAATGAAGCTAATAACTTCATTACGGCATACCTTGCACAAATACAGTGCATAATAAAAAGATGTGCCTATTTAGTGCATTTTTCATGTGAAAAACACACCATAAGAGAGCAAGACGGTTTGAATCATAAGCTGTGAAGTTATCAAATAAAGTTTGGTAGACAAGATCTTAAATACTAAGCAAAAAAAGCGCCAAATTCACCAAGTAATAAAAACTATCTAATTATTAGTCTAAACACTCTGCCTAAGCGCCATTCAAATAATTTAATAGCGGTTACAGCTCGATCAACATTAAGAGAAATAAGTCGTTATAATCCGCCCAACACCTGATAGACATTATCTTCTGATGCTGACCCATTCATCCTTTTGGCGTAGTCTTTATCGCTTAATTCATATTTATGCTGGTATTTTCATTGCACCATTTATATTGGTCGCTGCATTCACCGGCTTACTCTATGCAATTACACCTCAACTTGAACAAGCAATTTATAAAGATGTTCTATACGTTGAGCCATTGAACCAAGCGCAATATAAGCTCAGTCAGCAAATTGAAGCCGCAAAGCAAGTGATGCCCAAGTCTGCACAGGTAATTGAAGTTAGACCAGCCCCAAGTTCTGACCAGACAACTCGTGTTATTTTCTCAGACCCGATACATCATTTTACCAGTGAAGCCGTTTTTGTTGATCCCTTTACGCTTAAAGCCAAAGGCCATCTGGCTGTGTATGGTACTAGTGGGGTTCTACCGTTTCGGACTACGCTCGACCAATTACATAGCAATTTATTACTAGGGAAATGGGGTCGCTTTTATAGTGAACTGGCAGCAAGTTGGTTAGCCATTTTGACTTTAACTGGACTGTATAATTGGTGGAAACGTCGTCAAAATCTTAAAATCAGGCAAACACAAAAAAATAAATTATTAAGATGGCATAGCACGCTTGGTTTATTTTTATTTCCACTCTTATTAATAATCGCCATTACGGGTCTTACATGGTCCGAGTGGGCTGGAGATAATATTCGGGTTGCTCGTCAGTGGCTCAACTGGCAAACCCCAACATTAGCAACTTCTCTTCAAACAGATAATTTACCTACAGTGATGCACCATGAACATCACGACATGCCACACAGTGAAAATCTTAATTTAAATATTGTGTCAGGTGAGTTTGATACCGCTCTTTCAATAGCCAGAGCACATGGCATTGAGGCGGCACAAATACAAATCAAACCACCCACCAGTGGAAATCAAGCTTGGACAGTGGCCGAGATTCAGCGTAAATGGCCAACTCAAGCAGATAGCATCGCCATTAATATGGAACAACATAAAGTCATCGATCAACTTGCTTTTAAAGACTATTCACTGGTTGCAAAGCTCACTCGTTGGGGAGTTGATGCTCATATTGGTATTTTATTTGGCTGGATAAATCAGTTGGTTCTCGCACTTTATGCGCTTGCACTTTGTATCATGATTATTTACGCATATAAGGCTGCATTTAAAAACTCAAATTTAAAACTCATGACAACTCACTTTGTTGATCAAAGCTTATTTATTTGGAAGCGTGCAACTGGCCAACAAAAAGTATTGTTAATGCTAGCTGGCATTGTGTTAGGCCTAAGCTTACCTGTTTTTGGTTTTAGTATTTTACTTACGACACTCATCCTTGTAATGCGTAAATATATCCCTTCTAAATCATAAATCTTTATTTGATTAAGGAGTTAGACTTCAATTTTGCCTAACTCCTTAATCAAAAGTTCCAAGTCAAAGAAAGAATTACGCAATCTGCGCCAAAAAATAATCCAGCAACCTTTCCCTGTCATCCACACTATTTGAATCTAAAAGTTGAACCATCGCCCCATCAATCACAAATAAAAACATGTGGGCATCAGGTTTTGAGGCCGTACTTTTTACCGTTAAAAGTAAATTATAAATTTCATTGATTAACCAGTTTCGATAGTTAACTACAACCTGATAAGCCTTGGGATGTGTTTTTGCAATTTCAAAAATGGCCTTAAATGGCAAATGATAAAGCCCTTCTAAATCTGCATGTAAAAAGTAAATTTTGCGAAGTTTTTCAATTACGGTTAAATCTTTCTGAACGTAGATGATTGAAAGCACCTCTTCTTTTAATCCATCTTTTTGAAAGGTCAGACTCATTTCAATGAGGCGTTCTTTTGAGTGAAAGTAGTTATAAAACGTGGCTTTCGGCATCTTTGCTGCTTCAATAATTCGGTCTACTCCGACCTTATGAAAGCCATAATTATTAAAAAGGTCCCGAGAGGTATGTAGCGCGCTTAAAGCACGAAATGGGAGATCTGAATGCGGCATAGTTTTACCATTATAAAATAAATTCTTGTTGTATATAAATGAGATATAAAAAGCCTTGACCCTTTTAAGGGTAAAAAAAGGCATAGCAAAGCCATAAAGACTGTGCTTGGCACATCTCAAGTTTTATTGTTGCTAAGTTTTTAAACGAAATGATTTAAAGTTCGACAAGCTTAAAGGCCATCAAACCGTTTAAAGATGGGTTAAGTTGTGTCGATATAGCTTTTGGCAAAGGCTGCCAAGAAATAATGAATGTGCAAAGCCAACTCCTTTTTATTGGGAGTTCTGCCAAAACATTATAAATTATGGTGGCAGAACGAAAGGGGGTTCGCAGACTGGCCGAAAAAACCCAGCACACCCGAAGGTGTCCCCCTCCCGTTCCACCGTAGAGGGGGCACGAGGGTTCGTCACTAAAAGAATTAACTTTTAATGCTTTTTCGGAACGGTCTGCGACAACCGACTGGCAATGTGGCCAGCCTGCAAATGGTAATCTTCAATATTTAAGGTGTCAATGTGATATTGGCTAGAAAATATTTAAATAATTATTGTTTTTCATTAAATTACATAATTAAGGAAATTCTTAAATATCAGCTTAATAATATTGTCTTGTTTAGAGAGTTTTTTGAGCTGTGCACCCTAATGGCAGAATGCACAGCCCAGATCAAACCAAATTAATGATCAGATAAAGTTTTCATATCAATCACAAAACGATACTTCACATCACTCTTTAACATACGCTCAAAAGCTTCATTGATATTTTGCATATCAATCATCTCTACCTCAGAAACGATATTATGCTCACCACAGAAATCGAGTAGCTCTTGTGTTTCTTTAATTCCACCAATCACCGAACCAGCAATTGATTTTCTACCCAAAATCATAGGTACTGAATTTGCACTAATTTCACCCAAATATCCAACCAACACAATTGTTCCATTTAAAGCTAAAGTTGGAATATAAGGCTTCAAGTCATGGTTATAAGGCACAGTATCAATAATTAAATCAAACTGATTTGTGACTGACTGCATTTGGGTTTCATCAGTTGATAACACCACATGATGCGCACCGAGTTGTTTTGCATCTTGTTCTTTGTTAGCTGAGCGAGTGAATAATGTCACTTCCGCACCTAGAGCATTTGCAAGTTTAATTGCCATATGTCCCAAGCCACCTAAACCAACGACTGCAACTTTACTGCCCTTCCCAATATTCCAATGGCGAAGTGGTGACCATGTGGTAATTCCTGCACAAAGTAACGGTGGTACAGCTTGGGCATCCAGATTTTCAGGTACTTTTAATACAAAATCTTCACTACAAGTAATGGTTTGAGAATATCCGCCGTAGGTCGGTCGTTGATCATGACGATCTACAGCGCCATAAGTTTGGATATTACCTTCTTCACAATATTGCTCTAGCCCTGAATGGCAAGCAGAACAAGTACGGCATGAATCGACCATACAGCCAATACCTACGAGGTCGCCAACTTTATATTTCGTGACTTTGGCACCGATCGAGGTGACACGACCTACAATTTCATGACCCGGTACTAACGGATAAGCACTGAATCCCCAATCGTTTTTAGCTTGATGTAAATCGGAATGGCAGACACCACAATATTCGATTTGAATGACAACATCATCTTCACGTGGAGTTCTACGTTCAAACTTAAACGGAACTAAAGGAGTTTCTGATGACAGCGCGGCATAACCTAAAACTTCAATTGTCATATTTTTTCTCTCATGTTTAATGTTTAAATAAAGACGATTTGTTCGTTGAACATTCATTGATGGCTATAGATTTTGAAAAGCCGTGAATACGTTGTGGAAACGGTGAATCAACAGGCTTTAATCAATCGACTTTTTTGCCATGTTCATCAGTATAAAAATGAAAACTGTAAGGTGTTGTTCTATTCCTCTCACAGATTTGCCTAATCCTCCGAATTGTTGCAATTCTCTCTATTTTTCTTATTTGAAATGCCTACAATAAAAACACAGATGACAATAGGTGAAATCTGAATGACGAATATGTCTCTAGGCAATAATGAAACACTGGCTCAACTTGTCGATCAATGGACCCGAGAAAAAGGTACATTTGAAACGCCTATTATGGGACTGACTTTATTTCGTGCGGAAACACTGACCCAACCCAATAGCAGTATGATGGATGCTAGTCTCTGTATGGTTGCTCAAGGGAAAAAACAGGTGATTCTTAGCGAAGAAGCCTATACCTATGATTCAAATCATTTCCTTTTTACCGCAATTGACCTGCCTGTAATTGCTCAAGTTCTTGAAGCTTCGGTTGAACAACCTTATCTATCAATAGTCCTACGACTAGACCCCTATGTGCTTGCCCAAATCATGCTTGAAGCCCATATTCCTTTTAAAGATACAAATACTGAAAAAAAAGGAATGGCTGTTGGGGTCGTAAATGCGGAACTGAATGATGCTTTTATACGGTTATTAAAACTATTGGACACACCTCAAGACATACCCATCTTGTCTCCCCTTATTATTAAGGAAATTTTTTATCGTTTATTAATGAGTCCGCAAGGTGATCGGCTGAAACGCATTGTAGCGGCAGGAACTACGGGCCATCGAATTGTGAAAGCCATTGAATGGTTGAAAACAAATTTTGCAAAATCATTTAGCATTGAAGAGCTTGCAAGCACCATGGGTATGAGCGCTTCAAGTTTTCATCAACATTTTCGAGATATCACTTCAATGAGCCCCTTACAATATCAAAAAAGAATGAGACTGACCGAAGCACGGCGTTTATTAATCACTGAAGAATGCGATATTTCATCTACAAGCATGCAAGTAGGCTATGAAAGTTTGTCGCAATTTTCTAGAGAATATAAACGCTTTTTTGGGGTTTCGCCGTCGGTGGATATAAAGAGCATATAAAAATAGACAAGCATTTAGCAGATTAATTTTTTATAACCTGAATTATCCTAAAAATAATTCAGGTTTGTTATGCGTGAACTTTGTTATTTCATCAACTACGACTCTTATTTTGGGTTGTAAATGCCATCTTTTTTGCCATAGCACATGAATTGGTATTTCTACACCAGATACCTCTGGAAGAATAGAAATTAACTTTCCAGCTCTTAATGCATCAAACGCTAACCAACTTGGTAGTTGTGCAATACCAAGACCAGAAGTGCATGCGCTTAGTAAAGCATCACCATCTGGAATTTCATGTCTATAATTAATTTCAAACTCTTCCATTTCCCCTAGTGCATTTTTTAAAAACCATTGCCCTTTATAATTTCTTCTCCAACCGATTAGACAATTGTGATGTTTTAAATCCTCTTTATTGGAGGGATAACCATTCTTTTCTAAGTAGGCTGGCGAGGCGCAAATTAAAAGCGTTTGGTGTCCAAGTGATTTTGCAATTAAGTCAGTAGAATCTTCTAAGTCACCTATTCTGACAACGAGATCTACCCCCTCACTAATCATGTCTACAGCCCTGTCTTGAAAGGTTACAGATAAATCTAACTGAGGATATTGCTGAGCTAAATCTAATAAAATCGGAAAAATATATCGACGGCCAAAAGTTGTAGGAAGATCAACTCTTATACGACCTATAGGGTATAAATTTTCTGTCGAAAGTAATGTTTCTATTTGATCTAATTCCTCCAAAATACGACGACAACTAACAAGCCATGCTTCCCCCTCGGGAGTTAAAAAAATGCGTCTGGTTGTGCGGTGAAGAAGTTGGACACCCAATCTTTTTTCTAATTTATTAATACTTTTTCCTACCGCAGATCCGGTAATTCCAAGTATTTCTGCTGCACCAGTAAAACTTCCCTGCTCTACAGCTGTAACAAACTCAAGTATTCCTGAAAACTTACTTTCCATAAACCACCTATTAAGGAATTTTATTCCACAATGACTAGAATTTTATCATATTAATAAAATTATTTTCTTGAATTAAGATGAGTTCAAGTGATAGCTAAGTAAGAAAGTTATCAAGTTCTTTTAAGAGGAAAAGATGATGAAAGCATGGTTACTAAAAGATTTTGGTTTAAATAATTTAAAATTAGAGGAAGTGGAAACCCCAACCCCAAAAGCTGGTGAACTCCTCATTAAAGTTGGAGCTGTTTCTTTAAACTATCGAGATAAAGCGATTGTTGAAGGTTTTTATGAACCTCATATGGTTCCAAAACCTTTAATTCCCGTATCTGATGCAGCAGGTACAGTCGTGGCTGTAGGTGAAGGAGTAACGCGTTTTAAACTAGGTGATCGAGTCAATACTACTCTCTATTCTCGCTGGATTGATGAAGAACCTGGACCCAATGAACCGGAATACTGTTTAGGTATGCCATTACCAGGTGGTCTTGCTGAATATATGATCTTGCATGAAGAAAGTGCAGTAAAAGCTCCAGATAATATGTCTGATGCTGAAGCATCTACATTACCTATTGCTGCATTAACAGCTTGGTATTCACTCATGGATATAGGTAACCTTAAGCCAGAACAAAATGTTCTTGTACAAGGGACTGGTGGGGTTTCTATTTTTGCAATCCAATTAGCTCATGCCTATGGAGCGAGAGTTATCGCTACATCAAGCAATGATATAAATTTAGAAAAGGTTCGAGCTTTGGGTGCAGATGAAGGAATCAATTATAAAACTCATCCAAATTGGGATGAGCGAGTACTAGAATTAACTGATGATAAAGGTGTCGATGTAACAATTGAGGTTGCAGGCGGTAATGGTCTTAATCAATCAATTGCAGCCACAAAAGTAGCTGGCACTGTGGCCCAAGTTGGCTTTCTAACTGGACAAACCACCCAATTAAATTTAATGCCACTCATTTTCCGTCAAACCAAACTTCGAGGAATAGCCGTAGCACCAAGAGTTTCATTTGAACGTATGAACAAGTTTCTAGATGAACATCAAATTAAACCGGTTATTGAGCATGTATATAAATTTGAAGAAGCTATTGAAGCCTTTAACCATCTTTCTAGAGGCGCGTTTGGGAAAATTGTGATCGAAGTTTCTTCAAATAAATAAGAAATAAAAATCATAGTGCTTTTCAGATAAATACTTCCGTTCACATTGTTATTAAAGCTATGAGCTGTACACCTTTCGAAAAAGATGTACAGCTCAAAAAATTTTTACTTATGATTTATTAATCCTGCTTTGGAAAAATAACTATAAAGTTAATTAGTTAGCTTTAGATATTATTTCAATCATCTCTTTTGTTGGTCGTAAGTGGCCTAATTGCCACTGTTCAGGAGGATACTCATCAATTCGTATCCAGACATGCTCCCGAAAAGCAGCATTTCCCTTTCCTTCGATCTCTACAAATAAATCTGCTATTCGCTTAAAAAGCTCAGCCTTACTTTCTTTATCTAGTAAGCCTTCTATTGTTTGTATATTTATAAATGGCATAATGCTACCTGAATTAACCCTAGGTCTAAATTGTAGACTCATGCTAATTGGAGCCCCACTGAATGTCAAATCAAATTATTCCAAATAATAAATTCTCGGCAGATGTGTGCGGAATTTTTCAAATTGCTGAAATATTGAATGACACGTGGACCATCCTCTTATTAAGAGAAGCTTTTTATGGGGTAACTAAATTTAATGAATTTTTAGAAAATACAGGCATATCAAAGCAAATTTTATCTAATCGACTAAAACATCTTATTCAATTAGAAATATTTGAATTATCTATTTATAAGGAAATCGGCGTTAGAGAGCGCAAAGAGTATTTACTCACACCAAAAGGTAGAAGCTTAAATATTGTATTACTTGCAATGCTTGAATCTGGCAGCAACTTTATTGAAGCTGATCAAGATGTGGTTAAAGTTTTCCACAAAAATACAAATGATTTACTTAAATTAAAGCTGGTTGATTCAAATGATCAGGTCGTTAGCTTGGAAAATTTAGAATTAAGATTAATTCATCGTCAGGTAAAAGTTGATTCACAATAAATAAAAAAAGCCCTGATGATTCAGGGCTTTTTTTTGTCGCTTATTACTGTGGAATAATATTCACAGCACTTGGACCTTTTTGGCCTTGAGCGATATTAAATGTTACTTGCTGACCTTCATATAAAGTTTTGAAGCCAGAAGAAGCAATTTCTTTAAAATGGGCAAACACATCTGGACCAGATTCTTGTTGAATAAAACCGAAACCTTTAGTTTCGTTAAACCACTTTACTGTACCATTACTTGTATTAGACATAATATATCCTTTGATTTTAATAATTTGAGTCATTTTAAATGACAAATATAACTTTGAAAAAATAATAACGAATTGAGCTTAATATCTGAAAAAACGAAGGATTATGACTAAAACTGCGATACTTAAAGAAGATTTACTACAAGTCTTTTTTCTAGTTAAGTTAAGCATACAGGAAATTAATATTTATTCAAGATATTTATATGCAATATTTATTTTTTTTATATTAAAGAGATATACATCACCTACTTAGCAAAGATAAATGCCTATTTTAGTTAGACATTTATCTCTCATAGGCCTATCTGACTCTTTAACTATATTTTTTATAAGCCAATGTAAGAAAACTACATTGGACTCGCACCTTTAGGCTGAGCATTCGGATGTAAGATATGAAATTTATAGCCTTCCACAATGTTCTTTAATTGATTTTTTATGGCTGCATTTTTATCTTTATAAAAATGATTATTACGATTGTCACGAGGTTCTATATTGCTAAAAGTAAGCTTAGCTTGATGATCTTTAACTTCTATTTTCAAAATATAATTAAAGGAATCATCTGCGACCTTAATCATATTTCTGCTTAGACAGTCCATACAGTTATCAAATTTTAGTCCTGCATGTCCTTTAATTGTCAGTACTTTATTATTGTCATCTGCCTGAATAATCTTTCGACTTGAAACATAATCCACAACATTATTTCGCCAGTTTTTAGAAGCACCATAGATTTGCGTTTGGCTTAAACCTTTGAATTTAACAATTTCTGAAAAATACTCGTTTTTCTTTTCAGCGGGTTTTTCATCAACTTTATGAGGCAAAGAAAGACAACCTTGCATACCTAGTACGGCAAAACTTAATGTAGCAGCTAAAATTACTCTTCTCACGTAACGCTCACTTTTTAAAGAGACTAGAAGTTAGAACCTCCAAATTTACACCAGCACATCGAATAATTTGGTTTATATAAAGTTAAAAATACAGCACTTGATTGTCAGGTTCTATCAAGTGCTGCTAGGTTGAAATCATTGCTAAAGGATACTTTAGCTTGAATTTCCTATGGGTCTCTATCTTGGATATTTTCAATTTTCTGGACGAGTCACAATGGGAAAACCATTGCTAGGCTTTTTAAATAAAGAAAAGAACTTGCCAATTTTGCGACCAGAAGTACTGATAAAATTATTTTAACTTCTCATTGTAATTGATATTTTTCAGAAAAAAACCAACTGCATATTCAACCCAAGAACTAATTTCACTATCTGATATGATGTAATTAGGATGTGTAAGACACTTAAGATGAGCATCACTTCGTAGTAATGCTAAAAATATATTCGCTGCGATATCAGCAGAAGACTCTAATTCAATTTCACCATTTTTGGCTGATTTTTCAAGATAACCCGCAATAATATGAGCAAGACGTTCTGGGCCAACTTGAAAGAATTTTTCAGATAACTCTGGAAACCTGACTGCTTCTGCAATACATACTCTAAAAAAAGCCAAACCTGAATGCGATAATATAAAACACAGATAGGTTTTCCCCATTTCAGTTAAAGCAGAACGTAGGTTTTCGGCTTTTGTCTCGACTAATATAATTTGCTCCTGCATGTTCGTGCATTGTCGTTCAATCACAGCAGCAAACATCACTTCTTTATTTTTATAACAGCCATACATGGTTGCTTTTGAAACACCCGCCTCTTTTTGAATCATATCTGTTGTGGTGCCACTAAAACCATGAGTCAGAAAAAATTTTGTTGCTGCATCCAGAATTTTTTGATCTTTTTCATTAGCTTTAGTTGAACCAGACATAGTGACCTTATAACAATTTTAGCGACTTCGTTTGTAGTGTAACTCATCGAAAAGTTCAAAATCGAGAATTGACGTAAATTTAATTAAAGAGTAGAGTACCGATCGGTACAGTTAATTGCAATATCTACTCCGTGCAATGAATTGATGTTTAAGATTTAAGGTAAAAGATGAATACAAAGCCACTCATCGGTTTAGCAGGTGCAATATTTGCTGCAATGACTGTTGAATTTAATAACCGAATTACCAGCCTTACCTTAGTCGACATACGTGGAGCTATGGGAATTAGTGTTGACTCCGGTTATTGGGTCAACAGTATTTATGCCAGTGCCATGATTATTGGAATGATACTTTCTACCAGTTGGGCGGTCATTTTTTCTATGCGAAGAGTTCTTCTTTTTGCCATAGGGCTTTGCCTCTTCTCTAGTGTTTTAATTCCTTTTAGTCCAAATATCGAAATATTTTATTTATTACGCGCCCTACAAGGTCTAGCTAATGGTTTAACCATTCCTTTGCTCATGGCATGTGCGCTTAGATTTTTGGGGCCAGATATTCGACTATGGGGTCTAGCCTGCTACGCATTAACTGCGACTTTCTTTCCCAACTTAAGTGCTGCGCTTTCTGCCTTTTATTTAGATGTGATTGGCTGGAAGATGATTTTCTTTCAAACCATTCCGTTTTGTGCCTTAAGTGCTGCGTTGGTTTATTTTGGTATTCCCCAAGACCCTTTAAATTATTCAAGAATAAAGACTTACGATTGGACAGGCGCTATTTTAGCCATCATTAGTTTGGCAAGCCTGAGCACCATGTTATTGCATGGCAATCATCTAGATTGGTTCCATTCCAAATTAATTTGTGTATTGGCTTTAACAAGTGCTATCACTTTACCGTTATTTTTGATACATGAATGGCGTTCTCCATCCCCATTAATTAAACCGCAAATGCTCGAAATACGAAATTTTGCTTACGCTATCTTTGCACTGTTTTGCTTTGTGATTATTGGGATGTCGACAAGTACATTACCACTCAATTACCTAAGTGCTGTACACGGCTATAAACCTACCCAAACCATGTGGATTGGTTTACAAATTGCGGCATTGCAATTTATCTATATTCCTATTGTCGTTAAGCTTTTAAATCAAGCTTGGGTCGATAGTCGATATGTGCATGGCTTTGGTTTGCTTCTAGTAATCGCAGGCTGTTTAGGTGCAAGTCAACTCGACACCACATGGAATCAAGATCAATTTTATTTTTGGCACGCGATTTCATGTTTAGGGCAAACCTGTGTAGTGCTCTCGTTGCTCATGATGGGTACAAACAGCGTACATCCAACCATGGCAATTTACGCTTCACCAATGATTAATACTCCGCGTGCCATTAGTGGCGTACTTGGTGTTTGTATTTTGGATTGGGTGAACCGTGTACGCGGTGAATATCATTCAACACGACTGATTGAAAATACAGCCCAACATGTTTTCCAAAATATTCAAGGCCCTGTTATTAACCCTCTGACCCCACCTGTACTGACTGAAAATGGCGCAGAACGTGTTTCAGGTGGTTTATCAGCTCTAAATTCTGCGATTCAAGCGCAGCAATCTGTTTTAGTCATTAGCGATCAATATCTGATTTTAGCGGGATTGGCTGCGTTTTTATTGATCGTTATGCTGATTTTGCCCGTTAGAACCTATCCGCCACGTATTGCTCTCATTAAGTTAATGAATAGTCATAACTCAGGAAAATCTTTATGAGTACTCTCGAAGCCCAAGATACCACCAACATCGAACCACCCAAGTTAACAAAGGTGCAATATCTTAAAAAGCATTGGGTTATGGTTATCGCATTTATTATTGTTTTAGCATCCATTTTATGGGTTTTAAAACTTATATTTTTACCTTCTTCAATTGTTGAAACAGACGATGCACGAGTGGATGTAGAGTACTCAACCATTGCCCCTAAAGTGTCTGGCAATATTGAAGAAATTTATATTAAAGATCATCAGACTGTAAAAAAAGGACAACTTTTAGCACGGATTGATGCACGCGATTATCAAGCTGCTTTGGCTGAAGCTGAATCGAATTATGCAAAAGCACAAGCTGACGTGAGTGAAGCGAGGCTGGCAGTTGATAGACAACCCACTGTTATTCGAGAAACTGAAGCACAGCTAAGAAAAGTAGAAGCTGGAATCAAACTCACAAAAGATAATACGGCACGTTATGAACAATTACAGGCACTTGGTGCCGAATCTAGATTAATTACACAGCAGTCAAAAACCACATTGACTGAACAATATGCTGACTTAGACAGCAGTAAAGAAAAAGTAATCGATGCGCAATATCAATTAAACCAATACAAGATTCAGGTACAAGCCAAACAAGCTGCCCTTAAACAGGCACAGGCTGCCCTTGATAAAGCAAAACTGAATTTGAGCTATACCGAGGTTCGTGCGCCTATTGATGGCATGATTGGTCAGAAGTCTGCCAACGTCGGTAACTTCGTTGGTGCTGGTAATCCATTAATGGTTGTCGTACCTTTAAATCAAGTCTACGTAGAAGCAAACTTTCGAGAAATTGAGTTAAGACAGATTAAGATCGGACAACCTGTTAATGTCTATGTAGATGCTTATAACGTTGAGCTAAAAGGCGTGGTAGACAGCTTCTCTCCATCTACTGGCGCATTTTTCTCACCAATTTCTGCGACCAATGCAACTGGTAACTTTACCAAGATTGTTCAGCGTCTACCTTTACGAATCAAGCTTATTGAAAATCAAAAAGACGTTAAATTATTACGTCCTGGTTTATCGGTTTTAGTTTCTGTGGATACTACTAAAAATAGGTAATTTAGATCTTGGAGCATGAGAGAAAAAAGAGACCATTTACGGTCTCTTTTTTAATGATGCGTTTTAAAAAGTCTTTAAAACTTTTTGGTGTAGTTTACAAACAAGCGATCTTCACCAAAGTCATTACCATGTTTGACGTTGTAATCAATGCGAATGTATTGCAGAGCAACACCTTTTAAGAACGGCTGCTGAAACGCATAGTTTAAAATCACGTTCGACTCAGTTTCGTGGTTTTTCTCACCATTGGCTGCTTTAAAGTCATGGCCATACACATATTTCACCATTGCGTTTAAACCAGGTACATAGTTTTTAAAGTCATAGCCGTACATCACATGGTAAGACTTTTCGTCTTCTTTAAAGAAACCAGTAGCATTCCAGTTAATGAAATAGGTTTCTGGTAAGAAACCATCCGGTAATGGGTAAGCTGACTCACCCATGATTTGTTGGTAGCCCAAGCCGAAAGTATGGTTTTTTACTTTAACAGTTTCCAGCACTCCAATGTTTTGCGCAGCAATATCAAAAGTGTTGCCATCATCTTTTGCATTGAAGTATTTAAACTTAGAGGTGAGAGCAAAGTTAGGTTGTTTCCAATTGTGCTCAAGCCCTACATAGTGCTTGTTGTAGAGGTCTTCCAAGTTACCAAAGTAGTATTCGCCCTTGAGTGACGCCGTAAATTGATAGCGCAGATCTATGTAGTTCAGGCCATCAGATTCTTTGGTAATTCCATTTGCCGTAAATGAAAACTTTTTAAAGTCTTCTTCATTTCGTGGAGAGACTTTTTCCACTCGGCCAATTTCAGTATAAAGCTGATCTGAAAGTTGCGATTTAAGATTGGTTCCCCAATAAGAGGCAAGTAATTGTCGGCTCGCATCGACAGCCGTTACAGGCAGGTCTAACCAAAGCTCACCCACACTTAAAAGGGTTTTGTCATAACCGAGTTTTAAAGTTGCACCATATTTTAAGAAGTCGGATGCTTGAGATTGTGTTTCTTTATTAAAAGGCAAAACTGTATCAGCGACGTGTTTGTCTGAACTTAAGCGCACGGCGTATTGAACAGAAGCATCGGCACCAATCGTAATCGGATTGTCTGCAATTTGCAGTGGGGTGTCATGCATTTTCGATTTATAAAATAATGACGCTGCCTGAGACCAGCTGCCTGTGTCTTTGAGTGCATCATTATCAAAATTACGATTGATATAAGCATTCTTTAGCGTGAACTTCCATTCATCTTCGCTTTGTTGAGTGGTATCTGCTGCCCACAATAATGAATGACCACTACAGATAAATAAAAGAGTAGAAAACTTTAAATATTCGTTTTTTAAATATTTCATGAAACAAATCATCCTTTAACTATTGTCTGAGCCATCCTTTGGCACAGACATATATTTGTTCGGTGGAATCGTGTTGTCTCAATTTGAAGCGACTAAAACTTGAGACTGATTTTTCTTTAAACGTTTAATGAGTAACAACGAAACCGCGGCACAAAATGCAGGTATCGCTAAAATACTTAAAATTTCAAAACTGGAGAGATTTAATGACATTAACCAGCCACCCATAATTGATCCCACAATCGACCCTGAGCGCCCTACCGCATTAGCCCAACTTACCCCTGTTGCACGGCAATGTGTTGGATAAAAACTAGATGCAAAAGCGTTTGCTCCTACTTGCGAACCACTAATTCCTGCACCTACCCCAAACATGGCAAACATCAATAAAACCGTATTTGCCTGTTCAATTCCAAACCCTAAACAAATCAGGAAAAAACCACCAAAAACATAAGCCGTACTTAAAATTTTGGTTGCATCCATCTTATCCATCAGTAGGCCTAAAACAATGGCACCAATGGTTCCACCTATTTGGAAAATTGAAGTCAGCCATGACGCGTTGGATAAATTAAAGCCCTCATTGGTCAATAAAGTAGGCATCCAACTTGAAATCATATAAATAATGAGAAGGCTCATAAAAAAGGTAAACCAAATCAAAAAAGTGCCCAAAGCAAAGCCTTTATTGAACAAATCTTTCAAACTTGATTTTTCGACTTCATTAACTGTTGGCACCAAAGTCGGTGTGCTATTTAAATGCGGTGCAATACGGTGAATAATCTTTTCAATTTTTTCGGTGCCCTTCTTTTTAAGCACTAAAAATCGAATAGATTCAGGTAATAAAAAATATAAGAAAGGTACAGTCGCTAAAGGCAACACTCCCCCAATGAGCAAAATCCCGTGCCAACCAATATGAGGAAGTAGCTGAGCCGAAAAAATACCACCAAGAGCAGAACCCACTGTAAAGCCACAGAACATCATGGTTACAAGATTAGACCGACGAGATGTAGGCGCATATTCAGAGGTTAAAGTAATTGCATTGGGTAAAGCCCCACCTAAGCCCAATCCGGTGAGAAATCTCCAAATAATCAGGGTTTGTAAATCTGCTGAAAAAGAAGCAAAAACACTGGCAATTCCAAACATAATGACCGAACCAATCAAAATCGGTTTACGGCCTAATTTATCGGATAACGGCCCAAAAATGAGTGCGCCGGCCATCAGTCCAAATAAACCAGCGCCAAATAAAGGTGCCAAATCGGTTGCTTGCAACCCCCATTCTGCCTTTAAAGCAGGTGCAATAAACCCAACTGCTGCGGTATCGAAACCATCAATCGCAACAATCAAAAAACACAACCACATGATTAATTTTTGCAAAGACGATAGCGGTATTTCATCAATGAAACTTTGTACGTCTATAGAATTTTGAGACATGAGAGCTCCTTTCGCCAATACATTGGCGTATATGCAATCCTTAGCAAAGGTGCCCAACTGTATTTTTTATTTAGGTTGAGCACCTATTTCCATAAATCAGTTCAATTTGATTTATTTCACATTCACCGTAATTCCAGTCAGTCCGGTAATGTCTGCACGCATAACATCACCTTTCACTACAGCACCCACGCCTTCTGGAGTTCCTGTAAAAATCAAATCACCTGCTTTTAGTTCAAATAGCGTAGATAAATTGGCAATCGTTTCAGCCACAGACCAAATCAGGTGACTGACATCGCTGTGCTGTTCGGTTTTACCATTTACCGTTAAATGAATATCGGCATTAGTGATTTCACCCGTTTGAGTAATCGGATGAATTGGGCCAACTGGTGCAGAAAAATCAAAAGCTTTACCAATTTCCCATGGGCGGCCTTTTTCACGCATTGCCATCTGTAAGTCACGGCGTGTCATATCTAAACCAACGGCATAGCCATAGATATAATTCACTGCATCCTCAACCGAGACATTTTTGGCATCTTTACCAATTGCAACGACCAACTCAATTTCATAATGAAAATTTGAAGTTTCAGATGGGTATGGAATATCAACCGCATCTGTATTTACCGGAACAACCGACTCAAGATCATTTGGCTTACAAAAGAAAAATGGTGGTTCACGGTCTGGGTCAAAACCCATTTCACGTGCATGAGCAGCATAGTTACGGCCCACACAATACACACGGCGTACCGGAAATTTATGCTCTGAGCCGTGAATAAATAGACCAGCCGTGGTCATTGGTTCAAAAATAAATGACATATATAAATTCCTTCTATTAATTAATCACAACTCAAAATGCATCAGCCTGCTGTTCAGGTGCGGCTCTTTGAAATGCTTCTAAGGTCATGCAATGTTGGTAAATTTCATTAATGTTTGGATAAGCCGACAAATCGACTTTAAAACGCTCAGCAGAAACTACTTGTGGAACTAAATAGGCATCTGCAATGGTCGGTTGCTTGCCATAGCAGAACTTTTCGCGATTCTGGTCTTGTTCCAAAATATGCTCTAAAGCTGCAAATCCATCCTGAATCCACTTGGCACACCATGCGTTGATTTGTGCATCATCCAGCCCTAAGTTCTGGCGTAAATATTCAAGAACACGCTTGTTGTTTAAGGGGTGAACATCGCATCCAACTAAAGCAGCAATGGCACGGACTTTTTCACGACCTAATGCATCTGTAGGCAATAAAGTGGGTTCGGGATATTGTTCTTCTAGCCATTCGATAATGGCTGGACTTTGCAACAAGTTCCCCGATTCAGTTTCAATTACTGGTACAAATCCTTGCGGATTTAAAGCTTTAAAAGCAGCTTGATGGTGTTCGTTTTTAGCGAGCGATATATAAGCCGCTTCATAAGCCAAACCCTTGAAATTCAACACAATGCGAGTTCGATGCGATGTACCGCTACGGAAAAAGCTATAAAGTTTCATGCCACATTCCCTTGATAGTTTTTTACTGCATCAAGGCAGTTATTGACATTCCAGCCATACAACCACTCCATTGCATCATAAAAACGTTCAGTAGGACGTCCACGCCACAAATCATTGCGAACCAAGCGTTGCACACCTTTGGCATGGTAAATTTTGCCCATTTCACGTGAAGACAAAACAATACGCGCTGTACGTGCCACACGTGCTTTTTGGTAAATATCAAAAGCTTTTAAAATGTCATGGTCGGTAACACGTAACGCTTCACCTAAAGTTACGGCGTCTTCCATCGCCATACATGCACCTTGCGCCATATATTGCGTGGTTGGATGTGCTGCATCACCAAGTAATGTCACACGGCCAAAAGTCCATGTTTCAATCGGTTCACGGTCTGCGGTTGCCCAGCGGCGCCAGCTTTTAGGTAACTCAATCAATTGACGAGCTTTCGAACAAATTCCTTGAAAATAAGACAGCACTTCTTCTTTAGAACCATCGGTTACGCCCCACTGTTCTTGCTCACGGCTATGGAACGTCACCACAACGTTATATTCCTTTCCACCGCGCAGTGGATAATGCACAAGGTGACAATTTGGCCCTACCCAGATACTGGCTGCATTCCATTTCAAATCTTCAGGAAACTCGCTTTCAGGTACAACAGCACGGTAAACCACATGACCTGTAACCAATGCAGGGTCACCAACGTAGGTGTCACGCACAACAGATTTAACACCGTCAGCACCGATAAGTGCCTGACCATGATATTGTTTCCCGTTTTGATCGGTAATCGTTACGCCATCATCATCTTGGTCAACTTTTTGAATATGACAATTAGTGATAATTTCCAAGTTGCCGTATTTTTTAGCGCCTTCAACCAATGAACCATGAATATCGGCCCGGTGAATCACCGCATATGGGTTACCAAAACGTTCACGAAACTTTTCATCGGTTGGAATTTTGCCGACCTGATATTCATCAATCGCATCATGCATAACCATATAATCGGTATAGACTGCTTTACTGCGAGCAATCTCACCAATTCCTAGCGCATCAAAGGCATGGAAAGCATTTGGGCCTAGTTGAATACCTGCACCGATCTCACCAATTTCAGGGGCTTGTTCAAAAACCTGTACCTTAAAGCCTTGTTTTGCCAAAGCGAGTGCAGCTGCAAACCCGCCAATGCCACCACCAGCAATTAATATCGGTTGTTGAGTATTTGACATGATTTATATCCTTATAAAATATTCTATTTACTGGCGCTCACGCACAGAGTACAAACCCAGTTTCCGTTGTAAGGGCGCTTCATCTGCAATAAACAAATAACATGGTTGATCTGAGGTATTGATTAAATCAATATGAGCAAAACATGGCGCACATGTTGTATCAGCTTTATTTAAATTGAAATCTTTCTGATCAATTTTGACTTGGAGCTGACCGTCAATCACATGAAAAATTTGGGCAGTAGAGCGCGGTTGGAGCTGTAATATTTCATTTGGTCTGAGCATTAAAGCTGAGTAACCAATAATATTTTGGCAGTCATCACCAGTTTCAGGATTGATGTAAGTCACCTGAATTGGTGCTTGATGGTTTTTATCATCTGCAAGCGCATGCAAAACTTTTTTGGTTTCTTTCCAAGAGTAGCGCATGATCGGATACGAGGCATTTTCACGGGTAAAATGTGCAGTTGGTACAATGCCAGTGCCATAATGATGAGTATTTCCAGTGCTGGTCACTTTTTGGATTTCGCCCGGTTGTACATAAGAAGCTTCCATGTAATAAACCAAAGGTAAATCCAGCACATCTAACCAGATCACAGGCTCATCGCCATCATGTCCATGTTCATGCCAAAGCCCTGATGGCGTAAGGATTAAATCTCCATGCTCCATCATGCATTTTTGACCTTCAACAGTTGTATACGCACCTTCACCCTCAACAATCAGACGCACTGCATTTGGGGTATGTCGATGCGATGGCGCCCATTCTTTTGGCAATAAAAGCTGCATACCAAGATACATGACCGAACTGGCTTTCATATTTTCCAGACCATGTCCGGGATTTGCTAAAACCAATACACGGCGTTCAGCTTTTTCAATTGGTGTTAACTCACCTGCTTCGAGCAATAAAGGTTTAATATTCTGAAAATACCAAGCGGTTGCTATGGTCTGCGGCATCGGTTTATGCGGAGGTAATACATTGCGTAAACTTGGCCATAAAGGGACCAAATTTGATTCTTCAAGTTGACCAAGATAACGTTTCGGCAAGTCATCTAGTGTTGCTAACTGTTCCATTTAAGATCCTCTATTTAAGGCCAATTTGTACAAGAATGCTTTGTACTTTTACGGCCTATTCTTCCTTGATCATCAATGTAACAATCGAAAATTGTTGAATCCATGCACAAAAAACAATAGTCTGTATTGATAAAATCAATACAAGGAAATTAAAGTGTTTGATCTTGATACTCGGCTTTTACAAATTTTCTTTGAAATTTATAAACATAGCAGTGTGTCTAAAGCTGCCGAACAGCTTGAAATTGGACAACCGACTTTAAGTATTGCGTTAAATAAATTACGTGAGCATTTTCAGGACCCACTTTTTGTCCGTATTGAAAATAAAATGCAACCTACTGAGTTATCTAAACAAATATATCCACTGGTTGTAGAAATTCTGAACCGACTAAAACTGGTTCAAAACTACAATATTGAATTTGATCCACAGACTTCAAATTATCAATTTAAAATCAGCATGACTGATATTAGCCATCTGGTTTTATTACCTAAACTGATCAATTATTTACGTGCCCATGCCCCCAATATTCGCCTAGAAATTGTCCCAATTGATGCCAATACGCCAGTAATGATGTCAAATGGAGACATTGATTTAGCCATTGGTTTTTTGCCTCAACTTGAAGCAGGTTTTTATCAGCAAACACTTTTCCAGCAACGTTATATTTGTATTGCCAGTAAAGAACACCCAAGGCTTACAGGCACAACGCTTTCAGAACAGGAATTTCGCCAAGAGCTACATGTCGATATTTTTGCAACGGGTGGACACTACGTGCTGGAGCATGAGTTACAAAAACTAGGAGTAAACCGAAATATTCTGGTTCGTTTGCCAAGCTATTTAGGGGTTGGCTTGGTTGTTCAAGACACCGACGCGATTGCAACTATTCCTCATTATTTAAGTCAGGTGCTTTTAGTCAGAGGTGGCTTAAAAGTTTTAGAACCTCCTTATCATTTTCCGACTTATAGCGTAAAGCAGCATTGGCATGCACGAGTTCATCAAACACCTAGCAACCAATGGTTAAGAAGAGTATGTTTTGAACTTTTTTCTGAATAGAAAATTTAACAGGCACCATTAAAAATCTAATAAAAATAAAAAGACTTTGCATAGATAAATAAAATTTCACTACACAAAGTCTTTATAAACTCTTTTTTTAATTAGTCTAAGTTCATGGCAACCGCTCTGGTTGCTTTACGCTTTCGCGTGACAAACAACCCGCAAATGACCACCACTAAAGTTACGCCCAAAGATAAAGTGGTTTCATAACTATAGGCTGGTGATAAGAACATATAACCTAAAACGGTCATAATGACTAAAATCACAAACCAAGTTAACCATGGGAACAACCACATTTTAAAAGATACAGTTGTACCCTCTTTTTCCCATTTATGTCTTAACCGCAATTGTGAAAATGCAATCACCAAATAAACCAGTAAAGCAATTGAGCCTGTGGTTGAGAGCAAGAACCCAAAGACTTGGCCTGGAAACATGTAGTTTACAGCGCAGCACACTACACCAATCAACGTAGATAAAAACACAGCCGAAGTCGGTACACCTGCTCCATTAATTTTTGTCACAACTCTCGGTGCTTCCTGACGTGTACCTAAGGCAAATAACATGCGAGATGAAGTGTAAACTGCGGCATTCATACAGCTTGCAACTGCAATAAAAACGACAGCATCCATAATCAGTTTAGTTTCAGGAACATTCAGGCTCATTAAGACAAACTGAAAGGTGCCAAATTTTTGTAAGTCTGGTGAACGCCAATCAACCAAAGCAACTGCAAGAAAAATAGAAACAACAAAGAATAAAATAATTCGGTAGAGCACCAAATTGGTCGCACGTTTAATTTTTTCTTCAGGATTTTTAGATTCTGCCGCAGCAATTGAAAGAATCTCTATTCCAAAAAATGAAAACGCCGAGATTAAAATTGCCGATAAAACACCGCCCATACCATGTGGCATAAAACCACCATTTGAAAACAGATTGCCGACACCACTCACATTTGTTGCTAAAGGCCACATTCCAAATACAGCCATTGCCCCGATAATAATAAATACTACAATCGCAACGACTTTAATGAGTGCAAACCAAAACTCAAACTCACCAAAACTTTTGGTACTAAAAAAATTGGCTAAGCTGAGTAAAATAATAAAGGCAAACGCATAAACAGCACTAGAAATTTGCGGGAACCAAGCATGCAAAATTTCAGCTCCAGCAATCGCTTCAATTGGAATAACCAGTACCCAAAACCACCAATATAACCATCCGATGGTAAACCCAGCCCAAGGGCCGATTGCTTTACGGGCATATGTAGAAAATGAACCTGTATCTGGTTGTGCTACAGCCATTTCGCCTAGCATGCGCATGACCAGAAAAACTAAAATACTTGTAATTATATAAGCGAGTACGGCGGCTGGGCCTGCTTTTGCAATTGCCGCAGAAGAGCCTACAAATAAACCCGCACCAATAACGCCACCAATACTGATCATGGTGACATGTCGATTAGAAAGTCCTTCACCTAATTTTGTTGTTTTATCATTGTTCATATTCGATTCCTTCAAATTGACAAACTGATTTTAAAACCGTCTTAAAAATGTACTTCTCCAACTTGTACGAAACAAAAAAGGGAAAATCAGAGTTTTCCCTTTTATTCATCAATTTAATGTAGGCATAGCGAACTGTTTGGATTCACGGACTTGCGTCGAAGGCCAACGCTGGGTAATGGTTTTACGGCGTGTATAAAAACGTACACCATCTGGACCATAGGCATATAGATCACCAAACAATGAACGTTTCCATCCACCAAAACTGTGGTATGCAACTGGCACAGGTAATGGCACATTGACCCCGACCATCCCCACTTGAATATTGCTGGTAAAATAACGTGCTGCTTCACCATCACGAGTGTAGATACACGTTCCATTACCATATTCATGGTCATTAATCAGTTGCATTGCATCTTGCATGGTTTGGACACGAATGACCTGTAAAACAGGACCAAATATTTCTTGCTGGTAACTTGTCATGTCTGGTGAAACTTGGTCAATTAAAGTTGGCCCAACAAAAAAACCTTTCTCATAACCTGTCGGCTTTGCATCACGACCATCCACAACAATTTTAGCACCTTGTTGCTCGGCACTTTGAATAAAAGCTTGTACTTTGTCTTTATGTGCTTGCGTAATGAGCGGTCCGAAGTCATTACGCTCATCTGCATAGTGACCAAACTTCAACTGCTTCATTTCTTGTTTTAATTTTTCAATCACAACATCTGCAACTTCATCACCAATGGCAACAGCAACAGACAGTGCCATACAACGTTCGCCAGATGAGCCAAATGCCGCACCTAACAAAGAAGTCACGACGTTATCAATATCGGCATCAGGCATAATAATCGCATGATTCTTTGCTCCGCCTAAAGCTTGACAGCGCTTACCACTCGCCGTTGCTGTACGGTATATGTACTCTGCAATAGGCGTAGATCCAACAAAACTAACCGCCTGAATTTTAGGATGATGTAGCAACGTATCAACTGCTTCTTTATCACCATTTACAACGCTAAAAACACCATCAGGCAAGCCAGCTTGTTTTAAAAGCTCCGCTAAAAATAAAGCGGCAGAAGGCGCTTTTTCCGAAGGTTTTAAAATAAAACAGTTACCGCAAACGATTGCCATTGGGAACATCCACAACGGAACCATTGCAGGAAAGTTAAAAGGCGTAACACCTGCAACCACACCTAGCGGCTGGAACTCACTCCACGAATCAATATCTGGACCCACATTTTTTGAATATTCGCCTTTTAAAAACTCAGGCGCACCACATGCATATTCAACGTTTTCAATGCCACGTTGTAATTCACCTTTAGCATCGTGGCAAATTTTTCCGTGTTCTTCACCAATTAGCTGGCAAAGCTTGTCAGCATTTTCTTCGAGTAATTGCTTAAATTTAAACATCACACGCGCACGTTTAATCACTGGTGTATCACGCCATGCTGGAAAAGCTTGCTCTGCTATTTGAACCACTTGATTCACTAGCTCTGCGTCTGCAAGTGCAACATCTTTAGTACTCTTACCAGTCGCTGGGTTATAAACCGGCTGTTTCTTGGTAGTTTTGGTTACGAGGCCACCATCAATAAAATGCCCGACTACTTTAACGGCTTGCTGACTTGAATCTGTGTCTGTGTTGGCAATCGCGTTGCTGTCAAAATTCTCTAAAGTGTTCATCTTTATTCCTTGTGTCTATTCATCTTGTCCAATTAAGTTTTAAGTCGATCAGTGTTATTTGACTTGATAAATTGCCTCACCCACGGCATTCATGAGTCGTTGCAACTCAGCCTCTGTGCTATTAAACATTGGGCCAAACTGAAGCGTGTCGCCGCCAAAACGTACATAGAAACCTGCTTTCCAAAGTTGCATGCCAATTTCAAAACCACGAATCGTCGCATCACCATCACGTGGTGCTAATTGCACAGCACCAATAAGCCCACAGTTGCGTATATCAAGAATGTTTGGAGCGCCTTTTAACTCATGTAAAAGTTTTTCAAAACTTGGAGCCAATGCAGCCGATTGATGAATTAAATTTTTCTTCTCTAAAACATCGAGCGTTGCTAAAGCAGCCGCACAAGCTACTGGATGCGCCGAATAGGTATAACCATGGGTAAATTCAACCGCATGTTCAGGTAAATCTTGCTGCATAAAGGCATCATAAATTTCATGACTTGCGACCACACCACCAAGTGGAATAGCGCCGTTGGTAATTTGTTTGGCAAAATTTAAAATATCTGGCGTAACATCAAAATATTCTGAAGCTGTCCATTTACCCATTCGCCCAAAACCAGTAATGACTTCATCAAAAATCAGCAAGATATCGTGTTGATCACAGATTTCTCTTAAGCGTTTTAAATAACCAGTCGGTGGTACAATGCAACCTGCCGAACCAGAAACGGGTTCTACAATAACTGCGGCAATATTCGATGCATCATGTAGCTCAATTAACTTAAGCATTTCATTGGCAAGCTCTACACCACCTGTTTCAGCACAGCCTTTGGTAAAACTTAAATCTGGCTGTAAGGTGTGGGGCAAATGGTCTACATCCATGAGCTGACCAAACATCTTTCGGTTGCCACCGATACCACCAAGACTTGTCCCTGCAACGTTGACCCCATGGTACCCACGGGCGCGCCCAATCAGCTTGGTTTTGCTTGGTTTACCTTTAATGCGCCAATAGGCACGCGCCATTTTAATTGCGGTGTCGGCAGACTCTGAACCTGAGTCGGTAAAGAACACATGCTGCAATTTTTCAGGCATATGCTGAATAATTCGTTCAGCTAATTGAAACGACAATGGATGACCAAACTGAAATGCTGGGGAGTAATCCAGCTTAGCCAACTGAGTACTTACGGCTTGCTGAATTTCAGGAAGTGTATGTCCTGCACCACAAGTCCAAAGGCCCGACAAAGAGTCGTAGACTTCGCGGCCTGCACTATCAATTAAATAAGATCCTTTAGCACCAACAATCATGCGCGGATCTTTATGAAAATTACGATTTGCAGAAAATGGCATCCAATGCGCTTGATAATTTAAGCTCATCTGAGCATTTGATTGAACGGTTTCCGATGCAGAATCACCATCAGTTAATTTGTCGATATCAAACATAATCACTCTTCTTGTTTTGAGGCTATTTTTTGAGTGTACATAGCGATATAGTTTTGATAAATTCAAATTATCTTGAGTTTAGATTTAAAAAAACGAAACTAAATGAAACCCAAAAAATTAAATCAAGTGACTGATTTTGATATTAAATTACTTAAAATATTTAAAACAGTTTGTGACTGCCATAGTTTTACATCTGCCGAAAGTATTCTTGGCATTAGCCGTTCTGCCATTAGTCTGCATATGAGTGATTTAGAAAATCGTCTGGGCATTCGACTATGCCAGCGTGGCCGTGCAGGGTTTGCATTGACTGATGAAGGACGGGAAATTTTAGAATATATAGAAGTGCTCACCGCATCTATCGAAGACTTTCGCTCTAAAGTTAATCAAATGCATAACCGTCTAAAGGGTGAATTTAATATAGGTATTATTAACAACCTTGTGACCATGCCAAGTGGCTACATTACCAATACGCTGGCACAACTTGCCGAAGAACATTCTGAAGTGATTATTAACATTAGTATGAGTACACTTTCAGATATTGAATGCCGTGTGCTAGATAACCGTTTGCATGCGGGAGCAATTCCCCTTGTTACCCCTTTGTCTGGTCTAGATTATTTTGATTTATATAGTGAAAGCTCATTTTTGTATTGCGGTAAAAACCATCCACTGTTCAACCAATGTAGCAACCTCAATTTAGATGAGTTAAAAACCTGGCAAGCCGTACTCCCCAATTACGCCATCACTCCAGAAGCAGCAAAGTTGCACCAGCTTTTAGAGTGTAAAGCGACTGCAAGTGACCGTGAAGGAATTGCATTTTTGATTTTAACTGGAAAATTTCTAGGCTTTTTACCCGACCACTACGCAAAGAAATGGGTTGAAGATGGCTTTATGCAAGCTGTTTCAAAGGAAAAAATGCATTACAGCACCCCTATTTGCTTAATTACTCACAAAGGCAAGAACCACAATATTATTTTAAAAACTTTTATGGAGATGCTTGAGAAGCGAGTCCTTGGGAATTAAGAAATTATTTAACAGGTCATGTCTTCAGATAAAAAAATGCTTTAATTCTTTTTAATTTCAGTATCGCTAAGTTCAATTTTAAACGGTTGCGTTAGATACAGTCGGTCTATATTTTTATTGGTTATTGGCTTGAAATGGGCTTCCTTTACAGCCTTAAGTATTTTCTCATCTAAATGTTTAAATCCACTGCTTTTTTTTAAATACTCCTCATGCCGTCCATCTTTATAAAGCTCAATCAAAACTTCAGCATACGCATATTTCGGTTCAGAATTTAAATCGTTTTTATCTTCAGCAAAAACAATGGTATTTGAGAAGGCAAAAATCAAAAATAATAAAATAGCTTTCATAATATGTGATTTTCTTTATTCGTCAAAGTTATACCTTATAAGCTTAACATCATTTATAACCAGTAATAAGATCTACTATTTAAACATAACTCTCATTTCTCTAATGCATATTTAAGATCATCTGGTGTTTCCAAATTGCTTTGTACAATCAATTTCACCCAATAAAAAGAGCACCTAAGTGCTCTCTTGATCTTATTGATTTTTGGATAAGGCAAAATTTATTGCCCTATCATATGCGTGTTCTTGTAGCTCAGTATATACATAGAAATCCTGTTCTGCCTTGGTAACAGGATTAATGAGTTTCATTGGTTCATAACTATGAGTATTTAAATCATTGGGATCAACATCAAAAGCTTCTAATTGCTGCTCTCTCCACTCGCCACTTAGAACACCACCCACACAAAGCCATTTTGTTGAATTGTCTGACATATATAATCCTTATTATTGGAGGTGCTCTTATACCATATCACGACCACCTTTAAGTCAGTTTAATTTTTCACCCCATCAAAAGAAAAAGCCCCGTGTTTAGGAGCTTTATAGCTAAGTTTTTTAGTTCATCTTGACGACCAATACGACTGGTAACTTTACTAAAATTGTTCAGCGCCTTCCGTTACGCATCTAACTCTTTGATAACCAATCGGATATAAGTTAAAAGTAGTCTAAAACCCTAGAACCACCCTGCGATTTCCCCATCATATAAATGAGAACAATAAGGTTATTCCCCTGTTCTTTCACTAATGTCTATTTATTACTTTGGCCTAATTTATCACTTATTTGGTCAAAATAGACATTATAAAGTTCCTTTTTAGAACTTAGCATATCAAAGTAATAAATTCAGATGGTCTAGATCTGTTTAAATACACGAAAGGGAAAACAACAAGATGAAATCAACTCAAAGTACAAGCGGTGTTGAATCTATTTTGGGAAAGCTTTCGGGTGGAATCTTTCTATCTATCATCATTATTAGCATGATGATAGCGGGCTGGATTGCTCTAGAAGAAGGCAAAGGTCGGTTTTTAGATGGGTTTATGGGTAAACTGACTACAGAACAAATTGAGCAAGCAATTAAGACTGTACGTACAGATCCAACTCCAGAAAATATGCGTCATATCAGTACTGAGATATGGGGATTATCAAAATTACATAATGTTTCACACTATGCTGATTCTAAACTGCTGGAACAAGGCCTGTATTTCACAACAATGTCGAGCTACAACAAAGGACTCATGGTCGTTCATGTTTTTTTTGGCAGTGTCTGCATGCTATTCGGTGGTTTACAGTTCTGGCCTTATTTCCGAAAAAAATACTTAAAAGTACATCGACTCATTGGTGTTTTATATATTGCTACTGTACCCATAGCAGTTATTGCATCCCTACTTTATCTTGCCAATACTGCGCCACATCATATATATGATCATTTGGTTGCATGGATTGGACTATGGATATTTGGTGTACTCTCTTTAATTGCAATCACGATGGCTGTTTTTGCAATTAAAAAGCGTAAGATCTATGAGCATCAAGCTTGGATGGCGTTGTCTTTTTCCAGCTTAATGGTTGCACCTATGCTACGCTGGGATTGGGCAATACTCGCGGCAATTTTCCCACACACAGACCAGCAAACTTTAAATCTGGTCACTATGGGGTTAATGCTGCCAGAGAGTTTGCTTATTGGCTATGGTTTAATTCTAATTAATCGCCAATATGCGAGACCAATGGCTCAACGTAAACCTAATCCTATCGCTATTCGTGGTAGTGAGATTTATGTTCGTGCGTTACCAATACTTTATGCTTTAGCTATTGTTTCAGGCATTATAAGTTTTACTTACTATATAATTGGTCAAGGTTTCTCTAGCTTTGATTTTGCTAGACACCTTGTCCCTGCCGCTTTCATTGCACAAGAATCAAATGTTTTATCATCTCATCCAATAGCCAAAACAACTTTTATTATTTCTACCATTGTAGCTTTGCCTTTGGCTCTATACCTATTCAGAAATTTACTAATCCGCCCATCTACAACCACTCCTTTTCAGCAACATCATTTAGCAAACTTAATCGCGATTTTAACAATCATAGCGGGGAGCTCTGCATTTTACCTCGGCTGGAACATCGGTCTTATGCCACAGAATGTTCTGTTTTCTGGTGGAACGATGTATGTCGTAAATGGTGCTTTACTCATCTTTTTCGGCATTTTCTTTTTAACTGCAAATCGTCGTAAGCATTGGGCATATATGAAAGAAAGTTTGGTTTTTCTTATGTGTTTACTGCCGTTTCCGACGCTTTATTGTCTAACTATAAGCATCATCAGTTTTCTTCCTCTTCCTATTGAATATATTTTGGCGGGCCAAGGCTTTGTCATCCCTATTGGGTTTAGTACTGCTTTACTATTTCTCGCTTTTTTTCATGTCATCTATGGTCAAACCACCCGCGAACATAACTAAATATTTAATCGGAGAATAAACATGCAGCAACCAGCTTTCTTTGTTTCATCCTCAACCGATATTCAAATTGCTGTTTATACTTGGGGGGACGAACCAACCCATGAGCATCCACGCGAAATACTAATATTTGCTCATGGATTTCCAGATCGGGCACTCTTTTGGGAAAAGGTGGCAAAACAACTCGAAAATGACTTTTATGTTGTCGCTTTTGACATGCGCGGATGCGCAGAATCGACACATATTAAAGGATATAAACATTACCAGTTCGAGCATTTAGTCAATGATCTCTATGCAGTGATTGATGCTGTAAGCCCAAATCAGAAAATACATTTAGTTGGACATGACTGGGGAGGCATTTATGGGTGGGATGCTATTCGCGATAGTGAAGGAAAAAAACGAATTGCTTCATTTACAACCATGTCGCCAAGTTTAGAACAAGTTGGGCTATATCTACGAAGACGCTTGCTCAAACCTACACCAAAAAACTTATGGCAACTCATTGTTCAACTCTGGCGTAATAGCCTTATGACCTTCTTTACGCTACCAATTCTTCCAGAATTATTATGGTACAGCGGCTTAGGAACATTGATGATGAAATGGATGATTACTTATTATGAGTCCGACGTTCATTATCAAAAGAATATAGGCGTTGAAGGAGATGCAATTCGGTATTTAGGCATTTATCGCGCAAACCTACTACAACGTGTTCTATTCGCAAAAGAGATTATGACAGATGTGCCGGTACATACACTAATGGCATTACGAGACCCATTTTTACCCCCCTATCTTTTTGATGACAGTAAAAACTGGGCGAGTAACTCAAGTGAGTCGACAGTAAATGCAGCTCATTGGGCACCGTTGAGTCAACCAAAAGTGTTAGCCGATAATATTAGAAATTTTCTTCTATCAATAAATAATAAGTAATCATTATAGAACTAGTGTAAAAGCCCACTAGAAGGCTTTTACACTAGTTCCTACATTCACATTGCTAGATATTTTATAGCTAGGATCGAACCTATCTTTTTTAAAATATTTACTCTCTTCTATCTAGCCTTTTTAACTATAATTTTTTTCATCTGTAACGACATTAGCTTTAAACCATATCCACTTATCCACGCAATCAATGGTAATGTAAAACTCACTTTCCCCTTCATTTCAATAGTTGACTCCCATGTCATTTGTGTACCACCTTTTACCGATTTAAATGACATGCGACCACCAATATGGCTCAAGGAAAGCGGCCATTTGATAAATTTATAATCCCAATAATGTGGATAATTTACATCCATGACTTGCTCATGAAAGACACCAAACCCCAAATCCAATTCTCGGATAGTGCCAAGTGAATAGCTTTGGTCTGATTGTCCCACTTGTAGCACTCGTGTGCTTTTTACACCAGATAACAAACGGTAAGTTTTATAATCAGTAAAAACATCAAAGACTTGTTCTATAGGTGCAGGTATAAAAGTTGAAGCTCTACAAGTTTTTATCATTTAAACACTACCTATATAAAAATTAATAAAATAATTAGTAACTTAAATACTTCTACAACTTCCATAATAGCTATTATTGACTTTTAAGTTAGTGGAAATTATTTAAGTTCCAAAAAAGAACTAGCCAAATAGAATTAACCCTGTAATGTTGTCTTGTCAACTAAAACTTGAAATTCGAAATTAAACGTGTGTTAGAAATTATTATTGGTATGTAAGCTTATTATTTATCCATATATCAATTTCCCTACAATCTTAAATTTAAGGGAAATGATCAGCACGAATCATATCAATCAATGCTCGCAACGCATTAGAAACATGCCTATGGC